>PLFD01000042.1 GCA_003136635.1 candidate division FCPU426 bacterium | reverse complement strand
ACGAATACACCGACTAATACGGTTACAAACACGCCCACCAATACCCCAACGAATACAGCGACTAACACGTCAACGAATACGCCTACAAATACCTCAACTAATACACTCACGAACACACCAACCAACACTGTGACGAATACACCGACCAATACAACAACAGATACTCCGACCAATACTTCTACTAATACAGCCACGAACACAGCTACTAACACGGTTACCGACACGCCAACCGATACCGCAACGGCCACGGCGACGAATACACCTACCAATACGGTTACCGCCACGTCGACAAATACCGCTACGAATACGCTGACTAATACGCCCACGAACACCGTGACGAACACACCGACCGACACCTCAACGAATACGGCCACAAATACGCCGACCAATACAACTTCAGATACTCCGACTAATACTTCTACTAATACAGCCACGAACACAGCTACTAACACGGTTACCGACACGCCAACCGATACCGCAACGGCCACGGCGACCAATACCGCTACCAATACGCTGACTAATACGCCCACGAACACCGTGACTGACACACCGACCAGTACCTCGACGAATACGGCTACGAATACGCCGACCAATACAACTTCGGATACTCCGACGAATACAGCGACGAATACGGCTACAGATACGGCTACGGGAACACCCACCAACACCGCTACTGCCACGGCGACGAACACCGTTACCAATACAGCCACAAATACATCTACCGCCACGGCTACCAATACTGTTACGGATACATCCACGAATACGGCGACGGGAACACCCACTAATACGGCTACCAATACGCCCACCAATACCATCACCAACACACCCAACAATACCGCTACCGCCACGGCTACCAATACCGTTACAAATACCCAAACTAATACGCCAACCTATACCGTGACGAACACACCTACGAATACAACGACTAGCACATCGACCAATACGGCTACCAATACCGCCACGATTACCGCGACCAATACAGTTACTTCCACCCCGACCAATACGGCCACTAGCACCAGCTCCAACACCGCCACCAATACCGCTACGGCTACACCTACCCGCACGGCCACTAACACCGCCACTAATACGCCGACCAGTACGTCCACCAATACGCCGACCAATACGCCAACCATAACTTCAACGAATACGCCGACGAATACACCGACGAACACAGCTACCAGCACGGCCACAAAAACGGCTACCAACACGCCGACCAACAGCCCAACCAATACAATTACCAATACACCCACGGCTACCCTGACTAAGACCGCTACCAACACGCCGACGAATACGTCTACCAATACCGCTTCGGGAACACCGACCAATACAGCTACCAGCACGGCCACCAACACGGCTACCAGTACGCCGACTAACAGCCCGACCAACACCATCACCAATACACCCACACCCAACGGGTTCCATGGCAACCCGACCAACACCCCGACCTATACGCAGACCAACACTCCCACCATCACGCCGACCCTGACGCCGACCTTTACCCCGGTCATCGCCTTGACGCCGACGGCGACGGTTTTCCCCGACACCTTCCAGATTTGCAAGAACGTGTTCAATCAAACGACGGATGGGACAGTCTGTATCACCATTTCATCCTCTGAAGCGGGACAGATTTCCCTGAAGATCTACAACTCGGCGGGAGAGCACATCAAAACGCTTTATGATGAAAACTTGACGCAGCCGCTTCTGCCAACGACCATCAATTGGGATGGTTCGAACAAATACGGTCAGAAAGTCGCCAGCGGGGTTTATATCATCTACATGAGCAAACCCACCGGCCGTATATTGGGCCGGCTTGTCGTCATTCACTAATTTATCGAACCGAAAAGAATTTCATCCCGGGTTCGGCTTTTTTTCTTCACGAATATCCTCAAACCGTTCGTCCCTAATTGAAATCGCCTTAAAGAACGACTTAAAAGGGGACGGATCTTTTTTTAAAGCCGTTGGCCAGACTGAGGTCATACGCATCAATCCGGCTGGAGGGCTTTCTTAAATAAAAGATACCTGTTACAAACAATGTAACTGGGTTCAACGTTTCTATTAGAAAAAGGAGTTGGATATGAAAGTTTTTGTCACAGGCGCGACCGGTTTTATCGGCTCCGTCACCGTTCAGGAACTCATCAAAGCCGGCCACCAGGTGCTCGGCCTGGCCCGGTCCGAAGCCGCGGCCCAATCGCTTTCCACCGCGGGGGCCCAGGTTCAGCGGGGCGATTTGCGGGATCTGGAAAGTTTGAAGAACGGGGCGGCCGCCTCGGATGGCGTCATCCATCTCGGCTTCATCCACGACTTCTCCAAAGTCAAAGAAAACTGCGAGATCGACAAGGCCGCCATCGAGGCCATGGGTTCGGTCCTCCGCGGCGTCCACAAACCCCTTGTTATTACCTCGGGCACCGCGCTGGTTTCGCCCGGCACTCTGGCGACGGAAAATGTCATCCCTCCTCCAAACCCCGCGTGGCCCCGGGTTTCGGAACAGATCGCGGATGAATTGGCGGCGAAAGGTGTGGAAGCTTCCGTGGTGCGGCTTTCTCCTTCGGTCCACGGCGAAGGGGATCATGGTTTCATTCCGCTTTTGATTAATATGGCGCGGGAAAAAGGCGTTTCGGCCTATATCGGCGAGGGAAAAAACCGCTGGACCGCCGTACACCGGCTGGACGCGGCAATTCTTTTTCGGCTCGCGTTGGAGAAAGGTTCCGCGGGGAACCGGTATCACGGGGTGGCCGAAGAGGGAATCGCGTTTAAGGATATCGCCGAAGCCATTGGTAAAGGTTTGAAACTTCCGGTTGAATCCAAACCAGCGGAACATTTTGGCTGGTTCGCGGGTTTCGCGGGCCTCGACTGTCCGGCTTCCAGCCAGCTTACCCGGGAACGCCTCGGCTGGCGTCCCACACATTCCACGCTTTTGGCCGACATGGAAGAGTACTATTTTAAAAGCTGAAATCCCTGTCGGCCGATAGTGTCACTCAACCCAGGTTTGTGAGAATTGGGGTTGAGTTTTTTTACTCATTAAAATTAAACGCGTTCAAAAGCATCGCCGCGTTCTTGTCCCGTTCGTTCATAGGCTTCAAATTCCATCTAGTTTCAATCAACTTCAAAATTGAAGACGAGTCATAAACGGTGTTGTCGATAAAGCCTTTCCTGGCGAAGGGCGAAACCACAATCAAGGGTAGGCGCACGCCCGGACCCCATTTATCCCGCAGGGGAGGAGCCACATGGTCAAAGCGGCCTCCGTGATCGTCATAGGTAATTAAAATCACCGTGTCTTTCCAGTAGGGGCTCTGCTGAATAGTTTTCACCAGATCGGCCACATACTGCTGGCCTTCGGCGATATCCGAATAGCCGGGATGCTCGTCGTTGCGGCCCAGGGCTTTAATCCAGGAAACAGTCGGCAATTTTTCGTTATTCAAATCGTTCAGAAAATCGTCTTTGTCTTTCAAGTGTTCGTGGTCCACGGTGGTGGCGGTGGCGTATTTTTTAAAATAAATAAAAGGCTGGTGATGGAATTCGTAATCGTCATCGGCTTTGCCGGCGATGGCTTCATTGAACCCTTCGGCATACCAGGCCCAGGAAATTTGTTTGTCGCTCAAGCGGTCTCCTATTGTCGGGATGGTTTGGGCGGGCAGCAGTTCTTCGGGTTTGGTTTTGGGGTCGTGGGGCATGTTGGCGGACTGGCAATTGTTGATCAAGTAGCCGTCGGGACTGATAAAACCGTCCTTGATCATTTTTCCGTTTGAATCCAATTGCGCGCGAACGGATTTGGGAGCGTCTTTCCAAACCAAAGTGTCGGCGGTGATAAAGAAAATGTGGTTTAAAAGGGAACCGCCGAAGGCGCCTTGAAAGTAATGGTCGCAAAGCGTGTATTGCTGGGCCAGTTTTCCCTCGGGCAAATTAGTGGCGTCAAAATAACTCAGCACCAAACCGCCGTTGTCGCTGACTTCCGCGAACTTATCCATCTTGCCGTGATCAATTTGTTCCTGCTCCTGATAATAGCGGTGAACCAGATCGCCGGTTTTATCCGAGGATTTCATGTATTTCATCAGATTGAAAGGCTTGACGGCCATGTCAGCGGGGAAGCGGTTGTCATATGTGACGACCTTGGTTTTTTTATTGATGCTTAAAATGGGCTGGGGAAGAACGGTCAGGGGATTTCCCTCTTTATCCACCTGCTGGCTGTGAAAGTCCGGGCTGGAAAAGCCTTCCGCGCCGGGGAAGTTGCCGTAGAGGCCGTCAAAGCTCCAGTTCTCCTGATAGATGACAATGATGTGCTTGATCTTGTCGAGTCCGGGAATTCCATCCGCGTGAGTGATTGAAAAACACCCCAAAACCAAGAAAAAAAGCCAAAAGCGAAGATTTTTGCCGTTCATCACCATCCCCCCCTCACATCTTTATTTCGGTTCATTTTTAACCGATGGAGGGTTCTTTAGAAAGAGGCTTTTTGAGATGTAACTATTTTTTAACCGCGGGGTTTATCGAAAGGGGGGCAGTCTTCTTGATGCATGTATTTTCTCATTGAATTACTCATCGTTTAATCCATTGCCCCGAAGAATGAGCTTCACACATTTCTCAATCCTGGCCTCACGGGTTTGGGATTGTTTGGCCCCGGCAAAATAAAGCAGGTAGGCCCGCTGGCGGCCCGGGGTTAAGGCTTTAAAAGCGGTTTTCAAGTCGGGATTTTCTTCCAGCTTCTTTTTGAATTCTTCGACCATTTTGAATTCAGAAGTCTTTTTCATTTCCACTTTCAAGCCGGATTTTTCCACTTCAATGGCTTCGTGAATATAGGCTTTCAATGTTTTTTCCAGCTTCACAATTTCCCCCAGGTTGGTAAAGCGGATCTGGCGGGCCGCCTGCACATTCTCCGTTTGCTGAATGAGAATCTTTTTGGGGTCCTTTAACAAAGCGCCTTTCATCAACAAAAGAGCGCAGTATTCCTTGAATCCATGAATCAAAACGATGTTTTTTTCCTCCGACGTGTAACAGGGCTGGCCCCACTTTAATTCCTCAGTCAACGGACAATCCAGAACGATGCTTCTCAACTTTTTATATTCTTCCTGCCAGGGTTGGGTTTTATTAAAAAAGAAATCGACTTTAGGATTCGTATTGTTTTTGGCCATGACACACTCCTTATTTGATCGGATTTTTCAGATTATTTTCTGGTCCGCCGCCATTTTATCCAGATTCATCATCCAATTGACCCTACTGGTATTTTATAAGTTAATTTTTGGAACAAAAGCGACCCGCCACCCGTCTTATGGATTGCCTGTTCTTTTGATATGATAGCCCCATTCTACCGAAGGAGATTTTATGGAACGCTTTTTATTCACAAGCCTGTCGAAGATTTTTTTATTATTTTCGGTTTTGATCTTTTCAACGGGATGTTTTCCTCCCCCCAAACCCACCCCGCCGGTCTTCAGCCTTTACGGTCATCAGGGGCTGGTTATCCTTCCCTTTGATAACGTCTCTGCCGATCCGGCCCTGGCCCAGGAGCTGCAAAACAATTTGACCGCCCAATTGGTGGGCCTCAATGCCGTTCCGGTCTATGAACAGGGCGCGGTATCAAACTATTTGAACCAGATTTCCAATGACAGCGACGATCCCAGCGCCGACCCCGCTGTGGTTCAGCGGCTTTCCCAGCATTTCAAAGCCGACTTGATCCTGACGGGAACGGTGGAAACCTATGTGGAATCCACCCAGGTGCAGCCTCCCCAGAGGATCCAAACCGCCCTTTTCAGCACGGATAACAAATGGGGTTACTACACGGTCCAACAGGTCAAAATTACCGCGAACGCCAAGATCGTGAATGCGGCCAACGGCAGCACCATCTGGGTCAAGAACGCCTGGGGTAACGGACAAAATCAGGTCTGGACCGACATTCCCTATCCGGGCGAAAAAACCGATCCTCCGGCCGAGGGTTGGGACGATTATTTCCACCACCATGACCATCCCGAGTGGCGGCATCACAACGAATGGGACCACCAAAACAACAGCAGCCCGGTGGTGACCATCAACTTGAACACGAACGGGAATAATTCCGCGCCTTCGGCCCCCGCGCTGTTGTACCAAACCGACGCCACTTTTTCCAATCTGCGCGGTTACGCGATTGCCCAGACCGCCAATTGGATATCCGACGACTTTAAGGGGCACGGCGGTTGGACACTGGGTTATGTGGCGCCCGCTCCGGCGGCAGGACAATAAGCTCTAAAAATTAAAGCGATCTAAAAAAAAAGCCGCCCTTTCGGAAGGGGCGGCTTTTTTTGTGGGCGCTTGCCGAATGACTTGAAAGGGAGCGAACGGCCTTTCCTTGTCCCCGATCGGATAGTGGACCTTTTTTAGGGAATTAGGTTTTAAACTCCCTCTCCCTTGATGGGAGAGGGACGGGGTGAGGGTGGTCGCTGCATCTTGAAATCACCCCTCACCCTAACCTCTCCCGCAAGGAGCGAGGGTTTGGAAACACCGTTAATTACGGATTCCTCAATTTTTTAGTCAGCGGGGGAGGTAAGTCAATAAATCCGATTTTTACATCCAGCCCGTCCGCCATTGCTGGCGCGACAGGAAAACAAAGATCAGGATGATCAGCGGCGCAGCGATATGCATCACGGGCTCGCCCCCATGGAGGGCGTAGGAAGCCGAAGCGCCCAACAGGTCAAAGGTAAAACCCGCGTAAGCCCATTCCTTGAGCGTGCGGAATTTTTTACTGCCGAAAAGAATAGCGATAGAGCCGAGGATTTTGGCCACGCCCAGAATAGTGCAAAGGTAAGCGGGATAACCCAGATCGGTCATGCCCTGCACGTTCGCAGGCGAACCTATCAGCATCATCACCCCGCCCGAACCCATGAGCGATACCACCAACAAAGTTTCGATCCAATAAAATACCTTTGCCATCGGCATGTATTTCTTTTTCATTTCCGCCGCGCTCATCGCCATTTTACTTCTCCTTTTAGGGTTTTCTATTAATGAATAAGCATTACCTTCATCATCTTGTCCGCTGAACTTCCATCCTGATACGAAGCCCTTACCCGCACCAAATAAAGTCCCGCGGCGATGCCCTGGTGGTTCCAGCAGGCTTCCTGCGTCCCAAAGGATAGTCCGCCGACTCTTTCTCCCAGCAGGTCATAAATATCCCATTGGGTGGTATTGACCGGCTTATCCAAAAACAAACAGACAGCCTGTCCATCGTGGACCACATTGGGCCCCAGCGACAAAACGCCCATGGGCGAAACATTGTAAGGGGGTGTGGGCGTTGGCGTGTTGGTGGGGGTAGCCGTCACAGTGGGCGTCGGTGTAATGGTAGGCGTGGGGCTGTTGGCCACCTGACTGTAGCCCGTGCTGTTGCCGGGGGCGAAATAAGTGTCGCCCTCGTAATGGGCCTGAATATTGTGAACGCCCGAGGCGAACATGGTCATGGGCAGACTGGCCTGATTGGCGAAAAGATAAATAATTCCCAGGGTGGTAGAGGTGGTTGTATCCACAAAGGTCACGGCTCCGGTGGGCATTTGGGGGGCGGCATATTGGGCGTCGGCGGGCAAAACGTTGGCCGTAAAGGTCACGCCGGTTCCGCCCACAATGGGGTTGGGGTCGGCGTAAAGCGAAACCGCCACGGGCTGGCGGACCACCGTTACATTCGCGGCGGTGCCGGTCGAGGCGTAACCAAAATTAACGTCGCCCGCGTAATAGGCCGTCACGGCGTAAGCGCCGGGGGCGGGATAGGTATAGCCCAGCACACAGTTGCCGCCGCTCAGGGTAGGCGCGCCCAAAAACCCCAGACTTTCATCAAAAATGCTCACCGCGCCCGAAGGGGTTAAGGTTCCGGTGTAGGGGCCGTTGGCGGTGGCGCCGTGGTAGACGGTGACCGGGGCGTAAATGGAAACGGGTTCGCCATAGTTCACCGAGGCATTGGCCAGCGTGACGGCCATTTGGGAAGAAATCAGCGAGGGGTTGACCATCAAAGAGGAAACGGTGGCGGGAGCGTAATTGATATCGCCGCTGTAGATCATCGTCACCGATTGGTTTCCGACGGGAAGGGACAAAGCGTTGAAGGTGACCGCGGTGTTTCCCGAAATCAGGGGCACCTCGCCCAGCAGGCCGCTGAGGCTCGAGATAAAAGTCATGGCGCCGGTAGGCGGGGCGCCTTCCTCGAACAAACAGACGGTGGTGATACTGCCCTTGATGGAAGCGGGCTGGCCGGGATAGGGAGGCGCTTGATTGACCCAAGCCTCCCCGGCCTGGATGCTGGCCTGGTCGATGGTCTGGGTGGCCGTAATGCTTTGGGCCAGATAGTTGATGTCTCCGCTGTAGCTGATGACGAAGGTGTCATTGCCCGCGGTTAAAAAGGTGATCGGCAGTGTGGCGGCGCCGGCGGCGGGAGGGCTGGACGTCAAAGCGGTGACTCCCATTTGGGTTCCGTTCTCATAAAAAGTCACCGAACCCGTGGGAGGAATATCGGGGAAACCCTGGCTGCCCCGCAGGTTGACCTGCCAGTTGTAGGCGCTGCACTGGCCGTATTGGGGATCACCGCCCACGGCGGGAAGAGTGGAAGTCATGCTGTTGAGGCTGACCGCCTGCGCGTCGATCACCTGGGCGGGCGAGATGGCGGACTGGTAATTGCTGTCGCCCCCAAAGACGGCGGTGTAGCTGTTGACGCCGTTGCTCACCGGCGCGGAAAAAGAGAAATTGAAATAGGTGGGGTCCAAGAAACCGCCGGGATTGGTAGCTTTACCGATGGGCACGCCGTTATCCAGAATGCTGACCGGATTACTGAGCAAGAAGTGGCCGTCGCCCAGACTGCCCGGCGACACTGCGGTAACGGTGACCGCAAATTGCTCCACTTGGCCCGAAGTCACCGGGCCCGAGGGGACAGAGAGGAGAATGCTCAGCATACCGGTGGACACGTCCAAATCCGGCGCGTCCGAGCTGGCGGAATAATTGCTGTCGCCCGAATAGGACGCCGTGATGGTGTGGATGCCCCCGGTGAAACCATAGGTAATCTGGGTGATGGCCTCATTGGCGGCTCCGCCGCCCTGCCCCAGGGCGACAAAAGCATTTAAGGTTGAGGCGCTGTCCGTGAAGGTGATATGCCCCGTGGGCGCGGTGCCCGAAGGGATGGTGGGCGTAACCGCCGCGATCAGGGTGATGGTTTGTCCTGTCACCACCGCCGAAGGGTTAAAGGTCAGGGTGGTGGTGCTGGCCGCGGTGGCCATGGCCCGGCCTGTCAGGGCGGATGAAAGACAAATTAGCGTGACCCAAGTGAAATTTTTGAAAAAGGGAACCATGCCCATCCAATTCCGGGAAAAGAATAGGCAAAGTATATAAGAGGGATCGGCTTTTTGCTTGGGGTTAAAAACCAGACAGAAAACCTGGATTTTCTTCGGTTTTCGACGCCTGCTTGTCCCCGTAAGGGGGTTCTCGAACAAAGGAATGAGGACAACATTCAACACTTTAGCCGTCTCTTTTTATCTGTTTATTGGGTTGTGAGAATCACCTTTCGTAGCTTCGGCCTAAAGCTATTGGCCTGGGCGGGGTTGCGGTCGTGCAGGGCTCTGTCCCACTCCGAGGCAGTAGCGTAAAAAAACGTAACTGGCAAGGACCGCAGTCCGACTTCCAAATCACTCCGGCTTTGTTTTTCAGAGGTCACTTTTCCAATGCTCCAAAGATGATCGCCTAAAGCCATACCTGCTTTATCCATGGGGCTATTGGCCCAAAGTTTGTCCACTACGCCATCGTTGTTTAAAACCAATCCTTGCGAGGGATATGGCATTCCGGCCAAGGCGGTGTCGTGGCCCAGGCGGGAATTGCGGATGAAATATTCCATGGTGGAAACCAAATGTTTCAGGTCGTCCGATGAGGCGCATTGAATCGTTAGGGCATACTTTGAACCAGAAACAATCAAAGAACTTTGGTAGATCTTATAGGGTATTTGACCCTCAACCTCAATTTCATCAGTGTGAATATAAAGCACATCCTCCCAAAAGAAATTCAGCGGGCCCGAGCTGTCCAAATTGAAGGGATCGGTGCTTTTGTAATTGATGATGAGGTTGGTGGTGGTTGTGTTGATGGAATTAATTTTTTGAGTTCCATTGCCGATCTTCATGGTGTATTTATCCGGATCGGTCACGCCCTGCATACGGCTGACGGCCAGGTCGCCCGGCATGCCTTCATCCGGCGAAATTGGAAAGGCCTTGACGATGGCATTTTTCGGCACCGCCGCGATTTCCTGTTCCAACAACTGCGGGTCGTACAGAGTTTGATCGGGGGAAGCGGAGGGCGCGAACGATATGGCGGGCTGGTAGGTAATGACAGTTGAGCGAGGAGTTAGGAGTGAGGAATTAGGAGTTTTTGGCTTTAGATTCGAACTTCTCACTTCTAACTCCGAACTTCTAACTGTTGTTTTGTCTAATTCCGCTGAAGGTGTTGTAGGCGCTGGAGTGACAGGCTCCTCAACCTTCGAACCGCCCCAGTGGAATCCAGACTTTATTTCCGATTCCACCCAATGCAACGGATTTACGATGGCGTATTGATAAACTTTTCCCGCGCCCCAGATGAGGGCGCAAATGATGAGAAGGGGAATGGCCCATTGGATCGTTTTGGAAAGGGTTTCGCCAATCGTGTGTTTCAGCCAATGCCAAAAGTCTTTGGCGCTTTCTTTGAATAATTTTCCCAGGTGTTCGAAAATAAATTCCAAAGGTTTACCCACCACCCAATAGAGGAGGACCAAAACCTTATCGGTGGTGGTCAGTTCGCCCTTTTTGGCTTTGGACCGCAACTGGCTGACAAACTTAACGCCGAGCAGCATTTCCCAGAACCAGCCGGCTTGGCTGACGGACGCGGACTTTTGAGTCTCCGAACCGCGAGCTTTGTGGAAGGGGGACGAAATCCCCGACCTATCCCCGTTCGTTTTAGGGGATGATTTTCCATCCGAATCCTCATCCTCTTGGGTTTCAGCGTTGCCCTTATTCAGTAAATCCCTTAACTCGTCCTGATAGGTGGTTTCACCGTCGCCGCGGGCTATTTCCGCCTCGACCTTTTTGAACAATTCGAGCACTGGTTTAAGGTCATCCGCGTTGCCGGTTGGCTGGTTTTTACCCTTGGTTCCTTTATAGGACTTTCCCTTTTTACCGGGTTCCGGAGGATCAAAGGTTTCGGGGCTATTGCCCTTGGTTATCCAATCCACCAGGGCCACTATTTGTACGGTGGTCAATTGAAGGGTAAGGGTTACGTCCAGGGCGGCATGGAACGTTTGGTTAAAATCCGCCAGTTTGACCTTTTTAAGGCCGGCCAAAGCCAAAGCGCTTCGGAAGGAAAGGGTATAAGGCAGATTATTCGCTTTTTGAGTCCCCGAAGGGGACGAAATCCCCGTTTGTTGAGGGGACGCCGCCGCGCGGACCTTTTCCAAAGCCGGCAGGTCGAAACACTTATCGATGGCTTGAAGGTCGCTAACCTGGCTTTTACGGAGCTTGAGGGCTTCCATCAGTTCAGCCGGTGTAGCGTCGGGCGGCTGGGCCCTGAGAGCTTCCAGCTGGTCGTACCAGGGCATGGATTCGGATTTAAATTGAGTCATGATCGATCCTCACCGCGGCCTTTTCCGGCGGCTATTCTGTTATTTCCGGCGGGAATTCTGATTTTCTCCGGCGGCTATTCTTATGTTTCCGGCGGGAATTCTATCATTCTCGTCAGTAAGCTCAATCTCTCCGGCGGGAATTCTAAATTTTCCGGCGGCTATTCTAAAGCTTCCGGCGGGTATTCCGGCCCCTTCCGGCGGCTATTCCGTACTTTCCGGCGGAAACCCGGTCAATATTTTAAAAGGAGCGTTGGGGGAAATTCAATCCCGAAAATGGGTGGCTTACCCCCGGGCCAAAGCCTAAGCTGCCCATCACCCACTAGGTGATGGGCACGGTTTGCCAATGCCAAATGAATAACATTTGGTACAAGCTGACCTGTCCCCGACAGGGGAGGCCCGCGACTTGGGTGTGTCAGGTCCGCCAATAGGGATTCTAAGGAACTGACGTCAGCCTAATCTGGAGTGGCTATATAGAAGGTGCTGGTCCTAATTCAGATGAATAATGAAGCCTTTACGATCAACTCAAAGTCCTTTTACAATAGTTTAAAAGACCATTTACAATAATCAGATAACCTTTTACAATCATCCGTAGTGGGTTTACAAACTAGACTAGGAATAACCATGAAGCGCGATGAAATGCTCAAAAAGAGCGCCGAAATTCGACAGTATATTTTGGACCGGGTGGCCCAGAATCCCAAGGGGCTTACCGCGTCGATCGTCAAACAATTTGGAATTTCCCGTCAGGCCGCCTCGGGGCATTTAAGGCAGATGGTCCAAACTGGGCAATTGATCGAGGAAGGTAAGACTAAAGATAAGGTTTATAAGCCGGGCCCTACACAAAGCGTTTTGAAAACCTACGACCTCGATACACTGCTTGAAGAATCGGAAATTTGGCTGAAGGACTTTCAAAAGGTATGTGATGGGTTAAGCGAAAACGTGATTCGTATTTGTGAATACGGGTTTACTGAAATCGTCAATAACGCGATTGACCATTCGGCTGGAAAAAATTTAACCATTAACATGGAACGAACAGAGGAAAATGTTTTCATCTCGATAGTTGATAACGGGGTTGGCATTTTTAGAAAAATTAAAGAGGTTTATCATCTTTCGGATGAACGCCAAGCCATTCTTGAACTTTCAAAGGGGAAATTGACGACCGACCCGGAAAAACATTCGGGTCAGGGTATTTTCTTTACATCGAGGGCGTTTGATGGTTTTTTTATCAAATCATATGGATTAACCTTTGGCCACCACACTGAAATTGAAGATGATTATTTGTTCAACGACGATCAAGAAACGAATGGAACAAAGGTCATGATGGGAATCAGTTTTACGTCGACCAGAAAATTAACAGATATTTTCAATGAGTTTGCCGACCCCGCGGATAATAACTATTCTTTCGACAAGACAATCGTTTCGGTCAAATTGGTGCAGTACGAAGGAGAGTCGCTTGTTTCGCGGTCCCAGGCCAAACGGCTGATGGCCCGAGTAGAAAAATTTAGAACTGCGATGCTCGATTTTGAGGGAGTTCAAAGTATTGGTCAAGCCTTTGCCGATGAGATATTTAGGGTTTATAAAAGCGCTCATCCCGGTGTAATTATTGCGACAATTAATGTTTCTGAAGAAATAATGACGGCTATCCATAGAGCGAAAATAGCCGTTCTAGACGGCGCTTTTCAAGAAGTTCAAAATGTCGAAAAGCTCATCGCGGAAGGTTTAATGGAGCCGATAGAGGCGATTGAGGGCTCGACAAATCCGAACAATGAGCCCGCCTATCGCATCGTGAAAAGAGACAATGAATCTCTGGCGAAAATATTGACCAACCTTTTGGAACGTGACCGCCAAAAAATTGTGAATGTTATGGAACTTAATTAGAATCATTAGGCAACAAAGGCGTCAGACCCCTTTTTTGTGGCCAAAATCCTCTCGCCCAAGCAATTGGCGGTTTGGGACTATTTACAGGGCGTGGAAGAAACCACTCCGGGCGAGATCGCCCAGAAGACCAACGTGATTAGGGCGACCGTGAATCAGGTTTTGACCAAACTCATGCATCTTAAAAAGATTGAACGGATTGGTTCTGGGAGAACCACGAGGTACAAGAAACTTTAGCGAGTAGGGCGAGAACGCCAACGTGTTGAATGTTGGCCTGACCCCTCGGTTGTTTTCTGTGTTTGTATTATTCCTACTGGAAATAATAGTATTACATTAATATTTTGACTTACATTTTATTATATGGTATATAATTTAATTAAATCATACTTTTAGGAGTGGAAAGCCATGAAAACTGTAGAAAATCCTTCAACATCAGTAGTCACTCAAAAAGGGCAAGTGGTCATCCCTTCCAAGTGGCGTAAACGGCTTGGCATCAAAAACGGCACTCGAGTTCACTTTTACGAGGATGGGGGGGAATTGCGGATGGTTCCGATAACCGCCGAAATGATCGACAAGAATTTTGGCGTTTTGGCCCACAAGGGAAAATTATTAAAAGCTTTGGCTGATGAGAAAAAGAAGGAGCGCGAGCTTTGAAGCGGTATGTTTTAGACAGCTACGCCCTAATTGCTTACTTCACGGGGGAAGAGGCAGGTAAACCGGTTGTTGAGGTTCTTAAAAAGACACTGGATGGAGATGCCGAATCGTTTCTTTGCGTGGTGAATTGGGGCGAAGTGTATTACATAACGCTTCGTGAAAACGGTTTAGAACAAGCCGAAACTTTCCGAAAGCTTATTGAAGAATATCCAATTGAAATTGTGAATGTTGATCAGGATTTAACGTTGGAAGCGGCAAGATTTAAGGCGAGTAACAAAATGTCTTATGCCGATACCTTTGCTGCGGCATTAGCCAAAATAAAAAAAGCAGAGCTTGTAACTGGTGATAAAGAGTTTAAGTCTGTAGAAGGCGAGGTAAAAATTTTATGGCTATAAGTATAAATAAAAAAAAGAGTCTCGTGAAAAGTCCGGAGATATCTACAAAAAATTCAGAAATGAAAGATTTGTGTATCTCTTTAGCTAAAGCGGACAGTGAACAAGAAGTAATCGAAATACTTACAAATGCCGGTTATTGGAATAAAAATTCAGATTGGGTTGATTTTGGTCAAAATCCAAACAATTTTTCAACAATAGGTAATCAGCAAAGCAGTCCGGATACTGCTCTTGTTGAAAAATTAATAAATTCAGTTGATGCCGTTTTAATGCGTGAGTGCTTGCGCAGAAATATTAAACCTGATTCGGAGAAAGCGCCACAAAGCATTGTTGAAGCAATGAAAATGTTTTTTGGAGTAAGTGACGGAAAGCTTTCCAGCATAGATAGGGGGCCGCGTGCAAAGCTGGCTGAAAATATATGTCTGGTTGCTACGGGGCAAAAATCTAACCCGAGTTATTCCATTGTTGACTTAGGTGAAGGTCAAAGCCCAAAACGAATTCCCGATACTTTTCTCTCATTAAATAAATCAAATAAATTAAAAATCCCATTCGTCCAAGGTAAGTTCAATATGGGCGGTACTGGAGCGCTTCAATTCGGCAGTAAACAACACAATTTGCAATTAATCATTTCTCGCCGGGATCCCCAAATAACATCTAAAGAAGATGAGACATCAAGCAAGTGGGGTTTTACAGTTATTCGGCGCGAAGACCCGTCAAAAGGGATGAGAAGTTCAAGTTTTAGATATTTAGCACCTCAAAATAAAATTTTAATGTTTGATTCTCCTGATTTACCTCTTTTACCGGGGGAATATCCCAATGCCTATGAAAATAATTTAGAATTCGGAAGTTTTATTAAGCTTTATGAATACCAAATGCCAAAAGGTTTAAAAAGTTTAGTGAAATTTGACCTTTTTTATCGACTTTCGTTATTGCTAACAAATGTTGCTTTGCCAATAAAACTATATGAACGAAGAGTCGGTTATAAAGATGATAAAAACACATATCACGTTATCGTTTCGGGATTGAGTGTCAGATTAGATGAAGATAAATCGGAAAACTTGGAGGCGAATTTTCCAAGTTCAAGCGTAATGAAAATAATGGGCCAAGAAATGCTGCTAAAAGTTTATGCGTTTAAAAAGGGAAAAAGGGAACACTACAGCAAAAGTGATGGCGTAATTTTTATAGTCAATGGCCAAGCCCATGGTTTTTTATCTCAGTCTTTTTTTGAGCGAAAATCAGTTGGGATGTCATATCTTGCAGATAGCATTTTGGTTTTGATTGACTGTTCTAAGTTTGACGGTAGGACACGCGAAGATTTGTTTATGAACAGTCGTGATAGGTTGCGTGACGGTGTTGAAATCAGGTCAGAAATCGAATCTCAACTACAAGAGCTTCTCAAGAATCATCCAGGCTTACGTGCTTTAAGAGAGAAGCGGAGGCGAGAAGAAATCGAGAATAAATTACAGGATTCGAAACCGCTTGCAGAAGTAATCGAAAAAATAATTAAAAAATCTCCAACACTTTCGAAATTGTTTCTTCAAGGTATAAAAATAACAAACCCTTTTAATTTAGTAGAAACAAGTGTTAACACTAAGTTTGTTGGTAAAAAGTTTCCAACCTTTTTTAAGATAACGAAACAATACACCAAAGAAAATCAAAAGCATTGTCCTATAAATCGTAGGTTTAGAATTCAATTCGAAACTGATGTTGAAAATGAATATTTTGATCGTGATCGTGACGCTGGTGAATATACAGTCGAGTACGAAGGAAATGTAGTTGAAGATTCTGTGTTTAATTTATGGAATGGTATGGGAACATTAACCATAAAACTTCCTGAAAATACAAAAGTTAATGACTCTTTGTTATTTAAGGCTTCTGTTATTGATAACTCCCACACAGAACCATTCATCAACGAATTTTATATAAAGGTTGATGAACTAGAAGAAAATCATGGGGGAAATGGTGGTACGAGAAAGCGCCCACCAAACGGCGATGATCATAAAGAAAAGAGGCAAATGCCATCTTCGCTTGATTTGCCTAACATCATTGAATTGAAAAAAGTCGATTCTATATGGTCTAGTCATTTCCTTGAGGAGGTGGACGTTTTATCGGTGAAAGATGCCGGCGAGGGTGGCTATGACTTTTATCTCAATATGGACAATGTTCATCTTCTAACAGAAATAAAAGGAAATACAACTATTGATCCTAGGTTACTTGAAGGGCGTTATAAATTTGGAATGGTACTTATCGGTATTTCGTTGCTACAACATTTTGAAAATGGAGAAAAAGAAAACGAAAGTGATACCTCACACTTCAAAGAAATATCACAATTGTGCAAAGCAATTTCTCCTATTCTCTTACCAATGATTTCTTCTCTTGGAGATTTAGAAATCGATTCATAAGAACAGAGACAAAAATAAAACAAAAGGGCGTGGCCCTTTATTTTCTAAAATGATTATTTATTTGGAGATGAATGGAAAACCGTCAAAGTTTTTGGATACGAATTATTGAAGCGATCGAACGCCCTCTGGGCTTTTTTGTTCTCGCTTTACTAATTGCAGAATCATTTTTGGCAACGGTTTTAATTACCGGAAATGCATCGGAAGATTTTCGTTTCAAAGGAATATGTTTTGGGGTCGGAATGTTTGTGCTTGTTGTTCTTATTGTTGCAGCGCTTGTTTGGTTCAAGCCAGAGTATTTACTTTACGATATGAAAGCGCATTTGATTAATGCCGGTAAAATACCATATGGCAATGAAAAACAAATTGTTACATCTAAAGAAGTTGATGATTTATTTCCGGTAGAAGCACCTGTGTCGGAGAATAAAAAATGAGCATGTACATGATTTCTTATGATCTTAAAACCAAATTTAAAAATTATAATAATCTTTTTGAGGAATTAAAAAGGTCGCCGAAATGGTGGCACTATTTAGATTCGACCTGGCTTGTAACTTCGCATGAAACTGCTGCCCAGATTTATGAAAGATTACGACATCACATATTTGTAAATGATCGATTGATCGTTATTGAAGTGAAGGGAAATTATATGGGTTGGTTGCCCCAAAAAGCTTGGGAGTGGATAGCTGAAAATATTTCAAGTTAGTGAAAAATGTGCAACAAAAGGGCCAGCCTGACCCTGATCTTTTAGAATAAGAGGACTTATTGTGGGAACTTTTGACCAATTAAACAGCAGCATTACACTTGTTAGGGAACTGATATCTGCAAAGGAAAAACTTCAAGTTGCGGAACTCCAAGTGAAGCTTGCAGATGTATTAAGCAACTTGGCAGAGATAAAAACTCAAATGACTGAATTACAGGAAAAAAATAGTGACCTTAAACGCAACCTTGAGGGTAGAGATATAAATTCAGAACTCCGCCGTGCTTTTAAAATTCATCCTGTGGAAGGTTGTTATTATTTGGAAACGGAAGTCAGTGGTTTTAAACCAGGGTGTTATTGCTTAACGTGTTTTGATAATTCTGAAAAAATAAATCGTTTAAAACCAGATGGTGCAGGATCAATATGTCCAGCATGCAAGACGGGATACTATCAAGAAGTTATTAATCAAAACTCAAGACAGAATAATAGTGGGCGGAGTCGTCTTGAGGGTTTTGATTGAAAAACTATCCCTAACTTTTGTAGGGTCTGGTCATTATTCAATACTTTAAGTCAGTCTTCTAATTTGATCATTTTTTGAAAACCCACAGAGGCTCATTCATTTTTATAAAAAATTATAAATTTAACTTAAATCATATTTTAGCGGCGATGATCGTGTTGATTAGCGTCCCGAACTATATTGACGCAATTGTTGCCATAACCAGTCCAGATAAAAAACATGGGTACTGCATGGATTATTTGGGGTTCAATTTGTTGTGTTTGTTGATTTTTGCGGTTGAATTTATTTGGGCTCTTTATTTTTTTATTTCGCAAAACAGGCGAGTATATATAAAAAAACAAAAGCAGGTTGAAGCACACAGCTTGAAATTACACGCAATTGCTTGGTTGTTTTTTGGTGTCTCCTTTCTACTTTGGTACTTCATTACCAGTAACGCGCACTTCTACCCAATTGATTATTAGGTTTTAAAGAAAAATCCCTTAAATTTAGCCATAAATGGCTACTCTCACTGACGCCAAATAGAACCTTCATTTCACTCTTTTCCTCCACTTTCACCCACTCTTCTATCCTTGAAATCATTGAACAAATACACAAATAAACGCTTGACCTAGCCCGAAATATGCCCATAATGGCGGCAAGTGGGGAAAAGTGGTGGAAAGTGGGGAAAAGTGCTGAAGTTCCTTATTTTTCAACGATTTGGAGCTGATCATGTTTCGAGGGATCTTTCATAATTCCATCGACGATAAGGGCCGGATGTCGATTCCGGCGCGTTTTCGGGATCAGATTCAAAACAACCATACTACCCCCTTAGTGCTGACGCTGGGTTTCGACCAATGCCTCTTCCTATACCCCTCTGATACCTGGCAGAAAATTGAGGAGAAGCTTTCCTCGATGGACAGCCTTAATTCTGAAGTTCGGCAGTTTCAACGCACGGTGATGAAAGCCACTGACGAAGTGGAAATGGACCAGCAGGGCCGCATTGTTATTTCGCCGGTGCTCCGCAAAGAAGCGGGCATCGCCAAGAATGTGGTGATTGTGGGTCTTCTGAACCGCGTTGAAATATGGGACAAACAGAAATACGAAAGTTACCACGCGCAAACGTCGCAGACTCTGGAGCTGATGGGCCAGAAACTTTCGGATAAGGGCATCCAGGACATCAACTTCTGAAAGTGAGAAGTTGGGAGTCTGAAGTTAGAAGTGAGAATCTTTAAATCTTAGGATTTAAAGGATCGGTTTATCACTAGTGGGGACTAGGGATAAAGCGAATGGCTTCAAAGCAGGGGGGGATCCTAGAGTGGGCCAGTTGGCCTTTCACTAGGAAAAACTAGTTAGAAAGGAACCATCTTGGCAATCGCTCTGAACAACACTGAAACCGTTACGGTACTACGTCTCGCGGGCGACATTGGCAACACTGAAATGGGCGACCTATTGGATGTCATGAACGAGATGGTTCTTCAAAGTAAAATTCAAATTGTCTTAAACTTCAGCCACGTCAACCACATCTCTCTCAAAGCCATATCCGCGCTGGCTGGGCGCAAACAACGCTTTCAAGACCTCGGCGGGGACATCAAGATCGTTGGCTTGATTCCTTACGTGGCGAATTTATTCAAGCTCGTGGGCGCTTTTTCCTTTTTCGAAATTTTGTCCAGTGAAGATGAGGCCGTATACCGGTTTGAAAGCTGACGCGGTGCATCTGCCGGTTCTCCTGAGGGAGACGGTGGAATGGTTGTCTCCTCCTCCTGACGGGATCGTTTTGGATTGCACGGTCGGGATGGGCGGTCATTCGGCGGAATTATTGAAACACATACCGCGGGGCCGTCTGGTTGGGCTGGATCAGGATGTTGAAGCTCTACAACACGCAGGCCTCGCACTCCAAGGCGACCCCCGGGTCACGTTGGTCAAGGCCAACTTCGCCGACCTCCTGAAGGTGCTAAAAGATAATTCTCTTAGCGAGGTAGACAGCGTGTTGATGGATATTGGCGTATCCTCCTTACAACTCGACAGCCCTTTGCGGGGCTTTTCCTTCCAGCAAAATGGTCCTTTGGACATGCGCATGGATAGTTCCGCCCCTTTGACGGCGGCGGACGTGGTGAACACCTACCCGGAAGAAAAACTAGCGAACGTTATTTATGAATATAGCGAGGAAAGAAAATCCCGCCAGATCGCCAACGCCATTGCGCGTCACCGCGAACAAAAACCCTTTGAAACTACCGAAGAATTGGCCCTTTTAGCCAAAAAAGTGCTGGGTTCGCCCAAGCCCAAAAAGGGTGAAAGCTTTAAACACCCCGCCACTCGTTTATTTCAGGCCCTGCGTATTGAAGTGAATCAGGAACTGGAAGTGCTCAAGAGCGCTCTCCAAGACGCCCTCTCTATATTGAAGCCGGGCGGACGGCTGGCCGTGATTACCTTTCATTCCCTCGAAGACCGCATCGTTAAACAATATTTCAAAAGCGAAAGCGTGGACTGTATATGCCCGCCCCGCATACCGCAATGCGTTTGCGGACACAAAGCCTCTATAGAGCTGTTGACCCGCAAGCCTGTTGAAGCAACTGAAGAAGAAATTCAACAAAACCCCCGTTCCCGCAGCGCCAAACTGAGAGTGGTTCAAAAAGTAGAGGCAAAACATGTTTAACCACAGAGTTAACAGAGTTACGCAGAGTGAGGCGGAATCGAAAATTTATTCATGGTTTAATCAAAAAATATTATTTCCGTACTCTGTGTTACTCCGTTCACTCTGTGTTTCAAATGTTGTTGGGGGTGCGGCTTGAGAGAGTTCATCACTTCCAACGCCAATAACGCCAAAGACCAATTTTTCGAGAAGGCAAACGAAGCCATCGACGCGGGCCTCTTTTGGCGGGGAAACCTGGCCAAGGCGGTTCGTCAAAAAGATTTCAAGGGCACTCTGTGGGGTATTTCGGTGATCAGTGTGGTCCTCTTTCTCTACGTATGGCAGCACATGGAAGTGGTGAAGCTGGGCTACGACGTGCAGGCCCTGCGCCAACAGAAACAGCAGTTGACCAATGAATACTATTACCTCAAATACAAAATGAACGACATGAACAGTCTGGTGCGGGTGGAAACCATCGCGCGCACCCAACTGGGCATGCAAACCCCCGACCCCGGCCAGGTGGTGATTCTGGATGACAGTTTCTCGCTTCTGCCCAAGTGGTTTTTGTTCTGGGAAAAAGCCTCCGCTCCCCGGGTGAAACCGTGACCGACCTTCGCTATTTAAACCCTATCCAGAAAAGACTGATGGTGCTGGAAGCCGTTATTTTGGTTTGCTGTGTCTGTGTGGAATTGCGATTGGTTTATCTACAGATATGGAAACACTCCGAGTTCAAACAGATGGCGACACATCAGCAATACATCCAAAAATCAGTGGAGGCTTCGCGCGGCACTATTGAGGACCGCGACGGATCGGTCTTCGCCATGAACATCGGACTCTTTAATGTGGACGCCCATCCGGACCAGTTGGACAACAAGAGCGAGGACGCGGCCCTATTGTGCCGGGCATTGGGGATGCCTTACAGCACGGTGCTTTCCAAACTGTCGCAGAACCGGCAGTTCGTCTGGCTGGAGCGGCAGGTACCCTACAACTTTTCGGACCAGGTGGCGGCTTTGAAGATGGAAGGCGTGGACGCCATCCGCGAACAGCACCGCTTTTATCCCGATCATGAAATGGCGGCGCAGGTGCTGGGCTTTACGGGCATGGATAACCAGGGACTGGACGGGCTGGAGCGTTATTACGACCGTTACCTGACCGGCAAGAACGGAACCATGATGGCCGAAAGGGACGCGAGGGGTAGATTGGTTTCCTCCGGAGATGATTCGGGCCATTCGAAAGACGGCCTGAATGTGCGCACGACCCTGAACCAGACCATCCAGCACATCGCCCAGGTAGAGTTGTTGAAGGCTTTCGAAAAATTCAAATGCAAGGCCGCCAGCGTGGTGGTGATGAACCCGGCTACCGGCGAAATTCTGGCCATGGCCAATTACCCGACCTTTGACCCGAACAGTTTTACCCAGTATCCCGCCGAAGTCTGGAAGAACCGCGTGGTCAATGACGAGTTTGAGCCCGGAAGCACTTTTAAACTGGTGACCGCGGTAGGAGCCCTGGAAGAAGGGGTAGTGAACGAAGACGACAAATTTTTCTGCGAGAACGGCGCTTTCAAAACCGACTATGGCCGCGTGGTGAAGGATCATGAAAAACTGGGGCTTATTACCTTCCGCGAAGTTTTCGGCTATTCGAGCAACATTGGTATGGTGAAAGTCGGTTACAAACTGGGGCAGGAAAATCTCTATAAGTACTGTAAGAAGTTCGGCTTCGGCGACCCTACGGGCATTGATCTGCCGGGCGAATCGCCGGGCAAGGTGCGCCCGCTGGACCAGTGGAGCGGATTGTCTTTAACTACCATTCCTTACGGCTATGAAATATCCACCACTCCCATCCAGATTGTGGACGCCTACGCGGCTATCGCCAATGGCGGCGTGATGATGAAGCCTTATATGGTGAAAGACCTGGAAGACGCTTCGGGCCATGTGGTGAAAGAATTTGGGCCTCATAAAATACGCCGGGTCTGTTCCGAGAAAACCGCCCAGCGCATGACCGAGATGCTCAAGTGGGTAGTCGCCCACGGCACCGGCGTGGCGGTGGCTTTGCCCAATTACGATATCGCGGGCAAAACAGGGACGGCCTACAAGTTTGAGAATGGCCGCTATAGCGCCAACAGCTACGTTTCATCCTTCGTCGGGTTTGTGCCGGCGGAAAATCCCAAAGTGGTGATCTATGTTTCGCTAGATGATCCCCGGGGCATTTACTGGGGCGGCTATACGGCGGGACCGGTGTTTAAAGAAATGGCCAAGCGGGTGATGGCTTATGACTTAGTCCCCGGCTCGAACGACGTTCAAACGGCGCAAGCTCCCAAAGATCAAAGAACGGTTCCGTCGTTTGAGGGACTCACTCCCGCGCAATGCAAATGGCTGGCGGTGGCCAGCGGACTGAATTTGAAATTTACGGGCCGGGGCGAAAGAGTGGTGGCTCAGAGCGCCGCGGTGGGAGCGCCTTTAATGGCGGGGGACCAAAACCCCAACAACCTGGTTTTGACTCTGGGCAAACCTGAAATTTCCCAGGCGGGCGGATTAATGCCCAATTTACAGGGAAAAACCAAGCGCCAGGCCTTGGCGCTACTGTCGCCTTTGGGACTCAAAGTCAATTTTCACGGTGAGGGAGTGATTCGATCCCAGTTTCCGCCGGTGGGCCGGACCGTGAGCGCGGAGATGACCTGTGAATTGAACTGCGACGTGCCGATGGCCTCGGCGGGCGTGGCGGGAGGCAAATCGTGAGGCAAAACCTGTTTAACCACAGAGACACAGAGACACAGAGAAAGGCGACTGACAATTTTGATTTTTTAAACTTAACGTCTTTGATCCATGCTGGCAAAAATATTTTTGTTTTAACTACAAATCATACTTTGTTTTTCTCTGTGTCTCTGTGTCTCTGTGGTGAAAATCGCCTTTCGTCTTTCGTCGGAGGCAAATCGTGAACTTTAAATCTCTCGCGAAATTCGTCAAGGGCGCCAGAGTTGTCGGCAAAGGCGATCCGGTGATTACGGGACTTTGCGAGAATTCCAAGACGGTTCAAAAGGGAGATTTGTTTTTCTGCATTCCCGGCGCGAAACACGACGGCCGTTCTTACGGCCTGGAAGCGGCGGATAAAGGCGCGGGCGCTTTGGTGGTGGAAGGCGAAGCGCTGCGCGGCATGGATGTGCCCCAACTGGTAGTGCGGGACGCGAGGGAAGCTTTGGCGGTTCTGGCTAACGCTTTCTACGGCGACCCGTCGAAGAAACTTAAAGTCATTGGAGTCACCGGCACCAAGGGAAAGACGACCACTACTTATTTAATCCGCGCGATTTTGGAAAAGGCGGGACAAAAAGCGGGACTCATTGGAACCATCGCCTATCAGGTGGGAAACAAAGTTTACGAAGCCAACAACACCACGCCTTCGTCGTTAACCATTGTGAAGCTGCTGGATGAAATGAACAAAGCCAAGTGCCAATGGGCGGTGATGGAAGTGTCGAGCCACTCGCTGGAAATGAAAAGGGTTTTGGGCATCGACTTTCAGGGAGCGGTTTTTACCAACCTGGGCCGGGACCATTTGGACTTCCACAAAAATTTCACCAGCTACTACAACGCCAAGCGCCGTTTGTTTACCGAGTTCAAGAGCATTAGCGCCCGGGTCGTGAACGCGGACGACGTGTACGGCCAGAAACTTTTAAAGGAACTCAAAAGCAAGGCGGTGGGTTACGGCATTCGGGCGGATTGCGCTTATCGGGCGCTGAACGTTCAGCAAAAACCGGGACAGTTGAAATTTGAAGTTCAAGGCAATGCCTTTGAGGTACCGCTCACCGGACTTTTTAACATCTATAACTGCATGGCCGCCATCGCGGTTTTGAAAGAATTGGGCTTGTCCTGGGCCGAGCTTCAAAAGGGTTTGAAGAACGCCCCGGCGGTGCCGGGCCGGTTTGAGGAAGTCAAAGCGGGACAGGATTTTACGGTGCTGGTGGATTACGCCCATACCTCGGACGCTTTGAAACAGGCCTTGATGGCTTCACGCGAAATTATCGGGAAAAAGACCAATTTCAGGGTGATTTCGCTCTTTGGATGCGGCGGCGACAGGGACCGGAGCAAACGGCCATTGATGGGAAAAGTTTCCTCCCAGCTGGCGGACGTGACCATTGTGACTTCGGATAACCCGAGAACCGAAGATCCCAAAATGATTCTGGAAGATATTTTGCGGGGAATACCCCGGCCCCTGCTTCAGGGCGACGGCCGCCGGGTTTGGGTGGAAGAGGACCGGGAAAAAGCGATCCGCCTGGCTTTGGCGAACGCGCGAACGGGCGACCTGGTTTTGATCGCTGGCAAGGGACATGAGACTTATCAAATTATCGGCGAAGAAAAACATCACTTCGACGACCGCGAAGTGGCGAAAAAAATACTGAAAGAACTAAAGAAAAAACATGTTTAACCACTTTTACCACAGAGGCACAGAGACACNNCTCAGTGCCTCTGTGTCTCTGTGGTGAAAAGGTTTCTTGATGCTGCCTTGGACTTTGGAGGAAGTTTCGGCTTTAACCAACGGCCTACTGGTGAACGGAAAGAAAGAAACCCTGATCACGGGCGTGGTACATGACACCCGCGACGTGAAGAAGGGCGACCTGTTCGTAGCGATTGTGGGTGAGAGGCTGGACGGGCATCAATTTTTAAAACAGGCGGCGGCGAAGGGCGCGGCGGCGGTGATGGTTTCTAAAGTGATTTCAGGAATCAAAATTCCTCAGATCAAAGTGGAAAACACCACGAAGGCGCTGGGTGAGTTGGGAAAGGCCCAACGGCTCCAATGGGGCGGGCTGGTGGTGGCGGTGACGGGTAGCGTGGGAAAGACTACGGTGAAGGATATGGCGGCCCATCTGGTTTCGGGTTTGGTTCGGACGCTGAAGACGCAGGGCAATTTAAATAACCAGTTTGGTCTGCCTTTGACCTTGCTGAGGCTGACGCAAAAAGACGAAGTGGCGGTGGTGGAAATAGGCATCAACCACCCGGGAGAGATGGAAATGCTTTCGGACATCGCCAGGCCGGATGTGGCGATGGTGACGGCGATCGGGGAAGCCCATTTGGGTTTCTTTAAAGGAAAGGCTGAGTTGGCCCGGGAGAAAATGAAAATCGCCCATAGCTTGCGCGAGGGCGGCATTCGGATTTTAAACGGGGACGACCGGTTCTTGAAAGCGAAAGGCGAGGGGATTGTGAGCTACGGATTAAAGACCGGACAAGTGAAAGCCAAGAACCTCCGCTCCACGGCCCATGGCACCTCCTTTACCCTGAAAAACAAGGGGAAAAAGGCCGGGACGGAACTGCGAATGCTGGGACTTCACAATGTCCAGAACGCTTTGGCGGCGGTGGCGGCGGGGTTGGTTTTGGGAATGCCGCTGAAAATTTTGGCCGGGCGTTTGAAATCCTTTAAGCCCCAGGCGCGCATGAGGATGGAAACGAAAAAGGTGAAGGGTGTGCTGTTCGTGAATGACGCTTACAACGCCTCGCCGACTTCGATGGAAGCGGCTTTGGAAACGTTTAAGGCTTTGAAGGGAAAAGGGCGCAAGGCGGCGGTTTTGGGAGACATGCTGGAAATGGGTGCTTATGCCAAAGAAGCCCACCGCCGGATCGTGAAGCTAGCCCTTTCGATGCCGATTGAGGATTTGATTCTGGTAGGGAAAAACATGAAAGAGGCGGGTACCGCCCTGCTGGGCAAAGACCCGCTCAAAGCCCGGATGTTTGACAAGGCTGAAGAGGCGGCGGTTTATCTGAAGGGGTGGGTGCGTCAGGGCGACCGTGTTTTATTGAAAGCGTCACGGGGAATCAGGCTCGAGAAAATTCTGGAGGCGTTTTAATGAAAGATTTAAAGCAATATCTGGATGAATTGGCCGGGCCGGACCATCCCTTTAGCAAGGGAATCCCCTTGGCGGGTTTGCCGGAATCGGAAATCAGGGAACCGAAGATGGAATTGGACGAGATAAGCCGTCTGGCTTTGAACCAGTTTTTAAGACTGAATTAGGACGAAGGGAAAACCATGCTTTACCATTTGCTTTATCCGCTGGCTAACAAATTTATCGGGTTTAACGTTTTTCGCTACGTGACTTTTCGAAGCGTTTACGCGGCGGTGACGTCCTTCGGGCTTTGCCTTTTCTTCGGCGGCGCGGTGATTGCCCGCATTCAGGCCCTGCAACTGGGAGAGAAGATTCGAAGCGACGGACCGGCTGGACATTCCAAGAAAGCCGGAACCCCCACTATGGGCGGCATTCTCATCATTCTGGCCATGGTGGTCAGTGACCTGTTGTGGGTGCGGTGGGACTCTAAATTTTTCTGGCTGACCCTGTTCTCTATTCTGTGGTTCGGCGGGATTGGTTTTGTGGACGATCTTTTGAAACTCTTGGGCAACGGTAAAAGCCGGGGCTTGTCGAGCCTTTGGAAAATGATGGCTCAAATTGTGGGGGCGATTCTGATTGTGTACATCTATATGGCTGTTTTGCCGGACGATTTCGCCTTGAAATCCAGCATTACCCTGCCTTTCTTTAAATACCCGCTGAATCTGGATGTGCTTTATCCCCTGTTCGCGGTGGTGGTGATTGTGGGCTCTACCAACTCGGTCAATCTGACCGACGGACTGGACGGACTGGCGGTGGGCTGTACAACCTTCGCGGCGATGGCTTTTGTGGTGATCACCTATGTGTCGGGCAACGTGAAATTCAGCGACTATCTTAAAATTATTAATGTGCCGGGCGCGGGGGAACTGACGGTTCTTTGCGCGGCGCTGGTCGGCGCGGGGTTGGGTTTTCTGTGGTTCAACGCCCATCCAGCCCAGATTTTTATGGGCGACACGGGGTCGCTGGCGCTGGGCGGATTTTTGGGAACGGTGGCGGTGATTGTGAAACAGGAAATGCTTCTCATTATCGTGGGCGGGATTTTTGTGGTGGAGGCCCTCTCGGTCATTCTTCAGGTGGCTTCTTTCAAGATGAGAGGCAAGCGAATTTTTAAAATGGCGCCGCTGCACCATCATTTTGAGCTTTCGGGCGTACCTGAATCCAAACTCATTGTCCGCTTTTGGATTGTGGCGATCATTTTGACATTACTAACCTTATCTACCTTGAAATTAAGGTAACGGAAAATTTGGAGCAGAAAGTCACAAGTTAGGAATTAGGAGTGAGAAGTTAGGAGTTTAAAAACTTCTAACTACAAACTTTAAACTCCTCACTGGAGTGAGCGGAGCGAACGAAATGCATCACGTAAATGGAAAACAAATAGCGGTCATTGGATTGGGCCGGTCCGGCTACGCGGCGGCCCGCCTGTTGACCGTGCATGGCGCCCATGTGACGGTGCTGGACGACAAGACGCCGGAGAAATTGACGGCCTGGATTGAAAAGTTACAGGCATTGCCTCAGGTAAAACTGGTCATGGGCGGGATTGACCCGACCCGGATCGCGGTTTCGGATCTGGTGGTCATTTCACCGGGCGTACCGGCGCTTCACCCCGCTTTGGTTTCGGCGAGAGAAAAAGGCATACCGGTGATCGGCGAATTGGAATTGGCTTTCGGCTATTGCAACGCGCCCATCGCGGCGATTACGGGAACGAATGGAAAAACGACGACGACCACTTTACTGGAAATCATGATCAACGCCTCCGGCAAGAAGGCGATCGCCTGCGGCAATATTGGAAAGGCTTTCGCGGAGGCGGTTTTTGAATTGACTACGGAGGACGCGGCGGTTTTGGAGGTTTCGAGCTTTCAACTGGAGACCATTGAAGAGTTTCGCCCCCGTGTGGCGGCGATTTTGAACGTGACGCCTGACCATCTGGACCGCCATGCCGACATGCAGGCTTATGTGGAAGCCAAGGGCCGGATATTTGAAAACCAAAAGCCAGGCGATTCGGTAATTTTGAATGTTTCGGACAAATATACGCCTATTTATACAGGCTTGGCTAAGAGCGACGTGTATTTCTTTGGTTTTGCCGGGGCTATCCGGGGGGACAAGAAACCCGGTTGTTATATAGAGAAGGGAATGATCGAACTGCTGGGACGGCCCCTGATTCAGGCGACCGAACTCCTGATTCCCGGTCCCCACAATCTCGAAAACGCCTGCGCGGCGGCCTTGATGGCGTCTTTGATGGGAGTGAAGGATGACGTGATCGCCCAAACCCTTCGAACGTTTAAGGGCGTTGAACACCGGCTGGAACCGGCGGGTGAGGTGGAAGGGGTTCGGTTCGTCAACGACTCCAAGGGAACGAATGTGGATTCGGTGGTGAAGGCTTTGGAAAGTTTCGATAAACCTATTGTGCTCATGCTGGGGGGGCGGGACAAGGCGGGGGATTTTACCCGTCTCTCGGCGTTGGTGAAAGAAAAAGTGACCCGCATTGTGGCTTTTGGGGAATGTAAAAACAAAGTGGTTCAGCAATTGTCGCCCTCGGCCACGGTGGTGGAGGCGGAGACTTTGGAAGAAGCGGTGAACGGGGCTTTTGTGGCCAGCGAAAAAGGGGGAGTGGTTTTGTTTTCTCCCGGCTGCGCCAGCTTTGACATGTTTCAAAATTATGAGGACCGCGGCCGGCAGTTTAAGGCGGTGGTTCAGAAGCTGAAGGCCTATAAGGCCGCGCAGGCGGTTAAGGCTTAAATACTGGAGAAAGGAAAAGTCTAACACCGGGATCCCTCGACGGGCTCGGGATGAAAAATGAATTTTTAAAGTTAATTTTTAGTGGTTATCATTTTTCATTTTTACGCTCGGATTCTGAGAACAACACCTTCTACACCTTTACTACACTTACTACGCAGCCTCTCGGAATCCGAACGAAGAAATGAAAGACAAAGAAATTTGAACCACAGAGTACACAGAGGCACAGAGTGAACACTGAATTGTTGATAAAACTCATTTTTGTGACCTTTTGTGCCTTGATGACGCTTTGGTTAAAGGCGTTTTGAAAATGATTTTTGGAATGAAGTTTTTAAACTCTGTGTACTCTGTGCCTCTATGGTTAAAGATTTAAGGATCGAAATATGTTAACGAAAACTCAAAAACTCGAATCACCCGACTTCCTCCTGTTCTTTCTGACAGTGGTGCTGGTGATCTCAGGCCTCATTATGATCTACAGCGCTTCGGCTATTTTGGCCCATGACCGCTATGGCAGTTCTTACTATTTCTTTTTGCGCCAGCTGATGTGGATTTGCGTGGGCTCCGCGGGGATGTGGGTCGCTTACCGGGCGGATTTGGAATCCTTGAGGGCTCTTGCGGTTCCGGGATTGTTTCTGGGTTTGCTTTTGATGGGGTTGGTTTGCGTGCCGGGTATCGGCCGAACCGTGGGCGGAGCCCAGCGCTGGTTTCGTTTGGGGCCGCTTTCGTTTCAGCCTTCGGAAATTCTGAAAATTGTCCTGGTGTTTTATCTGGCGGACTCTTTGGACCGGCGTAAAAAACTATTGAGTAATTGGCAGGCGCTCGTTCCTTACGGGATCATCACCCTGATCTGGGCCGCGTTGCTTCAAAAACAGCATGACCTGGGAACGCTGGTTTTGCTGGGGTTGGTGACGGTTTTAATGCTGATTTTGGCTGGAATGCCTTTTATTTACGGCCTGATTCCCTTATCGGTTTCGATTCCGCTGATTATTTATCTGGTCGAATCCGCCAGCTATCGCATGAAGCGTATTTCGGCCTTTTTGAATCCCTGGGACGATCCACAGGGAGCGGGGTTCCAGCTGATTCAGAGTCTTATCGCGGTGGGTAACGGCGGACCTTTCGGTGTGGGTCTTTCCAACAGCACCCAGAAACTTTTTTATCTTCCGGCCCCCCATACGGATTTTATTTTCGCCATCATCGCGGAGGAACTGGGTTTGATCGGCGCGGGAACTTTGGTTTTTGTGTTCGGTGTATTTGTGCTCCGGGGTTTTAAGGTGGCGGCGGCTTCCAGCCAGAGGGAAGGCGGAACCTTTCAGGCGCTGTTGGCCTCCGGCATTACGGCCCTTATCGGTTTTCAGGCCATTATGAATTTAGGAGTGGTCACCGGTCTTTTGCCCACCAAGGGTATTCCTTTGCCTCTGATTTCCTACGGCGGTTCTTCCATGGTCTTTACTTTGTTTTCCATCGGGATTCTTTTCAACATTTCTTCCGGTGTGAAACTTTCTTCAGCGCCCCAGAGGGCGACAGCCTGATGGAAACGCCGAGGGGTTCGGGATGTAAGGTGATGGTCACGGGCGGCGGTACGGGAGGCCATGTATTTCCCGGAATCGCGGTGGCCCATGAGTTGATGAAGCATTCAAAGGTGGAAGTTCTGTTTGTGGGAAAGCTGAACGGTTCGGAAGCCAAGTGGGTGACCGACGCGGGATTGAGGTTTAAAGGCATCAGGGCCAGCGGTTTTCCAAGGAGTTTTTCCCTGAGGCTGTTCACCTTTTGGTTTGATTTAGGAGCTGGATTGATGGAAGCGGGACGGTTGATAACTGAATTTAAACCCTCGGTGGTTTTTGCCACCGGCGGTTATGTGTCGGTGCCGGTTTCGCTGGTGGCGGCTTTGCGCGGCGTACCGGTGGCGCTGCTGGAGCCCAATGTGGCGCCGGGCCTGGCGGCGAAGTTTTTGGCCTTGTTTTCGAAAAAGATTTTTGTTGGTTTTGAGCAGACAACACCTCGTTTCCCCAAAGGGAGGACTCAATGGACGGGCATTCCGGTGAGGCAAGAAATCAAAACGGCGGACAAGAGCGAATCGCTCAAGAGTTTCAAATTGGAGGAACGGACTCCCACAGTCTTGATGCTGGGGGGCAGTCAGGGAGCCCATGTGCTGAACCAATACATGATCGACGCGATCGAGCGGCTGGGACAGGGTTACCACCGGGTACAGATCATCATGATGACGGGCTGGCGCGACTATCAGACGATTGTGGACAGGCTGGAAAAGTGCCCGCTGAAGGTGGTCTTGAGGCCTTTTATCGGGAATATTCACGAAGCCTACGCGGCGGCCGACCTGGTAGTAGCCCGGTCCGGAGCCATGACCTGCGCCGAAATATTAAGCCGCGAACTACCGGCAGTATTTATTCCATACCCGCACGCTTCCGGACATCAGGAGATGAACGCGAGGATTCTGGAGAAGGCTGGATCGGCAGTCGTGATTACCGAAAAACAACTGGAAAACGAAAAGCTGATCGAGACGCTGGACGAACTTCTGGCAAAACCGGAAACCCTGAAGACCATGGGCGAAAAGGCAAAAGGGCTGGCGCGGCCTGATGCCTCGGCAAAAATCGTGGAAGCTCTGTTGGGATTGGTGGCGTAAACATGATTAACCACAGAGGCACAGAGACCACAGAGAAAGAAAATGATTTTTTGAAAAAGAATGAAGATTTAAGATTCACTCTGTGCCTCTGTGTCTCTGTGGTGAAAAAAGTCGTTGTGAACTCTGTGGTGAAAAGGAAGTTTTTATGAAGTTACTCAAGGGCGGCAAAGCCCAGCCTTTCGGGGCGGTGAAACGGATTCACTTTATCGGTATCGGCGGGGCCGGCATGAGCGGCATCGCGGCGGTGCTGTTGAGTCTGCATTATGAAGTGACCGGTTCGGATTTAAAAGAAACCGATGTGACCGAAAGGCTGACCCAAATGGGAGCCGAGATTCATTTCGGTCATAAGGCTTCGAATGTAACCGGAGCGGATGTGGTGGTCTATTCGGCGGCGGTGCCCATGGACAATCCCGAAATTGTGGAAGCCCACAAGAGGAGCGTTCCGGTGATCGCGCGCACCGAGATGCTGGCGGAGCTGATGCGCCTCAAATACGGTATCGCCATTTCGGGAACTCACGGCAAAACCACCACGACTTCCATGATCGGTTTGGTGATGACCGAAGGCAAACTGGACCCAACGCTGGTGATCGGCGGACAGGTGGACGTGTTTAAGTCCAACGCCAAGCTGGGCAAGGGCGCTTATCTGGTGGCGGAAGCCTGCGAGGCCTTTGGTGAATTCTTTTTGCTCGCGCCGATGATCTCCGTGATTACCAATATTGACGACGACCATCTGGATTATTACGGCTCCATTGAAAAGGTGCGGGACGCTTTTGTGGTTTTCGCGAACAAAGTGCCATTTTACGGCTGTGTGATTTTGGGAATCGACGATCCTCAAGTTCAAATGATCGTTCCGCAAATCAAGCGCCGGGTAATGACTTATGGTTTGACCAAAAACGCGCAGGTTTCGGCCCGCAACGTGAAGCTGGAAAAAGCTGGTTCGACCTTTGACCTGTTTTTTCAAAACAAAAAGCTGGGAAAAATTAAATTGCATGTGCCTGGCCGCTTTAACATTCAAAACGCGTTGGCGTCGATCGCGGTGGGGTTGGAACTGAAAGTTTCCTTCAAGGCTATCGCCGCCGGATTGGTGCGGTTCTATGGCGCCAAGCGCCGGTTTGAGATCAAAGGCTCTTACAAAGGGGCCATGGTGGTGGATGACTATGCCCATCACCCCACGGCGGTTTCGGAAACCCTGATCGCGGCCAAAAACTTCGCCGGAAACAAGAAACTGGTGGTGGTTTTCCAGCCCCATTTGTTCTCCAGAACCCAGCTTTTACGCGATAAATTCGGCAAATCCTTCAGCCACGCGGATGAGGTGATTATCACCGCCATTTATCCTTCCCGGGAAAAGCCGATCCCCGGAGTGACGGGCAAAACCCTGGTGGAAGCCCTGCGGGAAAACGGCCAGACCGAGGTTCAGTATTTCGAGGATCGGGCGGTCTTGATGGAGTACCTGAAAAAAACTCTAACGGACAAGCATGTGCTTTTAACCATGGGCGCGGGGGACATTTGGAAGCTGGGGAATGACCTGGTCCAGAAGCATAAAGGATAAGACTTTGAACCACAGACTACACAGAGGTCACAGAGTGAACCGAAAGACGAAAATGTTTGAAAAAGATTATTTTTTTAGCTCTGTGTACTTCGTGAACTCTGTGGTGAGGAATTGGTTTTGACTACAGGAACAGCTGTTCAAGAAAGGCGATGCGTGGATTTTAGCGAACTGAAAAACTTAATTCACGGCAAAGTGTTGCTGAACCAATCCGTGGCGCCCTACACCACCTATCATCTGGGCGGTGAAGCGGCGGCTTTGGTTGAACCGCAAAGCGTGGAGGATTTAGCTTCGATGCTCCGCTGTTTGACGCAAGGTCAGGTGCCTTACCTCATGTTGGGCGGCGGCAGTAATGTGCTTTTCGCGGACGAGGGCTATCAAGGCGTGGTGATTCGCCTGGGCCGGACCTTTCAAGGCATTGAGGTTGAGGGAGACAGGGTCAGGGTGAAGGCAGGTACTAAGTTGGTGACCGTTTTATCCAAATCCCGGGAAGCCAATTTAGGCGGAGTGGAATTTTTCGCCGGAATCCCCGGAACCATTGGGGGCGCCGTAGTCGGTAACGCGGGTGCCAAAAAAGCCTGGATCGGCCCAACTGTGGAAGAATTAACGATTGTGACGCCCCGGGGCGAGGTGAAGCGCTTGAAGAAGTCCGAATATGAATACGCTTACCGTACTTCATCCCTGAAATTTACGGGGAATGTGCTGGTGGAAGTGGTTTTGAAGCTGAAGAAAGAACCGAAATCCGATATCGAGAAGAAAGTGAAAGAGTATTTTAAAGTCCGCCGGGGAAAACAGCCCCGGGTGGAGAAGAACGCGGGCAGTGTGTTTAAAAATCCCGAGGGGAATTTTGCCGGCCGGTTGACCCAGTCGGTGGGGCTCAAGGGATTCAAGGTCGGGGGGGCCCAGGTGAGCGACATTCACGCCAACTTCATCATCAATGACGGCACCGCGACCGCCCATGACGTGGCGGCGGTGATGAGAGAGATTCAAAAGCGGGTTTATAGCGAGTATCAAATCAAACTCGAACCGGAAATTTTGCCTTTGGGCGACTGGAACTGGGACGAGATTAAAGACGTATGGTGGAACTTTACGAAAAGAAGTTAGGAATTAGTAGTGAGAAGTTAGGAGTTCAACTTCTAACTTCCAACTCGAGCGGAGCGAGGAACTAACTTCTCACTGAAATTTAAAGGCTCGATCATGAAAATAGTTCGAAATGAAAAGCGAGGCGGCATGACGATCAAAGTAGGCGTACTGATGGGGGGCTGGAGCCCTGAAAAGAAAGTTTCCCTGATGTCGGGAAAAAACGTTGTGGAAGGCCTCAAATTGGCAGGCCTCAAAGCGGTGCCGTTTGAATTAACCGGCGCGGATAAGAATGAAAAGAAGTTTGAAAAAAGACTTAAAAAGGCCAAGTTTGACGCGGTTTTTATCGCGCTTCACGGCGGGTTTGGGGAAGACGGAACCTTGCAGGCTTTACTGGATCAATGGGGCATTCCTTATACGGGGTCCGGAGCTTTGGCTTGCGGTTTGGCCATGCACAAAGGCTGTTCCAAACTGGTATTTGAGGCGAAAGGGATTCCCAGCGCGCCCTGGCACGCTTTGCACAAGACGACTGATTCGAAAAACTGGCTGAAGGAAATTAAGCTGGCTCTGCCATTGGTCGTGAAACCCGCGGATGTGGGTTCGGCCATTGGGGTGACCATTGTCAAAAAGAAAACCGAGTTAACCAAAGCCATCCGATTAGCTTTCAAGCACAGCGACTGGGCCATTATTGAAAAATTTATTCCGGGCGTGGAAGTCACCGTAACGGTTTTGGGTGAGACGGCTTTGCCGGTAATTGAGATTGTTCCGAAAAACGAATTTTATGATTTTGACGCCAAATACACACCGGGCCATTCGGATCATATTATTCCGGCTCGTATAAGTTCTTCTCAAACGAAGAGCGTGAAGGATCTGGCTTTGAAGGCTGGTCAGGCGATGGGTTGCGAGGATTATTATCGGGTGGATTTTATCGTTCCTCGAAAAGGACAACCGCAGATTTTAGAAATCAATACGGTTCCGGGGATGACCTTAACCAGTTTAGTTCCGGACGCGGCCAAGGCGGCGGGCATTTCTTTTCCCGCTTTGTTGAAGACGCTGGTGGGAATGGCTTTGAGAAGTAAAAAAGGAAAGAAAGCTTAATGCACTATCAGGGCAGCAAGGTACCTTTAAGCGAAAAGAATTCGGGTTTTAAATCCGCGGGTATGCCACTGCGCAGTCCCTGGGGAAGCCGCTACGGGACGGTGAGCGGCCGCGGCGAGAAAAAAGAGGAGAAGAGTTTTTCGTTCAGCGTGTTTACGTCGGACTCGAAACCGGAAACGAAGCCGGTGGGGACCCATTACGCTTTTTACCGGCCCGGCGCGACGGCGGGCGCGGCGACCTTTCCCGAAGCGGGAAGCGGATTGAAGAAACTTTTTGGAAATCGAAACAGTTCTGAAACCTCAAGCGCTTTTAAAGAGAAAAAATGGAAGACGCCTTCTCTTTCCTGGGACGTTCTGAAATTTTTACGCTGGTCATCCGTCGTGGTCTTATTGGTTCTGGCCGGATGGTGGGGAAAACAAAGGGCGATGGGAGCTCTGCAAGACTCTTCGAATCTAAAACTGGCCAAGGTGATGGTGGAAGGCGCTCATTATTTAACCCAGGATGAGGTTTTAAAAACAGCCAATCTTGCGGCGGGAGACGGCATGTTTAAAGTGGATTTGAAAGATTTGAGCCAAAATCTAAAGAAGTTGAGCTGGGTTGATCAAGTTTTTGTGGAACGCCGACTGCCTTCGTCGATTCTCATTTCCATTCGGGAAAGAAAGCCGTTGGCCCTGTTGGATAACGGCAGTCTTTACGGGGTGGATAAGGACGGCCGAATATTGAGTCCTTCGGACGCTCTTTTAAACCAGGATTTGCCTCTCATTTCGGGAGTTTCTTTTAACGCGGGCGCGGTGGGCACCACTCAAACCGCCCAAGTTTTGAAACCCGCTCTGGATTTTTTCAGCTTTATGGCGAAAAAGGACAATGTTTTAGCCCATGACGTTTCTGAGGTGAATCTCTCCGAGCCGGAATCATTGAAGGTGACTTTTATTAACGGGACCCAGGTGACGTTCAACACCACGGTTTCCGATACGGACCTTAAACGCATGGCGCTGGTCCTCGGGGATTTGAACGAAAAAGGAAAGAAAGCGAGTACCATGGACTTTCGATACAGGGACATGGCTTTCGTGAGAACGAGGTAAGCCATGAGAACTATTCGGGACAAATCGGTTAGACGGGGAAAGTCGGTCAAAAGGTTGAGAGTTTGTTTTTCGCCTTGCCGCTGTTTTTCCTCACGGAAAAATAAAAAACAAAAAATGGGGAGGTGATTCAAATGGCTAAGGAAGTTAAAAAAGATATCGTGGTGGGATTGGACCTGGGCACGACCAAGGTTTGCACCATCATCGGTGAACAGGATTCGGAAGGTCAGGTTCATATTATTGGAGTGGGAACATGTCCCTCCAGCGGACTTAAAAAAGGCTCAGTGGTTAATATTGAGCAAACCATCAGCGCCATTAAGAAATCCGTTCAAGACGCCGAAAGAATGGCGGGCGTGCAGATTACCTCCGCTTTCGCCGGTATCGCGGGAGGGCATATCAAGGGACTTAATAGCCGCGGCGTGATCGCGGTTTCCCGCAAAGACAAAGAAATTACGGAGGAAGACCGCGAGCGAGTATTAGAAGCGGCCCGAGCTATCGCCATTCCCATGGACCGTGAAATTATCCATGTGGTTCCGCAGGAATATATTGTGGATGACCAGGACGGCATTAAGAATCCGGTCGGCATGTCGGGTGTGCGTTTGGAAGCGGAAGTGCATGTGGTGACGGGAAGCGTGACCAGCGTTCAAAATATCGTACGCAGTGTGGAAAGAGCGGATGTGCGAGTGGCGGATATTATTTTGCAGCCATTGGCTTCAGCTGAGGCTATCTTGTCCACCGACGAAAAAGAGCTGGGTGTGGTTTTGATTGATATTGGCGGCGGTACAACCGACATCGCGGTCTTTATCAACGGTTCTCTCTGGCATACGGGAATTATTACCCTAGGCGGCGCCTTGGTCACCAGCGACGTGGCGGTCGGTTTAAGAACCCCCAATACGGAAGCGGAAATCATCAAGACGCAATTTGGATGCGCTTATACGGCGATGGTAAAAGAAGAGGAAGAGATAACGGTTCCGGGTGTGGGCGGCCGGGCGGATCGCCGGATGCCGCGCCGGGTTCTATCCGAAATCATCGAAGCCCGCATGGAAGAAATATTTGAACTGGTGACGGCTGAACTGAAGAAAAATGGGTTTGAAGACCGCATTCCGGCCGGCGCGGTGATTACGGGCGGAGCTTCCTTGATGGAAGGAACGGCTGAGCTGGCTGAAAAAATTCTGCAATTACCGGTTCGTATTGGCTCGCCGAAAAAGATAGGGGGATTAACGGACGTCGTTTCGAATCCCAGCTATTCCACCGCGGTGGGATTGGTCCTTATGGGGATGCAAACGCAGGATCCTCAACCCAGCAAAAAACCGACTAGTTTCGCGGCGGGAGGGGACATGTTTAACAACGTTTTGGACCGCATGAAGAAGTGGTTTGGTGACTCGATATAAACTAGATGGAAGTCGCCACCCTGCAGAGCGGCGATTCTATTTAGCAAAGACTTAAAAGCGAACGAGGCCAACCATGTATGGTTCGGCAATTCCATTTAAGGGTTCAAAGAGGGCTTTTTTCTTTGAAAATAATGAAATTGGCTCACCTTTTAGCCCGAGAATTTCATATAATTAGGGCGTTGTAAGGCCGCTGGGGAGCGGCCGGCTGGACGTTGAAAAGCGGGATGACCTGCGCTTTTCAAACGAGCACCACAGGCCATAAAAAATTTGGGGGGAATCCGAATGATAGAATTTGCCGATGATGAGATGCAGCAGTACATGGCTCACTTGAAGGTCATAGGAGTGGGCGGGGGCGGATGTAACGCCGTTAACCGAATGATCGACGCCGGTATCGAAGGTGTCGAATGTATCGCAGCCAACACCGATTACAAATCACTTCGCCGCAACAAAGCCACCAAGAAAATCCAATTGGGAAAATTCCTGACCAAAGGTTTGGGATCGGGTGGTAATCCTGCGATCGCCCGTGAAGCAGCTGAAGAATCCCGCGAAGATATCCAAAAAACACTTGAAGGCGCGGACATGGTGGTCATCGTTGCCGGAATGGGCGGCGGAACCGGAACCGGTGCGGCTCCGATTGTGGCTGAAATCGCCCGCAAAATGGGCATCTTAACGGTAGGTATTGTGAGCCGTCCTTTTGAACATGAAGGACCGGTCCGCAAGGCTCAGGCTGAAGACGGCTTGCGCGCGATGATCCCGCATGTGGACACTTTTGTGGTGATCCCGAACGAACGAATCAATATTGTCTGTGAACAGGACATCGCTTTCACCGCGGCCTTTGCCCGAGTGGATGATGTTTTGATTCAGGCTATCCAGGGTATTTCGGAAGTCATTAATTCCGAAGGAACCATCAACCGCGACTTCGCCGACGTGAAGCGTGTTTTGACCGCCAAAGGCAAAGCGCTTATGGGAACGGGTTATGGCACCGGTGAAGATCGCGCGATCAAAGCGATTCAAAAAGCGGTGAATAGCCCTCTGCTGGAGGATGTGGATATCGCCCGCGCCGATACCATTTTGGTCCAGGTGACAGGCGGAACGAATTTCTCCCTGAACGAATTTAACCAGATTAATGGTTTCTTGCAAAAGGCCGCGAAGCCTGGCGTGGAAATCATTCCGGGTGTGGCAGAAGATCTTAATTTGAAAGACGGCTTGCGGGTGACGATCATCGCGACCGGCTTTGACGCGGTTAAAACTGAGGAAGATTCGATCTCAACCGTCTTGGATTTTGAGAATTTTGTGAATCAAAAATACAAGACCGACAAAGCCAGCTCTTCAGAGCCGGTAGCTGAGGGTGAGTCGGATTTGCTTTCTAAATTGTCGGAAGGCCAGTATGAAATTCCGGCTTTTATGCGCCGCCGTATGGCAACCAAGAATTCTCATAACTGATTGAATACAGGGGTCTGGAAAGGTTTTCATTTTGGACTTGAAGGGGAGTCGGCGCTTTTGGCTTCTTCTGGTGCTGTTACTGACGGCTGGAATAGCGGTTTACCTCACCCTAAGACCTGAATGGCCCTTTCAAACCACGCCGGTATCTTTACCGGTGGTGTTGGAGCCGACGACCCCAACGGCTCAAACAACGGCGGGAGTTTCAACCGTTCTCGAATCCGCTTCATCCACTAATATAGTTTCAGTGGAAGCGGTAGGGTTAACGGTTAACGCTCAAACCGCCGGTTCTTTAAACGATAGCCCTTTTGTGGTGTTGTGCTATCACCGGTTTGTGTCCCATCCGGAAAAGTTTACGGAAAAACTGTCTGAATACCGGTTTCCCCAGGCCGAGTTTCGCTGGCAGATGCAGTATCTTAAAGATAATGGAATTACCCCCATTTCCATGCGGCAATTGAAAGACTACTGGTTTGGCGGAAAACCCCTTCCCGCCAGACCGGTTCTTTTAACCTTCGACGATGGTTTTCGAAGTCTTTACGATGTGATGTTCCCCGTTCTTCAACAATTCAAATATCCTGGCGTTCTTTTTCTCTACACGGATTTTATCCGGGATCAGGGAGATTCACTGACCCTGGAAGATATTAAGGCGATGCAAAAGTACGGCATGGAGCTGGAATCCCACACGAAGAGCCATTTGAATCTCGGCTATGTAGAAGAAAAAACCACAGCCAACGACTTTTCGGTTTTATTGACAAAGGAGTTGTCAGACCCGCTGGAATACATTGAAAAAGAATTTAATTACACTCCCACCACCCTGGCTTATCCCTATGGGGTTTATGACGACAGGATTGTTGAAGAAACCCAAAAGTTAAACTATCAATTGGCTTTTACGGTGAATCCGGGACCCAATGACCGGACGGTGCCGCCGCTCAAATTAAAAAGGGATTTAATTTTGAATCCCATCGGCCATGAGTCCTTTGCCGCTTTATTCGCGACGAAGGTTCTTCATCTGGCGCAGGTTTATCCGGGTGACGGCGAATTCATCCTCAAGCATAGACCGCTTGTGTCGATGATCATTCAAGACGACATTGATTATAAAACCATTAAACTTTACATTGGAACGGCTTCGGTTAATTACAGCTATAACCCCAAGACGCATGAATTAAAACATCAACTTAAAAAAGCTTTGAAATCGGGCGGCCATTTTGTGCGGGTGGAAGCTGTCGATAAGACGGGCCAGCCCAGAAACTACACTTTTTATTTCCGAATAAAGCATTCGGGGCTGGTTTTGGCGCCGACCAAAGAAGAGAAGTTGACCGGGGTGGATGATAAATGAGCACAAGTAAATTATTCGGAGCCGCTCTTTTTAAAAAAATAACGTCAGCGTTTTTTTTATTTTCCGCCCTGACATTATCTTTAAATGCCGATAATTCCATCACGCTTAAATATACCTATCGGACGGATCAGACTCAGGTGATACCTTTAAAAGACGGCCAGGGCCGGATGTATTTGCCTTTGGCGGACGTGGTGAAGTTTTACGGCATCGATCTTCAATTTGACGCTCAAACCCAAAGAGTAATGTTGTCCAAAAATAAAAATCAGGTCAAACTGGTTTTGTCCCAGCCCATGTTTATGGCTTTGAACCCCAACGAGTCTTTTGAAACCGATCCCGCGGTGGAAATTGAGGGTCAACTGGCCGTGACCCCGGCTACGGCTCAGGATTTATTGGCCGCTATTTTGGGGATTAACAGCCGTTTTTTATCCGATCAACAGGTATTGATTGTCGGTGGAGTGGCCGCGGCCGAGCTAAAAAATGAAATCGTCGCGCAGGAACAAGTCGCTGCTTCTGTTACACCGGTCATCAATGCAGTCTCGTCTGTGCCGACCTCCGCGCCGATAACCGAAGAAATCGTAAACGCACGGGGCGAGGAAGAAACGACTGAAAATTTAATCGTTCCCCAAAAGCGGGAAGACAAAAGGGGATATCACGTCGATTGTATCGTGATTGATCCGGGTCATGGCGGCAAGGACATTGGGGCCAAAGGCTACGATAACCGTTACTTTGAAAAACAGGCCACTTTGGCGATAGCCACGAAAGTCGTTCGATTGTTAAGGGAGCAACCAGAACTTACGGTTTTAATGACGAGAGATAGGGATTACTTTGTGACCCTAAAAGGCCGGACCCAGTATGCCAATAAACATAAAGCCGATCTTTTTGTTTCCATTCATTGTAATTCAACCCCGAGAAGCAAGGCCGGCAACGCATCGGGAACAGAGATATGGGTTTACAGTCCAAAGAAAAAAAATCATTACGCTGATTTTGAGACCAGCCAAGAAAACACAAGCAGTGATGATTTTGGCATTTTTAGTGATCTTTCCTATCAAAGATATTATCAACGAAGCTACAGTGTGGCTGAAAATGTTGAAGAGTATATTAATAAGCGTTTAGGACAGCATATCCGCCGGGTTCAACAAGCCAATTTTTACGTTTTGGGCAGGGTGAATATGCCTTCGATTTTGATTGAAACCGCTTTTATCAGTAATCCGAGGGAAGAATTCAAATTAGAAGACCCGGATTGGCAGGATAATATGGCGAAGGCGATCGCGGACGGTATTTTATCCTATCGGAATATAGTGGAGAACCTTGTCGATGTTAAACAAGCTCAGTGATGACATTTTAGAAGACCGTAGGGGCGGGGTTTTGACCCTGTCTTTTCCGCGGTTCGGCCATTCGACTCTGGTGCGTCATGCGATTTCAACCCGTGTGGGCGGCGTCAGCCGCAGTTCTTATCAATCCATGAATATCAGTTATAAAGTGTCGGATGATTCTTTAAGGGTAGAAGAGAACCGGCGGCTTCTTTCCGAATCCATCGAAATGAATCTGGATAAAGCGGTTTATTTGACCCAGATTCATAGTGATAAAGTATTCAAACTCGACAGTTCTAATCTTCCTCCTAAAGGCCAGCCTCTTGGTCAGGGTGACGCGGTTATTACTAATTTATCTCAAGTTCCTATTTCCATTTTGGTGGCAGATTGTCTGCCGATTCTTTTTTATGACCAGATCCACAAAGCAATCGGTTTGGCGCACGCGGGCTGGCGGGGAACGGTGGCTCAAATCGCGGTTAAAACATTAAAAATGATGACCGAGACTTACGAGACTAACCCGGCGGACGTCAAAGTGGTTTTAGGTCCCGCGATTGGACCTTGCTGTTATGAAGTGGGATTGGACGTGAGAGAAAAATTTGATTCTTTTTCTTATGCCGGTGAAATTTTGGAACAAAGCGGTAAATCCCATTGGAAATTGAACATTCCCGAGGCAAACGCACGACAGCTTTTGGAAGCGGGAGTGACGGAGGATCATTTGATCCGTTCCAATCTTTGTACAGTTGATCATATCAATCTGTTTTACTCTCATCGGGCGGACGCGAGCCCGGAAAAACCTACCGGCCGTTTTGGGGCGTTTATGATGCTGGTCAGTTAAAAGGAGAATTTATGGGTTTCTTTAAAAACCTGTTGATCCAGTTGGGCTGGATGGAAAAGCCCAAGCTACTTCGAAAGAGAGACCGGAGAAGAAACGCCCGCCGTTATGAAAGGGTCACCGAATATAAAAATTCACCCGNNCGAATATAAAACCAGAATGAAACGCGACCGGAGAAAAGTTGAACAACGCAAAACAATATAGTCGCGGTCGATTAAGGTGAATGCCAGACATCGTTAAAGTAAGTCAAAGAGTCGGTGTTGTTGCATCCGCCCATAATCCACACCTGATTGTTAAAAGACAAGCTTAGATGATCGAACCGGCCAGTGAAGGGTGTGGTTCCCGGACTCGCCCAGCTGGTGAAATTATTGGTGCTATATACGGCAGAGAAAGGACCTCCCTCAAATTCGGCATAACCGCAGGTAAACCAAACCGAATTGTTATTCACAATAAGTTGGTGGTAAAAAACGGGTGTGAAGGAATTATAAATCAGACCCCAGGTCGCGCCGTTGGCGGAGGACCAAATATCCGAGTCTGATGTGTTTACTCCCATGCCGCTGTCATGACCGCACATTAAATAAATGTTTCCATTGAAACTGACGGCCGCGGAGCCCCAACGGGCTTGTGGTTGGGTGGTAGCCGTTCCTAACGTAATGCCGGGAGCGTTGGCTAAAACCTGAGTCCAGGTAATTCCGTCCGGGGAACTCCAGACATCATTTAACCCGACGGAGGTGATGTTGGAAGGGTTAGGCGTTCCGCCGATCACCCAAATTTTGTTATTGAAAATAATCGCTGAAAAATCTTCCCGGGGACAAAATTGAGTGCCGCCTACCACACTGGAACTAATCCCGGCGTTGTTCGCCAAGATTTGGGTCCAGGTCACACCATCCGGTGAACTCCAAACATCGTTCATTAAAGTACCGTTGTTATTGCCGCCAATAAAATAGAGATTGTTGTTTAACGTTACGGCCTGACCGCCATAGCGGCCGTTAAAACCAGGAGAGGCCGTTTGGGTCCAGGTTTTACCGTCACCGGATTTCCAAACATCGCCGTAGAACTGAGTAACGCCCGCGGTAATATTGCCGGAAGTCGTAACGGGATTGCTGCCACTGGCTCCGCCGATGATCCACATGTTGTTATTAAATACAGCGCCTGTGAGTCCATAGCGGGCGGCCCAGGGCGCTTGTTTTGTCGCTTCAATCCAGCCGCTGCTATTATTGCCGTTGGCCGATGTGGGCGCGTTTCGACAGCCTTGTAAAAAAGCAAAGGATAGGATTAAGAACAGGAAAGAAAAACGTTTCAAAAGAAGTTCCTTTAGTTAATATGGAAAACCTAACGGTTTATATTCGAAATACATGAACTCTTATTCTAATTAAGGTGATCAAGGCGTAAAAGGGCTTATAAAACACCTAAACGCTGGAAAGTTTAGCATGAAAGACTTACAAAAAACCGGCAGGCCGATGTTCCTTTCAATACTTTGTGTTTTTGGTTTTTTTGGGTGTTTTTTGAGAACCATTTTAGTGATATCACCAGCGGTTCAGGCCCAGGGACGTTGGTACGCTGTTTATATCTCTTTAAGTGCCGTTATTATGATTATTTGTCTTTGCGGCTTATGGTTGATGAAAAAGTTGGCATTTTGGGCTTTTTTGACCTATTTCATTCTTAACACAGGGATTAATGGGGCAGTAGGGCTTTTGAATTTCAAGACAATCTTATTAAATCCACAAGACTTTGCTTCATTCGCCTTAGTTCCACTTATCTTATTTACAACCCTCATTTTTTACCGGCGTTTGGATTAGGAATGGACGGAATATTACTCGTTCCACAGCCTTTTTCTTTGCCACTAACGCTTCTTTGCGGGCAGTGTTTCCGTTGGCAGCAGGATCCAACTCGGCCCGAATGGTTTCAAGGTGTGGCGGGTCAGGTTTATTGGGAATTGAATCAGAATGGCGATCAACTGAGTTGGAAATGTAGTTCTTCTGAAGTACGGGGAATGGAAGCTTCTCTTTGGTTAAGCTATTACTTGGGTTTTGAGGATGAGTTGGCCCCTTGGACCCAGGCTTTTGAAGACAGCGAAGTTTTGGGCAAACCGATCAAAGTTCTCAAAGGGTTAAGATTGATTCGCCAGGAACCCTGGGAATGCACGGCTTCCTATATGTTCGCTCAAGGTTTATCGGTCAAGGTGATCCGCCACGCTATTAGAAAATTTTGCGTGAAGTTTGGAAATCCGATTCCTGATGCGCCCGGTTATTTTGCTTTTCCCGAACCCGCGGTCATTGCCCAATTATCCCCTGATCAATTAAAGCCCTTTACCAATAATTACAAGGCGCGGGCAGACCGCTTGATTCGGGCAGCCCGAGTCGTGGAAGCCCAGGTTCTTATTTTGGGCCATTTCAAAAATATCCCCTGTGATGACGCCAGAGAAGCTTTGATGGCATTGGATGGAATAGGACCGAAAATAGCGGACTGTATTTTACTTTTTTCTATGGATCACTATTCGGCTTTTCCGGTGGATCGGTGGGTTTTGAGGGCCATGAAACGATATTACCGTTCGGTCAAATTGCTGGGCGGAGGAAACGAAGCTCCGACAAGAACCCAGTATGTAAAAATTGTTCAAAAAGCCAGAAAGTTTTTGGGTCCGCGTTGCGGCGTCGCCAGCGAGTATTTGTTTTTATTTTTACGGCTTTTGGATGACGCTAAATTGAGAGATGAGTTGAAACCTTATTGTCAGGAATGGGAAACACTGCTCTCGATAATTGCTATACCCAAGCCGCTTGCCGGCAAAAAGTCATGAAAACATCTATTTTGATCGTGTCTACTACTATCAAAATCGAGCCTAGTTTCGAAAGTGTTTTAGGGAAACTGGAGCCGATTGTGGTTCCGGAGCTATTAACCGCGCTAAAGATTTTAAAAAAACATCGTTTTGATATCTGTTTTATTCAAATCCATTTGTCGAAAAACGCCGAATTTCACTTATTAAAACGAATTCAAAAAATCGCCGGATCCTGTGATTTGCTGATCGCGTTGGAACAAAACCAAATCCAGAAGGGGATCGACGTTTTGGGAAGCTATGGGGATTATTTGGTTATTCCTTATGCCTGGAATGAGTTGAAACTGAAGTTAGAGAAGATTCTCACGAAAAGAAATCTGGAGCGTGAGAATCGTTTTTGGAGAGTGGAATTAGCCGCGCTTTTGGCTGACCGCAAAAGTATAACTTTAGAGGATATACCGGCTGAAATATGGGAAAAGGGTGTTGGTGAGGTTAGAAAAGAGGGCCAATTTTTTAAACGTTCCCGAAGCGAGTTTGAAAGGGAGTGTCTTCGAGGCGCTTTGGAAAGGGCTAGAGGCAGTCAAACTCAAGCGGCGAAATCCCTTGGAATTCATCGAAATACGCTGATTTGGAAGCTAAAAAAGCTGAATTTAATGGCGGAATGTCAAAAGATTGTCCGCAAACGGAAAGCGGGTAAATTGAGTAAGAGTGAACATCCTCAAAAAACCCTTTAAAATCGACAATATCCTTGCTAAACCCTTATATCTACGGTATAAAAGTCGTGATTTCTAAATCCAGGAGGTGGACGTTGACCAAGAGCGAACTGCTGGGGACGCTAGCAAATGAAACAGGTTTAAAGAAAAAGGACGTGGATAATCTTATGCAAGCGTTGCGTAGCACTATCTACAAAACCTTGAAAACCGAGTACAAAATTAAGCTCGACGGTTTGGGCGTATTTCAATTGAAAGATCGGAAAGCTCGTCAAGCCCGCAACCCGCGCACTGGCGAATTGGTTAATGTTCCGGCCAAGAAAGTAGTCAAATTCCGCGTTTTGAAAGATTTAAAAGAAGCGGTTTTGAGCTAATTTTCAAATAAGTTGAAAAGTTACTGAAAGCACCCTATTTCAAAAGAATAGGGTGCTTTTTTATTTATTCGTCAGAAATTCTCTGGTTTCTTTTAGGAAACGGTCTTGAGTTTAAATCCCTCCCCATCCGTTAAATTACGATTTTATTTAGGATCAGCCTTATTTTTTCTTTGGATTATTTGGGTTTTAACTGAGTTTTTCATTCATTGTCCCACTGCCTGGTTATCCTTTCATTTTCCAACCGTAGAAACACTCGATTTTGCCAAACTTTTTAAAGCATTAACTGAATTTTCATCGATCATTTTAATGAGTCTTTGGGTTTTAGCGCTCATGGGTTGGATGGGACATCGAACTCTGCGTCTTTTAGGAGCGGTTAGGACCAGTTCATCAATGGCCTTTTGCTTGGAAATGGCGCTAGGGATTTTTTTCTGGGTTTTATTTTGGCTGGGATTGGGTTTGACCCGTTTATGGTTTGGACCGATTTGGCTCGGCGCGATGATTCTAACGTCACTTTTGGCTGTTCCAGATCTGTTTCATATCATTCGCAATTTTCCGAAACTGAAAAAATCAGAATTCCCTTTGTGGTTCATTGTCTTAGTAGTGATTTATGTTTTTGTTGCGGTGGTTCACGCGCTTCTCCCTGAAATTTTTTATGACACGTTAAATTATTTTCTAGGACTTCCTCAGTTTTGGTTTTATCAACACGGCATTTCGGATAATACACAACAGCTTTATTCCGGTTTTTTTTATGGAGGGTCGCTGTTTTATATGGGTGGATGGGCACAGGCGGGTACGGAAGGAGCGAAACTTTTGAGCGTAGCGGTTTGGGCTTTTTGCTCAATTCTGGCCTATGGGTGGGCTCAAGAATTGTCGGGCAAAAGGGCTGCAGTGATGGCGGCGGCCGTGGTTTTGACATTTCCCCTACTTTATTTAAATGCCTGGGCTGTAAGAGTGGACGGGCTTTTTACTTTCGTTTCGCTTTTATTTCTTTACACGCTGACAAAAGCTTTTGAGGATGATTTAAAAAATAAACGCTGTGAGTGGCTAGTATTATCCGCCCTCTTTGCGGGATTGGCCGTGTCCGTTAAACCAACGGCGCTGGTGGTTGTTGTTGCGGTTATTTTAGTACTGATCGTACGAAGAGAGCGGAACTTGAAAGGGTATTGGGGCTTCGCGATACTTGTCTTTACTCTTTTAGGTTTATTGTTAGTGGGGCCGTGGTTGTTGAAGAATTGGATTTTTGCAGGTAATTCTTTTTTTCCTTATGGATTCTCCTGGATGGGTGGGCGGTCCTTAGCGGTGAACGGTTACAACCATCTGCTGCATGATAACAGGCAGTTTCTGCCGATGGATCAGGGTCTTTGGTCTTATGTAAATTTGCCGTGGCGTTTAACTATGCCGGATATGGGGGACGATCAAATGATCGGTCCACTGGTTCTGGCTTTTTTACCAGGTCTTTTTCTATTTAAACTTAAAGAACCTCAAAAATTTCTTCTCTGGGTTCTTGTAGTTTCTTTTGTCTTGGGGTTTTCACTTTCGCACATGCTTCGTTTTTCCATGCCGTCTTTTATTCTGGCTTTGATTCTTTTTTCGGTTGTTTATATGTCCAAAGAAGCGCCCCCGATGTTTCAATGGGGTTGGAAAATCTCGGTTTGGATTTTTGCTGTGTTTTTTCTCGGCTTCTACGCCCTCATCAGCGGACAATATTATCAAGGCTGGGATCGTTGGACGGGACAGGAGAGCCGTGAGGCTTTTCTGAGCCGCCAGATGTCCAATTCTTATGAGCCCTTAGTGACCTGGACCGATCAACATCTTCCGGTGGACGCCCGTCTTTTGATCGCGGGAGACGCGCGGGGACTTTATTATCCCCGGTCTTTTTACGCCAATTCGGTTTTTGACGAACCCTTCTTGGTACAGGCGGCCCGGCAGGAAAAGGACGCGGCTGGTATTTTGAAAAAACTCCATCAAGCGGGGATTACGCATCTGGTTATTAATGGTCCGGAAGGGTTACGGCTTTCCGCTGATTATGGTCAATATGACCTGAAACCGGAAGAATGGACGAAACTAAACGGTTTAGTGGCCCAGGGTCTGAAACCCCTCTATTGGAAAAATTTTCAAGCTGTTTACGCGGTGAAAGACGCATTAAGCGATGAAAAGTCTCCCTACCTTTTAAACCTCTTTTCCTTTTTATCGCCCTACGCCTATGATTTCTCCGAGGCGCTCAAGGCTGATGACAAACCGAAAGCTAAAAACGCTTTGAATCATATCTTGGCGTTTTTTCCGAGAGAAACTTATTGGCGCGAACAGCTTCAACAACTTCACTAATCCCAATCCGGCGGGTTTCATGAAAAATACCATCATTCCATTACCCGCGGCTCAGCACCGTAATGGTTTCATTGCTCTGACATCTGTATTGATATGGGCTGGGGCTGTATTCATTTGTTTCTTTTCTCAATTGGATAAAACCTTTCATTTTTGGGGTCTGTTGTTTAACGCGGATGCCTTTCCGGTCGTTGATGGAGCCCAGTGGTTCAAAGTTTGGGGCGAATCTCTCAAAGCGGTTTTAACGACAATTCTTGTTGTTGGGGCGACCTGGGTTTTGGGCCGAAACACACTCAAAGTAGTTTCATTGGACCCATCGGATTCTTGGGTTCGATTTGGGTTTGAATTCGGGTTTGGTGTTGTCGCTTTGGGATTCTTTTGGGTAGGGATGGGCTTCTGCGGTCTTTGGTACGCATCGGTTTGGCAAGGGTTTGCGGCGGTTTTGGTTTTAGGTTTAGCTTGGGAAGTTTTTCATTTGTTTCGGCGGTTATCACCCATATCTTGGAATCCCATCCAGTCCATCGGCCCCAGCTATATGTTTTTATTTTTTGCTGGATTGGTCTATGTCGGATTAACCCTTTTGGTGAATTTAACTCCGGAAACTTTTTACGACTCGATGGTCTATCACCTGGCGGTTCCCGAATATTGGCTTTCACACCATGGGTTGAGCGATTTTCCGACTAACTTCTTTTCCAACTACCCTTACGGCGCCGAAACTTACTTTTTAAGCGGGCTGGTATTCCAGGGGACCGAATCGGCCAAGATGCTTCACGCGGTCGCTTTGGGGATTTGCGCTTTGTTGGCGGGCGGCTGGGCCAGGGAACTGGGCGGGCCCCGGTCGGGTTATTTGACTTTGGGTTTGGTACTCACCCTGCCCCACTTCGCCATCAATACCTGGACCACGCAGGTAGAAGGGTTTTTGGCATTAGCTGTAGTTCTCTTTATATACGCTCTCAACCGCTGGGCCGGCTCTCAAACACCGCAATGGGCTTTTGCGGCCGGTTTATTCGCCGGATTGGCAGTGGGGGTCAAATATAACGGGGCCATAGTGATCGTCGCCGCTTTGGCGGTTCTGATTTTTCAAAAAAACGTGCGGAAGGGTGAAGATATTTGGAAACCCGCTTTTCTGTTTGCGGCCGCGTTTCTTTTCACCGCCGGGCCATGGGTTTTGAAGAACTGGATTTACACGGGTAACCCCGCCTTTCCTTATTTCACTTCTTTGTTCCAAGGTAGGCACTTGCCCCTGAAGGGATACGAAAGGCTTTTGACCGAACAACAGGGCCGGATGACTGACCATTGGTGGGACTGGCTCATTTTGCCCTGGAAGATGATTATCTCCAATCCGGACAGTTACAGCTTTGCCGGGCCGATAGCTTTGGCTTTTTTGCCGCTTCTGTTTTTATTCAAACTCAAACATCCCACCTTGCGGTTTTTGGTCTGGGTTTCTCTGCTGGTTTTTTTGGCCAGCGTAGCGGTCACTCATATTCTCCGGTTCATGCTGCCGGACTTTGTTCTTCTTTATATTCTCCTGGGAGCGGTTTTAGCGAGTGGAGACAGACCGGCTTGGGGCAAGGGGGCCGCCTGGATTGCCGGGTTTTCGGCCATTTTATGTTTTGGCTATATGGCCGACATGGTTCATTATTACTACGACTTTGCCGGTATTTTTTCGGGCCGGCAAACCCGCGACCAATACTTGACCGATTCCCAAAAACTGACTTCTTATTACGAAATGGCCCAATGGCTGTCGGCCCATTTGCCGGAAGATAAGCGTCTACTGATCGTGGGTGACGCTAGGGGGCTTTATTACAAACAGCCCTTTTTAACCAATACGGTTTTTGACGATCAAACTTTGGCGAAGATCGCACGGGAAGAAACGACCGCACAGGGAATCGCCGATCGTCTGCGGGAAATGGGCGTGGACTATTTGGTGGTGAACGGACTCGAGGGCATTCGGGTATCGAAAGACTACGACCATTACGATTTAACCACCGCCCAGTGGAAAAACTTGGACGAGTTCATTCAGCGGGGAACCCAGTTGATCTATTCGCAAAATCTCCAGGCGGTTTATGGAATTCTGGCCCAATTGAAAGAAAAACCCAAGGAAGAATCGGCGGATTTGGTTATGTTTTTTGCGCCGCCCGCCAGTCAGTATTTGGTTGATGTTGAAAAAAGGGATTTAAAGAGCGCCGAGAGTAACTTGAACCAAACCCTTCAACTCTATCCCTTTTCGGTTTTTTGGAAGAAACAAAAGAATGATTTTGAAAAACACGTAGGGAATCAACTTTAAATATGACAAAGCTATTTAATCCCGAAGACTCATGGGTGCCGTCGGGCCAAGTCAATGTGATTAGCCGTTCGGAAGTAGAAAAATGTATTGGTTCCACTGCCGAGTCTCTCCAATTACTTTCCGGGGGACAGGCGAATACCAACATTCGAATTGGAAACGATCAAGTTTTACGCCTCTACCGCCGGGACGCCTCTGTCGCGGGTAAAGAGTTAAGCTTGATTCGAAAGCATTGGAAAGCTTTGGTAGTTCCCGAAGTTATCGGTTCGGGTGATGGGTTTTTATGGATGAAGTATGTAAATCATTCGCCGTTGGAAGATCAGGCAGAGGTGGGGGAAGCTCTGGGAAAAGCTTTGGCGGAAATACATTCCCATACCTATGAAACTGCCGGGTTTATTGGCACAGACCTCAAAATAGAAGAACCGATGGAAAATTTCGTGACCGATATGTGGGACTATCTTTGTTCTTTTATGGATATGCCCCCTAAATCATCCCTGCCGAGTTCGTTATTGGATGAAGTAATTGAGTTTTTTGATTCTAAGATAGAGGGTCTTCAGGAAGTCGCCGGATCACCGGTTCTTTTGCACGGGGATTTTAAGGTCTCTAATCTTCATGGGACCGACCAGGGTAAACCCCTGGTTCTGGATTGGGAATTCGCTTACGCGGGTTCAGCCTTGATGGACATAGGCCAGTTGTTTCGGTGGCCGATCTCTTCGGCTTTTGAGCAAGTCTTTCAAAAGGCTTATCAGATTTCGAGAGGCCGTTTAGCGGACCGGTGGAAATATTGGGCAGGCGTTTTAGACCTTATTAATCTGGCGGGAATGTTGTATAAATCCACACCGGAGTCTCAAATGGCTTTAGATATTACAGCCAAGATTAAAACCACACTTCAAGCCGGATGAAGTAAACAGAAATGGAATAGTTATGAACAGCCGATTTCATCGAACTTTATTAGCACTTTTGCTGGTGTGGGTACCTTTGGCTTTTTATGTCAGGTCGGCGGATGGTTTTACGCTGGTCAAAGAACTGGTCGGCCTTTTAGCCGTGGTTTATTTCGCGCTATTGGCACTGATGAAGGGATTTTCGGTTTATCGACAGCCCTTGGTCATCACGACCCTGCTTTTTACGCTTTGGATGGTCGCGGACTCTTATGGTGTCAGTCTGGTGAAATTTAATGTAGGGCCTGGTTCATTCCATCTCTGGTTGATCTCGGGAACACTGATCGCGGTTGTCTTTTCCTGTGCCAGGGGCATTACTTACGAGCGGTTACTGCATTGGGTATTGGGCGCGGGGGCTTTTATGGCCCTTTACGGATTTTTCCAAGTTTTGGGGATGGATAAGTACAACTGGACTACCCACTTTGACGCGAGGGCTTTCGCTACGCTGGGCAACCCCGATTATTTGGGCGGTCATTTGGTCGCTCTTTTACCCCTGGCTTTTGTTTTAACTCTAAGAACTTACGGTCAAATGCCTTTTGGTCAAAAGAAACTGATACCGGCCAACTCCAGTCAGAAAAGCTGGTTTTGGTTAAGAGCGATCACCCTTCTTCTTTTTGTAGGTCTTTTAATTACCAAGGTCACCGGTTCCTTTATCGCTTTAGCGGTCACAGTAGTTTTTCTAGGTATCGCCTTTTTGTTTCCCGTTGGTCGGGAGCTTTTTCAAAAAAACAAACGGTATATTTTAATTTGTCTGGCAGTTTTAGTAGTCGGCGCGGGCGCCTATGTTTATCGTCACGGCGGGTTAGCGGTTTTGAACAGTAAACAGGTATCGGTCGAGCAAAGGGTTGAAAACTATCAGGTCGCCTGGGCCATTATCCAGGACCATTTCTGGACCGGTGTGGGCCTGGGCCAAATCGGTGTTCAATATCCCAAGTATCAGGCTGTGCCTTATAGCCCGGCCGAATATGTTAATCATCCTTACACCTACTCCGAACATGTTCACAATGACTTCCTTCAATTTTGGGTCGAGGGCGGCTTGATCGGGTTGGTTTTATTTTTGGCGGTCTTGGCCGTTTATAGTTTTACGATTTTTCAGTTTTTTAAAAATCCTGAAATCTCGAAAGAAAACAAAGAACTTTTATTAGGGGTTCTAGCTTCGTTAATTGCCTTGTTGGTTCAATCCCTGAGCAATTTTCCGCTGCAGGTGGCCTCTACGGCTATTTTGTTGGGATTGTTTCTGGCGGCGCCGCTGGTCTTGCGCGCCCCTGTTTCCAATTCGTCCTCGTTCAAACTTTCTTTTATTCAACAAATTGTTTTAAGTTTAGCGGTCTTGATTGTTTTAATTATGAGCGCTCAAATGGTCGCGGCTTCTATAGCCACGCGTAATACGAGAGGCGAGACTAATCTCGGAAAGTCTGAACTAGGAGTTGGCTTTGGCAAAAGGTTGACGGCTTTATCACCGCAGGACCCTAAAGCCTGGAACGCGCTGGGAGCCGCTTTGGTTTTAGGCGGTAAAACCGACGATGACGCTTTCGACGCTTATCAAAAATCGCTGGATTTAAATCCAAACTATGTAGAGAGCCTGTCGGCCATGGCCAATATCAGGGTAATGCAGGGCCGTTTCGCGGACGCGTCCGCTTTGTGCGATAAGGGATTAGCCATAACACCCAATTACGCGGGACTGGTTTGGATAAGGGGTGTTTGTTTATTTCAATTGAAGAACTATGAAGAGTCCGCGAAAACCTTTGAGAATTTCTTAACCTACACGCCCAATGACGCTCAAACTTATTTAAACTTAGGGGTCTGCTATATCCGATTGCACCGCAAGGCGGACGCGATTGAGTCTTGGAAGAAGGCTTATCAATTAAACCCGAATGACAAAATCGCTTTGGCTTATTTAAAAAGTCAGGGCGTGGTATTGAAGTAAAATGTGTTTTATATAAGGGTATTGTTTTAAATCATTCTAATTGTGAACGCGGTTTGAAATTTCGTTCGAGATAAGGTTGGCCTTTTGAAACGCTTTGTTGGCTTCCTGATCCTTGTTCATCTTTTTTAAACAAACACCCAGACCATAATAAAGTTGTGCTGCCGGGATTCCCTTTTTTACGGCGGTTTTATAAGCGGTGGAAGCCGCTTGATAATCCCCGTCATAAAATTTTAAATAACCATATTTTTCCCAATAAACAGCTGTGAGAAACGGATCGTTATTACAAAGATTTTGTATTTGTGATGTCGATTCATAAAGCTGGCTCCATGTATCAACTGAAGTTTTGTTTAATAAGATCCGGTCAGTGGTTCGATAGATTCTATCGGCTGCAATCCAGTTTTTTAAAATGGAGGGAGATATCTGCGATACGGGAACAATGAACATTCCGTAAGGTGATTGGGCGTTATTGGTGTAATTGTCGGTTTTCAAAATTTTCATTTTAAGATCAGGAAAATTCTTTACAAAAAACGGTGTGTAATTCACATCAGCCATGATCGCGGCAAAACGAGGTGCTACATTTTTGAGTGCAGGATTTTCAATACAATTAAACGGATAGACGGCAAGGTTAATCGTTTTATCGGAGTAATCCGAATAAAACTCCAAAAAAACATAGAGTGGCCCGGTTTCTTCACTTTGATGTTTCAGAAGCCTATAGGCATCTTCGTATTCCACGACACGCCATTGTCGCTCGGGAATGGCCCGTTTAAGATCGCAATAGGGGCCAACGAAGTTAAAAACATTAATGCCTAGGGAAAGTATTCCAAGAATGGCAAACCATGGCCAAATCCGATGCGGATATTCTTTACTGAAAAGGCTTTCAGTTCCCAAGGCCGCTAAGAGCATCCAAAAAGGAAGGGATGGAGTAATTCGGTGAAGTTCAACATAATTAGTTAGAACTCCAGGCAAAAGACAAATAAAAAGACCAAAGCCGAGTAAACAAAGCAGCTTTTTTCCCAATTTTTTAAAGGAATAAAGAACGCCTATTAAAATCAGAGAACTTGTTACCGGATCAAACATACCGCCCCAGTCTGGAGCGTAGGGATAACTGGTTTTGCTGTCGTAAAAAATATTTTTTAGGTAGCGGAAAAAAGAACTGAAAATGTTGGAAATGTCAAAAATAGCATTTATGTAGGATAGGCCGCTTGGCGCTAAGCGAGCGAGGACTAGCGGCAAGATGGATAGGACGGTGATGAGAAAAAAATAAAGTATTGTTTTTTGAATGGATGGTTTTTGAAAAGAAAAAATAATTAGCACGAGTAACATGAAAAACCAGATGACCGACCAGTTAATGTAGGAATAAAATCCCAGAATATTGCAGCAGATTAAGGCGGTCATCCACAGCTGTTGACAAATGGGTTTCTTAGATTTCAGATAATAACCAAGGCTACCCAACCCTAGAATTTCGAAAAAGAGGATTAATACTTGGTGTGTGCTAAAACGCATCAAGGAGAATTCCCAAAATGAAAAAGCGGAAAGCCAACAGAAAATAAAGGCGGTCGATCTCGGAAGATAAGGTCTGACACAGAAATAGGATAAAAGCGCTGTCGCTATTGAAAAGATGGTTGTAAAAAGCCTCAGTGAAACCAAGGAAGGGGAATCGATACGGAAGAATAGCCCCATGAACCAAATTAAAAGCGGATCCATGCGCCCTTGGGTCAATAATAAAGTCCAATTCCATTTCTTCATTGTCGATAGGGCTATGGTTGAATAAATACCTTCGTCACCGACGGGCCAGAATGGAATGGAGGTGAGCCGATATAAGCGGGTAAATAAAATCAAAAGAATGAAGACGATCCATAATCCCATTGGTGGGGTGGAGTCATTGGGGATATCAATCAGTACGGGTGTTGAATGAGTTGCCGGGGATGGTTCTTTGCGCCGCTTTTCCAAAATAATCCAAAGCGCCGCGCCGAAAGGAATCAGTACACCGAATGTAAAAATCCAAATTTGAAGGGTAAGAGATAATGGGAAATAAGATAAAAGGACATTGGAAATTAAGAAAAAACTAAAATAAATCCATGATTGAAAAGAAAGTTTCATGTGTTTATTGAGAACCTTATTGAAAATATTTTGATTAAGTTAAGACATTACTATACATGCGGGAAAGACAAATCGATAAAATCACAAATGATTTTATCACTTTGATTAACTCAAAGATCAGTATTTGGTATTAAACTATGTTTCTTTAATCATAGTCGAATGGGATCGAAATGAAAAATTTCCAGATTATCGATTTCGTCCGCAGTTTCTGTCTTCTGAGCGTGTTGGCTATGCACTCTGACATCATTCTTCAAAAACCACAAAATCGCTTGGCCTATTCCTATTGGGAACATTTTCAGAGCAACGGTGTTTACGGAGTTTATCTTTTCTTTGTTATTTCAGGTTTTCTGATCACCGGTGTCTTGGCGAAAAACCCTGGCGGTTTATTTAAACCCTCCGTCAGAACTTTTTACGTCCAGCGGGCGGGCCGCATTTTGCCTCTTTTATTGACGAGCATTTGGATTGGTATTTGCATGTTAATGATTTCTTCTAATCCTCATTCTGATTATCTTGATGTTTTTAGGCCCGAAGTGGGGCATTTAGACGTCGCTTTTTGGCTTTCTATCGCGACTTTTACTTTTAATTGGTTTCTCGCTTTTCATCCACCGGCCGCTTTTGGTCTTCATTGGAACCTCTTGTGGTCGCTTTGTGTTGAAGAACAGTTTTATCTTTTTTTTCCCGTTTTTTTGAGAAAAGCGAACAGCAAAAAAAAATTGTTGAAATTACTTTTGGTGATCATTCTTTTCGCGCTTCTTTGGCGTTCGTTATGTCATTTTCTTGCCCCCTCGAATCATTTCCTCCAATTGGCGGCTTCTTTCGGCGCTTTTGATTCCATCGCCATTGGTTCTCTTCTTTATCTGGCCGATCAACAGTGGGGAGATTTTTTGGCGCAAGACTGGAAAAAGTGTGTTGTTATTTGTGTGACAGGTTTTGTGGTCATGGCGGCGACCTATTGGAACACCAATTTGGGCTCCCTTGATCAAATTTATGTTCCGACGCTTTTAGGTACCGGATTGGCGTTGTTTTTAATGGGCGGACTAAGGTTAAGTTTTTTCGAATCCCGCTTTTTAAAATTGTTTAGCCTTCCCGGAAAATATTGTTACGGTGGTTACTTACTCCATCCCATGATTCTTGCGATTGCTTTCCCCGTTCTTTTTCAGGCAAATGCATGGTTGGGTTTCGGTCTTTTTGCCATCATTACAACGGTTGTCGCTGGAATTTCTTATCATTTCTTCGAGATCCCAGCCAACCGATTAGTTCGAAAAACCTTCAGCAGGTCGTCTTTGTAAATCGATTGACTTTAAAAACGTTAAATATCAAACAAAATATAACTCTCGTCACTTAAGTCTTCTTGAATGATTGTCACTCCTTTCCGATAGTGTTAAATTATGGGGCGATAGAGTGTTGATATAAATGTAACCCCACGATTCCTGCGGAATCTTTGGGGTGCCAGGCTGCCTTGTAGCCTATATTATTTCGGCAGCCTGTCAGAAAGCGCGGTCTTCGGCTATGGCCGGGGGACGCTAACGGTAATCATCTATGAGTATCCAAGCACTGATCGAAAAGCCATCGGCTGATTCGGGAGTTGTCGCTGCCGAATCCAACTTAGATCGAAATCTCATTCAAAAAGCCTATGAGTTCGCCAAAAAAGCCCATGAGGGTCAAAAACGCGTGTCCGGTGACGCTTATTTAACCCATCTGGTGGGTGTGGCCGATATTCTGGATGAACTTCACATGGACTCGGTCACTATCGCGACCGGGCTTTTGCACGACATTCTGGAAGATACTCTGGTCACCTATGACGAGCTTAAAGCTGAGTTTGGCGAAGAAATCGCCAACCTGGTGGATGGGGTAACCAAACTTTCCAACCAGCAGTTCCAGGACGCCGCTTTACGCCAGGCCGAAAGCACGCGAAAAATGATGATCGCCATGGCGAAAGACGTCCGCGTTATTCTGGTGAAACTGGCGGACCGCACCCACAATATGCGCACTCTCGATTTCCTGTCGCCCGAACGCCGTCAAAAAATGGCCCGGGAAACTTTAGATATTTACGCTCCGCTGGCCCATCGGTTGGGTATCGCCAAAATCAAAAGTGAACTGGAAGATCTTTGTCTGCGTTATCTGGAACCGGAAGTTTATTATGACCTGGTTAAAAAAGTAGCCATGAAGAAGGCCGAGCGCGACAAGCTGCTGGCCAACGTAATTGAGGGCATTGAAAATAATCTGAAGACGGCGGGCATCAAGGCCGAAGTTGAGGGCCGCTCCAAACATTTCACCAGCATTTATAACAAAATGGCCAAACAGCAGAAAAACTTTGAGGATATTTTCGACCTGATGGCGATTCGCATTCTGACGGGAACGGTCAAAGAGTGTTATGAGGTTTTGGGGATGATTCATACCCTTTGGAAACCTTTACCGGGCCGGTTTAAAGACTATGTCGCCATGCCGAAAAACAACATGTATCAAAGTTTACATACCACTTTAATGGGGCCGGACGCGCAGCCTATCGAGGTTCAAATCAGGACTTATGACATGCACCGCACCGCCGAAGAAGGTATCGCGGCCCACTGGATTTACAAAGAAGGGCGCGCGGCCGAAAAAGAAGATCAAAAATTCGCCTGGATGCGCCAGCTTTTAGACCTTCAGCAGGATATTAAAGACACCACCGAATTCGCAGAGGCGATGAAGGTCGACCTGTTCGAGGATGAGGTTTTCGTGTTTACCCCCAAAGGCGCGGTGAAGGAATTGCCCAAAGGCGCGACAGCTCTCGATTTTGCTTACGCGGTTCATACGGACGTGGGCACCCATTGCATGGGCGTCAAAGTGAACGGCCAGATGGTGCCTTTGCGCTATAACCTGAAAAACGGGGATATCGTTGAGGTTTTGACCCAGTCCTCCCGTACGCCCAGCCGCGACTGGCTGAAGATTGTGGTCACCAGCCGCGCGAAAAACAAAATCCGCCATTGGTTTAGAACCCACTTGTCCGCGGACGAAGTGGACAAGGGCAAGCACCTCTTTGAAAAAGAAGCCATGCGCATGGGATTGGACTTTAACAACCTTCTTAAAACCAACGCTCTGGATGAATTTTTGGGTTTCTTTGGATGCCATAACATTCAGGAGCTTTTAGCCAACACCGGTCATGGTGAAATATCACCCCGTCAGGTTTTGAATAAAGTGGCGGGGAAAAATGAGGAAGAACAGGCGCTCAAGACCGAAAAGCAGGAAAAAACCGAAGAGAAAACCCATGACGCGGCGCGTGCCCATAAGACGGGTGGGTCAGCCGTTACCGCTCTTCCGAGCAAAGGTATTTCCATCGGCGGGGAAAAAGACTTTTTGATCCGCTTTGCCCGCTGTTGCACACCCGTTCCGGGCGATCCTATTGTGGGTTACGTCACCCGGGGCCGGGGAGTTTCGGTTCACCGCACCGATTGTCCCAATACTTTATTGCTCCCGGAAGCCGAGGGACGCATGATGCCGGTTTCCTGGGAAGGAAGCGCGGAACAGATTTACGAAGTGGCGATTGAGGTCAAAGCGAAAGACCGTGAAAAACTTTTGGCGGATATGCTCTTGGCTATTTCGGAAGAGGGTGTCATCATTAGCGAAGCCAACGCCAAAGCCGCTGAGGGCGGATGGGCTCAGGGTTATTTTGTTATTGGCATCTCCCAAGCAAGCCAATTGGAAAAGGTTTTGAAGAAATTACAAAGGGTGAAAGGCGTCGTCAGTGCCCGCCGAACGGAAGCCCGTTAATTTACGAAGAGTTGACCTATCGAAGAGAATGGATATTTAAACTATGGAACGAAAAGTGGTTATGTCCCTGGAAGCGCCCAAGCCCATAGGCCCCTATTCACAGGCGATTGAGGCGGGCGGGTTTGTTTTCTGCTCAGGCCAAATACCCATTGATCCTCAGACGGGACGCATCATAGAAGGCAGTATTCACGCTCAAACCGAAAGAATTCTGGCTAATCTAAAAGCTGTGCTTGAGGCGGCCGGTTCTTCCCTGGAACAAACGGTCAAGATGACAGTTTATTTGACAAATTTAGCGGATTTTGAGAGTTTGAATCAGGTTTTGGGCCGCCAATTTCCGCAGGAACCTCCGGCTCGCGCGGTGGTTCAGGTGTCCGCTTTGCCCAAGAATGCCATGGTTGAGATCGATTTAATCGCTCTGAAGAAATAAGAGAAAGAGGATTTATGGCCGAAGCGGTTTGTTCCAATCATCCGGATGTTGGCGCGGTGGGAAAGTGTTCCCAATGCAAAAAACTGTTCTGTCTGGATTGTTTGGATTTGGATACAGGCAAACCCCTTTGTAAAGATTGTTTAGCCGGCAAAACAGAAGAAATATCAGTTCCGCCAACACCAGCACCCGTGCGGGAACCAGAGCCTGAACCAATTTCTCCTCCCGTTATCGAAGCGCCTGTTTTTCAAACCGCCGCAAAATCAACGGAAGAAACCGCTATTTCGCTGGATGATTTTGGCCTCGCGCCGAAGCCGCCGGAAGAAGTCAAACCGCCTTCCTTTAAGGTTACGGGTAATCTCGCTTTTATGGATGCCCCCAGCGACGCTGCGGTATCGCCGGATAAACCCGTCCCAGTTGAAGTGAAAGCACCCGTTCCCAGTAAAGTAACCGGTCCCCTCGCCTTTATGGATTCGGAAGTTACCGCGCCGGTCAAACCCGTTGATCTGGAAACAAAAAAAGAACATCCGGTTATGATTCCTTCACCGCCGGTTATTCCGTCGGTTGAAGAAAAGCCGGCTAATCCTGCGGGGTCTCCGTTTGTTTTCAAGCCGATGAAATCCATGGATAATGATCCCCTGGGTTTATTTAAAGAAAACGCCACTCCTCCCGGTGTGAACCCCTTACCGCCCAAGCCGGTGGACCCGATTATGCCGCCGCCAGCGCCCTCATTTGACCCCAAGCCCCCGGCGCCTTTACCGCCTATGTCGTTTCCGCCCATGCCAGACCTGGAAGTCAAAAAACCGGCGCATGTTTCCAATGTGGATGTGGCCAGTATGATGAAGAAACTGGATAGGGCGGAAAAAGCGGCGCCTTTTAATCCGGAGGCGCTGGTTCCACCCGCGGAAAAAACTTCGCCGCGCGAGTTTAACGACCGTAAAAAAGTATTATTAAATTCCATTTCGTCGCGGGGGATGGGGTCCTGGCAAAAGTTCGACAGTCTGGGTAAAAAGTTTAAAGTTCCCGGTTATCTTTTCGCGGCCATTCTGCTGGTTCTGTTGGCGGGAGGGCTTACTTTTTTCTTCCAGAAACCGGGTTCATCGGTCGTAAAGGTTGTCGATTCGGTTCCTCAAATTACCATTGTGTCGATGGACGCCTCCCAGGTAACCAACCTGGACATCACGGCCTTTACGGAACTTTACACCCATCTGGGACAGCTGGGTTTTATCCAGATTCTTCAGATGAGTGTTCCCCAGCTTCTTCCCAACTTTTTTGACGTGGGTATGAAAGAGGACGAGGGAATCTACAGCGAAATTATCATGATGCCCAATCAAATCGCGCCCCGGCTTTCTTTTGTGACGGTATTTACCAACGGGGTTTGGTATTCCACCAACGGCTGGGCGGGAACGAACCAACAGCTTGATTATCTTCAAAGTGAATTTTATCCCGATCAGACTCCCGAACAGCTTTATGACCAGCACAAGCAGGGAATTCAAAAACTTCAAACCGCCAACGGTTGGCAGATTCAAAGCGCCAGCCAAAACCGTTACATGGCGGACTTGAGCGATCATCTGCGGTGGTATTTGAAGTTTAAAAACGTCTCCGCGGACCAGATTGATTTTGCTTCCTGGCATTGAGCGCCGCTTTTATTTCAATCTGTTTTTCCTTTAAATCGGCCTGTTTTTCAATTTCGGCCCGTTGACACTCCTCAGGCCAGCGCTTATATTAACGCCACTTTAATTGGAGGCGCCATGATCGACCCAAACAAGCTGACGTTGGCTTTGACTTACGATGACGTCATGCTGGTGCCCCAAAGATCCAGTGTTCTTCCCGCGGAAACCGACGTTTCCACCTACATCAACTCCAAACTCAAACTCAATATTCCCATCATCAGCGCCGCCATGGATACCGTCACCGAGTCCCGTTTGGCCATCGCTTTGGCCCAGGAAGGCGGATTGGGAATCGTTCATAAAAATTCCACCATCGAACAGCAGGCCGCCGAGATCGATAAAGTCAAACGCTCCGAAGCGGGGATGATCAGCGACCCGATCACCTTAACCCCGGATAAAACAGCCGCCGACGCCCTGGCCATCATGAAGCACTACCATATTTCGGGCATTCCCATTGTTCAAAAAGACGGCAAGCTGGTGGGCATTATCACCAACCGGGATTTGCGTTTTGTGAAAAAGACCGATCTGGTGCTCGCTGAAATTATGACGAAAGAACATCTGGTCACCGTTCCGGTGGGAACGAGCCTGGAAAAAGCCGAAGAAACCCTGCACAAGCACCGCATTGAAAAATTGCTGGTGGTCGACAAAAAGGGAAGCCTCAAGGGGCTGATTACCATTAAGGACGTCAACAAACGGATTAAATATCCCAACGCCTGTAAAGACGAGCGGGGCCGCCTTCGGGTCGGAGCCGCTATCGGCGTGACGAAAGACACCGAAGAACGGGCGGAAGCTTTAATCGCCGCCGGAGCGGATGTGCTGGTCATTGATACGGCTCACGGCCATTCGGAAGGCGTTTTGAAAACAGTCAAACTCATCCGAAAAAAGTATCCTAAAATTTCCCTGATCGCTGGAAATGTGGTGACACCGGAAGCCGTTAAGGCTTTGGCGGACGCCGGCGCGGATACGGTAAAAGTCGGTGTCGGGCCGGGCTCGATTTGTACCACCCGTGTGGTCACCGGCGTGGGTGTGCCGCAAATTTGGGCGATTTCAGAATGCGCCAAAGCGGCTCAAAAATACAAAGTCGGGATTATCGCCGACGGCGGCATCAAATACTCCGGCGATATTACCAAAGCCATCGCGGCGGGCGCGGACGCGGTTATGTTGGGAGGTCTTTTCGCTGGCACGGAAGAATCTCCCGGCGAAGTCATCAACTTACAGGGCCGGATGTTCAAGGTTTATCACGGTATGGGTTCTCTGGCCGCCATGCAAAAAGGAAAAAGCGCGGATCGTTATTTTCAGGACGGCGTGACGGATTCTAAAAAACTAGTTCCCGAAGGCATTGAAGCCAGGGTTCCTTATCGGGGCCTCTTGTCCGAACTGGTATATCAACTGATCGGTGGTCTCCGAGCGGGCATGGGTTACAGCGGAACACCGACTTTAAAAGCTCTCAGGGAACACGGCCAGTTTGTGCAGATTACCCAGGCCGGCTATCAGGAAAGCCATCCGCACGATGTGGTTATTACCAAAGAAGCTCCGAACTATTATCTCGATTAGCTGTTTCAATAAAGGAGATCATTCATGATCGTTTCACTTTCGGTTGTCAGTGTTCGTAAAGGCCATGAAAAGCAGGTCGTCGATATCCTGAACGGCTATGTTCAAAAAGAAAAAAAAGCCAAAGGTTGCATGAAGGTTTATTTGCGCAAAGCCATTAATAACGTTGATACCTTTATGGTTTATTCCGAATATGACACCAAGGCCAATTTTGAAGCCGCGAATAGAGTTTCTGAAGAAAAAATGAAAAGCAAAAAGATTGAGTTTGTATTAAAGCCCCATGTGCTGCGGGCCTTTTACGGTAATTTTGAATAGGCTAAACCCTATTACCACAGAGCACACTGAGTGAACATTTAAATAATATTTGGTGTTACGATTTTATCTGAGATTTTAATCTACTTTTAAATTTGTACTCTGAGAACTCTGTGCCTCTGTGGTGAAATATTTTTATTCTGGAGATGGTTTTGAAACACGATACGGTTATCGTTCTTGATTTTGGCGCCCAATACAGCCAGCTGATCGCCCGCCGGGTCCGGGAATCCAAAGTTTACTGCGAAATTCTTCCTTACTCCGCCACCGTCGCTCAAATTCTCGAAAAAAATCCCAAGGGCATCATTCTTTCCGGCGGGCCCGCCAGTGTTTACGCCAAGGGCGCGCCCCATGTTTCTGAGGAAGTGTTTGAATTGGGTATTCCCATTCTGGGCATTTGCTACGGCATGCAGCTTATTTCCCACGCTTTGAAGGGAAAAGTTCAAAAGGCCGCCAAGCGCGAGTTTGGTCTGGCGCCTTTGAAAATAAAAGACAAACACAATTTATTCGCCGGTCTGCCGTCCACCCTTCAGGCTTGGATGAGCCATGGGGATCACGTCACCAAGCTGGCGGCGGGGTTTAAGGTTTTGGCCTCGACGGCCAACTGCCATTTGGCGGCGGCAGGGAACGATCAAAAGAAAATCTACGGCATCCAGTTTCATCCCGAAGTGGTTCATACCCAAAAAGGAACCAAGATTATCGAGAACTTTGTGCGCAAGGTTTGCGGTTGTAGGCCCAGCTGGAGCATGGATTCTTACGAAAAACTCGCGATCGAACAAATCCGCCAGCAGGTCGGCAAAGGCCGGGTCATTTGCGGCGTCTCCGGCGGGGTCGATTCCACCGTGGCGGCGGCGCTTATTCACCGGGCCATCGGCAAACAGCTTTCCTGCGTTTTCGTGAACAACGGGGTTTTGCGCAAGGGCGAGGCGGAGCAGGTGGTCAAGATATTCAAAAACCAGCTCCACATTCCGCTTCATTATGTGAATTCCGAATCCTTATTCCTGAATCTGCTGGACGGGGTCAGTGAGCCGGAGAAAAAAAGAAAAATCATCGGCGGCACCTTTATCCGCGTGTTCGAGCAAAAGGCCAAGGAACTTCAGCGTAAAGACGGGCCTTTTGACTTTTTAGCCCAGGGCACCCTTTATCCTGATGTCATTGAAAGCGTTTCAGTCAAAGGCCCCTCGGCGGTCATCAAGAGCCACCATAACGTCGGCGGTTTGCCGAAAGACATGAAATTTAAATTGGTCGAGCCTTTGCGCGAATTGTTTAAAGACGAGGTTCGGGAATTAGGCGCCCGTCTTCGCATTCCCCATGATCTTCTCTGGCGCCAGCCCTTTCCGGGGCCGGGGTTAGCGGTCCGCCTTTTGGGGCCGATCACCAAACAGCGCCTGGATATTCTTCGGGAAGCGGATGCCATCGTTCAGGAAGAAATTTATAAGGCCGGTCTGTACTATTCCATCTGGCAGTCCTTCGCGGTCTTGACACCGATTAAGTCCGTGGGCGTCATGGGCGACGAAAGAACTTATGAGAATGTCTGCGCCATCCGCGCGGTGCATTCCACCGACGCCATGACGGCCGACTGGGTCAAACTGCCTTATGAGTTATTGGGTCAGATTTCCAACCGCATCATCAACGAAGTCCGGGGCATCAATCGGGTGGTGTATGACATCACCAGCAAACCGCCCGGCACCATTGAGTGGGAGTAGTCCCACTTGTCTGCTTGTCCAGACTCTGGACAAAACCCCGCTTCCAAAGCCCCAATTTGACCTAGGTTTTGGAAAATTTCCAAAAATTACCCGGTTCGCGGGGGGTAAAACTCCAATCTTCAAACCCCAGTCCTATCTAAGTTCTAAAGAATCTTGAGAATTATCTGACAAAAAACCCTTTGTTTTCGGGGTAAGTGTCCCCGTCGGGGACACTAGCATTAAAAAATAAGGGTTTTTGAAAGATCGAAAATTATCAGCAGCTGATAATTGGGTGTCGGAATCTGACATTGTTGGAAGAATAACCCGCCTCAAACCCTGCTTATCGTGCCAACCTATTGTGCCACTTGCCGGTAAGTTGGCACAATACCGGGTTGGCACAATAGACACACCGTCCGTAATTCCTAAAATGCCTGAAAATATTGGGTTTTTACTGTTGTAAATCGGTCTGTGGTTATTGTGCCAAACGATTGTGCCATTGTGCCACTTGCCGGCAAGTTGGCACAATACCGACCGATTGGCACAATAGGTGACACAATCCGAATAGGGTGTTTTTAGGGGACAATTACACCACAGACGATACTGGTAACTCGGCCTAGTTAATAGGTTTCGGCCTTCCAGTCCCCAGAAGTCTTGGCGTTAGGGCTATCGCATCCATCTTTATTTCCTATGGATACCGGGTTTGTCATTAGCGCTTAAGAGAATCGAGGATCGTGTGCGTTTGGGCGGCCATGATGTGCCTGTGGAAGTGGTGCGTCGCCGTTTCGCCAAAGGACTCAACAATTTATTCAAAATATATATTTAGCTGATTATTGCGCGATATTCGACAATTCATCCTCCATGCCACAACTGGTATTTGAACGGTCAGAGGGTCGGGATAGAATCATTAAGCCGGAAACATACGGTATAATCGTAAAAATGCTGGAGGAAAGAAAATGAAGCCTCTTCAAAAACCCTCGATGAGCAAAAAACGCGTGTCGAACTCGCCGTCCAAAGAAGGGGTCAAAGCCGAAAAGGCCCTGAAGATGGCTGTCGCTGGCGTTATTGAGGAGCACCGGCGTTTGGGTCTGCCCATTGCCGTGATGCGCAATGGAAAAGCTGTTTTTGTAAGTGTAGAAAAAAAGTTTCCGTCGCGCGGGAAACCAAAGCGCCATACCGCACCAAACGGTAATCGAGAGTTTAATATTCCCGCTATAATTACCTCATGAGTTACCCAATCTTTATATCAATAGAAGATTGGGTATACACAAATCTTGTACCTCGCCCGGAAGGCTCGGCACAGTGAACCCCTCATTTGTTCATCTTCATAGCCAGTTCAGCCTTTTGGAGAGCACGGCGTGAAAGGCAATTTTGAATTTTAAATTATGAATTTTGAATTCGAAGCACAACTACATTTAAAACCTAAATTTCCCTTATAATTACCGCATGACTCAGGCACCTTTCGTTCACTTGCATTTACATAGTCAATTTAGTTTGTTGGAAAGTACTGTGAGAATAGAACCGCTCATGGCTCTGTTAAAAGAGCGCCAAATGCCGGCGGTGGCTTTGACCGATAAAGCCAACCTTTTTGGGGCGATTGCCTTTTACCAGAGCGCTTTGGCGCATGGGTTAAAGCCTATTTTGGGCTGTGAAATATGGGTTTCCAGCAATGTGAAGGCGGATTCGACTCCCTATGGTCGCTCACCCCAGGCCGGTTCGGGTCGAGGTGAAGGGGCTTATCCGCTGGTGCTTTTGGCGGAAAACGAGATAGGGTTTAAAAATCTCATGAAACTTTCATCCGAAAGCTATCTGGGAAACCATCAACTGACACCCTCCGTGAACAAGGCCTTTTTGGCCAGCCACAGCCAGGGTTTGATTGTCCTATCCGGCGGGGAAAACAGCCAGATCAACAGCCTGATTTTAAAAGACGACATTCCGGCGGCCTTGAAGGCGGCGGAAGAATATGGCGAGATTTTTGGGAAGGACCATTTCTTTTTGGAAATTCAAAGCCACAAGCAGGCCTATGATCCCAAAGTTCAAAAGGCGCTGGTGGAGCTGTCGGCCCAAACCTCGATTCCCTTAGTTGCGACCAATGACGTGAAATATTTGCACAAAGAAGAGGCGGCTTTTCACGAAGTTTTGCTTTGTCTGGGACGGGGAGAGGTTTTGTCTGATCCCAAGCATGGTTCGATGGGAACTTCGGAGTATTACCTGAAAAGCGGCCAGGAGATGGTGGCTGAGTTTGCCGAGTTTCCCGGAGCGGTGGAACGTACTTTAGAAATCGCCGAGCGGTGCCATCTGTCTTTGGAGTTTGGGAAAACCCTGATGCCGGCTTTTCCGGTGCCGGAAAAAGGGCTGAGCGAGAACGAATATTTGGAAAAGGTGTGCCGGGAGGGTTTGGTAAAACGCTACGGGGCCAAAGCTTCGGACCCCGAAGTTCAAAATCGGCTGACGGAAGAATTGGCGGTCATTCAAAAAACCGGGTTCAGCGGTTACTTTTTAATTGTGTGGGATTTTATCGCCAAGGCCCGTCAAAAAAATATACCGGTGGGCCCGGGCCGCGGTTCGGCGGCGGGTAGTTTGGTTTCTTATGTGACCGGCATCACCGACGTGGACCCGATTCGCTACGACCTTCTGTTTGAACGATTCATCAACCCCGAACGGGTAAGCGCGCCCGATATTGACGTGGATGTGTGCGACCGCCGCCGGGGAGAAGTTTTGCGCTATATGACCGACACTTATGGACGGGACAGGGTGGCTTCCATCGCCACCTTTGGAACCATGGCGGCCAAAGCGGCGCTGAGGGATGTGGGAAGAGTTTTGGAAATTCCCCTGCCCGAAGTAGACCGTATCGCCAAAATGATTCCCGGCGAGCCCAAAATTACGCTGGATGACGCGTTTAAAAAAGTGCCTGAATTGAGAACCATGGTTCAGGAAGGGTCTTACCGCAAATTGTGGGAAGTGTCCAAAGCGCTGGAAGGGCTGGTGAGGCACGTTTCGACCCACGCGGCAGGCATCATTATCGGCAATGAACCGTTACTAGAAGAAATTCCTCTTTATCGAAACGGCGAAGACGTTTTGAGCCAGTACGACATGAACGCCCTGAAAGAAGTAGGTCTTTTGAAGCTGGATATTCTAGGTTTGCGAACCTTGAGCATCATTGACGATACTTTGCAAAGCATTGAAAAACACCGGAAGATCAAATTGAACCTGTCCGAAATTCCATTGGATGACGCGCCCACCTTTAAGCTGTTGAGCGAAGCCAAAACGATGGGCCTGTTTCAGGTTGAATCGCGCGGAATGCGGGACTACATCCGCAAACTGGAACCTTCCGAAATGGAAGATTTAATCGCCCTGAACGCCCTTTACCGCCCCGGCCCGCTGGGGTCTGACATGGTGGATGACTTTATCCACCGTAAAAAGGGGCTGGTGAAAGTGCAGTACCTGCACCCCAAACTGGAACCCATTTTAAAAACCACCTATGGCGTGATTGTTTACCAGGAACAGGTGATGCGGATCGCCAAGGATTTGGCGGGTTTTTCGCTGGGGCAGGCCGATTTACTGCGCCGGGCCATGGGCAGCAAGAATTCGGAAAAGATGGAACAGATGCGCGGCAAGTTTTTGGCCGGGGCGCATGACCGCAAAATTTCCACCGAGACAGCGGACGCTATTTTTGACCATATGGCGAAATTCGCGGGTTACGGGTTTAACAAATCCCACAGCGCGGCTTACGCTTTGCTGGTTTATCAGACCGCCTATTTAAAGACGAACTATACGCCGGAATTTATGGCGGCATTGCTGACCGGCGAGTCGGGAAACCAAGACAAGATATCGCAGTATATTTTTGAGTGCAAAAAAATGGGGATAAAGGTTTTGCCGCCGGATGTGAATGAGAGTACGGATGTTTTCGACGTTACCAACGCTGATATGGCGTTGGTACAACCAAATCATGTTGCTCGGCTTGGGGTCGCGCAACAGGTGACTTTTAATGGCGCGATCCGCTATTCGCTGTCGTCGATCAAAAACGTCGGAACGCCGTCGGTGGAAGCCATTCTGCAGACCCGTAAAAAAGGACCTTATTTATCACTCTTTGATTTTTGCCAAAGGGTGGACCTGAAAAGCTTTACCCCCAAAATGCTGGAGTGTTTGATTGCCGCGGGTGCTTTTGATTTTACGAAAACTTCGCGAACGGCGTTGAAAGCGGCGGCGGCCAAGCTATTCCGTCAGGCCCAGGTGGATCAGGCCGACAGCGAGGCGGGACAAACCTCGCTTTTTGAATCCGCCAAACCCAGCGCAGAAGTTTTGGAAGAAGTTCCGGAAGAGTCTCCGGCGCAGGCTTTAATGGCCGAAAAGGAACTTTTGGGTTTTTATCTTTCCGGACATCCCTTGTCCGAACATGAATGGGAACTGGAACATTATGTGATGCCCCTGAACGAGTTGGATGAAATGAATGACGGCGCGGAAGTGAAAGTGGCGGGATTGATCCGCGGTTTCTCGAAAAGCATGGCGAAAAAGTCCCAGGAAGTTTATGCCCGATTTACTTTAGAAGACTTGCATTCGCATGTGGAAGTGATCGCCTGGCCCGAAACCTTTAAAAAGTTCCAGTCTTTATTAGCCAAGGACAAACTGGTGGGTTTGAAAGGCCGAGTGGACAAGACAGGCGATCGGATACAGATTATCGCCAATGACATTATTGATATGAATGACATGGCGGTGAAATGGGCCAAGGGCGTGCGTTTGACAATGAATGTGGTGGGTTTGGACGAAAGCTTATTGCCGAAGGTGAAGGCCGTTTGCGAAAAATATAAGGGCGACGCCAAGGTTTACTTTCATATGCAAACCACGCACCACGGCTTGATGGTTTTAGAAGCGGGCGACCTGAAAGTGAAACCTTCGAAGGCGTTCTTTAACGAGATTTATTCGATTTTGGGCGACGACAGCATTGAAATTGAGTTGTAAAGAGGAGAACCAATGAGAGAACCTAAAAAAAGTGAAAAACGCCGTTCGGTCCGGACGCCGGTGACGGTCCCGGTAAGATACCGGGTTAATGGCGAAGGCTCGGCGCTGCAGAAGAGTCTTATGGTGGGCCACAGTAAGGATATTTCGGTCAGCGGGCTGAGATTAGCCGTTGAAGAGCATCATCCCATTGGCACCGAATTGGAGCTGGAAATTGTACTGCCCCGCGCCCTGGACCTGCACACGTCTGCGAGAGTGATCGGCGAGGTAGTGGGTGTGGAGGAATGGAGGGTCGACGGCGTGGTGACTCAATTTGACCGGATTTCTTTTGTGGAAGCCGATAAGAACGCCCAAATTCTCATCCTGCGACTGGTGTTTGAGATCAGAAGACGAAAAGAGAAGGGGAAATAAGATGGCGGGTCAGTTTGACTGTCTTTGCGAGGAATGGCCCCCGAGTAGGGGGACGGTTATGACGAAGCAATCCCAGTTTAAATAAGCCTTTAACTCGCATCGTTAACAAACACATGAACTGGGGTTGCCACGTCGTAATCGTGCCGCTATTCGCGGCACACTCCTCGCAACGAGAAATAGTTAAACTTAACTATTTCTCGCTCTCCTGAATCAGTTCATCCAGATGTTGAATCGAATTGTCTTTGTAAGGGTCCAGCGGCAGGCTTTTAACGTATAGAAAATCCGACAGGGCTTTTTTCTTTTGCTTTTCCGACAAGTATAGAATTCCACGACAATAAAAAGCCTCCGCGCTGAGGGTGTTTCCCTGAGCGGCTTCGTTGACATCACGGAAAGCTGTGGTTTTATCGCCGCCTTTATAGGCCTCAAAGGCCATTTGGGCCAGAATTTTGGCGCTAAACGTAGGGTCGATGGCAAAAGCGGCTTGAATTTGCTGCTGAGCTTCCTCATTTTTTCCGGTTTTTTCCAAACTAGAAGCCCAATTTAAAATGAAATAGGGACTGGAGGGGGAAAAGTGAACGGCTTGGGCGTAAGCCTGTCGGGCTTTTTCGTTGTACTGTTGGTCATAGGCGCTCAAGGCGGTATAAACCCGGCCTTCATCGTTGTAGTAATAAGCGTTGGCGGGACTCATTTGAGAGACCTTTTGGTAGAAAAAAAGAGCGTTTTGATAACAGTCCTGCGACCGAAGTTTATCCAGTGCCGCCCTCTGCTCGTAGGCTTGGCCTAAATAGAGACTAAATTTGAGATCCCAGGGAAAAAGATCGGCGGCCCGCTGGTTGTAATGAATTTCGGTATCGGAATAATTAACGAGCGCGTCCGAAGAGGTTTGGGGATCAGGATTTTTAATGGCGGAAGAATAAACATCACCCCTTCCAAAAGCGATATCCGCCGCCACACGGCGAAGTGGAAACAAAAAGATCAATAAAAGCAGGGACACAATGATTAATTTATGAAAAATAAATGAAATGAAAGACGGTTTGGACGAAATTTCTGTATTTGGGGAACGTTGATAAAAGTAAGTGACGGCGGCTAATAGAAAAAACCAAACCAAATTAAGGGCCGCCACACCAAAACTGAATAAATTCTGAACTTGGTAGGCCAGACCGGCAGAGAGAATGGCGATTAAGATTAAGCGATCATGCGAACTGCTTTTTTGACAGACCTTCCAGCCTAAAAAAGCAAAGGAACCCACGATTAAAAGATAAGCCGTAAGGCCCAGGAGCCCGCTGGTGGCGGCGATTTGAAGAAGTTCGTTGTGGGCCATTCGGGAGCTGGTAAACAAACCGTCGATTTGATTGAATTGAATGCCGCTGTAATAGGGAAAAGCGATTTTGAAAGTATCCAACCCGACGCCAAAGAAGGGGTGGGCCTTTACCATGACAATCGCCGGTCCCCATATGGATAAACGTGAAACCGCGAGACTTTGGGAAATGTGAAGAAGCGAGTTCATCAACCGCTGGATAAAAGACCAGCCGAAAATTCCCAGAAATAGGCTAATGACACCAGCGCCGAGCAATAAATTCGCTTTTGGAACGAGAATCCACTGCTGTTTTAGCTTTTCTTTCCACTCTTTATTTTGAAAAGCCAAAAAGCCCCAAAGCAAGACACCCAGGAAGGCGGCTAAAAACCCGCCGCGGCTGGCGGTGCTTAAAAGACCGAGAACCAATACGGATAGAACCAGTATTTTGACAGGTAAAATTTTTAAACGGCTGGCTTGAATACAAAAAAACGAAAAACAAAACAATCCGATGGTTCGAGTCACAAAACTAAAGTTCAGGGACGGGCCTAAATGAAAAAATATCTGACCCTTAGCGGTCGCTAAAAAAAGAAAACCAAGACCTAATAACAATAACAAAGAGTAGAGAGGGGTGAAAATGGGTTTCACCGTTGTTTCACCTTCGCGGGGGTCAAAAATCAGGGTTAAAAAGAGTGGAATCGCCATGGCGATATAGGCCGATAAAAAATTTGGGTTTCCCAGAGCGGCAAATTCCCGTGTGGCGTTGACGGATTCAGGGTTCCATTGAATAAAATCAAATTGAAAGTGCTGGGCGATGGCGTAAAGGGAGGAAAAAAAAGCAGTCAGCGAGACAAAGTAAAAAATCTTCTCGATTCTTGGCTGGTTCAAAACCCGGACGAATACAAAGTACCAAACCAAATAGGTTAAAAGCGTGGAAAGTCCGGCGAAATTCTCATAATCGCCCCAGAGACTGGTAATCCAGCTCAGGCTGATCGAGGGCAGACATGCGATCAGCTGGGTGGCGAAGAAAAAAAGAAGAAACAGGGAAAGAACGCCGCTTTTTTTGAAATTTTTCTCCCGCAGCTCCAAAACCAGCAGGGGAACCGCCAATAAAGTTAAAAAAGTGACTTTGGGAAGTTCGAACTGATCATGGGCCTGGGTAAAAAACAGGAGAGGGGTTAGGAAAAACGCGAAAAGAATCGAGATGTCCGTTAACTTTTTTAAAAATTTTGGATTCGGCAATTTTGTTTTCCTAAAAATTTAAATTTTTGAAATGAATTTTTTCTGGAATCATTTTTTTTGAAATCCCCCGTAAAAACCTACTTTATCCTTGACACTATAGTCGATCGTTTTATACTTGAAAAATAATTCTCTCAAAGATTTCCCGTTGAGTTTGAAGACGACAAGCGGCACGAGAGACAAAAATAGATCTACACTTTTTAGGCGCTCCTTTTCTAAAAAAGCCTAACCACAACCCGGATTTTAAAATAGTTAGAAGAAAACCCCTCAAGAAAACGGGGCACAAAGTCTCTCAGTTATCACCCACTAATTGAATGGAGAACAAATCTTTATGGCCGATATTATAAGCCCGCATTGGCATATCGAGTTTTACGCCCCGGATGAAGCCCACATGAGGGGAATCACCAAAATTTACGCTTCCGAACAGACAAAATACCAAAAAGTCGAAGTGATCCAATCCAGCCACTATGGCAAATGCCTGATTCTCGACGGCCATATGCAATCCGCCCAGTTAGACGAGTTTATCTATCACGAAAATCTGGTTCATCCGGCGATGGTGGCCTGCCCGAATCCTAAAAAAGTCGTCATTATCGGCGGTGGCGAGGGAGCTACTTTATATGAGGTGCTTCGCCACAAGACGGTTGAAAAGTGCTGGATGATTGATATTGATCAGCGGGTCGTTGAGCTTTGCGACGAATATATGCCCGAATGGCACCGAGGCACTTTTAAAGATAAACGCACGATCCTTTCCTATGAGGATGGCCGGAAATTTTTAGAGAACAGCAAAGAAAAATTCGACGTTATTATTATTGATATTCCCGAACCGGTGGAAGAAGGCCCCGCTTACATGCTTTACACCGAGGAATTTTACAAAATGGTCGCCACCAAGTTGAACGATGGCGGCATGGTTTCGCTTCAATCCGGCTGTTCAGCCGAAAAAGAGCTTCGGTGCCTGGCGGCGGTTCATAACACCCTGAAAAAAGTGTTTCCGATAGTTTATTCCTGGCCGGCGAATGTGCCGTCTTTCGATATTCCCTGGAGCTTTACCATGGCCTCGATGAAGACCGACCCGAAACTTCTGAAACGGGATCAAGTGGATAAGATTCTGAAGGAAAGAAATGTCGGCGAGTTAAAGTATTATGACGGCGAGACCCACGAGGGTTTGTTTTTTGTGCCGAAATATATCAGGGACGGCTTCGTTAAATTAACCGAAATTATTCGGGATAACTCACCCCTTACCTATCGGTTTATGGGAGAGGAGAAAAACGCCAAGTAAATGTCACTTTTTGACGGGCAGGATAAAACCCCTCTCTATGATGCGGTCGTCAGCTACGCTAACGAGAATAAGATTTCTTACCACACCCCGGGCCACAAGCACGGCAAAGGCATCGCCAAAAATTTCCGGCAATTTGTCGGAGAAAAAGTTTTTCGTCTAGACCTTTCGGTCATGAGCGAGGTGGACTCGCTTCACGAACCCAGCACGGTTATTAAAGAAGCCCAGGTTTTGGCCGCTCAGGCCTATGGGGCGGATTATTCGTTCTTTCTCGTCAACGGAACCACCGGCGGCAATCAGGCCATGATCCTTTCGGTTTGCGACCCCGGCGATAAAATCATTATTCCCCGCAACGCGCATAAATCGGTTATTTCGGCGGTTATTTTGGCGGGCGCTGAGCCCGTTTATATCATGCCGAAAATTGATCCCGGCACCGATTTGATTCTCAATTTGACTCCTGAACAAGTGGAGGAAGCCTGCCGCCAGCATCCGGACGCCAAAGCGGTTTTGGTTACTAACCCGACTTATTTTGGTTTAACCACCGATCTGGAAGCCATCGCCGATATTGTTCACCGGTACGATAAGATTTTTCTGGTGGATGAAGCACATGGCGGACATTTGCATTTTCACTCGGGCTTGCCCAAGTCGGCCATCGATTCGGGCGCGGATATGTGCGTTCAATCCACCCACAAGCATTTGGCGGCTTTGAGCCAGGGTTCCATGCTGCACGTGAAGGGCGTGCGGGTGGACATCATGCGCCTCAAAACCACTTTACAGATGCTTCAAACCACCAGCCCGTCCTACATTATTATGGCATCTCTCGATATTTCCCGTTATCAAATGGTGCATGAAGGCGAACAGATTTTGACCGATGTGATCAAGATGTGCGAGGACGCCCGGGCTGAAATTAACAAGATTCCCGGTTTATCCTGCTTGACCCGGGAAACCGCTCAAAAATTCCCATCATTGGATTTGGATGTCACCAAATTAACCGTTTCAACCAAAGGATTGCCCTGTTTGGGTTATGACATGGCTAAAATCCTGAATTCCGAATATGACATTCAAACCGAAATGTCGGATTTTCAAAATGTGCTTTTGTTTGTTTCGGGAGGGAACACGCCCAAAGAAATGAAAAAATTTGTGGCCGCTTTGAGAAAAATTGTTGTCGATTACAAAGATATGTTTATCAACCAAAAAAAACGCAAGAGCATCTTATTTCCGCACTTCATTCCCCACAAAGAAGTGAATCCACGGGAAGCGTTGACCAAACTCACCCGTAAAATTCCTTTTAAACGCTCAGTGGGAAAGATTTGCGCTGAAATTGTCTGTCCCTATCCGCCGGGAATTCCGGTGCTTTGCCCCGGTGAGGTGATTACCCAGGAGATTTATACCTATTTGATGAATGTTTTGGATTCGGGGGCGAGGATTAACGGCCAGTCGGATGCACGGCTACAGACGATTAAGGTTTTGGAAGATGAATCTGAGGCCGGCGCCAGCGACCAAAAAAAACTTTTTGTGATCGGTTGATCAAATTACCCGTTAAGCGGTCGCTGTCTGTATTTCCTCGAAGCGTCTCACGCAGTTTCTACCCTGTTTTTTGGCCTCGTACATCGCTTTGTCCGCCTGCGCGACAAGACCCACACTTCCCAGACCTTCCTGATTCTCATAAGTAACCACACCGATACTGACGGAAATCTGTAAGGTGTTTCCCCGGATCAAGACCAAATGTTCGCCAAGCGCTTCTAAAACCCGGTGCGCCAAAAGAGAAGACCCTTCCTGATTGGTGGCGGGAAGAATGGCCACAAATTCATCGCCGGCGTAACGGGCGGCCATATCAGTTGTGCGGAAGAGGGATGAAAATTTATTGGCGATTTGTTTTAAAAACAGATCTCCCGTGGAGTGGCCGTAGGTATCGTTGATCTGCTTGAAATGATCCACATCGAGAAAAATGAGGGAAATGGGCTGGCGGTAGCGTTTAGCGCGGTTGAGCTCATAATCCAAAATCTGTTGAAAGTAACGGCGGTTATAAAGCCCAGTCAAAGTATCTCTCAGCGCCATTTCCTCAACCTTGGTGAAGAGTCTGGCGTTCTCTATGGTGAGGGCGGCCTGGCGGGAAAAAATAACCAGAATTTCCTCATGCAGAGGGCCGGAGGGTTTTTCATAAACTAAAATGCCGATTAATCGATCCCTGATTTCAAGTGGAATGATTCCGGCGGATTTAATGTCCAGTTCACCTTCAAATAAACCAATCAATTTTTTTTGATATTGTTTGGCATTGAGCGCTGAAGAACCGGTTCTTAAAAGTTCCGTTTCTTCTTCGATGGTGAGAAACACATTGGTTTCTAAAACTCTTTTTTCTATAAGTCCCATAGAGGATAAGCCGATCAGGTTGTTGGAAGAATCTTCCTTAATGAAGATAGCGGCTTTTGAAATGTCAGTTCCGCTTTTTAATCCTTTTAAAATTGTCTTGAGTAAAGCCGGCAGGGGTTTTGAAAATTGGAGCTCGGCGCTCGCGTGATACAATGCCATCAAGCCTTTGTTCAAGGTCATCGCGCTTTGAAGAGGTTCAGCGATAGGCGGCTCGGATAAATTTCCGAAAATGGAAATAGTTTTCTTATTATTCAATGGGGTCATCCATATGAAATTTTTGGCGTGGAGGGGTAATGAACGTGGGTATTATGAATAAAATTTGCCAGTTACTACAAACAAAAAATCAGTATTATCAGAATAGGTTTTCCGTCCAAGTTTGATGAAGTTATTATAAAAGTCTGGTTTTTAAAGGGCTTTTCAATTTTTTTAAAGGATCAAACGTTTGAAAAAGCGACCCAACTTATTAATCACCGGCGGGGCTGGCTATATCGGCAGTCATGCGGTCAAAGAAGCCAGGAAATATGGATTTCAGCCCATCACCTACGATAGCCTCTTGATGGGGCATCGGTGGGCTGTACGGGACGGCGTTTTTGTTAAAGGCGATTTGTCAAACCGGGCCAAGTTGGTTCAAGTTTTTCGAAAATACAAGCCTGCGGCGGTCATGCACTTTGCTTCCCATCTCAGTGTGGGTGAGTCGGTCGCCAATCCTCAAAAATACTATCGAGACAACATTGGTAACGCCTTGAACTTGTTTTCCGTCATGCTGGAACAAAAAGTGAATTATTTCATTCTTTCTTCTACCGCGGCGGTTTATGGAAACCCGGTAAAGGTACCGATGCCGGAAAACCATCCCAAGAATCCGATTAATCCCTACGGCGATTCCAAATACATTTTAGAGCGGATTTTGGCCTGGTACGATCAAGCCTATGGACTGAAATCCACTTATCTTCGGTATTTCAACGCTTCAGGAGCGGACGTTTCGGGGGAACTGGGTGAAGACCATCACCCTGAAATTCACTTGATTCCTTTAGTGTTAGACGCGGCTGCTGGATTACGGAAAGAAATCACGGTCTTTGGAACTGATTATCCGACTCCCGATGGCACCTGCATCCGCGATTATATTCATGTGACCGATCTGGCCGAAGCGCATTTTCTAGCACTAAAACGGATGATGAAGACGGGTAAAAGCGATTTTTTTAATCTGGGGACAGGTAAAGGTTATTCGGTCCAGCAAGTGATTTGGATGACCGAAAAAGTTACGGGTTTAAAAGTGCCCGCAAAAATAGGGCCCCGCCGCCCGGGTGATCCGCCGAGCCTGGTAGCTCAATCAAAAAAAGCCCAAAAGGTTTTGGGATGGAAACCAAAATATTCAAAGCTGGAGACTATTTTGGAGACAGCGTGGCGCTGGCATCAAAAGCTGCATAGCGGGTTAAAAAAGAAGCCTGTTTAATTTTAAAATTTATTTAAAGACGATCTTTCGGTAAAACTTGAGTTCTTCCACGGTTTCCAAAATATCGTCCAAAGCCTTGTGTTTTTGCTTCTTCTGGGGCGATTGAAATTCGGGCCCATACCAGCGTTTGACTAATTCCTTAATCGTGCTGACGTCCACCAGGCGGTAATGCAGGTAGTTTTCCAGAGCGGGCATATATTCAATTAAAAACCGGCGGTCCTGATAAATGGTGTTGCCGCAAAGGGGACTACCTTTGGCTTTGCTGTATTGCGAAATAAAAGCCAGAGTTTGTTTTTCGGCTTCTTCCAAACTGATTGTTGATTTTTGAACAGCCTCAATCAAACCGGATTCTCCATGATGGGTTTTATTCCAATCATCCATCGCGTCCAAGATCGATTGGGGTTGATGGATCACCAGCGAGGGTCCTTGGGCGATGAGGTTTAAATCTTTGTCTGTGACGATGGACGCGATTTCAATAATGACGCAGGTCTTGGGATCCAATCCTGTCATTTCCAAATCCATCCAAACCAGATTTGAGTCATTTTGAGCGGACATGATTTTCCTTTGCGCGGGTTTTAACGAGGCCACATTATAAAGAAGAGGCGGGGTTTCTTCTTTCAAAAAGGTCTTTGGAAGACCGAATACGGTCTAAAAACAAGATGCCGTCCAGGTGGTCCAATTCGTGTTGAATGGCCACGGCTTCAAACCCCAGCGAAACCAGCTCAATGGGCTCCAAGTTTTCATTGAAGGCTGAAAATCTGATCTTTTGGGCTCTTTTAACGTTGGCCAGCAGGTTGGGAAAACTCAAGCAGCCTTCCCGGCTGATTTTCCACTGGCTGGCTTCCAAAATGACAGGATGAATCAGTTTTAAAAGTCCCTGATTTTCTCCGGCCCGGGCCGAACGGGAAACATCGACGATGACGCATCTCTGAGCGTGGCCGATTTGAGGCGCCGCCAGCCCCACGCAGCCCTCATGCTGGTTCATGGTGTCGATTAAATCGGTTAGGACAAGGTTCAAAAGAGTCTTGTCCATCGTTGTGTCGGTTATTTTTTGTTTTAAGGAAGGGTGTGGATAGGTGAGAACCGGCTTGATCGGCATGGTTACAATTCGTCCGTCTCGACCGCTTTGAGTGTTATATCAACATTCAATTCTTGTTTGAGAGTTTCGAGATCTTTTTGGAAACTTAAAAGAACCGCGGCATTCGGTATTTCGATTTCCAAAATAAGCGAATAAAGCGTCGCGCCTTTGTTTTCGGTGACATGGGTTCTCAGGTCCGTAATGTTAATGTTCCGCTCAGTGACGGCCTGGGCTACTTTGTAAACAATGCCAGGATGATCCAAGCCGTAAACCAGCAAAGTATAGGGAAGAACGGGCGAAACCACAGGACCGCCTATTTCCTCCGGTTTGAGCTCCCGGTAAGTGACGGCCAGATTTAAATTCTGGACGATGGGTTGAAGAGCCTTTTTGAGGGACTCGAGAGTTAAGGCTTCGGGCATGGAAATCAAAAGCAGTACGGCAAAATCGCCCCGCAGCTGGGTCATGCTGGAATTTTCCAAATTGCAGCCGGTCTCAAAAAAAACTTTGGTCAGAGCCGCCACAATACCCGGCCTGTCCTCGCCGATGGCCGAAACCGCCACGAATTTTTTCATAAGAAACTCCAGTATAAAAAAATCTTAGCCGCGGCCGAACACTCTTGTGATAGCAAAGTCCGGATTTTCGTTGAACATTTTCGCGGTCTGTACATCCACTTTTAGTGAAGCGCGAATCAATTCCTTGGCGGCGTCCACATCATTATGTTTGGTGAAAGAAAGAATCGAGTCTTTGGCTTCGCCCGGTTCCGTTTGAGCAACCAATTTTAAAATACAAGCGATGTTTTTTTCCACCTGGTCAAAGTGAATATACTTGAGCATGATGTTGATTTTGCGTTTGCTGATCTTGGGATTCGGGGCGGTCCCATTGGCGATAGCACTCATGAAATCCACGTAATCACCCACGGTGTCCTCGCGGCTGGCGGTGTCTTCCATGCTCTGGGTAGAAACCATGCTGAACTTTTTGTCCGCTCCAGTCCATTTGACCTTGGTATTTTTCTCAACTTTTCCCACGTAGTCGCCCATGAAGGTTCCTACTTTCACCTCGCCACGGTAGTCGTAAATGTTGTCCTTGGTTAAGTAAAGCGCGCAAAGTTTCAACACCTGAATATCCACGGGAGTGAAAGTCATGAAAGGGCCGCGGCGGGGAGCGTCACCCGAAATGAGAGCCATAATGAAACGGTCATCAAAGAAGTCCACATAGTTTCTCAAGGGTTCAATCATAATCGTGGGAACAATATATTTCCCCTCGAAATCTTTAGGGAAGAGGTTGGTGTGAATCTTCAGTATTTTTTCCAAAGAGGCGGTCACGTTTTCTTTAGTGCAAAGGCGGTCTTTGAAGACCTCGCCTTCGATAAATTGCTTTGAAACCATGACGCGCGAAGCGCTGAAAGTCACTTTTAAAGGGTGAGCGTCCGCCGCGCGTACCGAGACGCTGTTGGTGCTGTCCACGTCGATTTTGATATTGGAAACGGCGTCTTTGGAAAAGAGCGGGCCGCCTACGACCGCTACGGGAACAGCTTTATCCATTTTGAGTATTTCGTTCGTGGCTTTTACCATCGCGGTATTTTTTTCTGATAGTATCCTGCTGTTTTCTAAAACCTTCCCGATGTAACCCTGGGTTTCTTCCAGCCATTTGGTCATTCCGTTTCCCGCGTCTCCGACTTTTCCCTCAAAAGCCTGAAGAATGGCTTTTTCCTGAGGCGTGGCGTTATCTCCTTTGCCCCAGGAGGTCGAAACTTTTTTCAGCATTTCAATGGTTGTTTTGGCGTTTTTAACGGAGTTTTCGTTAAAGCCGTTTAGCGCTTTGGGAAAGAAGATGTCAATCTGGTTGATCGCGGAGGAAATCTCGGCCTTGGATTGGCTAATTTTGCGTTTGAGTTCTTCTCTAAAGCGTTTTTGATCCTGGGGCGAGTTGCGCAAAGCTGCTTTTCGTTCGTCGCCGAGGGACATGGGCAAAAGTTCTCCCTTGGCGATCGCGACGAACTTATCCGTGACCGTATAGATGGGATAAATGCAGGGAGTGGTTATTTCTGAAAATGATTTTAGGAGGCTTAAAAAAAACTCGGTCGGTAAAAGTTGAATTTCTTTTGTGTTGGGCGGCATTTGAACGGTTATTTTGTCGCCAATGGCTCCGGTGCAAAGAAAGGTAATCTGGTTGGGATTTAGTTCATTGAGTTTATTGGAAACTAAAAAATCGACCAGGGCGTTGTAAACGTTTCTCAGTTTATCCGACCGGTATTTTTCGGCTGTGCCAGAGGTATCGGCGTCATTGGCGAAAAGAAGAATACCATCCTCCATCGCTTTTCTCGTTTCGTCATCCACGCCTTTCATTAATTCCTCAAATTGAGTGCCGCTCACGACAAAAGTTGTGGTCGCCATAAAAAAGTCGCCTCCAAGGATTTGGTTTGAGAATTGAGTTTATAACTGATTTTGTTATTTGTCTTTAATTTCTAAAGGAAAGATATTTATTTCAAAATAGAAGGTTCTAACAGCCAAAGCCATTTCCAATCGCGTCCTTTTTCAAAAGCGACCACTCCCGACGGGGGGAAAACCAGAGTGGATAAATCCTCTGAATTTAACCCCAAATAAGATGACAAATCGTATAAAAGGGGTTCGTGGCTGACGACTAAGAGGTTTTGAACATAAGACTCATTAATTTCATGGTGCAGAAGGTCAATGTCCCCGTCGATGGAGAGTACTTTTTTTTCAATTAAGTTTAAAGATTTGATGCCTAAAATCTCAGCGTAAATTTGAGCGGTTTGGCGGGTTCGGGTTTTGGGGCTGTGCCAGATTTGCTCGATGTTCAGGTTTCGGGAGGCCAGCTCCCGGCCTACCAGCGTTAAATCGCTTTTTCCCTGTTCCGTTAGGACCGAGGAGGCACCGGGTTCGGGCGCAGCTGCCTGACCATGCCGGGCTAAATAAAGTTTCATAAATTCCTCGCGTCAGATAATTGAAATTATTTTTTACGGTCTTTAATTTTAGTTTTGAAATGTTTATTAAACTCGTCCAAATGGGTCCAACTTCTTAAATTCGGCATTTGATCCACATAAAATAAACCATTCAAATGGTCCACTTCGTGCTGAATGATACGAGCTTCAAATCCATAAACGGTTTTTCGGATTTTTTTCCCATCAGGCGTCAGAGCCTCGAACGTCACCGATTGAGAGCGGGGAACAATGCCCCGATAACCAGGAATACTTAAACAGCCTTCCCAGCCTTTTTCAAGTTTTTTGGAATATTTTACGATTCGGGCGTTCAGATAAGTTTGTAGTGGCACCGAAGCTACCCGGGGATAGCGTTTGTTGCCGGCGCATTCCATTACTAAAGCCCGTTTATCGACACCTACCTGGTTTGCCGCCAAACCTACCCCGCGAGCCTGGCGCATCCATCTCACCATGTCTTTTAAAAATTTCTGAAAGTTTTTTGTTTTTCGCTGAGCTGGAGTTACGTTTTTTATTTTTTGACGCAGGACTGGGTGGCCAATCGAAACAATTTTAAATGTCTTCATAATTCGCCTTTTTTATATAGGTTCCTTTTGAATCCGAAACCGGTTGTTTTATTGGATTAAACGAATAAACTATTCGCCACCTCACGAAAGGTTATTCCATGCCCGATCATTTTATTTCATTCCCTAAAAATTTTATATGGGGCTCCGCAACCAGCGCGTTTCAAATCGAGGGTTCTCCGCTGGCGGACGGCGCGGCGAAAAGCAATTGGTACGAATGGACTCATACTCCCGGACGCATTAAGAACGGCGATACGGCGGACGTGGCGATTGATCACTATCGTCTATATAAAAATGATGTGGCGATTATGAAGCAGATGGGGTTGAAGTCCTATCGTTTTTCCATTTCCTGGCCCCGGATTATTCCCGAGCGGGGAAAAGTGAATCAAAAAGGACTGGATTTTTATCGCAGCCTCATTCAAGAGCTTTTATCGGCCGGCATTATGCCCAACATCACCCTATTTCACTGGGAAGTTCCGGTTTGGGCTGAGGGCGGGTGGGAAAACCGTGAAACCGCTTTGGCTTTTCAGGAATACGCCGAGGTTCTTTTTAAGGCTTTTGGCAATGAGGTACCTTTTTGGGCTACGATGAACGAACCGAGTATTGTGTCGGGCCATGGTTTTCTACAGGCCTATTTTCCCCCCGGTAAAAAGGATAAAACACTTTTCGCCAAAGCGGTTCATCATCTCAATCTGGGCCACGCTCTGGCGGTTCAAAGTTTCAGGAAGATGAACCTGAAAGGTCAAATCGGGCTGGTTTTGGCGATTTTTCCTTTTAAATCACGCGATGGCAATCCCGAAGATGAAAAATACGCGCAAAAAATGTTCGACCTTCACAATGGTGTATTCCTTAATCCTTCCGTGGGTCGTCCCTATCCGCCCTTCTTTTTTGAGTTTACGGGTGAAAATCAAGCCGATTATGAAAAGGACTACAGCCTCTTCAATCAACCGCTCGATTTTCTGGGGGTGAATCATTACAACCCCAGCTTTGCCAAATATGTGAAGGATTTGAATATTTGGGAGAATGACGGCAAACCCATTGACGGTATGCCCACCAATGAGCTGGGTTGGCCTGTCAGCCCGACGGCTTTATACGATCTTTTGATGTTCCTTTGGAAAGAATACAGGCATAAACAGATTATCATCACCGAAAATGGTTATCCGCAATTAACCAGCAACCACACCCTGGAAGAACTTTTAGAAGACGATGCCAGAGTCCATTATTACGGTACCTATATGGAACAGGCGCAAAAGGCCATCCGGGCCGGCGTGCCTCTGACCGGTTATTATCCCTGGTCGCTTTTTGACAATTTTGAGTGGTGCGAGGGAAATAATCCGCGTTTCGGCCTTATTCACGTGGATTACAAAACACTCAAGCGTACTTTTAAAAAGAGCGCCCACTGGTATCAAAAGGTGATCGCTCAAAACGGGTTCGATCTGGGTCTTTTGCCTAAAAATCCCAACTATCCTATTTATCACGATAAACCAAAGGCTTAACCGTCATTCCGTTTTTGACCTTCTTCATGGAAAACTAAGAATGAGTCGATATAATGTGGCGGTTTCTTCACTGGCGGACCTCCGGGGTTGTGGTCGTCCGTGAAATTCCAAAATCATTTAAGAGGTGATTATGCGTTACGGTTACTTTGACACGGAAAAAAAAGAATACGTCATTGAACGGCCGGATACTCCGGTACCCTGGATGAATTACCTGCACAACGATGAGTATTGCGCCCTCATCTCCAACAATGGCGGCGGCTATAGTTTCCATCTTTCCGCTAAAGACAAACGGATTTTGCGTTACCGTCTCAACAACATACCCATGGACCGTCCGGGCCGTTACATTTATATCCGCGACGAACAAACGAAAGACTACTGGTCCGCCACCTGGCAGCCGGTATTAAAAGATCTCGCCGAGTACAAAACCGAAACCCGTCATGGCTTCGGCTATACCAAAGTCACTTCCGCCTACAAGGGTATTAAGTCCGAGACCCTTTATGTGGTTCCGGTTAACGATAATTTGGAATTATGGAATATCAAGCTGACCAACACGACATCCTCGGAAAAAACCCTGACATTGTTTTCCTACGCGGAATTGTGTTTATTCGCCGCGCAAAACGACATGATCAATTTCCAGTACACCTACAACATCGCCCGGGTTTATGAGAAGGACAACACTATTCACCATACGACCATGATCGAAAGTGCGGGGTATTACGCCTTTTTCTCCGCGGATCAGAAATTCGCGTCCTTTGATTGCGACCGTGAGGCCTTTATGGGTCTGTACCGTTCCGAAGCCAATCCAAAAGCGGTGGAGGCGGGGAAATGTTCCGGTTCCGAAGCCAATGGCGGCAACCCGGTGGCGGCCACCTCGATTTCCATAACTCTGAAACCGGGAGAAACCAAGTCCTTAACTTATATTCTGGGCGTGGCTCCTTCCATCGTCGCCGGCGCCAAGCTGATCGCGTCCTACACCAAGCCCGGCATGGTGGATAAGGTCATGAAAGACCTCAAAGACCATTGGGATGAAAAGCTGGATTCGCTTCAGGTCGAAACTCCGGATAAAGACATTAACCTTTGTCTTAACCAGTGGAACGCTTATCAGGTCCACACGACTTTCAGCATGTCTCGTGGCCCCTCCATATATGAAGGCGGTATCGGCCGCGGTATGGGCTTCCGCGACAGTAACCAGGATGTTTTGAGCGTTATTCACAGTGTTCCCCATAAAGTTAAAAAACTCATCACCGACCTCGCCAAAAATATGTTCAGCGACGGGACAGCCTACCACCAGTTTTTCCGCCTGACGGGTGAGGGGGACGGCAAAGGTTATTCGGATGATCCGCTCTGGATCATTTTATCCACCACCGCTTATATCAAAGAAACCGGTGATCTGAAATTCTTGAAAGAACAGGTGAAGTGGGCGGACGGCGGTTCGGACAGCATGTATAAGCATCTCAAAGCGCCGCTGGACTACACCTATGACAACGTGGGCCAGCACAATATTCCCTGTATGGGCTTCGCGGATTGGAATGATACCCTGCAAATCAACGGTCCGAAACCCGGTGAAAGCGTCTGGGTTGCGCAGTTTTTAGTGAAGTGCGCCAGGGATTTCGCCGATTTGGCCGAATATATCGGAAAAGACAAGGACGCCAAGAAATACCGCAAGATGGCGGATGACATGGCCAAACGAACCAACAAAATTTGCTGGGACGGGGACTGGTACGCCATGGCGTTTGACGGATGGGGAACCATGCTGGGCTCGAAGAAACAAAAAGACGGCAAGGTTTACCTCAACACCCAGACCTGGGCAGTTATCTCCGGCGTCGCCGATGAGAAACGCGGTCCCGAATGTATGGACGCGGTGAAAAAGTATTTGGATTCCAAATACGGTGTGGCGCTCATGTATCCGGGTTTTAAACATTACAGCCCCCGTCTGGGCGGAGTCGCGACCTTCCCGCCGGGCTTAAAAGAAAACGGCGGTATTTTCTCTCACGCCAATCCCTGGGCGGTGATTGCCGAAACCATGCTGGGCCGGGCGGATATCGCCATGAAGTATTACAAGCAATTGCTGCCGACCACTAAAGATCAGATTCAGGATATTCACAGGGCGGAACCTTATATCTATGCCCAGGCCATCGCCTCGGCTGAACACCGTGATTTCGGTTTTGCCCGCAACTCCTGGCTGACCGGGGCCGCGACGTGGAATTATGTGGCCGCCACTCAGTATATTTTGGGCGTCAAACCGACTTATTCGGGATTGGAGATCAATCCCTGCATTCCGAAGGAATGGGGCCAATACAAAGTGACGCGTAAATTTCGCGGCGCCGAATATCACATCGTGGTCAAAAACCCCAACGGCGTGAGCAAAGGCGTTGCCTCCATCACGGTCAATGGAAAGAAAGTGAAGGGAAATATCATTCCCCCACAAACTTCCAAGAAAATAAACGAAGTCGAAGTCGTTCTAGGCTAAGGGCCGGGGGGTGTTGCACCCCCCGGTTGTTTTTCAGCTTCGGGTCTTCCGATAGTCGGCTAAACTAGGCTCATGACTTTCAAAACCAAGTCTCCCTCAACCAGATCCGTACCTCTTTACTGGTTTTTAATTTTCGCGGCGCTTTTTTCCCTCCAAGTTTTACCTCGATTGTCCCAGGATTCGCCCGTAGCAGATGAAAATAGGGATATTGTGGACGGTTTCTATTATTGGAAGGGCGATGTGTTTTCCCTGCCTTCGCATCCGCCTTTGGCCAAAGCCTTGCAAGGACTCTCCCTCTGGACCATGGGGCTTCGGTCCAAATCGGGATTGACGTTTTCGAACTCTTCGATTCGTGACGCCTATTTTCTCACCGTCCTCAATAGGGATCATTTTGCGGTGATATTAAAAAGCGCCAGATTTATCACTTATTTATTTGGTTTGGCTTTGGGATTTACTTTGTTTGGATGGGTTCGGTATCAATCCTTGCCCTTTATTATTACAGTCATGACTCTTTGGGCTTTTGAACCGACCTTTCTGGCTTTCTCCGGGTTAGCCATGGCAGATATACCCCTGACTTTTTTTATGTTAGCCGCCCTTTTACGATTTCAAAAATCCATTGAAAATCCTTCTCGAACTCAAGCGATCATCGTTGGTCTTTTGTCAGGCATGGCGGTGACGGTTAAGTTTACGGCTTTTCTTTTGATCCCTATTTTTTTGATTTTAGAAGTCATCGCATGGCTAAACGATCAAACAAAACGAAATCTTCTTTCAGTTGTCCACAAATGGTTGATGGGATTGGGCGCAGCCTTTCTGTGGGGTTGTTTCACTTATCTATTAGCGACCATTAAGCTTCCGGATCATCCTTCGCCTTGGAGTTTGTTTTTTGATGGGTTTAAGTCCATTTCTGAGGATTTTAACACTTGGTATTATTTTCAAGGGGTTCTGAGCCATCAAAATCATTGGGATTATTATCCGATTGCTTTCCTTTTAAAATCCCCGCTGACTTTTCTTATTTTATTAGGCCTGGGGCTGTTTCTCGTCTTGTTGAGAAAAATAGAATGGCCAGCCTGGCAATGGGTTCCGCCGCTGGTTTTCTTTGCTCCTTTTCTTTTTTTTCATGACATGGGAATCCGTATGATTTTACCCGTTTATCCTTTTTATATTTTAATGGCGGGTCGGGTTGGAGAATGGCTGGCCGCTTCTTGTTCTGACAGAAACCGAGGATTACCTTTGATATGGGGAGGTCTTTTGTTTTTTCAAGCCCTGAGTGTCGGGCTTCGCTTTCCGGCCCAGATTAGTTATTTCAATGAGCTGGTTTCACCCGATCGACGGCTTTATTGGCTTGGAGATTCGAATCTGGATATCGGTCAAGATACCTGCCGCATGGCTAACGCGGTTAAAGCTAACGGCTGGAACCATGTGAAGTTGGCTTATTTCGGCTCCGCAAATCCGGGACTTTATGGAATGAAGTGGTTCTATTGGACTCAAAAAGACCTGCAAGGTCCCCAGCCTGGATGGGTTTATCTCATTAACGATGAATATATTCAATTAGGATCGGCTTATTCACCTGCCGCGCCGGCCATTCTCAAAAGCTGGATCCTGAAAGTGCCACCCACAGGGAAGATCGCCGACACCTGGTATTACTTTGAGATGCCGGGCCAAATCCAGCCGGATTTTTCGCCAAAAATTCTTTCCGCTCCGGTTTTTGTGGATGATCCGAAAGCTTTTCAGGAAAAGTAAGTAGTTTTGTGATCCTCGTCATTGAAAGACCCCTATGCGATTCTTACTCTGTCATTGCGAGGAATGTTCTCCTGAATAGGGGGAACGGTTATGACGAAGCAACCACGGGTTTTACAAGCTTAAATTACTTATAAACTGAGGTTGCCGCACCGCAAAATTGGCGGTTCGCAATTACAACTAATTATGGAGTTTTGCCATGGATATTAACCAATTTACCCTTAACGCCCAAAAGGCTGTCCAGGCCGCGCAAAGCCTGGCCAGCGAGCTGGGACATCAACAAGTTGATAACGAGCATTTGTTTCTGGCCCTTTTAAAACAGGAAGAAAGCGTCGTTGACCCCATTCTGAAAAAGATCGGTGTCGAACCTTCGGCGGTTGAAAAACTGTTGGAACAGGATGTGAAAGGTCTCCCCAAAGTCGAGGGCGGGCAGCAGCTTTATATTTCGCCCCGTCTGGGCAAAACGCTGGACGCAGCTCAAAAAGAAGCGGACAAGATGAAAGACGAATATGTCTCGACCGAGCATTTGTTATTAGCTCTGCTCGACGCTCCCGGCGCCCAGGGCCATCCCGAAGACTGGGGTGTGAAAAAGGTCGTTAAGCAATTCAGCCTCAACCGCGACAAGGTTTTGCACGCTCTAGCGGAAGTCAGGGGCAATACCCGTGTCACGGATCAAAACCCCGAAGGCAAATACGAAACCCTTAAAAAATACGGCAAAGACCTGACGGACCTGGCCCGCAGAGGCAAGCTCGACCCGGTCATTGGCCGGGACGAGGAAATCCGTCGGGTCATTCAAGTGCTGTCCCGCCGCACCAAAAACAACCCCGTGCTCATCGGCGAACCGGGTGTGGGTAAAACCGCCATCGTGGAAGGGCTGGCCAACCGAATTGTCTCCGGTGACGTGCCCGAAGGTTTGAAAGGCAAAAAAGTCATCGCCATGGATCTTTCCGCCATGGTAGCCGGCGCCAAGTTTCGCGGCGAGTTTGAAGACCGCCTGAAAGCTTTCCTGAAAGAAGTTACTTCCAGCGAAGGCCAAATTATTCTCTTCATCGATGAACTTCATACCCTGGTGGGTGCAGGTGCCGCCGAAGGCTCAATGGACGCCAGCAATATGCTTAAGCCCGCTTTGGCCCGCGGTGAACTGCGCGCGGTGGGCGCCACAACGCTCAACGAATACCGCAAGTACATTGAAAAAGATTCCGCGTTAGAACGCCGCTTTCAACAGGTGATGGTGGGTGAACCCACAGTTCCCGATACCATTTCCATTCTTCGCGGGCTCAAGGAACGCTACGAACTGCATCATGGTGTGCGCATTCAAGACGCCGCTTTGGTGGCGGCCGCCGTTCTCTCCAACCGCTATATCACCAACCGTTTTTTACCGGACAAGGCGATTGACTTGATTGACGAAGCCGCTTCCAAACTCCGCATCGAGATTGATTCCATGCCGGTGGAACTGGATGAGGTGGAACGCAAAATCCGCCAGCTCGAAATCGAAAAGCAGGCTCTTCAAAAAGAAAAAGACTCGGCTTCCAAAGACCGTCTGGCCAAGCTGGAAAAAGAAATGGCGGACCTCAAAGAAGGCTCTTCCCAAATGAAGGCTCAATGGCAGATCGAAAAGAAATCCATTCAGGAACTGCGCACCGTTAAAGAAGAGCTGGATAACCTCAAGGTCGCCGAGACCAAGTTTGAGCGCGAAGGCAAGCTGGATAAGGTCGCCGAGCTTCGCTACGACATCATGCCCAAAGCCCAAAAACATTTGAAAGAATTAGAAGACAAGCTCGCCGAAATCCAGAAAAAGGGCGGCATGCTTAAAGAAGAAGTCACCGATCAGGAAATCGCCGAAGTGGTCGCGAAGTGGACAGGTATTCCCATCAGCAAAATGTTGGAAGGTGAAACCCAAAAGCTCATTCATCTGGAAAGTGCTTTAGAAAAACGCGTCGTGGGTCAAAACGAAGCGGTGGTCGCTGTGGCGAACGCCATCCGCCGGTCCCGCTCCGGTCTGGGTGATCCCAATCGTCCCCTGGGCTCCTTCCTCTTTGTCGGTCCCACGGGTGTGGGTAAAACCGAACTGGCCAAAGCTTTGGCCGGGTATCTTTTTGACGATGAAAAGATGATGGTCCGCATCGACATGAGCGAGTATATGGAAAAACACTCGGTCTCGCGCCTCGTCGGCGCTCCTCCGGGCTATGTGGGTTATGACGAAGGCGGCCAATTGACCGAAGCGGTCCGCCGCCGTCCCTATAGCGTGGTGTTGTTCGACGAGGTCGAAAAGGCCCACGCGGACGTCTTTAACATTCTTTTACAAGTTTTGGATGACGGCCGTCTCACCGACAGCCAGGGCCGGGTGGTGGACTTTAAAAACACCGTGCTCATCATGACTAGCAATATCGCTTCCAGCCAGATAATGGAAGCCAAGAAAACCGACGCGGATTTAAAAGACGCGCTTCAAAAAGAACTGCGCCAGTTTTTCCGTCCCGAATTTCTCAATCGCGTGGACGACATTGTGATCTTTCACCGCTTGGGTGAAGACCAGATTGAGTCCATTGTGAATATTCAGTTGGAAGGTTTGAGAAACCGTTTGGCGGACAAGAAGATCGCGCTCGAACTGTCCAAAGGCGCTTTGGTCTATCTGGCTGAAAGGGGTTATGACCCGGTTTATGGTGCCAGGCCTTTGAAACGTCTGATTCAACACGACCTGGTCGACAAACTGGCCTTGAAGCTGTTGGATGGCGAGATCAAGGAAGGCCAAACGGTGAAGGTGGATACGGCCAAGAGCGGGGAATTGGTCATCAAGGTTTAAACTTTAACAGGAATATTCAAACCGAAACCCTTAGAATAAAAAGATGTCAAAACCCAACGCCGCTTTGAGCCCGTCGATTGGTTTTCATCCGTGGATTTATTTTTCATTTTTTTTAGTTTCCGGTCTTCTGCTTTCCTATGGTTCCTTTTCATCCGTCATAACCCTTTGGATTGGGGTTATCGGTTTACTTTTGCCATTTGTCATTGGATTCTGGACTTACCAGCCGGCAAAAAATCTTAAAATTCCTTTATACCAGTTCGAGTTTTTTAAAAAAATTCCCTTCTGGATCTGGATGTTCGTCGCGGTCCTGGCTCTCTTTTTTCGTTTTTATAAGCTGACGACATTTTCTGCCTGGCCTGTTTTTGACGAAGGTTTGGTTGGTTTCACCGCCACACAGGTCGCGGATAAGGGTGTGGACCGCCTTTTATATTTTTTTAGCGACAACCCCTTCTTTTATCTTTGGTTTTTGGGCGTGTTTTTTAAACTATTTGGGCAATCTTTGTTTGTTTTGTGGTTTTGTTCGGCCTTTATTTCAACCTTATGGGTTCCCCTGGCTTATCTCGCGGCCCGAAACTATTTTTCAAAATCTTTTTCCTTTTTTTGCGTGCTTCTGGCCGCTGTGTCTTTTTGGCCCTGTTACAGCGGTCGTTTTTCTCTTGGCGGGGTTTTAATCCTTCCCTTAGAAGCTCTGGCGTTTCTGTGGCTGGGGAAATGTTTACATTCCGAGTCTCCGAAAAAAGGGGACGGATTCGCGGGACTTTTGGGTTTAAGTGTTGGTTTATCGTTTTATGCCGTTTATTTGGGATGGCTTTCGGTGGCGCTTGTCATCAGCGCTACCATGGCGGTCCTTTTTTGGAAACGCCGCCCTTTACGGCTCGCGCTGTTCGGGTTACTTCTGGTTCTGCCGCTTATTCCTTTTATCATTCTCTGGCTCAAAACCGGCGGCGCTTCTTATTTTTCCTCCCAATCGGTTCTGAATATATCCGGGTCATGGCTCAAAAGAATTCAGTCGGCCTGGAATACTCCCAAGAATATTTTTTGCGGGTCATCCTCCAGTGATGGAATCTGGTACAAACCGGTTTGGGGCGGGTTGGTGAATCCTGTGCTGGGAGCTTTAGGGGGAGTGGGAATACTGGAATGTTTAAAAAATCCGTTTCGCGCTCTTTACCGATGGTTATGCGCCGCGTTTGTCATTTTTCTATTACCGGGAATGTTTGCGGAAGGTTTTGAGTTTTTCCGGGTCATTCCGGTTTTGGCGGTTTTGATCCCGATCATGGGCCTGGGTTGGGCCCGTTTAACGCGGGAGTTTTCCGCCCGCTGGTCCGCCGCTGTTTTATTATTATTAATGTGTCCGTCGATCGCGCTGGATTTTCACCAATTGATCGACGTCTATCCTCACCTTTGGGATTCTCCCGCCTATTGGCTTAAGGAATATAAGTCCATTAACCATTACCGGGCTTATCAGATCCTTCAATCCAAATCGATCTCCGAAGGGCCCGGCCTTATTTTTTCCGATTTCGTTCCCGGCTTTGAGGACCAAGCCCTCAATTTAGCGGATGATCAGTTTAACGGCGTCAACAACGACCATCTCGATTGGGAAAAAGCGAAATGGGCCGCCGTGATCGTTAATGTGAACTATCAGCCCTTTCTGGCCAAACGGTTTGGTCCGGGAAAAACTTATTGGCTCTCCAAAGATTTAAACAGGGCGGATGGAGGCTGGATGTTATGGGTCATTGATATCACCGACGCCAATCGCCCGGCCTTTGGCCAATGGCGGGAAGCCAGCCGCGGTTTGAAAGAGTACGTTTACCAGTATTTTTTAAATCAAAATTTTAGAGATCCAACTGATATGAACAGCGAAGCCTCTTCCAAAGTTTTAAACACATTAAATGGAATTTATCCGTTGTTTAAAGGTGACCCGTTTTTAGAAGCCTGTTACTGGGAAAAGAAAGCTGACTTGCTTTACAAGGCCCGCCGTTTTCCGGACGATATTCAAAGTTTGAACCAGGCCTTGAAGGGTTATCCTGCCGCCCATCTTTATTATAAATTGGGCACAGTGGAGTTAATGCAAGAGAATGAGATCGCTGGGCGAAAAGCTTTTCAAAAAGCGGTCCGTGCCCCGATCAACTTCACTCAGTCGGCTCAATTCCTGGATTTGCCAGCCGCGAAGTCTTCCCAACCCTGATTTTTATGAGGGGTTGTGTGTTTTACGGCGCGAATAAAGGTTGGGCTGCTTTTTTGTTTCTAAGTCTTTTTTCCTGGTTTTTCCAGTAATCGGAAAAGGGATAGAGCTGTACGGCTTGATTTAAATAAAACTGAGCCTGTTTCAAATCACCTTCTTTTTCGGCGATCAAAAATTGGGACGCGGGTTCGGAACAAAATAGAAAGGGATCTATAGGGGATGGATTGCCTTTTGGTAACAGTTGCGGTCTTATGCTGAAAATAGCTACAGGTCCTTTTTGATAAACCGGATCAAGACCCCGTCGAAAATACTCGTCAAAAAGCCGCCATTGCGCCGGGCTTAACGTAAAAGTGAGGTAGGAGTTTCCCTGATTTAATTTGGCCACATTAATCACCACGTGCGTGTATCCCGCTTCGCGCATTTTCAAGAGAACCTCATCCAAACTTCCCGCTGTTTGAAACAAACGCTCAAAAAACTCCCAATCCGCGTCCGAAAGGCGGTCATAGTAGACATCCTGCGCGCCCATTAGAAGCAGTTTGGCGTCCGGCGATAAATTTCGAGAAACGTATTCACAGGACTCATAAAAAGGCAGACGTCTTTCCAAATATTGATCGCGAGTTTCCTGAAAGCTCCAAAGGGGCCCACCGGAATAATAGTAAGCGCTCATGCCCGACAGATAGGGAAAACAAAGTACGGCCGAAACCAGCGCTATCAGCGCGATAGACCTTCCCCAAGCGCGGTTTTCCTGTCCCGCGAAAAGAACCGAGCAAAAAACGTAAAAGAAAATGATTTCAGGCAAATGAAATTTCAAAATCGTCAGAAACATAAGACAAACGGGGCATAAGACCGCCAGACTCCATCCCGCCCATTTCCATTCCCGATGATTCGTTTTAAAGAAAAGAACCGCGGGCATCAAAATCAATATCAACGGCCCCGCAAACCCAAACAAACTGGGCTTCGCCATTCCCAAAGACCAGATCGACCGGTACCAACGCAGGGGATCGGGATTAACATCCTCCAAATCTTTATCCCACCAGGACGCCGGGCCCGCGTGAAACAGATTTTTGAGATAAGGTGAGAAGGGGTCCGCCAAATAGGTCCAATTCTTTAAAAGCCATACGGCGTCCACACCCGCTATCAATAAACACAGGATTAAATAATTTTTCCTGGAAAACCGTTTCTTATCTTTGAAAAAGAAAGGGAAAAGCAGAAGTCCTATTCCCACTCCTAAAACGCCGGTGTACTTGACGGATAGAACCATGCCCCCGCATAAGCCCGTCAATAAAATATCCGGTCCGAAAGTCTTGAACTGATCGGTTTTAACCAGCCGGTACAGGCCGTAAAAGAAAAGGACGGAAAACAAAACCAAAAAACTTTCAACTTGAGTCGTCCAGCCAACTAACGCCAGCAGCGGCGTGGTCAGGGTCAAACCGAAGGCCAGCCATCCGGCGTTTTTTTCCCCGCTGTCCTGAGCCCATCCGGCGGCGGCCAAAGCGCAAACTCCAAAAACCAGGGTGTTTAATAGCTTGGCCGCTTCTGCGCCCTGGAATAAATAGCCGGTGAAAAGAAATAATTCACCGCCATAAGGGTATCCGTCATAGTACGACGAGGTGAAATTTCCGATGCCGTGGCGCATCAGCCAGTTGCAGGGCACCCCCAGGTGGTAGTTCAACCCATCCGTATGGGTCTCGGGTAAAAACCCATGCCAGCATGAAAAAAGCCAATAGCCCAGCCCCGCTACCGCCAGAAGGCCGTAAGGCCAATCGGGAAAAGAAATCTCTTGCCAGGATGGTAGTGAAAAATGGATCATCTTTTCCACCGCGCAAACCAGAAACAGAAGCCCAAAAAAACCTCTCAAAAAGGGAACCATCCACAATTGGTTGAACCCCAGCGCGAGCCATAAACCATCGAGCGCCATAATGCCAAGGCCCAAATCAAACGCCCATTTCAGTAAACGGTTAGGTGTATTAAACCTGGCCCACGTTCTTAAAAAATAACCAACGCGAAAGGCGGTAAAAGCGACGGCCAGCGAGGTGCCCAGAATTTTTAAAAAAGAGACAAACGCCGATGTCCATTGAGTGGGGGACGGGGAGAATTCATCTGGAATCGAAAAGGCCCGCGTTAAGAGCGGTAATTCATTGAAGGAAAAATAACGGGTGAATAAAAAACAGGCCCAGGCGAATAGTAGGATGAGGCTTATCCATTCCATCCATCGTTTGTGAAAACGGAAAACAAAAGAAGCCCTGGTCACGCATAGACTCCTTCAGAAATTCGCTGGAAAATCATGAGATCTTACATGAATTATAGAAGTAAAAAGAACCGCGGCATTTGAATTTTTTCTTCTTCCGCCGCTTGGGCAAGAATCCCATTGAGTCCATCGTGACGATTCAGTGGGAAGGCCCAAGAAATCGCCTGGCAGACAAGAAGATCGGCTCGAACTATCTAAAGGCGCTTGAGCGTACTTGGCTGAAAGAGACTGTTCGGTTTATGAAGGCCGGCCTTTGTTCTTAACGGTTTTACGACCAGCGGGAGCAAGGGCCTTTTTTGTTTTTGATAGTTTTTCATGGGGCCGATCTGCTTTTGCCGGATCGCTTTGATACTTATTTTGCAGCAGGGTCGTTGTCACCATGCTCAATAAACAGTAACTCAAGAAGAAATAGAACCCCAGAAACAGATCGGCGTGCGTGTTTTGATTGGATTTGACCGCGAAATTGGACAGAAGGATGGAGGCCACAAATACGTCCGCCATGGACCATTTGCTGACGGAATGCAGAAATTTCGCGATTTTAATTTTTTTAGACAAAGACCCGGCTTCCAGGGCGAAGACCGTTAAAACGCCCTTGAAGATGGGGATGAGGATGCTGAAAAAGGTAAGACACACTGCCACAATCCAATAACTGGACGCGTACAGTTCTGAAATAACGCCAAAAATGCTTCTGACCTGATAATCCAGAATGAAACGCGGAAATCCGGAGGTTTTGGGGCTGACGTCAATCACCATGGCGGGCGCCAATATCCCGATCACTAACAAAACAAACGAGATGATGGCCAGCGGAAAAATAAGGTGATCGAGCCGGGCTTCACTTCGCTTGAAGAAAGTGAAGGTGAAATAAGCCAGACTGAGAGCCAATAAAGGTCCCCACCAACAGCGCGCGGCGGCCGCCTCGTCGGCCTGCTGCTGGTTTAAATCCGGAATTGTATCTAACGTCGCCTGCGCTACTTTAAGGGGAGGAATATGAAATTGATGGTCCAGCGTCGGCGCGAAAAATTGTTTGATAATCGGTCCGAGAAAATGATGCTTAGAGATGATTTCTTTCCAAAAAGAGTCCTCTTTGATGGCGCCGTTGTTTTGAAGGTTGTTGAGATCGTTTATTTTTTCTAAATATTTTATTTCGAAGTTGGTGTGGAGAATGGTCTGATAGGCGGGATAGGCCGCCAATAATAAATAAACGAACGCCATCCAAAGGTGGGGTGATCCTATCGTGTGAGCGCGTTTTTTCATGTCAACTCAAACCCCGAGTTTTAATAGTCAGTCCCTGCCAATCCCTCGTCGCTTTTTACGCTCCTAACTTAACTCGATCTGTTTTAATAAACACTGTTGGCGGACAATAAACTCAACCAGGAGAGCGAAATAATTACTATTATTTTGATAGTCGCTCCGATCGGAATGCCGTAATTCCACGGTATTGCTTGGGGTGTGCAGGGAGTAGAATAGACCCCTATTTTCATCCCCTAACGCTTAAGCTTCGGGGACAAGCTAGGAGCCTCTCGATGCCCGAAATTAAAAAAGCTTATGTCACCATCATGGTCGAGAATTTGGAAAAGTCAGTGGAGTTCTATAACGGCTTGCTGGGCCTATATGAAGACCTGCGTTTTGGCGACAGCTGGGCGGAGATGACGACCAAGGGTTTAACCGTGGGTCTGCATCCTAAAAAACCGGGGGCTCACCCCGCGCCGGAACACAACCATATTTCCATCGGATTTGAAGTGCAGGATTTAAGAAAAACCGCCAAAGAGCTGGAAGCCAAGGGTCTGGTTTTCCACTATCAGGAAAACGAGGTTAATATTCTGGCTTTCTTCAAAGACCCGGATGGAACGCATCTTTATTTGACTCAGGTACGCTAAAAACGTCTGTTTTCTTCTGTTTAAATTAAAGCCGCTTGCGTATAAGGCAAGCGGCTTTTTTTTGGCTTGTTAAGTATTACTATGAGTAATACTATTGAAGTGTTGGTGCAGGGGAGGTAACTCAAGGAAAGATGTCTTCGATGGAAAAACCCCCAAAGCCGGTCGAGGTGCGGTATTCGAAAAGCGCGGAAGAGAAATTGAATGAAATTAAGGGTGCGGATAGCAAAAAATACGAATTGATAAAACGCGAACTGAGGAGATTCTTTGAAGAATATCCGGACACAGTTTGCGCGAATGTCCGGCCATCCGGTAAAGACGGTTGGAGAAAATTTGTGGCGGATAATTCACGAGCCATCACTTTCTCTGGAATCGGGCAGGAAACCCCGGATAAGCACATTTTGTTTATACATCAAATTATTCTATAAACGGAGGCAGCAAAAATGGCACAAGCACCTGGGTTATCATACCGCCCTTCCATGGGTAGGGAAAAACTGATGGAAATCGTTGTCCATAAATTGCATCAACGGATGAACAGCTTCATTGACGAGGCTGTGAAAGAAAAAATTGTTCGAACCCTGCATCAGGAAAGTGAAATTGAGAAATTGGGACTGGATATCGGCAAGTTTTTGTGTGAAAGAGAAGGTTGGAATATTTATGAGCCCGGCCATAAGCTCAATAAAAAGCTGGATATGGAAATTAAAAATATTAAAAGCGGTAAAGCGAAGTATAAAAAAATAGATCTTTAATCCAATTTAATTTGATTATCGAGTGGCTTTGAGAAATCAAGGAATATCAAAATGCCTACGGAGTTTGGTTTTCAGGTTAAACTTTTTTAAACCGCATGGCGGACCAGTCGTCGCCCAGAGAGACCAGCGAAACTCCATCCAGGCCGTGCTTTTCCATCAGAGCGTAGCCGGTGTCGCGGTTATAGTCTGACTTGTATTTCTTCGAAGTTCCCTTGGGGTAGGCCACCCAGACCACTGTTTTCTCGTCCAAATGCTTCGGCAGGCGTTTTGCCAGTTTTTCCCCCTCGGCCAACGACTTAACAAAAGCCAATAGAAAGCCGTATTTTCCCTTGGGAGTGGTATGGGCTTTGGCAAAATCTTTGGAGAGGGTTTGAAGTTCGGGCGGTAAGTTCAGCAGCAACACCGGTTCCTGGTTCTTGAAGACAAGTTTTTTGAGAAGGGGGTTCATGGGGTCTCCGATTTTTGGTGACGGGTCAGTTTGGGTGTCATAGCGAGGAGTGGCCCCCGAATAGGGGGACGACTATGACGAAGCAACCTAAGTTTAAATATGGGTTTGACCAACTGCTTGGAGAAGTGGGCTAAAGGCCATATTAAACTGGGGTTGCTTCCTCGTTTCCAGCCCCCTAATCGGGGGCCACTCCTCGCAATGACATCAAAAAAGATACAAACCGACTCACCATCCTATTTTCCAGCCAATTAAACGGTCTGGACTTTGGTTTTGGTCTTGAGGGTGGTAAAGCGAACTTCGCCCTCCATCTCAATCAGGGAACAGTATTTCTGCTCATCCTGAAATGCGATATAAGCGCGGTTAATCATCACCTTCACGCCGGGGTAGATTTTGTAGGTGCAGTTCACGCGGGGTATGGGTTTTTCCTTCAAAAAGACCGCCTGTTTGATTTCCAACTCGTTTTTCTTCTGGGAAACCACTTTGGCGTCAAAGGTCAGCTTTACCAAAGCGCGGGCCATCCAGGTTTGAAGTTCTTTTTTCTCGTCCGACAGCTGTTCGTTGCTTCTGGCGTTCACGTCTTTAAAGTGCACCAGGGATTTTCTGATTTTTTCTATTTTGTTGGTAATTTCTCTTATTTCCTCGTCGGCGTTTAAAATCTCAACCCTCAGGTCCACCTGTTCGCCCACGATAATTTCGGTCGGCGTCGCCAATTTGTTTCCGATCGCTCCAGCGGTCAGTTCCCGCCGGGCAATCACGGGGCCGCCCACAATCATGCCTTTTGATCCGGCCACGGTGATGGTGTGGTCGCAGGTCACTTTGGAATGAAGTATGAATTGCTTCACGCCCAGGTTGCCGGTCACTTCTACCGTGGCGTTTTGAATATATTTAATCAGGGCGTTGCCCTTACAGCGGATATGCGCCCTGTCGTTGCCCGTCACCCCACCCGAAACCGTCAGGTTGCCTTCTACTTGAAGATCGGCGCCTTCCACCACACCGCGAACGATCAGGTCGCCCCCGGCGTTAATTTTAAATCCGTCCTTCACGTCGCCATGCACCATCACGGTGCCGAAGAAGTCGATATTGCCCACGGTCATGTCCACGTCGCCGCGAACCTCATAAACCGGCTGTACGGTTACTCGTCCATCTTTCAGCACTACATGGCCGTCTTCGTCGGCGTAAAACTCATTGGGGTTATCCACGCCCGGCAAAACGCCCTTGCCAAAGGAAAGCACAATGTCTTTCGGGGGATCGGGCGGGACATCCCGTCCCGTAATAGTTCTGCCCGGTTTACCCAGCACCGCGGGGGTTACCCGAATCAACAGGTCGCCCTTTTTGACGTTGTTGATTTTCCTGCCGGCCTTGTAATCCACCCGGCCTTCCTCATCTTCGGTTAAATCCACCTTGTGGGAGGAGTGGTCCTTTTCAAAAAAATACTCCACCTGGGCGTCCTGGCCCGGGTGGGGACGCGTGCCATGGGCCAGATCGGCCTCAATCATATCGTCCAGGTTTTTATCCGCCGCCTGTTGGGTAATCTTGGCGCTTATTTCCATCAACAGGTTTTGGTCAATGCCATAGACGACATTGCGTTTTTCCAGGGCATGGCGCAGGTCATCCACGGTCACGAATTTTTTGTCTTTCGAAGTGGGCGGCAGAATGGTCACCCGGGCGCTCATGGCGTCAAAGGGGATTTCGACAAACAGCAGTGGTTCGTCTGCGGACCCGGTAGGGGGGGATCGTTGAAGCGTGGCTTTTAAGTTTCGGTTGGGTTTTAACATTAGGTTCCTGTCGATCAACTGGATGGACTCATTGTACTGAGAAACAGCCTTGGGTACCCGTTGGGTTTTTGATGTTTTTTTCAAGCAGTTTTAATGTTTGTGAATCAAACAGTCAGGTCGTAAACTTTGACTACGGGAGAAAAGCTGGTATGAAAAAAATATCTTATGCCATTACCTTAAATTTCTTCGTGCCAGATGAGGTAGTTGAAAGGCTTAAAGAAGTTCAAGTTTCAGGTTTGGTTTCGTTTGATTGGCGAAAATCTGATTTTGTCCACTGTACGGTGAAGGCGATTTACTACGGCACTGAAATTCCCGATCCAAAAGTAATCGAAAACTGGGTAAAAGAATCAAAAGCCATTTTTTCTCATCAGAAACCCTTTGATGTTGCGGTAAAGGGAATAACGCACTGGCAAACCGCTTTAGTTTCGAACGTTGAATCAAATGAACTTCTGAAATTTCATCGAAGACTATTCAAGGTTTTGCCCAGCTTTCAGCCCCAATTCGAGGACGAAAAGTATTGGCCACATATTTCGATTGCCATTGGAGAAGAGCTAAAGGTTACTAAGTCAAAACTAGAGAAATTTGGGAAATTTAAAGTCGATGAAATACAACTGATGCTTTGGGGTATGAGAAACCCAAAACAGCCCAAGGTGCTTCACGAATTTAAATTGAAACAAGGAAGAAATTTATGACTGTGAATTTTTCTGAAGATGAGATTGTCCACTACGTTAATCAAGCTTCTTCTTTCATTCAAAACCAACGGGAAATTTATTACGAATCAGCTTCTTCGCTTTCTGCAGTTGAAATTAATCAATTTGATCCTTTTTTTGGCCACGCTATCTTAAAAAGAACTCGGTTTTTTCAAAAAGGAGATGGGGTGATTAAAATTCCGGACTTTGTTATTGATCTGCGAAAACGAGGAGTGAATTTTCCTTGGGATGGGATGGGGGCTACGACCTTCATTGATGTTGTAGTCGCATATAAAGAATTGGATATGAGAACAAAATTTCACGAACTAGTTCATGCAGTTCAATATGAAAAGTTTGGTCTTAAACAGTTTGCTGATAAATATATTCGGAGTCTTTTGACAACCGGATCGTATAACTCTATCCCGCTAGAAATCAATGCTTATTCTTTGGATAAAGATTATTCATCGAACCTCGATAAGCCTTTCTCCGTCGAACTAGAAGTTCAGCAACTCATCAATGAAAATAAATTTTAAATGAAATACGCGTTAGTGTTAAGCGGTGGTGGCCGTTCGGGTTCTGCGTGGCAAACGGGTCTGCTGAAGGGCTTGCACGATGGCGGGGTAAATCTTACGACCGCTGACCTGATCGTGGGTACTAGCGCAGGGGCGGTGGTGGGGGCGCAGATCGCGTCGGGATATGATCTGACCCAACTTTACGAGGGACATATTAAACCGCCTCAAATTTCCACGGCGGAGCCGAAGATCGATCTTCAACAATATCAAGAGGCCATGGGGAAGTACTGGCGGATGGCGGGGGGAGAACCCTTAGCGGGTTTACGCAGTAAGCACGGGCGAAGATAGGGGCACTCGATTTTTTATATGAATCGAGTACAGCCAAATCTAGTGCCTCGCCAAGTGGGCTCGGTCCAGGGGCTTTGGCCCTGACGGCTCAAGTGGAAAGCGAAGAGAGCCGGTTGGCGCAGTTTGAGGCGGCGTTGCCTACCAAAAATTGGCCGGAAAGAAAATGGCTCATTACGGCGGTGGACTCCCCATACGGGGACAGGTCGGCCCAGGGGCCTTTGTAGTTTGGAATAAGGATTCGGGTTGCCCTTGGTGAAAGCCGTAGCTTCGAGCTGTGCCGTACCTATGATTCGCTCGGCGGTGACCATCAACGGACGCCGTTATCTGGAGGGGGGGTGCGGTCCGCCGTGAACGCCGATTTGGCCGCCCCTTTTCGGGGACAGGCCGGATATGATTTGGTAATTGCCGTGGTCGTTTCGGGCCAAACCCCGGAAGCGCTGGGAAAGCCCGGGTCTAAAATCGCCACCCTACGGGGACAGGGTGACAGCCCCCTTGTGGGGACATGCCATGTGGAGCTGATTCTGCCAGACAAGCCATCCCGGGACCAGATATTCCCCAACCTGTTCGACCCCGCCCGCCGGGCATTCTGCGCCCAGGCCGGTTTGGCCCAAGGGTTAGCCCTGGCACCCGCCCTCAAAACCGCTTTGGCGGGCTATTCCCAGGTATTTAGGCTCTGAACGGAGTTTGGGGCGTTAAGTCACTTAACGCTTGACCGGTGAAAAGGTCAAAGTTTGACCATTCTCCCGGTTAAGTTTTTGAAATTTTCAAAAAACGGAGGGTTGTTAGCCCCGGTTTTTAGAGAATCTCCAGAATTGGCTCTCTTGTCGGGGGCGATTTGAGGCACTGTACCTCAAGTTGATACATAGGAATTTGGCATTTGGTAAATAGAAAACAGGTCTCGGTAAATAGGAAATCTGGCTCGGTTAATGGGTTTCCGACACTTGGTAAATAGGAAAAAAAGGCTTGTCGGGTTTTGGTAAATAGGAAATCCGGCCCGGTTAATGGGTTTCCGGCAGTTGGTAAATAGGAAAATGTGATTTGTCAGGGGTTGGTAAATAGGATTTTCGGCTTGATTAACGGGTTACCGGCACGTGGTAAATAGGGAATTGGCATTTGATAAATAGGAAATCCAGGAATTATACCCTTAACCCCTTTAAAGCAATTACATGGTCCGGCATTTAGGGGATTGGGCGGCTATTCTTCCAATTTTGATTTGATCCTAAACAAGATTTACCCCTGTTTTTAAAGGTTTCCTCCAAAAGTTAGCTGAGATAACTTTTGGACCACGGGTTAGGAGATCAGAAATTTCACACTGTGAAAATCAGACCCCAAATCAGTCGGAGTTCGACTGATTTACCTGGGTTACCCCCTTAAAAAGTTTCCGGAAGAAACTTTTAGACCTCGGCTGACTCTCAAGCTCAGAGACGGTAGTGGGTAGGAGGGGCGGTTCTGTTAGGAACCGGCATACCTCACCTGCCGGGTTCGGCCCATAGCCTCCCTAGGCTCTTCCCAGCTGAGCCCGGGCTAATGGGGGTATCAGCGTGTGATAGGACAAGTTTGGTGATGGGTTCAAAAGCGGACATAAACACAACTATTTTTAAGCCTCGACTTTTTTAAGTCATAATTGTTGTTCTAAATCATGTTTGTTTTGAAACATAAGAGTAGGGTGTAGGTCGTAGAGGATTTGTCATATTCCCTCCGCCGAAAAAGAACCGGACAAAAGTCATTTTTTTAAGCCGCCTCAAAACGATTCCGAACCATTCACGCCAGTTTCCAGAGTCGCACGGAGAAGGACCCCATGAAAAAACAATTACCCCCTCTTGAAAATGATTGGCGGCTGAGCGAGGGAGTTTTCCATACGCTGACCGAAGAAGCCAACGACGCCATTTTTTTGATCAAAAGCGACGGCGTGTTTCTTTACGGCAACCGGCAAGCCGTGGCCCTGCTGGGTATCTCAAAAGAGGAACTGGTTAAAAGGAATTACACCGAATTTGTTCTGCCCGAGGATCATAAATTAGCCGCTTCCCAAATTAAATTGGTGATGGAGGGGAAACCCAACAACACTGAAATCCGCGTTCGGACAAACAACGGCGAGATTTTTTTAATTCACTTTTCATCGGTGAAGATTGTGGTGGATGGACAGGAAATACTGATGACCATCGGGAAGGACATCACGGTTCGCAAAGCCGCCGAAGCGGTTCTGCGGAATTCGGAAGAAAATTTGAGAGGCATTATCAGGGAAATGCCGGATGGCATATTAGTTGTTGATTCGGGAAAAATCTCTTTTGCCAACCTTTCTATCGTCAGGACGCTGGGTTTGTCCGCCGTGGAAGAACTGGTGGGCCGGTCTCCCTTTGATTTTATTCAACCCGAATATCGCACCCTCGTGTCGGAAAGAATCGCCCGGCTGATCAAAGAGGGCGGATCCAATCCGAACATCCGTTTCAAATTACAGCGTCAAGACGGAAACCCGGTGGATGTGGAATCCCGGAGTATTTTGGTTCAATTCGACGGAAAGCCGGTCGTGCTGGCGATCATGAAAGATATTACCCTGCGAAACCAAATGGAACATCAGGCGACGCTTAACGACAAACTGGCCACGGTAGGCACCCTGGCGGCCGGCGTCGCCCATGAAGTCAATAATCCGCTGAGTTATGTTTTAGCCAATCTGGTTTTTATTAATGAACAAATAGAAGATGTAAAACGCCACCTGCAGATGAACGGAACTTTTGACGAAACCTGCCAAAAAACATTCGCTGAAATGAAGGGAGAACTGGCCGACATTACCAAAGGCGGGGAGAAAATCAGGGATATCGTCAAAGGCCTGAAAGCGTTCGTGCGGACCAATGAGGATGAAGTGGAAAGCATCGATCTCAACCAAACGGTGGAGGCCGCGATCAATATGTCGTTTCACGTGGTCAAACAAAAGGCCAGGATTGAAAAAGACTTCGCGGTGGATTTGCCGCGGTTAAAAGCCAACTCGGGAAAATTACAGCAGGTCTTCATCAATCTTCTGATCAACGCGTCCCAGGCCATGGCGGGCAACAACCGGGATAAAAATAAAATCAGTATCCGCACGGGGCGTTATGACGGCATGGTTTTTGTCGAGTTTAAAGATACGGGCGTGGGCATCCCGGAAAACATTCTTCCGCGCATTTTCGACCCGTTTTTTACCACCAAACCGATCGGAGTGGGGACCGGGCTCGGACTTTCGGTCTGCAATGAAATTCTAAGACACTACGGGGGAACGCTGGAAGTTCAAAGCACTTTGGGTCAGGGTTCAACTTTTACCGTAAATCTTCACATCGATAGAGCCAATGAGGCCGCGGCGGCGAATTCGGTTCCTCCGGCTGAAAAGATGAGGGGCCGGGTGCTGGTTGTGGACGACGAACCCAGCAATCTGGACGCCTTATGCCGGTTATTAAAAAAATACGATACGGTTCTGTCCGCTCTTTCGGGACTGGACGCCATGGGCATTATTGAAAGAGAGGTGGGCCATATCGAAGCCATCCTGAGCGACATCAATATGCCGGATATGAACGGTATGGATCTTTATAAAAACGTGGCCCGGAAATTTCCGGGACTGGAAAAAAGGATTATTTTCATCACAGGCGGAGTTTTTTCGGAAGAAATAAAAGATTTTCTTAAAACCATCCCCAACGCCTGTCTGGAAAAACCGTTCAATTTCGAAGAGGTTCGGCAAATTATCGCCGGGGTGGTGGATGAGTCTTTGAAAAACCAGGACGGAAAAAACGCCGGTTGATCTGGTTTTAACGGTTTGCAAAAGGAGCGGTTATGAAATGTTCTGATTTTACGATTATGTTCGCGGAAGACGATCCTTTGTCGCAAAAGGTTTACGAAAGAGCCTTTGTGAAGGACGGTTACAAGGTTGTCATGGTGGAGCATGGAGCCAGGGCCCTGGCGGAGCTGAGAGAACAAAAGGTCGATTTACTGGTCACGGACCTGCAAATGCCGGGAATGAATACGCTGGAGCTTTTTCCCATCTTAAAGAACGATTATCCGCGTCTGCCGGTGATTGTGGTGACGGGACACTATGGGAATTTGATGGAAGATTTCAAAGCCAAGGGTTTTGACATCAAGGCCATTTTTAACAAGCCTCTGGTGGTTTCGGAATTGAAGGAAAAGATTAAAAAGATTTTGAAGATTGATGACATGGATGAGCCGAAAAAATAAAAACGGCTCACACGCATTTTCCAGGAGAACGATATGCTCGCTTTTAAGAAAAATAAAAAAGTAAAGCGGGTTTTAAAAGCGGTCTTTCTGGGGGCCATCCTTCTGACGGCAACCCTGTCCCGGGCCGCCGCCGAAGAAACCAAACCCAGTCCGTCCGTCCCGGCGGCTGATTCGAACGCGAAGGCGCCAGAACCCGATGCTTCGGCGGCGGGCCCTTCCACAACCGACCTGACCCAATTGAGCCTGGAAAACCTGAGCGGATTGAACGTGACAGTTACTTCCTCAGCCAAAGAAGAAGAATCCCTTAGGGACGCCACCTCAGCCATTTTTGTGATCACCCAGGAGGATATTCAAAACAGCGGTCTTCAGCACGTGGCGGATCTTTTGCGCATGGTGCCTGGTCTATTGGTATCGCGGGTGAACTCGAACGAATGGGCCATTACTTCCAGGGGGTTTAATTCGCAGTACAACAACAAAATGCTCGTCCTGGTGGATGGCCGCAGCGTTTACCAAAGCACCATCGGCGGGGTCGAGTGGAACGAGTTGGATACCCTGCTGGAGGATATCGACCGTATTGAGGTCATCCGCGGTTCGGGAGGCACCCTTTGGGGCGCGAACGCGGTCAATGGCGTCATCAATATCATTACCAAGGATTCCAAAATTACACAGGGTGTTTATGCCACCAGCCTGACCGGCAGCAACGGCGACAATATGGCCGCCCTGCGCTACGGCGGAAAAATCGGGGATGAGCTTTATTACCGCATTTACGGTCAGACCGAAAACTGGGGATCTTTCCAGACGATGGCGGCCCAGAATGCCGAGGACAGCTGGATGGCCCAGCGGGCGGGCTTCCGGGCAGACCTGCACGGAGAAACGGATAATTTGACACTCGAAGGGGAATACCAGCTCGGCAATTTTGACAACCCCGTTAACGACTTTAACGCCCGGACCCTTCAATATTCCGGTAATTACGAAAACGATGAGGTGGATCGGGACGATCATCTTCTTGCCAATTGGATCCATACCTTTTCGGATGGTTCGGAAGGCAAACTGACGGTTTATTACGATCAAGTCCATCTGTTGCCCACCGACAACGCGGGGTCTTTTTCAAATACATTCGACGCCGAGCTTCAGTACCGTTTCCAGCTGAACGGCTGGAACGAAGTGACCTGGGGCGGAAACTTCCGCAATGTTTCGGATGATCATCCCGATCCTCTTTTCAGCTTTTTTTTCCCCCAGCAAGCATCGTTGAACACTTACGGTATTTTATTGAATGATAAAGTGACGTTGGTGGACAGCCATCTTTACCTGACGGCCGGAGTCAATCTGGAAAACAATCCTTACACCGGCAACGAATGGGAACCCTCAGGGCGCCTGCTATTTACGCCCGATTCCAACAACAGTTTCTGGGCGGCGGTTTCCCGCAATGTGCGGATTCCCAACCGTGACGAGGAGAATGTGAGCTATTTTCTCCAGGGTTTCGCGGCGGGTCCCGCTACCTTTTACGCGGGGTTGGTGGGAAACACGAACCTGACCGCGGAGGACATCGTGTCCTATGAAATCGGATACCGCACCAATATTACTTCCGGCCTTTCGCTGGACCTGACCGGCTTTTATAACCGGTATTACAACGTCATCATAGTCGACTTTATCCAGTACGCGCCTGGCACGGGCCCCCCTACCCCGATCGGGGGTTCCTATGTGAGCGAACTCCTGGGCGCCAACACTGACGGAGGTTCCATTTATGGGACCGAAATGAGCCTCAAATGGGACATNNCTGGACGGACGGTTGTCCTGGGATGCCGCCTCGAACCTGAAATTGAACACTTCTTACTATTGGGTGGATGCCACCGTGATCAACGATCCCACGGGAGTCAACACCGGTATTGTTCCCTCTTATGGAGTTTGGGATTTGGGATTTAGCTGGAAACCAACGTTGAATTGGGAAATGGCGGTTTGGGGACAGGATTTGGAAGGCGGCCACACAGAGGCCGCTACTTTCCTGAACAGTTCAAATCCCCAAACAGGGGTTTATGGCCAGTTGACCGCGCGATATTGAGCGAGGGATAAACCAGTGAAAAAGTTCAGGCGAATCACTTTAGCCCTCGTTTTGGCGATTGCTTTTCCCGCATGGGGACAGTTTTCCGAATACGCGGTGAAAGCCGCTTACCTGTTCAATTTCGCCAAGTTTGTGCAGTGGCCCAACGGAACTTTCAACAGCGCCGCGTCGCCGATCATCATCGGAGTGCTGGGAGATGATCCCTTTGGCGGAGACCTGGACAGGACGGTTGAAGGGAAAAGCGTCGACGGGCATCCCATCCGGATCAAACGCTTCGGCGCTTTTGATGTAACCCGGGTATCCCAACTGCAAAAGTGTCAAATTCTTTTCATCTCTTACTCGGAAAAAGACAACATCACGGAAATACTCGGAGCCATGCGTGGAACCGATGTGCTGACGGTTTCAGAAATTGAAAAATTCCCCATTTTGGGAGGAATGATTTTATTCGACCAGGAAGGCCAAAGGATCACCCTGGCGATTAATCCCCAAGCCGCGAAAAATTCCCGACTGACCATTAGCTCGAAATTACTGCAAGTGGCGACCATTTATAAATCGGAGTAAATCATGAGCTGGTTCAGCTTTAGTGACATGCGGTTAAGAAGAAAAATCATGGTGATCACGGTGATTTCCACTTTGGTCGCGCTGGTGATGGTGTGTCTGACTTTCTTTTTGTATGAAATGATGACCTATCCCGAGATAAGACTAAAATCGCTTGCCACCTGGGCGCAAATCATGGGGGACAACAGTACGGCGGCTTTGACTTTCAACGACCATAAGACCGCGCAGGAAATGCTCGCAACCCTGAAAGCCAATCCCAGTATTCTTTCCGCCTGCCTCTATGACAACAAGGGCCAGCAATTCGCGTCGTATCAACGGGATAGGGCGGCCCGCAGACGTTATCCGGCTGTGGCGGAGCAGGCAGGCGCCGAATCCTCCGGGGGCTCGCTCAAGATTTTCCAGGACATTTTTTCCGGCGGGGAACGGGTGGGATACCTGTTTCTGGAAACTGATACGGAGGAAATGAGAACCCGCCTGACCCACTACGCCCTCATTACGGTCCTTATCGGATTGATCTCCTTTTTCATTTCATTGTTTGTCGCTTCGCGGCTCCAGCGCTATGTGACCGAACCCCTGCACCGGGTTGTGGACCGGATGTGGGATATCGCCCGCGGCGAGTGGGACATTACCAAACGCCTGGAGGTGTCGGGCAGGGACGAAATTGGGGATGTGGCGGAAGCCTTCAACGCCTTTATGGGTAAATTGCAGACTGTCAAAGATATGAAATCGGACCTGATTTCGGTGGTTTCCCATCAATTAAAAACGCCGGTGGCTGAAATCAACGGTTTCATCGAGAACATGCTGGATGGCATCACCGGGGAGGTGAACTCCCGGCAAAGGGGCTATCTGGATCAGATGCTGGTGATTGGCCGGGGAAATTACAAACTGATCAGCGATCTTCTGAGCATCAGCAAGATCGACCGGGGGGTTGTTTCGGCGGATATCCACCCAGTTTCGGCGAAGGAAGTGGTGGCTCTCACGATTCGGGATTACGAGCAAATCATGAAAGAGAAGAGTTTAATCCTCCGTCTTGAAGGTACTGAAGAAGGCATCATGCTTTACGCCGACCGCGACAAAGTCGTAGAAGCGCTGCGCAATCTGCTGAACAACGCCATCAAGTGTACGGACAGCGGATCGGTGACGATCCGTGTGGGAAGTGAAGGGGATCAGGGCGTGATTGAGGTGTTGGACACAGGTATAGGGATGGATGAAGAGACCCTGGGCAGTTTGTTTACCAGGAACCGTGTATTGGGACAGGAAGCGCACCGTTCGGGGGCGGGGTTGGGTCTTTATATCTCCAAGTATTTTATGAACATTCAAAAGGGCGACCTTACGGTCACCTCGGAAGTCGGGAAGGGAAGCTGTTTCAAGCTGGTTGTCCCGAAATACATGAAACAGGCAGGAACCGCCGCGTGAAACCAAGGGTTTAAAAGAAAGGCAGGAAGTGGATTATGGAAAGTAAGGAAGTGATTTTACTTGTGGAGGACCAGGAAGGATTCCGAAGAATCTACCAGGATGTGCTGAACGCCGATGGATATGAGGTTTTAACAGCCATGGATGGTGAGGAAGGCTGGGAAACGGCCAAACAAAAGAAGCCTGATTTGATTCTGTTGGATCTGGGGCTTCCCAAAATGGACGGGTTTGAAGTGCTCCGAAGGATACGGGAAGACCCTGAAACCAAAAAAATACCGGTCATTATTTTCTCGGTGATCGGCGAACAGAAAGATATCCAGAAAGCTCTTGAAATGGGGGCCAACGACTACACCGTGAAGGGTTTTTACACACCCCGGGAGATCCTCGGCAAAATTAAAAGCGTTTTGACCCAGGCGGATTTGAAAAAAGACTGACCGCTGACAAAATGCTGCTGAAGCCGGCAGGGGAAGATACTTCTAATGATCCCCCTTACACACCAGTTCTGGCGGGTTCTTAGGTGTAACGGCGATTATGGCTTTTTTTCCTTCTTTTCCACACTCTTCGCGGTCTTGAAAATTAAATAATCGACCCTTCGATCACCGAAGGCCGGGTTTTATCTTGTTTTAGGTCATGTTCTTGGGAAGAAGGTAGTTCTAAAATAGAGAAGTATTTAGGTGATGCGCGGACAAATGACTCAGCCACAAGGCGGATAACGTTCAGAAGAAACCAGGCTTAACACTTATTCCTCATTTTGAAACGATCGTTCAGGAGAATGAAAAGTGAAAAAGGCATTTAGAAAATCAAAGCCCGCGCTAATGGTGATGAGCCTTATGCTGATTGGAATGTCATTCCTCTTTTTGTCCTGCCTCAACAACGGACCTTCGAGCCCTCCTACTCCCATTGGCGGCATCTCAAAAAATGGCGGTACAACCTCAAATCCCACTTCGTCCGGCACAAACTATGTCGTGGGGGCGGTTGACTATCTAATCACCTCTCAGGGAAGTGGCCCGGTGACGACTTATCTACTCACCGCGGCGGTGGCGGTCAGCAATACCCCGGTAATCAACGCGGCGGTTACCTTTACGGATCCGAATGGCACGTTCTATTCTTTGCCTTATTCCGGTTCCAACCAGGCGGTTGGCGGAGTCACCTGCGGTCTGTATCAGGACGCGCCTTCTTCCTTCGCGACGATCGGTGCTTTTAAATTCTCGGTGATGACCTCATCGGGTATTTCCTCGGGTTCGGTCACGGCGATCAATAGCATCGTCTCATTCCCTTCACCTTACACCACGCTCAGTTGGTCTGGAACAAGCCAGGAAAATACAGTATCGCTGGTGAGTGAGGCGACTCCTTCCGCCAGTTACAGCCAATCCAGCACCACTTCGCCGATCAGCATACCCGCGTCCACTTATACCTCCGGAACCACTTACGACTATCAGTTCCTTCAAGCGAATGAGGCCGCGACCATCAACGGCGGCACTGGATCATTGGGATATTTGCAAACGTCGATTGGTACCTTTGTCGCTCCCTGATTTTCAGGGGACGTTATCGGGGCTTAGTTCCAAATCACTTCCAGGGTCGAGCTTCCCTTGATGGAAAGCCGCGCTTCAATCCCCGTGTTGTCCGCGTAACCGTCCAATACTTTAAAAGAGTCCACTTCAGTCACGAGAAGCAAAGAGCGGCTAAAGCGCCGGTTTAAAGACCTATTTATTTTCATTTGGAGGAGCGACATATTTTCACCGGCGGGGAATTTAACGATCCGGCGCAGCTGGTTTTTGAAATCCGATTTGAAAAGCCAGTCCGCGACTTGAACCATCAAGTCGCTGGTTTTGACGTCATATTCCAGATCGGGCAAATCAAAGACAGCTTCCCCGGGAACATAACGGGGAGTACCCCTGAGATAAAGCGTCAGATGGGCCGGCTGACTGGATAAATTGAGGATGAGCGGATTGTAATTGAGTTTGACCTCGACAATTACATCGCCGCCTGATCCGTAAAGCCGGATTCCCTCAATGGTCAACTTTCGATTTCCCGTATTGGAGATCAGCGTATTTTTCACTTTCAAGCGGGGATCCGCTAAATACCGGTTGGCGTCCTCATAGTTCATGTGAATATTGGTAATGGCTTCAAAAAATGTCGGCTCGGGACGAAAGGGAACAAGAGGAGGCATGGTCCGGGATTGAATTGCAGGCTTGGACCCGAAGACAAGCTCCGGACTGGCGCTCATTTGTAAAACCGGCTGGGTGGTCTTCGCGCCGTTCAGTTTAACCTGTCTGTATCCGAGACTCATGGATTCAGGGTGAACTAAAAGCCAGAGATCTTTATCCAAACGAATCGGCTCCGCCATTACATCCCAGAGAAATTTCATTTTGGATTTCAGAATAATATTCTCGCCCAGTTGTTTAATGCCGCCCTTGAAAAGGTTGGTGACCTGTTGGACCACATCGCGTCCCGGGGGAAAGCTGATGACAACCGGCAGGCACACAAACCCGGGTTGTATGGGAGGAAAGGTTCTGATCGGCGGCGGGGCGACCTTCACAAAATGGGGCGGTAAGGTGGCGCATCCCGAAACCAGAAGGGACGCGCAGGTAATCAAAAACCGAAACCCGGTCATTTGACGGATCGGGATTTTTTTTGATGGATAAATTTTTCTGTTTTTAAGACTTGGCGGCATTTTCATTCTTCAACCGTCCTTCCGCGATTTTGACGGCGATGGCCGCGGACTGCTGCGCGGAGATCCCTTCGGTGCGGCGTTCATATTCTTTTTCGGCACGGTCGTTTTCCTCGCGGATGATTTTCTTTTCCGCCGGCACCGTTTCTCCCGGTAAATCGACCCGCAATTCCTCTATGAGCATCATGATGGCGGCCGCAATGGGAAGGGACAAAAGCGCGGCGAAAGCGCCCATCAGAGTGGCCCCGACCAGAAGTGCGAACAGGATGATGGTAGCGGGTAAACGTAATTGTTTGCCGTAAACGTTCGGAACCAAAAAACGGCTTTCGAATTCCTCATAGGTCAACATGGCGATTAGGACGATAAAAGTGGCGGTCTCGCCATGAGGAAGCACGGCGAAAACCGCCGGACCTACGGAGAGAAAAACACCGATATAGGGAAGCACATCCGTCATGCCGGCGAAGAGGGCGAAAACGATGGCATTTTCAGCGCCGACCAGTGTTAAGAGGGCGAAGGTGAAGACGGTAAAGAGCGAACTGAGCAACAGTTGTCCCCGGATATAGGCGCCCACAATGGTTTCGAGCTTCAAAAGGATGCGGGAAAGTAGGACATGATGGGCCCGGGGAACCATGGCGAAGAGGCCGCCCCTCAAACGGTTTCTTTCAATCATGATAAAGGAAGCCAGCAAGACGCCGCTTACGGCGTAAATCAGTATTTTAATCGCGCGGCGGCTATAGGTTTCGGCCATCGTTTGGAAATCGGACTGGTTGACGACGACTTTTCCGCTGCGCACCGAATTGGATAGAGTGGCCGTAAAGGGAATGTTGGAAAGATGGTCGGCCAAATGGGACCGCATGATCGGTATTTCTGTGTTGAGAATGGAAAGTTCCGCCGTAACAGGTGGAATCATCAGGATACAGATAACAACGAAGACCAGAAGCCCCGCGATAAACACCAGGGTAATGGCCATGGTGCGGTTAAAACCGCGGTTTTCGATTTTTTCAATGGGAGAGTCCAGGGCGCTGACGATAAAGAGGGCCATGACCAGGACGCAGAGAACGGGTAACAGTTTATAAAGTAAACATAGCCCGATAACACTCAAGACAAGAGTCCATAAAGTGAGGGGACCCATTTGATAACGGATCATTTGCGGCTGATGAGTAATGGAGTCGGGGTTTGTGGTTTGCGTCGGAATAACCTCCGTTAATTGGGTTAATGGTTGATGACAAGATAAACGGCCATCAAGAGGCCGATGAGACCAAGTCCTGAGGCGACACCGATGCCCAAGAGGGATGGTTTGAGGTCTGGGGTTTCTCCCCGCTTAACAGTAGACACAAACCGGGTGTAGTCAAAAACCGCCATCATTTGAACCAAGACTCCCATGAGAACCAAAAGAGTTCCGAACCACATGGACCAACCCGAATGGGCAGGCGAGGGGGTATCGGCCCGGGCTTGAATCACGCGCAGGAACAGGTTGAAACGGGCTACGACAAAACCAAAACCCATTAAGGCCAAACCCGTTCGGATCCAGGATAAGAAGGTTCGTTCTTTCGCCCAGAAGACGCGCGGATCGGCTTTTTCCGGGTGAAAGAATGCCGTTATTTTTTCGCGGCTCAAAAATTTCAAAGATTAAACTTACCCCCGAGACGGAATGAATTGTAGTTAATGTTCGCGGCGCCGTTACTGCCCGCGATGCCATAGCCGCTGGATTCCACAAACAGGGCAGCCATGCCGCTTAAGCGGATATCAATGCCGATTCCCAGCCGTGCCGCGAAGTTGGTGCTGGAGCTGGAGGGACTGATGACCGCGCCGCCGGCGTTGGTAATGGCGTCTTGAGTGACCCGGGCGCCCCCCATACCGCCGATAAGATAAGGAACGACGGGGTTGTCTTCGGCCAGAAACCGGAACCGGATGTTAGCCAGAAAAGTTCCAATACGGAGATTTCCGCCCGAATCGCCGTTAAAGAAACCACTGTTATTATTCAGGGGAAAGCTGTCCGCGTTGGCGTCTAACACCAACTGAAAAAGCGGTGAAAGCCCGAAGCCGAAACCAATGCCGCCGTTGTAGCCAACGGTCTGGTTGGAGGTGAAACTGGATGGACTAAAAGGAGTGGTGCCGCCGATATTGACGAAAATGGAATTCTTAACCGGAGTATCGGGAGCCGTATCCGCCCATAAAGCGGGAGCTGAGCAAAGAACCAAGCCTATTAAACCGATTCTTAAAAAATTCATAATTCTCCCTTTAGAAATGATGTGATAGTTAAAGCAAGTAAAGTGCCATGCGATATCAAAAGGGAAGTACTTGGAAACTGTGTTTTTTTATCCGATGGCGGGAAACTGCCGTATCAAAATGATATTGAAACTTTCATTTCGATAGCCCAAAGGTAGGGCCAAGATTAACCTTTTGGCTCATGAGCTGATGAATTAAAGGACGTATCGGAATTCCAGGCCATAAACGCTTTCGCCTTTACCAGTGGTGGTCGTGCTGTTGTTCGGCAGAGTGACGTTGGTAAAAGCGCCGTTGTCGAAAGAATCATAGTTATAAATAATCGACATGACGAACCGGTTGGGGGCGAACTGTAAATTGAGGGCCGCGATGAAAGTGGTCACGTCGCCGGGCTGATCGCCGATGGTGAAAAGGGCGCCGTTACTGGTGGTAAAGGAACCGTTGATATTGTCGATATAAACACGGGAGAGGCCCAGGTTGACGGACCATTTGTCCGTCACGCGGGTTTGAGTCAGCAGGGAAAAAGCGTACTGCCAGCTGGAATTGTAGTCGACGGTGATGTTGCTGCCGGGATTTAAAATAGACCGGTTGTCCAGGTAGGTCGCGGAGCCTGACAGATAGAGCGTAAAATCCTCCCCCTTATAACTGAGAGCCGTGCCGAAAGAGGCGGTATCGCCGCCCCGCGCTACCGTTCCATTTTGTGTCGGGTCCGCGGATTGGGCGTTGATGAAGTTTGGAGCGTAAGAGCCGGTGAGGTCCCAATTGAAAAAATGTTCCTGCTCGTCCAGCACGCGCCAGATGATCCCGAAAGAGGGGTCTACGAAACCTTCAGAGTTGGTGATTGATATTGAGCCGTCCGCGGCGGTACTGGTGGACGTGGACCACTGATAGGAATCGGCGATCCGCAGGGTGAAATCACCGGTAAGGCCAAACTCCAACACCTGATTGACCGTATCCGAAATGGTGTTCGTCGTACTGGTTTGAGCGCCGGAGGTGTCATTCGTGTTGAAGTTGATCACACTGTCGCTATATTCGGTGCTGCTAAAAAGTTGGCCGCCGGAGGGTAAATAAGACGGGTCCGAAACCACGCGGGAAACGTTGGGTGATAAGTCAAAGGCGTGAGCGTTGAAGGGCAGGAAAATAAAGGTTAAACCCAAGGCGTAGGGATAGAGGTGACGGTTAAAGTCGTTTTTCATCATAGCTGGTTTACTCCCGTTTGAATTCTACCCGAACCCGTTACAAATTGTGCTTAGTATATAAAACTGGTTTTTGATGAAATCGGAAATTCAATTAATGACTCATAAATATCCCAATCGTTTTGGTCCGCATGATTTATTATTGGCTGGTTGGTTTTGGCAAAGCTTGTATTTGAAAGGAAGAGGTTATGCCGATTCTTCCCATGAACAACTCTATTTCAGAAGAAAGCCGGAATTTTTTCAGACTGGTTTATACCTGGATGTTTGATGGTGGATTGGATTTCCAGCGCGGCGGGTGTTTTTATATTTACGGGCTTGATTGCCTATGACAATCAAAAACTGAAAAAATGGATGAGGCGGGAATAGCGGAGGGAAGCCCTCAAGAGTTCAAACTGGCTATCTATGGCGCCCTGGATTTGTATCTGGATTTTGTGAATTTGCTCCTCAAGCTCTTACGGCTTTTCGGCAAAAAACGATAATTGTTTAAAAGTTAAGGGGGATTTATGGCGAAAGTAGAATTTGAAAAAATTGTGGATGAGTTAAAAATCGACATGAAACCGGTCCTGGAAGAGTTTGTTTCGAAATCAAAACCCAAAGTGAAACTGAGCCGGGAGCTGCTTTTTCGTGAATTTCGTAAAGCTCTCGCCAAACGAATCACGTCCTGGGTTGTGGTAAATGACCGTAATGTGGACAAGGTTTGCCGCCACTGCGGGGAGAAATAGGAAACGGAATGATATTTATTTCATACCGTATCTCCGACGAAGATAAAGCCATGGTGCTTCAGGATTATTTGAAATCCAATTTTGACATTGATTCGTTTGTATCCCCCTATTATCCCAAAGTTCATTCCAGTACCGAAATCGCCAGCCATATTGTGGACAAGATCAAGCAATGTACCCATGTGATCGCCCTGTTTACCGAAAATACTATGGGTCTGATGTGGATTCCCTTTGAGATGGGAGCGGCCTATCAGGCGAACAAGGGCATCGCTACTTACCTTTGGGATAAAGTAGATGTACCCGATTATTTGAAAGAGTTTCCGGTGATGCGGGATGAGGACGCGCTGGAAGAGTACGCCAAACTTTATTTGATCGATCAAAAACTAAGTCTTGCCCGCCGGAATGACGAACTTCAGCATGGTTCGGCCATGGGGGCGGCGGTTTTTGTGAAAGAATTAAAATCACAGTTAGGTCAATGAAAGGCCTGTTTTTATGCCGGAGCCGCTTCGAGAAGTATTTTTTACCCAAGTTGAAATTCAATCGGCTGTTGGGCAAATGGCCAGGTCCATTTTGGCGTGGCTCAAAGAAAATAAAACCAAAACATTAAATGTGGTTTCCATATTGGAAGGCGCCAGGGTTTTGACCGGCGATATAGAGGGTTGCCTTCATGAGATCGCACCTGATATTCGGATTAAAGTTTTTGAAATCCGCGTCAAAGGTACGGACGGACATCAAAATCTTTTGGCGGATCGGGAAGTTTACGGTTCGCTGGATTGGGATGCCCTGTGCCTGCATTCGGTTTTAATTGTGGACGATCTAGTGGATTCGGGTCTTTCCCTGAAAAAACTCAAAAACCAATTGCTGGAGAAGGGTATTGAGAACGTGAAAACGGCTGTTTTGATCCGCAAGTTTGGAGCTAAAAGCGGGCCGGTAGACTTTCTGGGTTTTGATCTAAATCTCGACACTCAAACCCTGTCCCAAAAGGGTTTTAAAGACTGCTGGCTTTATGGTTACGGCATGGATTTGGATGGTCAAGAGCGGGACAAGGATCAAATCGAAGGGCTTTACTTACCTCTGTCCTAATATTTCCTCGATTAATTTTTAAAAAAAATACTTGCTTTTGGTTATTTAGTTAGCTATATAGTTAAATATATTTAAGGAGCTAGAAACCATGCGATCTAAAAACGCCACGGCCCAGCTGGACCACATCTTTTACGCCCTGTCGGATCCGACCCGGCGGGAGATTTTGGCAACGCTTTCGAAGGGTGAAGCCCGGGTGGGCGATTTGGCGCGAAAGTCCCACTTAACCTTGCCGGCGATTTCCAAGCATTTGAAAGTTCTGGAGCGGGGCAATTTAATCAAGCGGGAAACGGATAAGGAAGACGGTCGGGTTTATCGGCTGGGGATCAATCCCAAACCGATGGGAGAGGCGGTGGATTGGTTGGAGAAACACAGGAAGTTCTGGAATGACCGGTTGGATGAACTGGAAGATTTTATTTTAAATAATAAGGATCAAGAAACGGAGGAGAAAAAATGATTCAGGAAAACGCGGTATTGATGGTGCAGCGAAAGATTAACGCTTCGGCGGAAAGGCTTTTTGATGCCTGGACCAAGCCGGAGTTGATGAAAAAGTGGTTTCATGTTGCGGCGGATTGGACCACACCCGTTGCCGAAAGCGACCTCAAGATCGGCGGGTTGTGGAAGATTCAAATGACCCAGCCGGACGGCGTGTCTTACCCCAGTTTTGGAAAATACCAAGTGATTGACCGCCCGAACAAACTAGTCTTTACCTGGCATCCGTTGGCTAAAGAGGATTATGAAACCATTGTGACAGTGATTTTCAAAAAGATGTCCGACAACGTGACGGAAATCACTTTGACTAATGAAGGTCTGAGAAGCGACGAGGAAATTGGTTATTACAAGCCGGGCTGGATGGGCTCTTTGGATTGTTTGAATGATTTGATGACCGCTTAGTTGTTCATTAAAAAAAGGAGGAAGGGAAATGACGCAAGACAATATGGTTTTGATGGTGCAGCGGACGATTAACGCTTCGGCGGAAAGACTTTTTGACGCCTGGACCAAGCCGGAGCTGATGAAAAAATGGTTCCATTCGAGCGAGAAGATGTCGACCCAAATGGCGGAAGCGGATTTGAAGGTCGGCGGCGCGTGGAAAGTTGAAATGGTCAACTCGAAGGGCGTGGTATACCCCTGTTTCGGCGAGTACAAAGTGATCGACCGCCCCCATAAGCTGGTGTTTACCTGGTGCCCCAGCGGCGGCAAAGACGATTACATGACCACCGTAACCATTTTGCTTAAAAAGGTCTCGGACACCGTGACCGAGTTGACATTGACCCATGAGGGCCTTCGCAACGAACAGGAGTACAAGGACCACAGCGGTGGTTGGAATGGTTGTTTGGATATGTTGAAAAAATTTACTGAATAGCCAACTTCTGTTTTGTGAAATTGGCACACTCACGCTCCTTAACCTTTGGTTAAGGAAATCGGCGTAGCCCCACAATCGTTATGGTTTCATGGAAATGTGGGACAAGGCATGCCCTTCGGTTCGTGACATCAGGGCAGAGGCCTAATAGCCAAATTAATTATTGAAGGGGGAAGGGAAATGACGCAAGCCAATCTAGTCTTAGTTGTACAGAGAACCATTAACGCCTCGGCGGAACGGCTTTTTGACGCCTGGACGAAGCCGGAGCTGATGAAACAATGGTTTCGCGGTAGCGAAATGAATACGCCTGTCGCTGAAGCGGATCCGCGTGTAGGAGGGAACTGGCGGATAGTCATGACGAAAAGTGATGGGAAATCGTATCCCCATCACGGCTATTACCAAGTATTTGACCGGCCTAATAAGCTGGTCTTCACCTGGAATCCTTTTGAGGGGGCCGACTACGATACGGTGGTCACCCTGAATTTCAAAAAGGTGTCAGAGACAGTTACCGAACTGACCCTGACCCACGAAGGATTTAGAGATGAAGAGATGAAGACGGGTCATGTGCGCGGGTGGAATGCTTGTTTGGATACGTTGGAGAAGTGGCTGAAGGCCTAAAGAAAATAATTTTAATTAAGGAGGATAGCATGAATTTGAGAAAAGTAATTCTAGTGGCGGCGGCGGCTTTCGTTTTGGGAACGGGGATGGCGAGGGCGGACAAAGACATGGCGGCGTCAAAGCCAGCCACTTCGCCGGAATTCGAGAAAATGAAATCGCTGGTTGGTACCTGGAGCGGCAAGTGCAAGATGGGATGCCTCAAGGACCAGGATTTGGAGGTTGACTATAAATTGACCGCAGGCGGTACGGCGGTTTTGGAAACCATCGCCCCCGGCACGCCCAAAGAGATGACCACGGTTTACCACATGGAAAACGGCAAGCTCGTGATGAACCACTATTGCACCATGGGCAATTGCCCGAAGATGACGCTCAAGAAATCCTCGGACAACGAGTTGTTCTTTGAAATGAAGGGAAAGGACGGTATCAGCTCGGCCCAGGAGCCGCATATGCATGCCTTGGACATTACCTGGAAAGACCCCGACCACATTTCAGCTTCCTGGGTGATGTATACGGACGGCAAAGCCAACCCGGTTGTGCCTTTCGTACTGACCCGCAAGAATTAAAAATTGGACATAGGCCCGCTTTAAAGCGGGCCTATTTTTGGAAGAAAGAAAAACTATGAAAGAAAAAAGCTTAACCCACACCATTAGGGTGGATCAAAGCCCGCTAGAAGTCTACAACGCCATTACCAATGTCCGCGGATGGTGGTCCGGAGAAATTGAGGGTGAAACCGAAAAGGTGGGCGATGTTTGGACATACCGTTACAAAAGCCTTCACATGACCAAGCACAAAGTCACCAAGCTGGTGCCTGGCAAGAAAGTCGTCTGGCTGGTTTTGGACAGTTACCTGTCTTTTGTGGAAGATAAAACCGAGTGGAACGGCACCAAGATTATTTTTGATATCTCCAAAAAAGACGGCAAAACCCAGGTGGTTTTCACCCACCAGGGTTTGTACCCGAAACATCAGTGTTTCACTGACTGCAACGACGCCTGGGGTTCTTATATCAAAGGCAGTCTGAATAACTTGATCATGAAGGGCAAAGGTCAGCCGAACCCGAAGGAAAAGAAGATAAAGAGGAGCCTGACGGCAAAGAAAAAGAAATAAAAGGAATCCGGGCAGGGTAGAAAAAACAGCTCCAATTCAGGCATGATTTCGGTATTGGGGCGAAGGCAGGCCCATTACTATACGACGAGACGGTTCACTTTAGCGATCAGCCAAGGAGCAGTTATGAAAACGGTCATTCACGAATTGACGTTCAAGGTCACGCCGAAAATTTTGTTTGAGCTGTATATGGATTCTAAGAAGCACAGTATGGCCACAGGGGCCAAAGCAGTGATGAGCCGCAAAGCAGGCGGTTCTTTTAAAGCTCACCACGGCTATATCGGCGGCAAAAACCTTTTGATTATTCCCAACAAGATGATCGTTCAAACCTGGCGCGGGTCCGATTGGCCCAAGAGCGAAGAGGATTCCATTTTCATCCTGTCGTTCAAGCCAATAGGGAAAGGAACCGAAATGACCATGGTCCACACCAATCTTTCCCAAAAACAGGCCATCCATGTGAACAAGGGCTGGCATGATTTCTACTGGACGCCCTGGAAGAAGTATTTGGCCAAGAAATAAATCGAGATATTTTAAAAAGAGGCGCCCTTCGAGGCGCCCTTTTTTTATGCGGTTGGAATGAGTATTTCGGTGATGTTTTCATCTTCTGGTGTTTTGCCGGGGTCGGTGATGTAGTTTTCCAAACAAAAGTCATCTCTCGTTAAAATTTTATCTGTTTCCACAATCTCAAAAACCCGGCCGCAAGCTTCGGGTAAATCTTTGTAAGATCCGGTCAGCACAAACTTGCTGTATTTGCCGCCCTTGAAATAGCTATATTCCATTCCCTGGGGCAGTTGGTGGGGTGGTTCGGATAAAGCCAGTCCGGCCCGATAGACCTGGGGTTTGACTTTGTAGAGGCTCATATAGCCCGTAATCTGATTGTTTTTGGATATGACGGGAACCATTTGGTGAAGGGCGTTCCAGGCCTGGGGAGCGGTTTCGTGAAAAGGCCCGATTTTTTCAAAGTAAATATAATGAGTGATAGGCCAGTTAATCGTTTCGGCTTTTTCGGTGAGATTCATTTTTTCTCCTGAATCCTTTTAGTTTAAAACCAGATGAACGGTATTAGCTTACAACTTCGTTTTTGAGGTTCAAATTAAATGCGGGTAAAGCTTAAGGTCTGAGAGAATAGACAAATGAAACCAAAAAAACCAACGTCTGCCCCCAACCCGCAAATCCAGGAAGCGGTGGCCCTGCATTTATCCGGCCAGTTAACTGAAGCGGTCGAGCAGATGCGCAAACTTCTGACCTTTTATCCTAAAAACGCACAATTGCTGACCCATTTGGGAACCATTTATCTTCAGCAAGGCCAAACTGAAATGGGTATCAGCGCCCTGGGAAAATCGATTCAGATTGACCCTCGCCAGCCGATGGCTTTGTTTAACCGCGCCAATGGGCTGACCCTGTTGGGAAAGTGGGAGGAAGCCCTCAACAGTTATAACAAAACAGTCGCGCTTCAACCCAATCACGCTGAAGCCTTGAATAGTCTGGGTAATTTGTTGATTCAGCTTAACCGTAATCAGGAAGCCCTGGCCAGTTATGACCGGGTGATCTCACTGAAACCCGATTTGGCGGGAGCCTATCACAATCGGGGTTTAGCGCTTCAAAGACTGAGGCGTTTTGAAGAAGCCTTGGCCAGTTATGACAAGGTGATCGTTTTGGAACCCAATCGGGCGGAAGCTTTGAACAACAGGGCAAACGTTTTGCGGAAACTCAACCGTTTAGAAGAAGCTTTGGTCAGTTATGACAAGGCTATCGCGATTAAATCCGATTACGCAGAAGCTCATAACAACCGGGGTACGGTTTTGCAGGAACTGAAGCGGTTGGATGAGGCCATAGGAGCTCACGAAAGGGCTATCGCGCTTAAAGCGGACTACCGAGAAGCTTATTTTAACCTGGCGCTATTGAAACTTTTGAAGGGCAACTATTTAGAAGGCTGGAAGTTATACCAATGGCGTGAAAATCAAAGAAAGTTTACCCAGCCCCTTTGGACGGGGGCGGAACCGCTGGAGGGTAAAACCATTTTGGTTTATACCGAACATGGCTACGGGGATGTGATTCAATTTTGCCGATATGCCAAATTGATTGAAAAACAGGGTGCGAAAGTCATTTTTGAGGTTCCCGTTTCATTAGAGGGAATGGTTTCGAGTTTGGGTTCTTTAACTGTAATAGGGGTGGGACAACCATTGCCGGCATTCGACTTTTATTGCGCCATGATGAGTCTGCCGTTGATTTTTCAAACGACCGTGGAAACCATTCCGGCGGAAATACCCTATCTTTTTTCGGATAAAGATAAAAAAGCTGAATGGAAAAAGAAGCTTGGGCCAAAAACATTACCCCGCGTGGGGGTTGTCTGGTCAGGTAATCCGGAACATACGAATGATCACAACCGAAGCATACCTTTAGAAACTCTGAAACCTTTGTTGGAACTGCCGTTCGAGTTTCATTCCCTGCAAAAGGACTATAAGGGAAAGGACGGCGGGTTTTTATTGAATTCTCCTCAGTTGAAAAATCATCAGATGGAGTTGACCGATTTTTCTGAAACCGCGGCCCTCATGGATGAAATGGATTTGATTATTACAGTCGATACATCGGCGGCCCATTTGGCAGGAGCGCTGGGAAAGCCAGTTTGGGTTTTGCTGCCCTTTGTGCCGGATTACCGATGGTTGCTGGAGAGAAATGACAGCCCCTGGTATTCCACCGCAACTTTATTTCGACAATCCAAGACTGGGGATTGGAAAACTACGGTAGCGGAAGTGATTAAGAAATTGTCGTCAGAATTACGTTAGACAATCTTGCTGGGGATCAAAGCGTCTTCATCTGCTGCGTAAACCGCGCAGAGGCGATGATAGCCATCGGCGATGACCAGTTTACCATTAGGTACATCCCTCACCAAAAGCAAAGGAGAAAGAGCGGTTCCTTCTTTGATTTTTTTCTCGTCTTTGGCCACGTGGTAATTCGTGACAGCCAGCAGAGATAATCCCGAGGCCCTGAAGATGTCTTTAGCCTTGAATTGTATGACTTTCGCTGCCTTGAGCTTGTTGACCAAGCCGATCACTTCGGCGTCCGTATGGAGAAGCCCTAAATAGGATTGGGCGGCGGGATAGTCTTTATCCTCAACGTTCGGCAGCCATTTGATTTCGGGGTTATCGCTCATCATTTACCTTCTTTGCTATTTTATTGTTTGGCATTTCCGCTTTTTCCTTTAACTTTGCGAGGCTTCGCTCAAACGTATTACCCATCATTTTGTCCATCATGCTCGCCATATAGCGGAAGAAGATATTGTTACCCGTATCGCCGGCATCGGTCCAGGTGACCTGTGTGCCTGTGCCGGAAGGGGCAAAAGCGATTTTTCCACTGAGGCCAAAATTACTGTTCTCCATTTTTAAATCAAAATAAACACCTGTCGCGGGATCGGCGTTGGTGATTCTTTGAAAACCATTACCCATCTTGGCCGAAATCCAGGAACGGCAAGCGCCGACTCCCTTATCAGGACCCGCGTAAATGTATTGAATAGCAGGATCCTCATAATCGAAGTCACTCCATTGAGGCCAGCCATGTTTAAAGTCGGCCACCAGAGGATAAATCGCCTGTGGCGGTTTGTTAATGACGATGGAACGGGATACCCGCCATTGCGAAGGCAACAGATAGCCGACAATGAAAACAATTGCTGCCAGAATAATGGGCGAAATAAGGATTAATTTTAGAAACCGATTCATGATTACTCCTCATTCGATTTGAAATCCCCCTTAGTTTAATCGACAAGAAATATTTTTAAAAACGCTGTTGACAAAAAAAGTCTTTGAATTAGTATTTAACCAAGAGGTTAAATGAAGCATGCCAACGGACCAGTTAAGCAGTACCTTTTCAGCTTTAGCCGACCCTACCCGGAGGGCCATGCTGGCCCGGTTAAGTACGGGGGAAGCCTCAGTTCAGGAGCTGGCTAAACCCTTTGATATGAGTTTGCCGGCGATTACGAAGCATTTAAAGGTGTTGGAACGAAGCGGGCTTATCGCTCGAAGCCGTAACGCCCAATGGCGCCCCTGCCACTTGAAGGCTGCCCCGTTGAAAGAAGCATCGGCCTGGATGGAAGAGTATCGAAAATTCTGGGAAGAGAGTTTTGACCGCTTGGATGATTATTTGAAGGAAATACAACAAAAGGACAAGAAACATGACCGAAAAAAATGAATCTGAAGCGACGGTTTTAGAAAAGGAAATGGTTATTACAAGGGTGGTGGACGCGCCCCGGGAGATGGTTTGGAACGCCTGGGTGGACCCTAAACAAGTGACAAAGTGGTGGGGGCCAAAGGGTTTTAGCACGACCATCCACGAAATGGACGTGAAGCCGGGCGGTGTTTGGAACCTCACCATGCATGGCCCCACCGGGGTGGACTATCCGAATCAAAGTGTTTTTGTCGAAGTGGTGAAGCATCAAAAGATTGTTTTTGAGCATAGCGGCAGTAAGGCAGGTGGGAAATCGGATGCGACTTTCCGCTCGACCTGGACATTTGAGGATTTGGGAGGCAAAACCAGAATTATACTGAAAAACGCCTTTCCCACAGCTGAAGCATTACAGCACGTCATTAAAACTTATGGCGCTGTGGAAGGCGGTAAACAAACTCTGGATCGCTTGGCGGAACAGGTGGAGAAGCCTTTGTCAAAAGAGTTTGTGATTACCCGAATTTTCAATGCGCCCCGGGAACTGGTATTCAAAGCCTGGACCGAACCGGATCGCATCGCCAAATGGTTTGGCCCTAAGGGCGTCACGGTTAAGAGCGCAAAAATGGATTTGCGCCCAGGCGGCTCACTGCACAGCTGTATGGTTACGCCGGACGGGCATGAGATGTGGGGAAAAATGACTTATCGTGAAATTGCTCCTCCGGAAAAATTGGTTTATGTCAATTCCTTCTCAAACGAAAAAGGAGAGTTGACCCGCCACCCGATGAGCGCGACTTGGCCTTTGGAAATGCTCACTACGGTGCTTCTCAAAGATATGGGTGGTAAAACCGAACTTACTCTGACATGGGTTCCAATCAACGCGACCGTGGAAGAAATCGCTACTTTCGAAAGCGGTATGGCTGGTATGACAGGCGGTTGGACAGGAACCTTCGATCAATTGGATGTTTATTTGACCGAGCTTTAAACAAAAAGCAGATTTGTTGTTAAATAAAAGGAGATGCGGGATGGGTAAAGTTAAAGTGGCGGCAATTGGTGTTTCCATGGACGGTTTTGCGGCGGGACCGGATCAGAGTTTGGAGAATCCTTTGGGAGTCCGGGGCCCGGAACTTTTTGGCTGGTTTTTCCCGACGAAGACATTCACGGAGATGCATGGAAGTGGCGGTGGTACGACCGGCGTGGACAACGACTTCGCCGCGAGATCTTTCGTGAATGTGGGGGCCTGGATTCTAGGCCGGAACATGTTTGGCCCGGTTCGCGGTCCCTGGGTAGATGAATCCTGGAAAGGTTGGTGGGGAACCAACCCGCCTTATCACGTGCCCACCTTTGTCTTAACCCACCACGCCCGGCAGACTTTGGAAATGGAAGCTGGAACTAAATTCATTTTTGTGACCGACGGCATCCAATCAGCCCTTCGGCAGGCTAAAGAAGCTGCGGGAGACAAGGATGTGCGAATTGGTGGAGGTGTGGCAACCATCCGGCAGTATTTGCAGGCGGGTTTAGTGGATGAGATGCACCTGGTTTTGACGCCCGTTTTGATGGGAAAAGGTGAAAATCTTTTTTCGGGCCTTGATCTCAATGCCCTGGGTTTTAAGTGTGTGGAGCGTGTTTCTACGGAGCTGGCAACGCATGTTGTACTGAAAAAATAAGAGTTGGTAGCCGACAGCTGTAAAACTAAAAGAAAAAGGTGTCAATATGGTCTCGAAAAATAAAGTAGGTGCAATGGTTTGGTCAGGCAGGGTGATGACAGTTCTGGCGGGTTTTCCATTTGTCATGAGCGCTGTCATGAAATTTATGGGCGGTCCGCAGGTAGTGCAGGGAATGAGTCATTTTGGCTGGCCTGAGACAATGTTAATGACCCTGGGTGTTTTGGAAGCGGGATCAGTCATTCTTTATCTGATTCCAAAAACCGCCGTATTGGGAGCCATTGTTTTGACCGGTTATCTGGGAGGGGCGCTGAGCACCCATTTGAGAATCGGTGAGCCAGTTTATATTCATATAGTTTTGGGCTTTTTTATCTGGGGCGGCCTTTATTTACGCGACTCCCGCTTGCGTGAATTGATTCCCCTTAGAAAAGGGAGCAAATGATGACCATTGAATTGGGAAACTTTGAGAATAAACAGCATTCCAAAGACCTGCGCTTTACTCGAGTTTTAAAAGCGCCCCGGAAAATGGTTTTTGATGTTTTTACCCAGCCAAAGCATTTGGTTCACTGGTGGGCTCCTAAACCGTTCACCATGCCCCGGTGTGAAGTCGATCTGCGCCCAGAAGGGAAATGGAATTATCTATTCCGGTCCCCTGAAGGTATAGAACACGACTGTCAGGCCATTTATCGAGAGGTGGAGCCGCCCAGTAAATTTGTCATGGAAAGCTCAGTTCCGGATCACCAAGGAAAACCTTTTTTTACGATTCGTCAGACAATCCTATTAGAGGACAAGGGAAGTGAGACTGGTTTAATTTTGGAAGTGAAAGTTTTGTTGGTAAATCCAGGGGGGGAACCCTTTTTGGAAGGCGCCAAGCAGGGTTTTGTGATGACTCTAGCCAACTTGGATGAATATTTAGGTCGAATTTAGAAGGAAAAGGCATGAAACAGAAAATCGCCATTAAAGATGGAAAGGCGCAGAAAATTACACCCTTTCTTTGGTTTGACCATCAGGCGGAGGAAGCCGCGAAGTTTTACGTTTCGATCTTTAAGAAGAATTCTAAAATTTTAAAAGTAGTGCGTTATGGCAACGTAGGGCCTGGTCCGGAAGGGTCGGTTATGTTGGTTGTGTTTAAGCTAGCGGGGCAGAAATTTACCGCCCTGAATGGCGGTCCACAGTTTACTTTTTCGCTGGCTACATCCTTTGTGGTGGATTGCGCTACCCAGAAAGAAGTTGATTGGTTCTGGGAGAAGCTTTCTCAGGGAGGAGAAAAAAGCCAATGCGGATGGCTTAAAGACAAATATGGATTGTCCTGGCAGGTTGTTCCCTCCGCTATACCCAAGTTTATGAGTGATTCGGATCCGACGAAGTCACAAAGAGTGATGAGCGCCATTCTTAAAATGGATAAAATTGACATTGAAACACTTAAAAAAGCGTACCGGGGAGTCAAGTGAGCGATCACAAAAAAGACGCGGTAGATTTTTTACAGATGATAGTGGCGGGTGATATTGAAAAGGCTTTTCAAAAATACGTCAACATGAACGGCAAGCATCATAATCCATTTTGTGCCGAGAGTTTTCCGGGTTTACAAAAAGGTATGCAAGAAAACGACGCGATGTTTCCTCATAAACAATTCACGGTGAAACATGTGCTGGGTGATGGAGATTTAGTATCGGTACACTCTCATATGATTTTAAAACCGGGTGAATTGGAATTGGCCACAAACCATTTATTAGGCTTTGAGGGCGATTGGATTGTGGAAATGTGGGATTGTGCCCATCCGGTGCCGAAAGACTCGCCGAATAAAGACGGAATGTTTTGATTCATTACTAAGCGGTAAAATTATTTACAAAGATTTAAAAAAACCAAAATAGCTGAAAAAATGAGCTTTTTTATCCAGCGTAACGCAACTAATCGGCTTTGAAATGCGTCCAAATAATGGTTCCCAATTCAGTTGATTGGGAATTAAATATGTAAAATTCTACGGAGGCTTTCATGAATTTGAAAAAGTTAGTTTTTGGTGCCGCAATGCTCATTTTATTGGCCGCTCCGGTGGTGGCTAAAGCTGGAGTTGATTTGACCGTTGATATCGGAGGTGATGACCAAGCTCATTTTGACTTTAACGGTGGACCGTCCCACCACACCCCGATGATCTGGAGGGCGGCTCAGAAATTGAAGCAAGCCAAGCATGATTTGTGGAAAGCACGCGATGATTTCCATGGGCACAAAGCGGATGCAATCGGCGCTATTAACGGCGCCTTGGATCAATTGCGGATCTGCGAAGGCCAGTAATTTTTTTGCTGTCAAAGGCCATCCCCTTAGAGGGTGGCCTTTTTTATTTTGAGCTATTCATCCATAATCCGGTAGTCTTCCACCCAGGGAAAACCAAACAAACCCTTTTTAAGAGATAATTCCACATTTGTTCCCAAACCTACTTCAAAATAGAAGGAATAGGGAATCAGTAATTCACAGCTTTTATCTTTGTCGTCCCAATCGGAAAAATGGACGTAATAGGCTATGGAGTTTAGGCCCTCTTCGATACTGGCCCCAAAAACCGAGCTATCCCGGCTGGAAACAACAACCATTTTGGTTTCGGGATTTGAAGTATCAAAAACGCCATTGGCGATTTGAAGTGTAAGCCGAAAAAAACAGCCAAGTAAAGAACTTAGGATCAAAAAAAGCGTTAACACTATGCCGAGATGTATTTTTTCTTTAAACGCTTCCTTCATTAAACGCCCGAAAACCCAATAACAGAAACCAGCCGCCAGAAGTTGGCAGATTAAGTCAGTAGTCCAAAGATCTCCCATTCGGATGAATCGGTAATTGACGGAGCAGAAGAGATATTCAGCTACCAACAACATGACGAACAGGATGGAACCAATTAAAATGAGCCCGAATTTTTTGACTGTCATAACGCTTGTCCACAAGCGAACCCAGAAGACCAGGCCCATTGAAAGTTAAACCCGCCCAACTGTCCCGTCACGTCCAGAATTTCTCCTATAAAGAAAAGTCCTGGCACCTTCAGACATTCCATCGTTGTTGGTGAAAATTCTCGGGTATCAACCCCGCCTTTCATCACTTCGGCCATGCGGTAACCAAAAGTATCAGCCGGGACAAAACGGTAGGCATGTATGTCGGTCGCCAGCGCCAATAAACGCTCATCGGATAGCTCGGCCCAGGAACCCCGGGCTTCGGCGTTCCAGGCGATACGTTCAGCCAATCGGCGCGGAATTCGTTCTGAAAACCAAATACGGAATTCACCCCGTCCCCCGGCGGCCTTGTCTTTTTTCAATTGCCGATAGGTTGATTCAACAGTCAGTTCTGGCACCCAATTGATGATGATTTCTTGCTTTGGTTTCCAGACCAGCGAGGCGTTTAGGATGACGGGTCCGCTGAGGCCTTTGTGGGTAATCATGATGTCTTCTTCCATATTCCAGCTTCCGCATGAGACGCTAACCCGCAAGTGGATGCCGGCCAAGTCTTTGAACCGGATCATTTCCTGGGTTGGAAAAAGAAGTCCTGCAAGGGCAGGAGCGGGCTCGATGATCTTTAAGCCGAATTGATTGGCTATCTGAAAGCCCAAGTCGGTCGCGCCCAATTGGGGCCATGATAAGCCGCCGGTGGCGACCACGAGTTTATTGGCTTGGTAGGTTTCTGTTTCAGTTTTGACGGTAAAACTTCCATTTTTATGAACGATTTGTTGAACTTTTTGATTGAGCAGAAGTTTCACACCGCTGGTTTCAGCACGTTTGACCAAAAGGTCAATGATCTCTTTGGCACTTTTATCACAAAATAACTGACCCTCCTTCTTTTCGTGGTAGGAAATACGCCGTTCTTTGACTAGGTTGATGAAGTTTTTGGGTTTGAACCCGGATAGAGCCTCATTTACAAAACCCGGATTAGAGCTGTAGTAGTTGGCGGGTTTTACGTAAATGTTGGTAAAGTTACAGCGACCACCCCCGGAGACGAGGATTTTGGGGCCTGGCCGATGGCCCTGTTCGAGTATCAGTACTTTTCGCCCGCGTAGGGCAGCTTCCGCGGCACACATAAGGCCAGCCGCGCCGCCACCAAGAACAATGACGTCATAAGAATTCATGGGAATAGGATAACAGCCCGTCAAACGGGCATGAAATCAAAAGGATAACTATCTATTCCGCTTTATAACCCTTACGATGAACGTGATAAAGCGTTCAGATGACTCGGAGGAATCATGACTAAGAAAAAAGGCCCTAAAAAGGCAAAAACGGAATTTACAGTGAAGCGCATTGAAAGAAAAAAGACACGGCATTTGAAAACCACTGAAGCGGCGGTTGCGACTGGAAAATAAAGCCGAATAGAAGAAAAAGGGGCTTTCCTGTGAGGGGAAGCCCCTTTTTTTATGATCTTTAGTGTCGACTCGATTAAATTAAAGTCAGTAGAATGCTTTGGTTTTTCCTGATCCCGATGACGGGTTGAAGCTGGTTATCCGGGATCGCTTCTTGAAAGGAACGGAAATGGAACTCAAGTCGATTTGGAAAAAATATTACGAAGTCGCGCCTACCCAGCTTGAAAAGATGAAGCAGGTGACAGGGGTTGCTTCCGTATTTAACGCTAACATCGACGCGGTTCTGAAAGTAAAACCCGAGATGATGCGGCAATGGATAACCCAATTAAAATTAGATGAAAAACAATTGTTGGCCTCCGGGGATAAAAAAATCGTGGAACCGATGGACGTGTTGAGAGGTTTGACGGACAGTTTTATCAAGGGCATTGCTCAAGAATGGGTGGTTTTTAAGGCGGAAACCTTTTTTTGGCTGCGAGACCACATGGGACAGGATCGCAATCAAATGGGCGGGCAGGGCGGTATCATTGCCAATGTGATGGCGGTTTGCGGGATTCAAAATACCTATGTGCATTGCGCATCGCTTCCTGAAAGGCAGGCAGCACTTTTTCTGGACCGGCCTAATTTATTAAGCGTAGACCATCAAGGGCATTTGATCCAGGCTTCGAAAATCCACCGGTCTGATGACCTTCCTTTAATCCACTGGATTTTGGAGTTTGATAAAGGCTCCCAATTGACTCTCGGCGGCGAGATCTATAGCTGCCCTAAGGCCAATCGATTTATTGCCACCTATGATCCCCTGAATTTTAAACTTCATATCGATGAGGGATTTAATAAGGAAATGCGAAAGACCTCTAATCCATTGGAATTCATTCTCCTGAGCGGTTATCAATTGTTGAGCGAACCAATGCAGAGTGGCGGGTCTGGGCTGGATCGTATTGATGAAAGCTGGAGCGATGTGGAAGCGTGGAAGCAAGCCCATCCGGGATGTGTAATTCACCTCGAATTCGCGTCGACTCAAAATCTAATCATCCGTAAGGCGTTGGTTGAAAAGCTCGCGCCTCTTGCGGACACTTTGGGTTGTAACGAGCAGGAAGAAATTGAGATGCTGGTTGTTATGGGTGAAGAGGCACTGTCCAACGAATGTGCTAAATTGATGGACAGTGTATCTCTTTTTAAAGGTCTGCTGAAAATATTTGAGAAATTAAAACCAGGGCGAATACAACTTCATATGTTTGGACTTTACCTCACGCTGGCGCGTAAGGATTGGAAACAAAGCGGGGAGAACATGCGTGATGGCATGGTTTTCGCAGCCACTCTGGCGGCGGCAAAAGCCGGAACGGGGAACTTGGAAAAAGAAGAAAATCTACTCTGGGCTCACGGCCGGGAGGTTTCGGATCATTCCTTGAAAGAGTTGAACGCCCTTTCGAACTATCTGCTGAAGGCTTATGGGATTGAAGGGTTTGAATATTCAGGAATAGCCCAAACCGCTGAGTTCCAGATTGTCGCGGTTCCGACGATTCTTATCGAAAAGCCGGTCACCCTGGTGGGCATGGGAGACACAATCTCCTCGTTGTCTTTGGTGGGCGCTCGTTAACTTAAAAACAGTTTAAAATAAAAAAGCCCCCTTAGCTTTCGCCAAGAGGGCTTTTTTCGAAAAGATTAATTAGATCTTAACGACGTTTTCAGCCTTGAGACCTTTGTCTCCACGGGAAATTTCGAATTCCACGCGGTCCCCTTCGTTCAACGACTTGTAGCCGTCAGCTTGAATGGCAGAGTGATGAACAAATACGTCTTCACCGCCGTCCTGGGAGATAAAACCAAAACCTTTTTCATTTTTAAACCACTTCACAGTTCCTTGCGGCATTGTTTGAAACCTCAACTTTTTTTCTAAAAATTTAACTACACCAAGCCAGTCTGTCTGAGCACCGTTTGGAGTAAACATAATACAAGAATTGAGCTCCAACAGCTCATAATTGCGGAAATTAAAGTCAATTTAATTGAAAAACAAAGGGTATTTGAGGGTTTTGAAGAGAATATGGCATGAAAGAAAGTAGGGAAATGATTTTTTGAATGAGATGGCTAGGCTGCTTTATTTTCTAAGTTTTAGAAAATCACATCAGTTTTGATGAGTCATCTTCGAGTTTGTTTTGAATTTTCTTTTGGTTAATGTCATAAATCAATTTAGTGATGCTTTCTTGATTTACCGAAACGCCCTGCAAACGAGCGGGATAAACCTCGCGGCCCAGTTCGTTGTTCGTTTCCACGCTTGTTATTCTCGCCAGAAAAACGATTTCGCTTTGATAATTGGGGAAATGAATCACGACTTCGATCAACGCGCCAATAGGGGGAAGGCTTTGGGTAAGAAGGGATAAATACGATTTAAAAATATCTTTATAGATCGCCTTGTAAAAAACAGCCTCTTGCGCTTTTTTTGAAAAATCCCCCTCGGTTGTATTTGAATATAATTCTTTTCCAAGAATTTCTTTATCTTCGGGAGAATGAATAATCCGGTAATGCGCTTTTAATGTTGCTACGATTTTGTCTTTTTCTTGTTTTTCTATCCAGCCTGAAAGATAGTCTTTATGCTGTTCGTCGATGGGATTGGGGGGTCCGGAAATTTGCGGCAAAGCAGGCCTCGCTTTTGGTCAATTGGCGTATTCCATTAATGACAACTGTGAAACCATAAACACACAGGGAATGAAGTTTACCACTTTTTGGATGGTTAGGAAAAGGATGAATCGCAAATGACACGAAAAACTCCAAGGTTTTACTCAATCAAGCTAAGATTCTGAGGAGGAGGGATTTACTCATGGAAAATGTCCTGAAATGCTGGATTTTTTTATTGCTCGCCGCTGGTTGCGGAACCAAGGCGCCTATTGCTCAAGACAAAACCTTATCTCCTGGAAGCCCGCAGGAGATGAGCGCTATTGCGGAAGTGAAACGTTTGGCAGTCCAACATAAATATCATCCTGAAAAAATGAATATGGAAATAGAAACTAATCCTGAAACTGGGGATTTTTTGATTTTTTTATTTCCAAAACCTACTGATTCCCTCCATCTTCACAGAGAGCTTGGTTTGTTCGCCATCGTGAAAGCCAAGTCGGGCCAGGTGATTCGATTTAGCGACCCCTCGCTCGGGCCCGAAAAATAAGAATTATCGAAAAGGGTCGACATGGGCGGTGTCGAGCATGAATCGTATTCCAAACCGGCCGTCAAAAACCTGCGTTAAACCTTGCCAGAAAATCATATGATCCAAAGCTTCAGTGTAAAGAGATACTTCGTGCCCATTTCCCAAAGGAAAGTCGATGCCCGCTCCAAAATTCATAGCAAACAAAATTTCAAAGTTGTTAGTGATAAGAGGAAATTCTTGGGGAGCGGGAAGAGGTAAGTTTGGGTTAGGTGGGGGTGGTGGGGGCGGATCGACCAGAAGATCAATGCCCATTCCGGTTAAAAGATAAGGGGAGGTGTTATAACGCCGATGGGCGTAATCCCATTTGTCATTGAATAAATACCATCGAGTGTTGATGGAAAGCGAAACGTCATCGGTAGGTTGAACGATGGTAGTAGCAGTGGAGGAACTGGGTAGGATAACGGTGGCTGGTCCGTTAATAGTGAGAGGCAAATTGGGCATCGTGAAATAATCTATCGCGAAAAAACCGTCCCATCGTTGGGATAGACCTGTACCCATCCAAATTCCCGCCTCGGGAGCGGGGCCATTCGCCTGGATAAAGCCGTTAGGCATTTCTCCGCCGCCATGAAACATCAAACTAAAATTGGGGATTTCGAAGTTATCGGCCAAGGCGGTTGTTCGGAGACCCAGGAGCAGAATTAAAATTATGAGCGTTTTTTTCATCGACGCTATTTTAAGCTGGAAAAGTCCCGGTGGGAAATAAACCGGGCAAATATTAGCCTAACTTGTGAGCTTGAATGATAGGAGACTTCCGTTGTTTTTTAGAGTGTGGGGTTGGTAAGACTAATTCAATTTTTTCGACAGGGTGATTTTCTATGAGATTTTTATAATTGGCAATAAGCCGACCATTGATGGACGACCAGTTGTAATGCTCGGCGGTTTCCAGAGCCTTTTGGCGAAGACTTTTTGTTTTTTGAGGATTGTTCAATATCCATTCGATTTGACGGGCCAGATCAACTCCGTCAAAAGGCGCGGCTAAAAGGCCGTTTTTTTGATGTTGAATTAAATCCGCGGAGCCGCCCTTTTTGGCCCCCACCACAGGTAAGCCGGAGGCAAACGCCTCTAAAACCACATTTCCAAAGGTTTCGGTAGTGGAAGGGAAAACAAAAAGATCGGAAGAAGCGTAAACCTTAGACAGCTCATCGCCTTTGATGAAACCGAAGAATAAGTCGTTAGGGAATTTTTCTTTTAATGTTTTGAAATAAGGGCCTTCACCCGCAAAGCCCAATTTAAATTGATAGCCTTTCTGTCGAAGTATTTTTGCCGCCTCCACCAGTTCGCTGAGATTTTTTTCAGCTACTAAACGCCCCACAAAAAGAAACAAGGGAATTTTTCTTAGACCGTGAATTAGGCGCCAGTTATTGTCTCGGTACGAAGGTGAGAATTTATGGCGGTCTATACCCCGCGACCAAAGTTGAACCCCATTAAAACCTTTAGAAATCAGCGTGGAGACCGCTCCCGGTGTGGGGGCAAACGTGGCGTGGCTTTGGTTGTGAAACCATTTCATATAACTCCAGCCCGCGTTGACGGCCCAACCCAAACCGTAATAGGGAAAGTAATCCACAAAATGAGTGTGATAACCCACGACAGAAGGCAAATTGTGGCGGAAGGCGTAGTTTTGACCATAAAACGAAATAGGAGTAGGAGCCGAAACTTGAATTAGATCGGGTTTAAATTCATCCAAAGCTTTTTCGAGCTGGCAGATCGGCGGCAACCCTATTCGATAGTAGCGGTAAAGTAAAAAGGGGACCGAAGGCACTTGAGTGACCCTGCCTCGCCAGGGTTCTTCTTCAGTGGGAAGAAAGGGAGAGATAATTCGAAAGTCGATTTTTCTTTGATTAAGCGTTTCCGCCAAGCGGGTAAAAGTGCGGGCTACGCCGTCAGTGAGAGGCGGAAGACTTTCGGTAAAATAGGCGATACGCAGATGCTTCCTCCAAAAGTTTTTTCTTTTGGAGAACCAACATAACCGTCAGTGGTCTAACCTTTATGAAAGTGCAGTAACTTTCAGGTTAAATTCTTTCAACTCCGCCAGACGCTTCGATCCATGTTTCGGTATTGGATGGCCTCGGCGATGTAAGAGGGTTTGAGGGGTGTCTCCCCATCCAGGTCGGCGATAGTGCGTGATACTTTGAGGATACGGTCGTAGGCCCTGGCTGAAAGGCCGAATTTTTCCATGGCTGTTTTCAGCAGGGTCTGGGAAGGTTCGTCCAATTGGCAGTATTTTCTTAATTGGGCGGTGTTCATATGGGCGTTGCAATGAATGCCGTCATCGGCAAAGCGCTTTTGTTGAATGGCTCTGGCGTGGCTGATCCGTTCCCGAATAGCGCTGGAGGGTTCGGCTAGTTCGGTGTCTGAAATTTCTTTCCACTTGAGTGAAGGCACTTCGATATGAAGGTCGATACGGTCCAGAAGAGGACCAGAGATTTTGCCCAGATACTTTTGAATTTGATTGGGTGAGCAGGTGCATTCCCGGGATGGGTCCGTGTAATAACCGCAAGGGCAGGGGTTCATGGCGGCCGCCAGCATGAATTGAGCGGGAAAGGTAAGGGTGGATTGAACCCGTGAAATAGTCACCATGCCGTCTTCCAAAGGCTGCCTAAGAACTTCCAAAACATTTTTATTAAATTCCGGAAACTCGTCCAAAAATAAAACGCCGTTATGCGAAAGGCTGACTTCACCCGGTTTGGGAATAGTGCCGCCGCCAATGAGACCGGCGTCTGAAACGGTATGATGGGGTGATCGAAAGGGGCGGGTGCCCATGAGCGCCCTTCTTCGGGCCAGAAGACCGGCGATCGAATGAATTTTGGTGGTTTGAATGGCTTCTTCTAAAGAAAGCGGCGGCAAAATAGTGGGCAATCGTTTGGTCAGCATGGATTTTCCTGAACCGGGTGGGCCGACCAAAAGAATGTTATGGCCTCCCGCCGCGCCGATTTCTAAAGCCCTTTTGGCGTTTTCCTGTCCTTTGACGTCCGCGAAATCAACTTTGTAGGTCGAGTGTTGTTTAAATTCTTCTTCAATATTCACGACCATGCGATGAAGTGTTTTGGTCCCGGTCAAAAACTCGTATGTTTCTCTAAGGTTTTTTACCGCATAGACGGGCACTTCTTGCACTACGGCCGCTTCTTTGGCATTCTCCGCCGGTACCAAGAGACCGGTCACCTGATGATCACGCGCAGCGAGAGCAATCGATAAGGCGCCTCGAATAGGCCGAATTTTGCCGTCCAGGGCTAATTCGCCGACCATCCAGAAGCCTTCTACCGCTTTGGCGGGTAATTTGCCCGAAGCTACCAGAATGCCGACGGCCATGGGCAGGTCAAACGAAGGGCCTTCTTTTTTAGTATCCGCCGGGGCTAAATTGACCGTAATGCGCTGGATAGGAAAGGTAAATTGGGAATTGGTAATAGCGCTTTTAACCCGGTCTTTGGACTCCTTGACAGCGGCGTCGGGAAGTCCTACGGTTTGAAAAGTGGGCAGGCCGGGGCAGATATCGACTTCGCATTCGACCGAGTAAGCGTCAATGCCTAAAAGAGCGGCGCTTCTAATGTTAGCGAGCATAATTTATCCGAATTGAAACCGTGTAATTTGGCTTGTTTTCGTGGATATTATTCAAGGTCTTTGGCAAGAATCAAGCGAATATGGTACTGTGAGGCCGTAAAACCACTGGGGCGGACCGGGGTTTTTCTTGAAAAAGGCTAATCTGGCAGTTAATATACCGACCCCAACAGCACAACTTCATTAAAGGTGTGACCATGCCAGCGAACGAAAAAGTTAAAGTAAACATTCACGAAAAAGATTTTGAAGTTGAGATTTATGAGAAGCATGGCAAATTTTACGCGAAGACTCAGGTGGCTCCGTTTGGCGAGGTTATCGTCGCCGATTTGGGAGGCGGTAAAGAGAAGGCTTTGAAAAGCATTCAGGCCCGTATTGGCAATATTATGGGAGCCTTGAAGTCGGATGAGGATCGCGAAACACGCCGTAAACAACACGCTGAGGAATTAGCCAACAAGCAGAACCAAAACAACTGATTTTTGTGTTCCGGCCTCACGGCTGGGCACTGAGGGGTCCCCCCCTCTTTGAAGCCTCGAATCCCCATTCGAGGCTTTTTTATTTTCAGGACTTTATTGAATTAGTGGAAAAAAACGCCTATTTGCAAGCCCACAAAGGGACCGCTTAAATCGTAATTTAAAGCGTTGTTGGTGGTTGAAGAACTGGATTGACCATTGGCTGTCCAGTTTTGGCCCAGATTGGCAAAAGAAAACCCGCCATAAAGTGAAAGGGCAAACATCTTATCAAGATGCCAATCCGCGCCTAGCTGAACTTGCTCTCCAATTCCTGATATGGACGCGGAATTGCTCGACCCACCGGAACCGCTAGAACCGCTGGCGTTGGGTGTGGATTCTGAAGACATGTGATAAGCGATTCCCGCTCCGATGAAAGGTTGGATATCACCTGTGAAAATGAAATATCTTCCGTCTAAACCAAAGGAAATATCCGTAAAACTAAACGTAACACCTTCGGTATCTGAATAGGTTCCAACGGAATCATAAGAAATGGGAAAGCCGACCTCGATGTTTGAAGTGATTCTGAATGTCGGTTCAAGAGTTAACTCAAGACCGCCAGTGGGAACAGAGGCAGTAAAACTGGTATTGGCATTTTGAGCATCAGTTTGATCCTCTTGTTCGAAAGTATTAAGCAAGGGGATACTGAAAGTCTGAAGAGTTGGTTCCAAACGAATGCCAAACGTATTGGGGTCCGCGTATTGAGGAGAGTTTCCGTAACTGGTTTGGTTCGCGGCCATGGCTATTTGATCGTTCACCCATTGAACATCATCGCTTGAAAGACTTGCTTTTAATTTGTTGTCATAGGCTTCAATAGAAGGATCGGGGTGTCTTAAATTGCAGATGCCCAAAGCCACCGCCGCGTCTTTAGAGTCGCGCATCATCATTTGAGAGAAACCTAAGTAATAGTAGGGTTTGTAATTACCTGGGTCTTGATGCGTGGCTTGTTGAAAGTAGGGGATAGCTTGCGCGTATTGCCTTTGTTGAAAATAACTAACCCCTTGAGTGAAATAAGGGTTTGGAGTGCTTGGTTCTGGTGCCGGGGCGGCGGAGGTTGAATTGATTTTAGCCTGAATTTTAGAAATGAATTGGGCCAAGCCGTCGGAAGGTGATATGGCTTGAACTTTTTGGTAATCCGATAAGGCATCGGGATAGTTTCCGAGGACATAATTACAATTGCCTCGTGCCTGTAAAGCGGCGGTGTTGTTGGGATCCAATTGTATGGCGGCGCCGAAATAACGAACCGCCTGACTGTAATTTTTAGCTGTATAGAGCTGGAGTCCGGCTTTGTAATAGTCGGCGGAAGAATAAGCGAAAGCCTTTGAGGATGATAAAAAGCCGCAGGAAATGATTAATAAGGCTGAAAATATAATATTTTTTTTCATTAAGAACCTTTGCTTTTTAAAAATAATAGCTCATCAATGTAAAGCAATTGTAACCTTTGAAAAACTCACCTTCAATGTCTCATTTGTCATTCTGATCACTGGAATTTACCCGGACAAAATTTGTAAGTTGAAAGAAGCTTTGTTTTGCGTGAAAAATACGGATTCTTCTGTAAAGAGCGTATTGGAATGGGAAGGTTTGAAGGATTTTTTAAAGTTGAAAAATCTTTAACTAGACTCTGGAGTATCTATTCAATCCAGAAACTAATGACTTCCAAATTCTTGTTGGCTTGCCGCAGACGGTTGGACAAAACCTTGATAATAATATCCATCAATTTTAAAGCCGTGTGCGGGCTGTCCTTGCGGAGTGTCTGATACCCTTCTAACGAAACCATCAGAACGGTTGTGTCGGTGGTGGCCCGAACTGCGGCGGAACGGGGTTGGCCGTCCAGCAAAGCCATCTCGCCAAAAAATTCTCCGGGGTTTAAAACCGCGATGGTGTTTTCCTGATTTTTGACCTTCTTCTGAATTTTAACGGCGCCGGTTTTAATCACGTACATGCTGTCGCCTTTGGAGTCTTCGTCAAAAATCAATTCATCTTTTTGATAAGACTTTTCTTCACCCGTCGAGCCGAGGGCGCTGAGGTCGTTTCCGTCAAAAGTTTTAAAGGGGGCGTAATTGGATAAATAACTGACATCGGGCATGGGAATCTCCTTGAGTGAATCATTCAACGGTTAAATTTTAGGAAGGTCTTTGAAAGAAACAATACAAAAATAGAAATTCTTTAATGAAGGTCAATCTTCACCCGGCAAAGATTCAAGGGAGGGTTAAAAATCGAAGCCGTGTTTGATCGTATTTTTGGATTTGGACGATTTGGGGGCCGGGGTAGCGGCTTCTGGAGGAGCCGGAGCTGGTTGAACTGGCGCGGGCGCCGCTGGAGCTGGTTCCGGAGCTGTTGGGACAGGGGGAGGCGGCTTTGGGATAACTTTCTGGGGTTCTGGGGGTATGACAGTCTCTTGAACGGCAATAGGAGCGGGTGTTTCGTTTGACGGCGCGGCTGGCATCACAGGTCCGCTTAAAACTTCCATAGCTTCCAAAATTTCACTTTCCGCTTCGATGCTGTTCGTGTCGTATTGGGTAATTGCGTTAAAAACCTCATCTTCATCCAAAACGTAGCCATCTAACGCGGAGGCGGGCAAAGGGGCATCGAGACTAAAAGCGGGTATGGCGGCTTCTTCTTCCACGAATGGAACGGATTCAACCACAGGAGGTTGAGAAACTTCTTCTTCCGGAATCGGCAAGGATTCCGCAGGAGGGGGTTCGGGCGGCATTACCTCAGTTGGAGCGCTTGTTACATCGGGGACTGGGGGTTGCGCCGGAGCGGGTTTTACCGTTGGAACAGGTGGAGCATTTGGAACAGGTTGGATGGGGGGAATTGGTGCGATTGGAACCGGTATGCTGGGCATCAGTGGAGGAGGTATGGGTTTGGGAACAGGAATGGAGACAGGAGCCACCGGAGCCGCCGATACAGCTTTGGGCAAAGGGGGGATGGGCGGAGGCGCCACAGGGGTTTTGGGCGCGGGAGGAGCTGCTGGCGCGGCTGACGTCGTAGGTTGAACCGCTTCTGCGGGTGCCGGGGTTGCGGCAGCGGCCGCTCCAGCTTTCGCCGCTTTAGCTTTCGCCAGTACCTGTCTTAAGTATTCTTTGGGGTCGGTCATTTTGATGCCGGCCGCCGCCCCCGCGTGAGGAACGGATGGCTGTGCCGCGGCCACCGCGTCGGCTTCCGCTTTAATTTCCGCGGTTTTCGCGGCGGCGGCGTCTTGTTTTTTAATATTCAATAAAGCTTCGACTTCTCCGACGGGAATATTTTTAAGCCGGGCAAACCGAGAGGTCGCTTCGTCCACCATGGCGCCGGTTTCATGAATACGGATAAATTTTTCATATTCGGCTATGGCTTTTTCCGTGATTCCTTTATTTTCGTAAACCTGACCCAAAATAAAATGGGCGTTAGCGTAATTGGGTTCCAGCTTAATGGCGGTCCGGTATTCGTTGATGGCCTGTTTATAAAGACGAAGTTTGTCATAAATAAGCCCCATGGTGTTATGCACTTTGGCGCTTTGGGGGTTCAGGGTCACGACCATGGAAAAAGTATCCAGTGCATTTCTTAAGTCGCTGTTTTTTTCAAAGGCAAACCCCAGCGCCATGTAAGCGGCCTCGAAACGGGGATCAATCTTGATCGCTTCCTGGAAGGCTTTGATGGCTTTGTCCAACAAGTCCTGTTTGGCGTACAAGGTTCCCATGTCATAGGCGTTCTTGGCTTTGTTTTTGCCGGTCTTTGCCGCTTCTTCCAGCCGTTTCAAAGCTACTTCCATATTACCGACCGCGTCTTTATCGATGCCCAAACGGTGGTAAGAATCGGCGTAGCTCGGGTCTAACTGAATGGCAATTTGGAAAACCTGCATGGCCTCGACATATTTGCCCTCGGCGAAATAGACGTTTCCCAGGTTATTGTGAAAGGTCGCGTTTTTAGGGTGGATGGTGATGGCGTCTTCAAAAGTTTTAACCGCTTCGCGGTATCTTTCACAGCGGGCGAGGGTCAATCCCAAATTGTTCCAGGCTTCAGGAGAGTTTTTGTCAATCTTGATGACTTTTTTAAAGGTTTGGACGGCCTGTTCATAATCGCCCAAATCCGAATAAAGAAAACCGATCGCCCAATAAGCTTCTTTATATTCAGGGTCCACATCGATGGCTCTTTGAAATTCTTTTAACGCGCGGGTGCTGTCGCCTTGCTGGGCGAGTTTTTGGCCTGATTCTAAAAGTTCCTTTTTTTTGTCGTCTTTACTGCCGAAGAGAGCCATGCGATCAGTTCCATATTGAGGGTAAATTCGGTGAGGCGGCGCTCATTGTATCGTTGTTTCTTTTACGAGGTCAATGCGCGTTAAAATGGTTTCTAACGGGTTGGCAATCCTGGAAAACCGCCGTGGCCTCCGGGAAAACCACCGGGGGGAAGACCGCCTTTTCCCATGCCTCCCATCAGGTTGGAGGCTTTCTGCATCATTCCGCCCTTTTTCATGACTTTTTTCATCATGTCATATTGTTTTAAAAGGGTATTTACCTCGTCGGGTCTGGTACCGCTGCCTAGAGAAATACGGCGGCGGCGGGAACCGTCCAATATTTGGGGGAATTTTCGTTCTTTTTTGGTCATCGAAAGAAGAATAGCTTCCATCCGTTTAATTTTTTTGGCGTCAGGAGCCTGAGCCATCATTTGTTTCTTTTGGGCATGGTCGCCGGGAAGCATAGAGATAATTTCATCCATCGACCCCATTTTGGACAGCTGTTGAATCTGTTCCAGCATGTTATCCAGGTTAAAGTCCGAAGCCTTGGTCAGCTTTTGGGCCATGGTGCTTTGGCGGGCGACTTCTTCCGCTTTTTCGATCAGGGTCAGCATATCGCCCATTCCCAAAATGCGTGAAGCCATACGGTCGGGATAGAAAGCTTCCAAGCCTTCCATCTTTTCACTGACGCCGACAAACTGAATCGGCACGCCGGTTACGGACGTGATTGAGAAAATAGCGCCGCCTCGGGAATCGCCGTCCGCTTTGGTAAGAACCAATCCGGTGAGAGGCAATTTGGAATGAAAAGCGGTCGCCACATTGACGGCGTTTTGACCCGTCATGGCATCGACGACCAGCATGATGTTGGTGGGCTTGAGCTTCTTTTGAATTTCCGAAATTTCATTCATCATGGTTTCGTCGATCTGAAGACGGCCGGCCGTATCCAAAATTAAAATATTACAGTCGTTTTGAAGGGCGGTTTTCACGGCTCTGACGCAGACATCCAAAGCCTTTTCGCCGTTTTCGGGTTTGAAGATGGGTACCTGAATTTCCTGCGCCAAAGTGGCCAGCTGGTCAATGGCGGCAGGGCGCACCAAGTCGGCCGCCACCAGTCCGGGTTTGCGTCCGTCTTTTTTGAACCACAAGGCCAGCTTGGCGGCGGTGGTGGTTTTACCCGTACCCTGTATTCCGGCCAATAGAATCAGTGTGGGCGGGGCTGGGGCGAATTTAAATTTGGTGGCGTTTTTATCTTTGGGGGTTAAAAGCTGAATGAGTTCTTCGTGGACGATTTTGATCATCACCTGACCGGGGGTCAGGCTTAAAGCCACATCTTGTCCGAGCGCTTTAACTTTCACTTTTTCCAGAAACAGTTTGACGGTTTCCAGATTGACGTCGGCTTCTAAAAGGGCGAGACGGACCTCTTGAAGTGCTTCCTCGACATTGGCTTCGGTTATTTTTCCCTGACCCCGGAGGTTTTTGAAAACTTTTTGAATTCGGTCGGTTAAATGATCAAACATGATGGGTGTGGTTCCTTGATAAAATGAGGCCCGATTTTATGCGGATCGGGGTTAAAAGGAAAGACTGTCTAACGTTCTCTTTGTAATACGAAAAGGGCCAAAAGTCCGTTCAAAACCATTAAGAGAGCCGCTAAATAAAATGGCGCTCCCGGCAATTGCCAGGAATGGCTGGGGTTGATGGAAAAGGCGTAGACGAGAGTGAAAAGGCTGGGGCCAATTAATTCGGCGATGGCTCTTAAACTGCCGTTAGCTCCCTGGAGCTGGCCTTGTTCCTGATGGCTGACGTGTTTTGTCATCAAGCTCTGGGCCGAGGCGTTGGCCAGTCCCCAGAGGGATAAAAGGGGTATGGCGAAGTAAAACAAAAAGCCGCTGGGCGCCAGACCAAAACCGGCGAAACCCACAATACCAAAGAAGATACCCACCAGAAGAGCGCGGTGTTCGCCGAAGCGCTTCACAAAAGGCCGGATCAGGCCGCCCTGCACAATGCCGGTGCAAATACCCACCACCGCCAGACAATAGCCGACCGCTTTGGAGTCCCATTGATAACGGTAAAGCGCGTATAGCACAAAAACGCTGGAGAGAACTACATGAGCCAGCATATTGATGAAGTAAATGCCGGCTAATCCAAAAAGATCCTTGTGAGACTTGAGTAATGTCAGCGACCCCACCGGATTGGCTTTTTTCCAGCTAAAATCCACCCGGCGAGCTTTGGGCAGTGATTCGGGCAGTACCAGCAGCCCGTAGAAAAAGTTGGCAATGCTTAAACCCGCCGCGACCCAAAAGGGTAGACGGGGGTCCATGGCGCCTAAAATTCCTCCCAGAGTGGGGCCCAATACAAAGCCCACACTAAAGGCCGCGCCGATGAGTCCGAATCCCGCGGCGCGTTTTTGAGGGGTGGTTGAATCAGCGATATAAGCGAAGGCGGTGGAGATGCTGGAAGTGGTGATTCCCGAAACAATCCGGCCTCCGAATAACCATCCGATGGTGGGCGCGACCGCCATGACAATGTAGTCAACTCCCGTACCCAGGTTTGAAAGCAAAATGATGGGACGGCGCCCGAAGCGGTCCGAAAGGGAACCGATAATGGGAGAAGCGAAAAACTGCATGAAAGCCCAGACGGTGCCGAAAAGGCCGATCATTTGAGCGGCCTGCATACTGTCGCCGCCTACGAAATTGAGAATCAGCTTGGGAAGAATGGGGATGATGAGTCCCAGCGCCAGAATATCCAGTAGAACGGTTATGAATATAAAAAGAAGGGCATGATTGGTTTGGTTCTTTGGCTTTTTCGTTTTGGCCATAAAGATTTCCTTTTCTTAGGAGAGACGGATAACTATAACAAAAAAGGGGACCTGTGATTTATTTTGTGGCGATGAATATCTGAAATGGGAAGGCTTTTACCGGAAGTTTTAAAAGCCTATCAACTCCTTAAAACTCGGCCTACTCCGTGAATGATTTTTAAGATTTTCATGGAAACAACGGAGTGACTGGGAGTTAAGTATGTAATTCCCATTCTTAATAGTCTGTTCTTGGAGCTTTCACGGCAAAAAAATAGCCTCGTTCTTTTTGGAAAGAGGCTATTTTCAAAGGCTAAATTGTTTATTGAGCTTTTTTCTTTTCCTGGGCAACCCAGCTCAACAGTATTTTCCGGTTTTTGTCTGAAAGCGGCAGGCCCAATGATAATTTGGCCTGGGCTTTGGGCGGCATGAAACCCTTGGCAAGTTCCTTTTCCAAATGTTTCAATTGTTTGGCAGCCGGGTCTTCATCCGCAAAGGGAAATTTGTCGCCCATAGTTAAGGCGTCCACGCCGTCACCCACTTCTTTTTTAATCTTTTTCGCAGTAACCGGGTCTGTGCCCGCGTAAGGGGCAGCCGCGCCCGGCACATGGCAGGCAAAACAGCTGTCTTTCAGGATGGGAACAATGGTCGCGTGAAAGTCGATAGGGGTTGTGTCAGCCAAAGACCAACTGGCTGAGCCCAAAAAAGCGAAAAGAAAAAGAGAAGATAAAGTGTTCTGCAAATGAAATCGCATGACAACTCCTTTGATGGGTTATGTTGCATATGCAACAAATTATCATACAGGCTTATTAAAAAAGAAAAGCCGTATAGAAAATTCTATACGGCTTTAAGATCAAATAACCACTTAATTAAGTAAGAACTGGGTTCCGAATATATAAGTGGGACCCAGGGTTTGCTGCCCGATAAAGTTGGTGATGGTAGGGATCTGCACCTTGCCGTAAAGCACCGCCGTTCCCGTCGCGTTCCAATAAACTGCCGGTGAAAGGTCGATCACGGTGCCGCCGGTGTTGGGTGTGTTCCAGGTGGGCTGGCCGGGGGCCACACTGCCGTCCGGGTTATTATCGTTAGGGTTTGGCTCGGTGTCCGGGTCCGTATAACGGCCCTCCACGGCTAAAGCCACCGACAAAGCATCAGCTACCTTTAACTGGCCCGAAATACCTCCGGTATAAGAAGTCCCAAAAGTATATTCATAGACCGCCGAGGTGGTCTCGCCGGTGTAAGCGGTCGTATGTACCAAGACATTAGCGTTGGCGCTGAAAGTAAAATCATCCCAAACATGGTTGTAGAGCAAACCGGCATAAAGCCCGAAAGCCCCCGTGCCCAATTGGGCATGGGTGTCAATCGGATTTCCCGTAATGCCGGAAACAATGTTGGTGGCGCCGGTGGGCAGGTAGGAACCGACGGATAGGGCCAAAGCCTGGTGGGTTTTTGTTTTGAAGTCGGTTTCCTGCCAGAAAAAATACCGAATCCCCAAATTGATATCACCCACACCAAAAGGCGTGCCTGTGTCAGCGATGCTTTGGGTTGATCCGGAACCCGCGTCAATATTGCCGGGACCTTCATCCAGCGACCAATATTTTTGAACCAAAGGGAACATCGCAATGAGCGAGATGTCGTCGGTGGGGGCGTAGCTCAAGGTCGTGTTTAAATTGGTTTGGCGCAGGGATTCGGTTTGATTGGTACCGGGATCGTCGCTCAGAGCGGAGGCGGTGAGATAAAGCGTCTCAAAATCCAAACGCCATGAATCCGCCATGGGGTGAGCGCTTCCCGCGGAAGCCAGAGGATCGCCGCAGCCGCAGACCGAACAGGCCTGAGACAAACCGGGAATGAACAACAAAAAGAATGACAGAGCCAATAGGCCCAATGACTTTAAACTGTAGGACATTTGAAACTCCTTAAATTGGAATAGCCGCTGCCCCGCAAGAGGCGCGACACGACATTTCGTTAACTACGCGAAATGGTCCAGTCGAGGAGGAGGGGAGAATACATCGGCAGGCGGGATAGGCAAAAAACTGGTACAAATCACGACCGCCCTTTTGAGATCCACCCTGAACAAGGCCGGTTGGGCGAAGGGCAAAAATTTGATGGCGCTCTGGGCAAAGAAAAGATTTTGAGCGTTATCCGGCGTGCAGCCAGCGGGGTAAAAACCGGGTAAATGGCCGCACATGGCCTTGGCGTTTACGCAACAACAAACATCCCCGCACATGTCTTCCATTCCGCAATTGGGGCAAATATGATGAACCTGAATCTTGGGGGTCATCAGGCTTAAAAAAGGCTCGGCGACCCAGAGTGTCATGATCAATAAAAAGAAAAGTTTCCTGGCTGGCATAGGAATAAGTTAGTCTTGTTTTCATTCAAATGCAACGCCGGGCGTCTGAAAGCTGCAACTTCCCTGTAAGTTATTTCAAAAGAACCGTTTGTTCTATTGTCCTTAGCGATTTTATGGTGTTAGAATCTGCATCATTTTTAACAAGGAGTTTTATGCGTTACCTCATTTTATTGATTTGCTTCCTGGCGGCTTCGACGGTCATGGCGGATGGCTTTACGATCGCCACGGTTGATATGCAGAAACTTTTCAAGGCTTACCCCGGCACCCCTCCGGCGCAGAAGAAATTTGACGCCTATACCCAAAAGCAAAAAGCGGAACTGGTCGATTCGCAGAAAATTTTGGTGAAGCTGCAAAAGGAACTGGAAGGAAACACCACCTTGTCGGACAGCGCCAAGCAAGAAAAGTTAAAGGCTTTCCAGGATGAAAGCCAAAACTTTCAGGATGAAAAAACCCGCATCCAAAATGATCTGGCTGTAAAAGAGCAGGAAATGACCCAGGCCATCGTGGGCAAAATTAAGGATATCGTGGCCACGGTCGCCAAAAAGGATAAGGTGGATCTGGTACTGGATGCCAGCGACACTGTGAACGCTAAAAACGCAGTCGATTTGACCGATGAAGTTTTGGCCGCTTTTAAGACGGTCAGTGCCGATTCGGATTCCTCAGACAAATAACCCGTTAACCCAAAGACAGGTTTGGTTCAAAAGCGGTTCGCGTTTAACGCGAACCGCTTTTTTGTTGTGAAACCCATACTAATTCTTGCCGGTGGAGGGGGTCTTCATAATAGATCACACAAAAGCCCTGATTTCAGCTATGGTAGTTCCGTTGTCAGCCAAGAAATTTGTGCCAAGATACGACCTCACAGTGGTCGCTACTTCACCCAGGATGTGTCTGGGTTTAGTACACGCCGGGTCCCCGGTTGAAAGTCGGGGAATACACACCGACCGTGCTTCCCACCCTTATTTCCCTAATTTATCCGTTGCCAGTTAAAAGTAGTTTTGCCAAGAAGGCGCAACGGGACAAAGACCAAATCGGTTTTTCGATTTATAACTCTTTGCGGTTGTGACAAATCTTCGTGGATAAAATTAATTTTTAATAAAGGTAAATCATGGAAAGTTTTGAAGAGTTAAGTCTGCCAGAATTTTTGGCAAAAAATCTGAAGCAAATGAATTTTATGAAGCCCACGCCGGTTCAGGCGCAGGCTATCCCGCACGCGTTGGAAGGCAAAGACGTTATCGCCTCGGCCCAGACGGGAACGGGTAAAACGGGAGCCTTTGGCATTCCGCTTTTAACCTATTTGGAAAAGAACAAGGACAAATCCGCGATCATCATGACGCCGACCCGCGAACTCGCGGT
>PLFD01000013.1:43615-141404 GCA_003136635.1 candidate division FCPU426 bacterium | reverse complement strand
GCAGATTGATAGAGGAGATAGGCGCCCGCCACCGCGTCTCCAGCTTGCTCTTCTCCAGCCACTTGGAGTGCTGGTTGAACATGGAGTCGATGATGTGAATAAAAGCCTCGTAGCAGGAAAAAAAACCGTGGCGGCCGGTTAAAAGATAGCCTTCCAGCCAGCCCTCACATTGATGCTCGCTCAGCATTTCCATCACCCGGCCGTCTTGGGAAACATGGTCGTCGGTTTTTAAAATTTCAGCCATGGATTCGCGGTTGGTGGCCTCAAACACATCCTGCCAGCGGTTGGACGCGGTTTCGTCCGGACTGAAGACGCGGAAATTTTTCGGGTTTTGTTTAAGAATGTCGCGGATAAAGCCGCCCTGAATTTGGGTGGCTTCCGCCTCGCTGGCACCGCGGTTTTTGACCTCCACGGCGTAATTGTGAAAGTCGGGCATTTCGAGCGGTTCCAATAACCGACCGCCGTTAGCGTGGGGATTGGCGCTGAGCCGATGATCTCCCTCCGGTACCAGCGCTTGAAGTTCTGGAATGAGTTTTCCCTGGGCGTCGAATAATTCTTCGGGACGGTAGCTCTTCATCCAATTTTCCAACAACCGCAGATGCTCCGGATTTTCCATATTCCCCATGGGGACCTGATGGGCCCGGAAAGTCCCCTCGATTTGAAGACCGTCAACGACTTTGGGTCCGGTCCAGCCTTTGGGACTTTGAAGAACGATCATGGGCCACCGGGGACGGGAGGTGTCCCCTTCGAAGCGGGCTTTTTTCAGGATGGATTGGATGGAGTCAAAAACCATTTCCAGGGTTCCGGCCATGAGCTGGTGCATTTCCTGCGGTTCGTCGCCCTGGACAAAATAAGGTTCATAGCCATAACCCCGAAGCAGACTTTCCAATTCCTCCCTCGGTATACGGGCCAATACCGTGGGCCCGGCGATTTTGTATCCGTTCAAATGAAGTATGGGCAGCACCACTCCATCCCGAACGGGATTGAGAAATTTATTGGAATGCCAGCTGGTCGCCAGAGCGCCGGTTTCGGCCTCGCCGTCGCCGACAATACAAGAAACAATTAAATCCGGATTATCGAAGACCGCCCCGAAGGCGTGGGACAGGGAATAGCCCAACTCGCCGCCTTCGTGAATGGAGCCGGGAGTTTCGGGCGACACATGGCTGGGAATGCCGCCGGGAAAAGAAAATTGTTTGAAGAGCTTTTGAATTCCTTTTTCGTCCCGCGAGATTTGGGGATAGATTTCGCTATAAGTGCCTTCCAGATAGGCGTTGGCGACAGCCGCCGGCCCGCCGTGGCCCGGTCCCACGATATAAATCATGTCGAGATTCCGTTCGCGGATCATCCGGTTTAAATGGGCGAAGATAAAATTAATCCCCGGCGTGGTGCCCCAATGGCCCAGCAGGCGGGGTTTGATGTGTTCTGGTTTTAAAGGTTCACGGAGAAGAGGGTTATCCAGCAGATATATTTGGCCCACGGACAAATAGTTGGCCGCGCGCCAATAGGCGTCAATGATTTTTAGGATCTTTGGACGGGGAAAAGGGTTCATGAAAGTCCTCCTCGCAATCCCGAACCGGTCCCGGAGGATCGCCTTTTTGAACTGTGATCAGTTTAAAGGCGGATGGATTTCCCTCTTATGATCCATGTCATAACGGCTGAAAAGGCCAGGACATGGCTCCTCGAATTCGTTGATCCGTTCGGAGGAATGAGTGATCGGTTGGACGGCGCAGGGGTCTGTGCCGGACTCTTCGTGTTCTCGGGGGTTGTTGGGGTTGCTCTGGTTTTGGACGCGCCTTTCGGCTTTTGATGGAGAGAGGCCTATAAATCCAAACTCAAGGCAATGACCCGGTTGTCCTCAATGGGAGTTTCTTTGAAGCCGAACTTTTTACAAATAGCCCGCATGGACTGGTTTTCAGGCAGGGCGTAACCCACCACCCGGTGAATTTTTTCAGCCGATCCAAATTTCAATAAAAGCCGCATGATTTCAGAGCCCAGGCCTTTTTTCTGCCAGTGGTCGCTGATGATGATGGAAAATTCGGCCTCGTCCTGCAGGCGGGTGCGGCTGAGACGGCCTACGCCCACAATCGCTTCGCCTGTGGGAGTCTGTTGGACGGCGTTGAGCACCACGTCGCGGTCATAATCCACAAAGCACACGCGGGTCAGGCGTTCATGAGCGGTGCGGCTGCTCCATTGCATGTTCTCAAAATAACGGGAATAAACACTTTGCTCCGAAAGGGTCTCGTGAAATTTAATAATGAGCGGTTCGTCCTCGGGGCGGATAGGGCGCAGGGTTATTTTGGCGCCGTCGGCGGCGGTCCAGGGAGTGACATACTCGATGGGATAGGGGCGGATGGCCAGACGGGGAAGTTTATCCTCCGTCATGTCCGCATCGTGCAGAACCACCCGGGCGTCCAACGCCACCAGCCCTTCGGGAGAGGCTAAAAGCGGATTGATATCCAATTCCTTTATCCAACGCTGTTCCGCCACCAGCCAGCTAAAACGCACCATCAGTTGTTCCAAGGCCGGAAGGTCGATGGATTTACGGCCCCGAACCCCGCCGAGAGCTTTATCAATTTTGGTTTGCTCCATCATTCTTCGCGCCAATGTGGAATTCAGGGGCGGAAGTCCCAGGGCATGATCGCGGTAAACTTCCACCAGCTGGCCGCCGGTGCCGAATAAAAGAACCGGCCCGATCTGGGGATCCAGACTGCTGCCAAGGATTAACTCGTAACCTTCCCACTTCACCATGGGCTGCACGGTCACGCCCTGAATGTGATGGGCACCCTTGAGCTGGGTGACGCTCGACTGAATTTCCCCGAAAGCTTTTCGCACCTCGGACTCGTTTTGGAGATTAAGTCTCACGCCGCCCACGTCGGTTTTGTGAGTCAGGGTGGTGGAATGCAGTTTCACTACCACGGGATAACCGATGGAATTCGCCATTGAAGCGGCTTTATCGGCGGTGTCAGCTAAAAGAGTTTTAACTGTAGGAATGCCGTAGGCTTCCAGAAGTTTTTTGGATTCATATTCGGTCAAGAGAGTCCGGCCTTCGGACCGAGCCTTGTCCAAAATCAATTTGGCCTCGTCGCGGTTGGGCAGGTCCGAGGCCTGGGGCAACGCGGGGGTTTCATAAAGGGCTTTCAGGTTGGCGCTGTATTGCCACATGTAATTGAAAATGCGGCAGGCCGTATCGGGAAAGGGAAAACTGGGAATACCGGCTCCGCTTAAAATTTCCCTGCCTTCTTGCACCGAGGAACCGCCCATCCAACTGGACAGGATGGGTTTATCGCCGATCTTGTTATAGAGAGCCAGGTCTTTGGCGGTTTCGGTAGGGGTGGTCATGGCCTGGGGGGTGAGAATGACCAAAACCCCGTCGTTATTCGGGTCTTTCACCACCTGCTCCAAGGTTTTGGCGTAACGGGAGGCGTCCGCGTCACCCAAAACATCCACCGGATTGGCGTGGCTCCAGGCGGAGGGTAAAAAAGCGGAGAGGTTTTTAACCGTTTCAGCCGTAAGGTCGGCCAATTGACCGCCGCCTTCAATGAGAGCGTCGGAAGTCAGCACGCCCGGGCCGCCGGCGTTGGTGACGACGCAAAGGCGGGGCCCTTTGGGACGGGGCTGTTTGGAAAGGGTATCGGCCGCGTAGAAAAGATGGGATATGTGATCGACCACCATAATGCCGCAGCGGGCAAAGGCAGCTCGGAGCACTTCATCGCTTCCGGCCAACGAACCCGTGTGGGACGAAGCGGCCTTGGCGGAAGCTTCGGTGCGTCCCGCCTTGATCAGAATAATGGGTTTGGTGAGGGCCACTTCGCGGGCGGCGGAAAGAAAAGCCCGGGCGTCCCCGATAGCTTCCATATAAATCACGATGCTTTGGGTGTGAGGGTCGTTGCCCAGGTAGTTGATCATATCGCCCCAGTTCACATCCAGCATGGAGCCGAGCGAGATAATGGAACTGAATCCGACTTTTTCCTGAAGGCTCCAATCCAGCACCGCGGTGATGAGGGCGCCGCTCTGGCTGATAAAGGCCACACTGCCGGGAAGGGCCATGCCGGCGGCGAAGGTGGCGTTCAATCCCGAAACGGGATTCATGAGGCCCAGACAGTTGGGGCCGATGAGGCGTAGGTTGGCGCTTTTGGCTTTTTCCAGAATCTGCCGTTCCAGCTCCGCGCCTTCGGGGCCGACTTCCTTGAACCCGGCGGAAATAATAATGGCGGCTTTGACCCCCGCCTTGACGCATTCATCCACCAAACCCGGCACGGTTTTGGCGGGAGTGACGATGACGGCTAAATCCACCGGCTCGGGGGCCGAGGCGATATTGGGATAGGCTTTGAGGCCCAGAATGGTTTCGCGGACCGGATTGATCGGAAAAACCTTTCCCCCGAAAGCATTTTGCGTGAGGTTCACCATCATGGACCGGCCTACGGAGCCTTCTTTTTCGGTGGCGCCGATGACCGCGACAGTTTGGGGATGAAAAAAGAATTCGAGGGGATTGAAATGGCTTTTTAAATAGTCATTGGACCGGTCAAATATTTTGGTGGGGTCGCCTATCATTTGTTTTTCCTTTGATCGAACTCGATTTCGCCGTCTTTAAGGCCGATTTGGCGCCGGGCACCCAATCTTTTATCAAATGATTGGGTGCAACCAAGAAAACCTGTGTTTCGCCTTGTGGGCTCAACACTGGTGCGGCGGTTGGCGCAGCCCATATCGTGAGTCACCATGATAACGGTCGTTTCGTTTTGTTGGTTAAATCTCTCGAAAATTTTGATTACCATTTCGCTGCTAATAGAATCCAGACTTCCGATAGGTACAACTCCTCAATTGACTCGGAGATTTGAGGGAGGAAAAAATCTGTCCATGGCTACCTTAAGTTAAGTGTTGAATCGGAAATATGACCCGTGTCATAAGTGCCGAATTGGAAGAGTGTTCCGCGCTAAAAATTATCGGATTCAAACGCTTTATGACTGGCCTCATAAAGCCGCGCCGTGACGGTGGATAAAATGCGCTCTTCTCATGAACGAGAAAGGAACCGCGATGCTCAATCCTATTTCAAAAGAATTTCCCATGGCGCAGGCCAAAAAGGTAACGGAAGACCTTTTCAAACCCAATCACTGGATTTATTGGATAGATTTTTTATTTTTTGACCTCTTGGGATGGGCTTCTTTTGTCTGCGCGGTAACGGCCCCTGATTTTTCCTTCCGCCAGATTGCCGCTTTCGTGGTGGCGGGTTTTTCGCTTTACCGTGCCGTGATTTTTGTTCACGAATTGACCCATTTGAAAAAGGGAACTTTTCAAACATTTCATATCGTTTGGAATTTGTTGTGCGGTTTTCCTCTTATGGTACCTTCCATGCTTTACATGGGCGTGCATATCGACCACCATAAACAAAAGTTTTACGGAACGAAGAACGACAAAGAATATTTTGATTTCGCCCGGGAAAAGCCCTACCGCATTCCTCTTTTTTTATTCACCATGGTGCTGGCCCCCGGAATTTTTCTATTGCGCTTTTTGGTGCTGACCCCGCTGTCCTACGTCATTCAACCGATGCGCAAACCCTTGTGGGAAATGGCATCCTCGTTAGTAGTAAGCGCGCACTATAAAAGACGCATGCCGACCCGAGAAGAAAGGCGGGTCTGGCTCTTTCAGGAATTCATGACTTTCGCCTATTCGCTGGCGGGAATGACTCTGATGGTTTTTGGAATTTGGCCCTGGAAAGCGCTGGTTCTGTGGTATCTGGCTGCGGTTTTTATCCTTTTTACCAACGGACTTCGAACCCTGGCGGCTCATTGCTATCGCAACCCGCCGGATCACGAGATGGCCTTTTCGGAACAGTTTCTGGATTCCGTTGATGTTCCGGGCCATTTCTTTTTAACGCCTTTGTGGGGGCCGGTGGGATTGCGATATCATGCCACCCACCATCTTTTTCCTGGAATGCCCTATCACTCCTTAGGGGAGGCCCACCGCCGTTTGATGAAAGAACTTCCACCGGGGAATCCCTATCCCCGCGTGATGCGGTCAAGCCTGTGGGGTGCCCTGACCCAATTGTGGAAAGAGGCCGCGGACTTCCAGCGGAAATCCGCGAGGACCGCAGCGGACCGCTAAAGCCTAACGCGCGATATATATTTCGTGAAGCGCCGTAAACGGTAGGCGAAAATAAGAAGTAGAACGCCAAAGACGAAGGCATAACCGCCGATGACCTCCACCAGCTCCAGGCCGCTCACCCGCAAAAAGATGATACAACAACCGAATAGAATGGAACAAATGCCGGCCAGCAGAAAAAGCGGACGTCTTTCTTTATATTCATTCAAATCGAAACCTTCCTGAATTTCCAGCAGGCCGGTGACGAAGGCCCAGGCCGCGACCCAGAAAAGAAGCATCATCACCGCGTTGTCGGGCCAGAGCAGGGTGACCAACCCCAAAACCATACTCAACAGGCCTTCAACGATCAGGGGTTTCCAATGACGGCCGCCGCCATAATCCTGAACCCCCAAGATAATCGAGAACAAGCCATCTATTAAAGCGTAGAGACCCAAAATAAAAAAAATGAAAGATACGACGGACGCCATTTTGGCGAAAATGTATAATCCGAAAATGTCGCTAGACTGGGTATTGGTCCATATCAAAAGCGCGAAAGCAAGAATGGATAAAATAATCCCCGCAATTCCGCGGAGGGCCAGAATCCACCAAAACTTTGTCATGAGGTGATACATAGGAACCTCCTTTATTATTTTCTTCCCTGCCAGAATATTCTTTTCCGGTTATTTTTTTATGACATGGGTCACCCTTTAATTTTTATTGGGAAAGATGAGCAAAATCATAAAGAAGTTGGCCGGGGAGGTTTATCTTCATATCAAGAAGTGGTTCTACGTTAGACGCCCCGAGGGTGTCCGAAACGAGAGAAAAAGAAAAGAACCACGGGTTGGTTTATCAGCTGCAGTTATTTATATTGAGAAGAGTGGTAGATATTGAGTTTTGAAACGTCAGGTTGTTTGATCAGTTGGTAATGAAAGGACGAGGACGTTCGTTCGGTTCAGAAATGAATGAAGGATATTTGGTTTGAAGACGCCCACAGGGCGTCAAAAAGCAGGTATTAAACAAAATAAACCTTCAGAGCCCCGGAGAAGTTTTTCTGGGGCTTTTTTTTTGGTATTTTTCTTAAAACAGGACAAGAAAACAGCTATTTTTTCGATTTTACGATCCAGCAATTAATCAAAACTGTTTTTCTTGGGTTTGTGAAGGATAAAGGCTAGAATTTTTCATCATCGAGGAGTCGGGATGAAAAAAAGAAACAAAAACCCCAAGGCCGCATCCGCTAAGAAAACCAAGATAGTTCCCAAACTCAAACAACTTAAAACCGCTGAAGATCAGGTAGCGCGGTTCCGTGCCATTCTGGAAGCCGCGCCCGACTCCATGATTATTGTGGGCAAAGACGGCAAAATTATTCTGGTGAACGCCCAAACCCTGGCGCTTTTTGGTTATCAACGGGAAGAATTAATCGGCCAACGGATAGAGATATTAATTCCCGAGCGGTTTAGGCCGGGTCACCCCGATAAAAGAAATGGCTACTCACATTCTCCCAAAACTCGGCCGATGGGCGCGGGACTGGACCTTTACGCTTTGCGCAAAGACGGCACGGAGTTTCCGGCGGAAATCAGTCTGAGCCCGATGGAAACATCCGAAGGAACTTTTGTGACCGCCGCGATTAGGGATATCTCGGAACGGAAGCGGCAGTTGGAAGATCAAAACCGCCGCATGCAGGAAGCGAACCGGCTTAAGAGCGAATTTTTAGCCAATATGTCCCATGAACTTCGCACGCCGTTGAACGCCATCATTGGTTTTTCCGAACTGATGTATCACGAGAAGGTAGGCCCTCTGTCGCCCGACCATAAAGAATACCTGGGTGATATTCTCACCAGCGCGAGACATCTGCTTCAATTGATTAACGACGTGCTCGACATTACTAAAGTCGAAGCGGGGAAAATGGAATTCCGTCTCGAAGTCATTAGTCTGGCCAAGGTGGCGGGCGAAGTGAAGGATATTTTGAGGGGATTGGCCGCGGCCAAAAAAATTAAAATTGATATTGAGATCGATGCGTCGCTTCCTCAAGTGGTTTTGGATAGTTCGAAACTGAAGCAGGTGCTCTACAACTACGCGTCAAACGCCATTAAGTTTTCGCCCGAAGAAGGAAGGATCATGATTCGGTTTAAGCCCGAGGGAAGTCATCAGTTCCGCCTGGAGGTTGAGGACAAGGGTATCGGTATTGATCCCAATGACATCCATAAACTCTTCATTGAATTTCAGCAACTGGACGCGGGTTCGGCCAAGAAATACGCGGGGACGGGTTTGGGTTTGGCGCTCACCAAGCGAATTGTGGAAGCCCAGGGCGGCACAGTGGGTGTGAAAAGTGATTTAGGAAAAGGAAGTGTTTTCTTCGCCTTACTCCCCCTGGAAATGAAGGCGGATTCTCATGGCCGGTAATTACATTTTGATCGTGGACGATAATCCCATCAATTTGAAATTGGCTAAAGTGTTGTTAGTTAAAGAAGGTTATATAGTGAAAACCGCGCCGGACGCGGAAGAAGCTTTGAAAATGATTGAGGAGTCTAAACCCCGGTTGATTCTGATGGATATTCAATTGCCCGGTATGGACGGGTTGGAACTGACACGACGTTTAAAAAGCTCGCCGGAGACTAAAAATATTATTATTCTGGCCTTAACCGCCTACGCGATGAAAGGCGACGATGAAAAAGCCGCGGCGGCGGGATGCGACGGTTATATTACCAAGCCTATTGATACCCAGGCTTTTCCCGGGGTTATCGCGGGATTAATGAAGCCCAAATGATTTTGGATAAGGACCTATGAAAACCCTATTGGTCGTGGACGACGATGCGATTGAACGCAAACTGCTTCAGACCCTGCTGGGAAAAGTGGGGGGCTATCATGTGGTTACCGCCGAAGACGGGGCTTCGGCCATCGCCCAAGCCGCGAAAGTTTCCCCTCAAACCGTCATTTTGGATATGAACCTTCCCGACATGAACGGCCTGGAGATTCTTCAAAAGCTGAAAACTTCCCATCCCCAGGTTCCGGTCATCATGCTCACCGGTGTGACGGATTTACAGACGGCGGTGAAGGCCATCCAGCAAGGCGCCCATAACTATTTGACCAAACCTTTTGAAAACGACCAGTTGATGATCGCGGTTCAGAACGCGGTTGAGAAAAATGAACTTCTCGCTGAAATGAAACAATTGCGCCAGAAAGCGGGCAACAGCCCGTCTTTGGGACGGATTTTGGGAAAAAGTAAGGCGGTGCAGGAACTCATCGGTCAAATCCAGAAGGTCGCGGATTCCCAATTGACCGTTTTGATTCAGGGAGAAACCGGAACAGGCAAGGAACTGGCGGCCAGGGCTTTGCACGAGGAAAGCGGACGGCGGGACCATCCTTTCGTGGCGATCGACTGCGGTGCGATTGCCGAAAATCTTCTGGAGTCCGAATTGTTTGGTCATGAAAAGGGAGCCTTTAGCGGGGCGGACCGCAAAAAAGAAGGACAGTTAGTATTGGCCCATGGGGGCACGCTTTTTCTGGATGAGGTGGGCAATCTGCCCCTGGGCCTTCAATCCAAACTGCTGAGGGTTTTGCAGGAACGCCAGGTGAGACCTGTGGGAGCCAACAATTCCCAGTCCATCGACGTGCGGTTTATCGCGGCCACTAATGCGCCCCTGGAAGAAGAAGCCAAGGCCGGAAAATTCCGCCAGGACCTCTACTACCGGCTCGCTGAATTCACCATTCAACTGCCCACGTTAAAGGCAAGACCCGGAGATGTTTTGATTTTGGCCAAGCGCTTTCGGGAAGAAGCCTGCGTGGAGCTGAAACGAACCGTGAGTTCCATCTCCAAAGAAGCGGCCGAACTGCTTTCGGCCCACGATTGGCCGGGCAATATCCGCGAACTGCGCAATGTGATCAGGCAGGCGGTTTTGCTGACGCCGGATTTTGAGATCCACGAGGAACAAATAAAGCATTTACTGAAATCCTCCAAAAAGGCCGAGAGGCCTTCGCTGGTGGAAGTGATGATTCCGGATGGATGGTCTTTTAAGAAAATTGTGTCCAACGCGGTGGAAGAGGCGGAAAAACAGGCAATCCACCACGCGCTCCGCGCCACCCAGGGCAATAAGACCCAGGCCGCCAAGTTCCTCAAGATCGATTACAAAACCCTTTACCTCAAATTCAAAAAGTACGGGCTCTAGCCCGGTTTAAAGCCGATTCGCCTTTATTTCTCCTTCAAACGACTCATTTCATGTTGGTATGAAAACCATGGCATCTCTGCCATGTTTTTGCTTCTCCTGATTTTTATCCCCCTGAATCGTTTTTTCCCCACAGATTAAGTTGGCACCATAGTTGCTTTATTACAACCGTCGGGTTGCACAATAAAAGACCAAGGGGGTTCTATATTGGGGAGCGCGAAAAATAGCCGAAATTTTTATCTGAAGGCTGAAAAAAGATTTGTTTCGTTTTCGGACGTTTTTAAAAATGTTCCGGCTCCGCCCGATCCGGTTAACCCGCTATTTTGGACGGCCCATCAGGCCACTTCATCGCTTCCGTCCATTTTGGAGGTTCAAAAACGCCCTGTCCAATTACGATCATGAGTTCTTCGACCATCCCGCCCGTGTCATCCGCGAGATAGTTTATTCAAAAAACCAGGAGAGAGACGGACGGAAGATGTCAGTCGAAACGGGACATTAATAATTCAAAAGAGTTTTTAAAAACTGTTTTACAAGGAATCAGCCATGAACCAATCAAATGATCTCAAACCACAATTAAAAAAGGAAGAACTCATTGATTATCTGGAAGATGATTTGATGAATTCCTTAAGCGGTTCTCCAGAATATTTCAGGAAATTGATCGATCTGGTACCCATCGCCCTGATGGTGGTGCGTCACGGGTTGATTCTCTACGTCAATCAAGCCTATGTCCGCTTAATGGGTTTTGAAAAAGCGAATGAACTGCTGGGCCATTGGGCTATGGAACTGTACCCGTCCGAATATCATTTAGAAATTGAAGACCGAATAAAAAACATACAACAGAATGGACAGGTTTATAACCCACCCGTGGAGCTTCAAGCCATTCGCAAAAACGGTGAAAAATTTTTTATTGAGGTGGAATCTATCGCTGTGATTTATCAAGGTGATACAGCCCAAATGATCTTTGTCCGCGATATTTCCTCCAGAAAAAAAGCCCAGGATGATCTGCGAAAGTCTGAGGAAAATTTTCATAACATCATCCGAGAATTGCAGGACGGGGTTTTGATTACCAATGGAAGTCAGATATTGTTCGCCAACTATAGTTTTGCCCAGATGTTGGGTTATTCCTTTCCGTCGGAACTTGTGGAAGTTCTCACGTCCGATTTGATCCATCCAGATTATCAGGCGGCCAGCAGAGAAAGAGTGGAGAAGGTGATGAAAGGGGGAAGCGCGACCGAGCACGCGAAATTTAAATTGTTGGGAAAAAACGGGAAAATGGTGGATGTGGAATCGTCCTGCGTCTCGGTTCTGTTCAATGGGGAGAAAGTTTTAATGGCGGTCATGCGGGATATCACGGTTCAAAGTCAAATGGAGCGTCAGGCTACCCTGAACGACAAGCTGGCCACGGTGGGCACCCTGGCGGCGGGTGTGGCTCACGAAGTGAATAATCCTCTGGCTTATGTTCTGGGAAACCTGTCGTTCTTGAAAGAACAACTGGACGAGATGAAAGCTCGTGCCTGGCAAAAAGGCTCATTGGATACGGAGAACCAGAAGTTACTGACCGAAATGGGAGATGAGGTATCTGACTGCATCCATGGAGGCGAAAGAATCAGGGATATCGTGAAGGATTTGAAAGCTTTTGTGAGGACCAATGAGGATGAAGTGGTCAAAATCGATCTCAATCAAATGGTCGAATCAGCGCTCAACATGACCTATCACGTGTTCAAGCAAAAGGCCCGTCTTGAAAAGGATCTGGCGGCAGACCTTCCTTTTTTGATGGTCCATCCCGGGAAAATCCAGCAAGTTTTTATCAATCTGATCATTAATGCCGCTCAGTCCATCGAGGGGAATAACCCTGAAAGAAACAAGATTCGCATCCGGACGGGAAGGGCAAACCACAGCCTATTCGTGGAGTTTGCGGATACGGGTAACGGAATACCGGACGACATTCTGCCCCGCATTTTCGATCCCTTCTTTACCACCAAACCGGTCGGTGTGGGAACGGGCCTGGGTCTTTCGGTTTGTAACGAAATCTTGCGGCTTCATCAGGGGAACCTGGAGGTTCGAAGCCGGGTGGGTGAGGGAACCACTTTTACTGTTTATCTGCCTCTGAACCACGAACATCAGGACAAAGCGGCGGAGCCGCCGGTTCATGCGGGGATTCTCTGCGGCAGAGTGCTGGTCGTGGACGATGAGCCGGGAAACCTGGAAGTGATCTGCCGTGCGCTGAATAAGAAGTACGAGGTTTTGAAAGCCCCTTCGGGAGAAGAAGCCATGGAGATTTTGAAAAGGGAAGGCGACCATGTGGATGCCATTGTGAGCGATGTGAACATGCCGGGCATAACAGGGACGACCTTTTATAAAATTGTTGCCAAAACATATCCCGGATTGGAAAAAAGATTTGTCTTTATGACGGGAGGTGTTTTTTCAGAGGAGACCCGGAGTTTTCTGAAGAGTCTTTCCAACCCTTGTTTGGAAAAGCCATTCAAGTTTGAGGATTTATTGAATGCGGTTGCCCCATTGACCGGCGAGCCGTCGAAGAAGAGTGAGTGTTTATGAAAACGTCCGGTAACTTGAACGCGGCGTTCATTTTCAAAACACATTGCTTTCCCTTCAACGGATTGGACATAAGAGTTATTGGCATGGAAACCATGGCAGTCGTGCCAAGGTTTCCCATTAAGCATCTTCAAATCTCCCTAAAAGACCTGTTTTCCACCGTTATTCGTTGGTATCGCAATTGCTCTAAATAACTAGAACATTTGAGTTTTCTAAAAGTAAGGAGCCTCTGGCCATGTTGAACGAACCCGTTCTTATTATTGATGACAATCCATTGAATCTAAAGCTGATGAAGCGGCTCTTGGAAGCGGAACAATATCAGCCATTAACCGCGAAAAACGCCGAAGAAACCATGCTGTTGTTGGAGCGGTTTCATCCCCGGTTAATTCTCATCGATTTTCAGATGCCGGACCTGGATGGGGTGGAATTAACCAAGAAGATCCGGTCAAACCCTAAAAACCAAGATGTGATTATTGTGATGGTGACGTCATACGATCAAAAGGGAGAAGAGGCCAAGGCAAGAGCCGCGGGGTGTGATGATTACATCGTGAAGCCCATTGATACACAGGCTCTCTCGGGGTTGATCGCTCAGCTGCTTCGGCGAAAAAGCTCATAGTCCGACTGAATCGAGAACAAAACAGGAGGACTTATGAAGATAAAGAAAAACCGGGAGGAAGATATGATCGCTTTGAAATCCAATGGACTGGCGCCGAAAGTAATTTCCAAAACAAAAGGCTTTGTGGCGGCAATGGACATCTTTAAAAAAATTCCTCCGGTGCGCATGGCCCAAGTGGAAAGAAAGATGGTGGAGAAAAAGTACAAAAAAGGCGAAGTGATCCATCTGGAAGGCGACCCGGCGGAGTATGTGTGGTTCGTCAAGGAAGGCCATGTGAAGGCCATGGTTTATACGCCCAACGGACGGTCAGTGAACCTTTGCGTCGTGGGAAGCAAGGGCATGTTTGGAAGCTGCTGTAGTTTGAGCGGCGGTGATTACCCCTGTCAGGGTGTGGCCGAAACCGACACCGTGGTTTACTCTTTTCCGATGAAAGATTTTCTCGAGCTGTTGAACCAATATCCCGAAATGTCGCGGTCAGTGGTGGAAATGGTTTCCAAACGGCTTCGTTATTCCAAAGAAACCCAATTGTTTGAGCAGGAGAGCGTTGAAAAGCGGATTCTGCATGTATTGATCAATATGGTGGAAGAGTTCGGAACGACCATCCCCCTGACGCGCCGGGAAATCGCCGAAATGGCGGGGACCACCGTGGAAACCTGTATCCGGACTTTTTCAACCTTTGAGGAAGAAGGTTTGGTTTCGACTGAGCGTGGGAAGATCACGATTGTAAATAAAGAAGCGCTCGCTGACAGGATTGACGAAATTTAAACAGTTCAGTTTTTTTGAGGGAGCAAAGGCGAAAGATGACACAACTTCAGATTTACACGACGGATGATTGGAAAAGCGAAATTTTACGGGAGAAGGATCTTGTTTTGGTGGACTTTCAGGCGCCCTGGTGCACACCGGCGCTGCTTCAGTACGACGCGCTGATGAAATTAGCGAACGAAATGAAGGGCGACGTCAAAATGTTTTATTTGGATGTTTCTCAACTCATGTCGATCGCCATGACTTACCGGCTGATTGACTTTCCAACACTGTCGCTTTTTGAAAAAGGTGAACTTTTAAAATCCTGCATTGGTATCGGCCGGATTAAGGAAATGAGACTCATTCTGGATGAGGTTCTGTTGACCCAGGATAAATAATGTTAGTATTGTGAATCGTTTTTTTTGATCAAGAAAGTTTTAAATGTTCGTTCCCAAATCCATCGTTTGTCTGAAGACCTATTCCTGGAAACAATTTAACGCCGATTTGGTGGCTGGCCTCATTGTGGGGTTGGTGGCGTTACCTTTGGCCATGGCTTTTTCGATCGCGTCGGGTTTGCCGCCCGAACGGGGCCTTTTTACCGCAGTGGTGGCGGGATTTCTGATATCAGCCTTGGGCGGAAGCCGGGTGTCCATTGGCGGCCCGACCGGCGCCTTTGTGGTAATAGTCGGCGGGATCGCGGCGAAGTTTGGCTATGACGGATTGGCGATTGCCACCGGCATGGCAGGCCTCATTTTAATTTTGATGGGGCTGATGAGGTTGGGAACTTATATCAAATTTATTCCCTATCCCGTCATTACGGGATTTACCACCGGCATCGCGGTAATTATTTTTTCAACTCAGATAAAAGATTTTTTCGGTTTGACAATGGTTTCGGTTCCCTCCGATTTTTTGGAAAAATGGGCAGCCTATTTTAAAAACCTTTCTTCGTTTAACGGTTACGCTCTTGGAATCGGGCTTTTTACCCTCCTCCTGATCAGCTTTTGGCCCAAGGGCTGGAAAATACCTGGGACAATTACAGCTTTAATTTTGGTTTCGGTCGTGGCTTATTTGGACCATTGGCCCGTGGAAACGATTGGCAGCCGTTTTGGGGGAATTCCTCAGGGATTGCCTTTGCCTCATTTTGTGCTGGGTTCCTGGACCCAGATAAAACTTCTTATACCTTCGGCCTTTACCATAGCCATGTTGGCGGCCATTGAATCCCTTCTGTGCGCTGTTGTGGCGGACGGGATGATCGGTGGCAACCATAAGTCTAATATGGAATTGGTAGCCCAGGGCATCGCCAATTGTGTGTCGCCCATGTTTGGAGGGATACCCGCTACCGGAGCCATTGCCCGCACCGCGACCAACGTTAAAAATGGCGGTCGTACCCCGGTGGCGGGAATGATTCATGCCCTGGTGCTTTTGGTGATTCTCCTTACAGCAGGGCCCCTGGCGGCCCATATCCCCCTGGCAGCTTTGGCGGGCATTTTAATCGTTGTGTCTTATCACATGTCCGAATGGCGCTCGGTGAAGTTTATTTTGACCGGGCCGGTCAGCGACATTACGGTGTTGCTAATCACTTTTTTTCTGACAGTTCTAGTGGATCTGACCGTTGGCGTCGGTGTGGGCTTGGTTTTAGCGTCATTTCTTTTTATGGGACAAATGGCTCAAATTACCAACGTGAGGGCACTGAAGGATGAAAGCGACCATGAATTTTTAAAGGGGATTACGGTTCCCCGAGATATTGAAATTTACTCCATCCAGGGGAGTTTCTTTTTCGGAGCGGCGAATAAGCTGATGGAAGTGGAAAGGAATTTTTTCAAGACACCAAAGGTTTTGATTTTAGAAATGTCCGGTGTGCTGCAGATGGATACTTCGGGGTTAAAAGTTTTAGAACACATGGATAGCCGTTGCAAAGAAAAGAAAACCCGATTAATCCTTGTGGGGATACACGCTCAGCCCATGATGGTATTTCAAAAAGCTAACTTTTACGAAAGGTTCGGCGAGAACAACTTTAAAGGCGATTTGAAAGAAGCGTTGGCTGAATTAGGCGGTTAATCGGGCAGACGCGGGAGCTTTGCTGTGATTTTTTTAAAAGTGTTGATGTCCTGAATGATCAAATGGCGGTGGATCATGGTGACCAGACCTCTTTTTATCCACTTTCGGATCACTCGAATTGAAGTCTCGACAGATGTGTTGACGATTTCGGCAATGTCCCGGCGGGTTAGAGGCACATCGAAAACTAATTTTTTTACGTCAAAGTGAGTCATTCCAGGATGTTGGGCCAGGTCTAAAAGAAAATAAGCCATACGGGTTTCAACCGGCTCAGAGGCGACCAGTTGGCTAAAATAAAAATGTTTGAGATTTCGGATTTTTTGGTGAAGAAGCTGATTGGCAAAGCGCAAGTTGGACATAAAGGTTCGATAAAAAACTTTGGGGGACACACATAGAGCGATTGTTTGGGTGATGGCAGATGCGGAAAAAAGATGGATTTCCTTTTCGTCAGCTGTCAGCAATTCAAAAACATCGCCCTCTCCAAAAACACTGAAAACCGTATGGTGTTTATTTAGAGATGTTTTGTAAAATTTGGCGCAGCCCTGTTGAATTAAAAAAATATCCGTCATGGCATGGCCTTCCTCGAATAGGGTTTCCCCTGGAGCGAAGATTCGTAGAGAACAGAATTTTTCAAAACGCTCGGCTTCATTCCTGAGCATGCCGCGAAAAAGAGCGAAAGTGGGGGGGGTTGACACAAAAGGCAACGTTGCCGGTTGGGATAAGCGGGAACCTAAAGTGTTCATTGCGATTCCTTAAGGGAATGAAATTTATAATCGTGATGGGAAAAAGCAAAATCCTTGTCCATCTTTTGAATCAGGGAATGGCGGCAGTAACTGTGATGAAAGCAATTTGGATTTTCGAAAAGATGACTGGCCAAACTTTCTTTTAAAATGAAGTTTACTTTTCGAGGATCGAAAGAAACTTCAGAGTTTTTCTCCAAAAGCGCCAAAACCATATTTTGAACCGCACTGTCCAAATCCGTATCCCCCTGAAACAAATACCGCTTGACCGGGGCGTTGATAACTCCGGCTTCAAATCGGTCGTCGTTCCTATTTTCAGCCGCTGGCCGGAGGCCGAGGTCACAGTCGGGATGGGTGTCGCACAGGCTGCGCTTGACTAAAAAACGCGATAAACCCTTGACCAGGGCTTTTCGGATAAGGCGGCGATTTTTGTCACCCGGATTAAAATCGGGTGGCAGGCTTGTTCGTTGATGAAAATACATGGAAATTTCCAGAAGGCTGGCGGTTTGATTGAGCCAGGAGCTGATCGGCGAGGTTTTTAAAAAACGTAATTGATAAGCCATAAGCCCTCCTCGAAAGCTTTATTTAACTTCAAGATAAAACGGAATGAAAAAACTCTTTATGACAGGCCTCATAAAAGGACGAAACGGCGGGAGTTAAAGTGGAACTGAAGATAGAGACATTCGTTTCGGCCAGGATGGGTATTTTCTCCGCCCAGCTATCGGCTGAAATCCCGCCGCTTTGTTCAGGGACAAGGCGGCGTTTTTGTGTGCGGGAAAGGTTGTTTTTAAGAGTGGAGTAAAAAATGAAAAACGAGCCAGAGTCCAGCCAGAAAAAACCAGAGGAACCGGCATTGTTGAACCGTGAGCGTCTCGACAAAATAACGGCCATGATTGGCGTGATATTTCATCCCCAGAAGGGCGCCAAAGACGGTTAAAACACTTAAACCGTATAGGCCGATGAATAAATAAAAAAATCCGTTTCTCGTTTGAAACGATGGGGTGAAGCTGAAACGGATAAACCGTACCCATTCGCTTCCTTGAATGACCAGAAAAACAAAAGCCAGTGCCGTCGAAACTTCCAGCCATTTTAGAAAAAGGACATATTTTTTGGGATTTCTAAAGGCCAAATAGCTGAAGCCAATTTGAAAAGTCAGGATGCTGAACAGCAGGGTTAAAGCGCTGAATCCGGCGGCGGCTGTCATTTCTAAAAAATTCTGGGGCCGTTGGGCGAAGCCAAACCTACCAGGACGACTAATATGGCGAAGAGAACCACCGGCACAATGAAAAAAACGTAAACCAGAAACCCTTCGGATTTCAAATCCATATATTGGATCAATACCAGTAAAGCCATGATGGCGGCGATGCCGAAGACGTACCAGTTATTCAAGCCGGGTGAAAGCGACAGAAAGGTCGTGCCGACGGAAAAGAATGCCAGAACGGCCAGCAGAATAAAGATGACATTATGGTTTGAAAATTTGGATTTTGTGTTCATGAAAAGTCTCCTTGATTTTTATTTCATCAAATAAAGCAGCGGAAAAAGAAAAATCCAGACCAACTCGACAAACGACCAATAAAGGCCGGTGAGGGCTACCCGGCCCTGAGTGGGCCCCAGAGTCCCCTTTCGCGCCCGGTTCCAGAGCAGGGAAAGGGCGGTCAGGCCCCCCAAAATGTGCAAAGCGTGAATGCCGGTCATGAGAAAGTAAAAGGACCAAAAGTTATTAGTGGACGGAAATTCACCACGCTGGAATTCCATGGAATATTCGTAACCTTTGACCGCCAAAAAAGCAGTTCCCAGAGCGATGGTGAGTCCGAGTAATAATTTGACTTTATTGTTCTCTCCATTTTTTACGGCGTCGGCGGCCTTCATCATGAAAAAATTACTGAACAGAAGAATCAAGGTATTGAGCGAACCGGCGATGAGGTTCAAATGGCGGGACTCTTCAGCCCATTCGGGGTGGGCTGTCCGGAAGAGAATAAAGGAACCCAGTATCCCGGCAAAAATAACTATTTCGGAGGATATGAGAATCCAAATTCCCAATCGGCCCGGAGTTAATCCCTCTGGGCCTGAGGTGTGAGCCGTGTCGGAGTCCGTAAAAAGAAAATGGTTTTCGGCTTCGAACGGGGATGGCGAGATTTCATTCATGAACGATATTCCTTTCCGGAAAGATTTCGATTTAAAGATAAACCAGGAAGGATTTTCGTTTTATGACGGAGCTCATAGAGGATTTGATCTTTTGAGAACAGAATCGTTCGATAGGTTTTTAAGTGGGCCGGAATCGAGCTTGCGGATAATCATGAAAATTAAAGGATGATTTTAAATGCGTGATAATTTTTCCAGTCTTTCGAAGACTCATGATGATTTGGTACTTCTCTTTTTTGAGCATCAAAAAGCGCTGCTGGATCGCGACATTCTCCGGGCTTCGGTTTTATTAAACCGATATGAAAAGGAAATCCAGCACCACACCGGATTGGAAGAAGAATGGTTGATACCGCTTTACGAGGAGAGGATTAAGGCCAGACCGGGAGGCGACGCCTCTAACTTTGTGGGGGAACATTCCAAAATTCTCATGTATTTGCAGCGCTTAAAAGACAAGTTGGTGAAAATCAAAAACCTCAAAGAGATGACCCATGAACTTATTAATTTATTGGATGACGAGGCGAGGTTTAAAGATTTGATCCTGCATCATGACGAAAGAGAAGAACGATTTCTTTTCCCTGAATTGGACAGGGTGACCACTATTGATGAAAAGAACCGTCTTCTTCTTAAAATGCAGGACGCAAACCATCAGGGCGTTTTGAAAGTAAGATTAGGTTAGGCATTTCAAAAAAGTTAATGAAAAAGAGACGGTGAATCGATTGGATCGAGAAAATACAGATCAGAGAAGCAATGCAGGAAAAAAAGTAAGAGACAGTCATCCGGACGAAAAGATTAATTGGATAGGGAGCGCTGGATTTCTCTTGGTTCACCTGGCGGGTTTGTTCGCCTTTTTAACAGGAGTTAGTTGGGCAGCGCTGACAATGTGTTTTTTCATGTATGTTCTCCGCATGTTCGCGGTAACCGGCGGCTATCACCGTTATTTTTCCCATCGCAGTTTTAAAACCAGCCGCTGGTTTCAATTCGTTCTGGCTTTTTTGGCCTGTTCATCGGGACAAAAAGGGGTTTTATGGTGGGCAGCCCATCACCGCCATCATCATAAGTATTCGGATACGCCTCAAGATATCCACTCGCCGATTTTGAGAGGTTTTTGGTGGTCCCATGTGGGCTGGGTTTTGTGTAAAAAATACAACGGTACCCGCGAAGAAAACGTGAAAGATCTTCTGCCTTATCCAGAACTTCGCTGGCTGAACCGTAATGATGGCGTGGCACCTTTTACCCTGGCGGCGGCGATTTTCGGATTTGGGGAATTGTTGAGAATTTACGCGCCGGGCCTACACACCAATGGACTGCAGATGATCGCCTGGGGATTTTTCACGAGTACTCTATTGCTCTATCACGGGACGTTTTTTATCAACTCGCTGACTCATATGATCGGCCGCCAGAGGTTTAATACGGGCGACCACAGCAAGAACAGTTTTATTCTGGCCATCATTACCCTGGGCGAAGGCTGGCATAACAATCATCACCGTTATCCTTACGCCGAATCCCAGGGCATCTATTGGTGGGAACTGGACATCACCCACGGCATTTTAACGACCCTGTCCTGGGTGGGACTCATCTGGGATCTGCAAAAACATCCGCCGGAAGTTTTTCAAAAGAAAGATCACTTTTAAACCATATCCGATAATATTCAGCGTGCTTTCTGTGGTTTGTCCCCCGATGGTTTTTCCTCAAACCAATCTTTCAGGTTGTCGCAGATGGGGCAGAGACGGGTCAAGACGTTCTCCTGAGCCAATTGATCGATTTGTTTTTGGCTGAGGTTTTTTGGGGGAAGTGTTTTTCTTTTTGGTGTTTTGATCATGATTTTGCTCCTTGAGAAATTTTATCCCCGTGTTTCTTTTAAACTGTCGAATACTTCTTCCTCCGCCTCAAGCCAGTCTTTTTCCGCCCCATCAGGCGGGAGGCCCCGTTCGATCCATTTGTAATAAGCGGATTCAGCGATTTGTTTCTGGAGATCAATGGAAAAAGAATTTCGAACGGGAGTGTTTTTTTCGGTTTTTTGATTTTTCATCGTTTTCTCCCCTTTTGAGACTTTTATTCAAATCTTTTTCTTCCTTGATGTAGTCTAGAATTGACGGCTGTCAGTTTTATATGACGAAGGTCATATTTATAAAACTGCACATTTATTTAATATTGAAGATGAAATCAGGGCGCCAATGAAAAAGTCATTAACCTTTGCTTTAGTTGGTTTTTCCATAGGATTAGGCGCCCCATTAGGGGCTTTCTATATCTTATGGGGAAGGGTTGGTTACATCCCGCCATTCCAAGACTTTTTTGCCATCCAATGGGATCAATACCATTTTTTTTATGAATATATGATGATCGGCACCAGCACAGTTTTTTCGGCCTTCGGCTATGTGTTGGGACGATATGCGGACCAGATTCGATCGAAAAACCGCCGCCTTCTGTTAGAAAGCCAGACTGACCCCTTAACCGGCTTGGGTAATCACCGCTATTTGCATGAGGCTTTTCACCATCAATATCAGAATCGAAAATCGGATTCGGAACCCATTTCCTGTCTGATGATGGATCTGGATTTCTTTAAAAAGGTGAACGATACCTTTGGTCATCCCTTCGGAGACGAGGTTTTAAGGGTATTTGCCCACGTGATTAAAAAGACGATCAGACCCGGCGATATCGCGGCCCGTTATGGTGGAGAAGAATTTGTCTGTATTCTTCCGAATTGCAATAAAGAGGAAGCGGTTAAAGTGGCAGAACGAGTACGGGAAACCATGGCGAACCACACTGTTTTTTTTAAAAAAACGCCGGTGAAGATTACGGTCAGTGTGGGGGCGGCAACAGAGGCCGGCATTTCCGCTAATTATCACGAACTCGTTCGACTGGCGGATAAGGCGCTTTATCAGGCGAAAGAAAGCGGACGAAATAAAGTGATCGCGGTTTAACTTTTAATAACAAGTAAACCTATTTTCATGGCCGTCTTATGGTGAATCGGCACAGTCTGGGGGAAAATGACTATGATCAATTTTTAAATCCGCCAACTTTATGACCTAATCTTACAAAACGAATTAATCAGCCATAATGTTTCAACTAATTACTCCTAATAAAATCCTAATGATTCCCTATGTACAGTTTCGGGTATTCTATTTATTGCGTGAACTAAACCTATAATGGTTCATCAATAAAAGCCATTGGGGCACTCCTCATGAATGAAAAACCACTTAATTCCAATGAACCCACGGATGGCGTTCAGGGCTTTCCTTTTATGAGTGAAAAGCGGCCCGATCCCAATGAGCTGTTAAGCCGTATACAGGCCGAACATAGCCAGAGGGGCCAGGCTCCCCGCACCGCAGCGGGGAGCAGTGAACTATTCAAGACTTTGGGCTTGTTCGCTGACCTATAAGTTGACTTACAGTTGTCTTATTAGTTGACTTATAGTTGTCTAATAAATAACATACTTTTATGGCCTATAAACCTCTTTTTAACATTACTCCCCACCTCCTTAAACTTCTGGAAGAAATAGCGGTATTCCGGGAGAAGATTGTGACCGCGGCAATCCAAGTACCCTGGATTCCCAGCCTTCAAAAGGACGCGCGGGCCCGCAACAGTCACAGTTCGACCGCGATTGAGGGAAATCCGCTGACCTTGGCCGAAGTACGGTTATTGGGAGAGGGGAAGACGGTCTCTACGTCGACGGAACGGGCGACACGGGAAATTTTGAATTATTTCGCCGGGCTGCGCTACGTTGAAAAACACGCGAATAAAAAAACAATCGTTCATGAGGATCTTTTTGAGCTGCATTCCCTTATTTCCACCGGCGTCATGGATCAAGGGCAAGCGGGCCGGTACGGTACTTTTCAAGTGCGGGTGGGCAGCCATCTGCCGCCGGCGGCGGCGCAGGTGAGCGGTTTGATGCGCGAGCTTTTGGAATGGTGGAACAAAGAGGCGCATCAATTGTCACCGGTAATCACTTCCGGAATTATTCATTATCGTTTTGAAGCCATCCATCCTTTTGGGGACGGCAATGGCCGGACCGGAAGGATGCTGGCACTCTGGGAACTGTACCGCCGGGGGTTTGACAACCACCACATTTTTTCAGTCGATGAGGTTTATTGGGAAAAGAGACCGCTTTATTACAAAAATCTCGATCTCGTCCGCAAAGAAGAGGACGACCTGACAGGCTGGCTGGAATATACCGCTGAAGTGGTTCATTTGACCCTGGAACGGGTTTGGGAAAGAATTCAGCGTTTAAAGGGCGAAACGGGAGCCGGGAAAATTCTTTTGACGCCCAAACAAGAGAGACTTTTAGGGCTCCTGCGGGACCAACACAGTTTATCGCCGCAGGAAATATGGGACGGCTTGGGCGTCACAAAGCAGGGTGCCATGAAAATCATGAATCCCTTGATCCAGGCGGGATTGATGAAACGGACCGGCTCCAAAAAAACAGGGAAGTACATATTGACGGATGCCGAGAAAAAATAGAATCTCAGAATTCCTGACCTAATCTTACAAATCGAGCTCATCAGCTATACTTTTTCAGCGAATTACTCCTAATAAAATCCTAATGATTTCCCATAGACGGTTTCGGGTATCCTGCTTATAGCGTGAACTAAACCTATAATGATGCGTGATTAATTCCTCTTAGGACGCCTTGTATGACTGAAAAACTTCCTAATCCACACGAATCTCCCGACGGCATTCAGGGCTTTCCCTATATGAGCGATAAGCGGCCTGATCCGAATGAGCTGTTAAGCCGCATACAGGCCGAGGAGCGTGAATCACACAGGGGAAAGCTAAAGATATTTTTCGGCTCTTCGCCCGGCGTGGGTAAAACCTACGCCATGCTGGAAGCGGCCCGCGCCAAAAAGGCCGAAGGCGTGGAGGTCGTGGTCGGACTGGTAGAAACCCATGGCCGGAAGGATACGGTCGCTTTGACCGAGGGGTTTGAGGTGTTACCGCGCTTGGAAGTGGAATACAAGGGAACCTATTTGCACGAGTTTGATTTGGACGGCGCGATTAAACGCCGTCCGGGTCTTTTGCTGGTGGATGAGCTGGCCCACACGAACGCGGACGGCTGCCGCCATATCAAGCGCTGGCAGGATGTTCAGGAACTGCTGGATAGCGGCATCAATGTTTATTCCACACTGAATGTTCAGCATATCGAAAGCCTGAATGACATTGTCGCCCAGATTACGGGCGTTATCGTAAGGGAAACCCTGCCGGACTCGGTTTTAGAAACGGCCGATGAAGTTGAGCTGGTCGATCTTCCGCCGGACGACCTTTTAAAACGCCTGCAAGAAGGAAAGGTTTACGTTCCCGAATCGGCTCAAAGGGCCGTGAATAATTTTTTCAAAAAAGGCAATCTGATCGCCCTGCGGGAAATGGCTTTAAGAGTGACCGCTGACCGGGTGAATGACCAGGTCCAAGTCTACCGGCGGGATAAATCCATCGCCCAAACCTGGCCCACAACGGACCGGATTCTGGTCTGCGTCAGCGCCAGCCCTTCCTCCGCTAATTTGATCCGGGCGGCCCACCGCATGGCGAAAAGTCTGAGAGCGGACTGGATCGCGGTGACGGTAGAAACGGCCCAACTCTCCAGCGTTTCAGACCAGCATAAAGTTCAGGCGATTCAAAATTTAAGATTGGCTGAACAGCTGGGAGCGGAGACGGCCACCTTAAGCGGCCCCAATTTCGCCGAGGAAGTCGTGACCTACGCCAGGGCCCGAAACGTGACTAAAATTTTCGTGGGAAAGCCCATGAGTTCTTCCTGGAAAAGCTTCTTTTTCCAGTCGCCGGTGGACCAGCTTTTGCGCACCAGCGGGGAAATCGACGTTTACGCGACCAAGGGCGAAACTGCGGCTCCCAAGAGCGTTAAAATCTTTTTTTCAAACACAACTTTTTCCTGGAAAGATTACGGTTATTCAATTCTAACCGTGGCGGGAAGCACGGGGATTTCCTGGATGTTATATTCCTTCGTTGATCTGTCCAATCTGATCATGGTTTACCTTTTGGGTATTTTGTTTATTTCTTCCCGTCAGAGATTGGGGCCTTCGGTTTTCGCTTCTTTTTTAAGCGTTTTGGCTTTGGATTATTTTTTTGTTCCTCCCCGGTTTACTTTCGCGGTTTCGGATACCCAGTATTTCTTGGTTTTCTTCGTTATGTTTTTGGTGGGGGTGGCGATCAGCAATTTAACCGTCCGGGTCCGGCAGCAGGCCCAGGTTTCCCGTTTGAGGGAACGGCGGACCGCGGCGCTTTACGCCTTATCGAAAGAATTGGCCAGCACCCGTGGCACGGAAGAGCTGTTGGAAATAGCGGTCAAACACATCTCCGAAGTTTTCGAGAGTTCAGTGATCGCTTTACTGCCGGATGAGCACGGAAAACTTCAGGTGCGGTGCGGCAATGTTAAAGACTTCAACATGACTACCAAAGAAATGGGCGTCGCCCATTGGGCTTATGACCTGGGCCAAATGGCGGGCCGAGGCACGGATACTTTGCCGGGTACCGAAGCCATTTACGCGCCCTTGATCGCCACGGGGGAGCCTATTGGGGCCCTGGGCATCAAACCTCCTTCGGCGGACCGGTTATTTATTCCTGAACAGCTGCATCTATTGGAGGCGTTCGCCCATCAAACCGCTTTGGCGGTGGCGGGGGATAAACTGATGGAGAAGGAACATCAAACCCAGATGGAAATGGAAACCGAAAGGCTCCGCAGCTCCCTTTTAAGTTCTGTTTCCCACGATTTACGCACGCCTTTGGCGGCTATCGCGGGATCGATCAGCAGTCTGTTGGAGAACCAGGAAACTTTGGGAACGGCGACCAAAAAGGATCTTTTAGAAAACATTTATGATGAAACCAACCGGTTGGAGCGTTTGGTCACCAATCTTTTGGAAATGACCAAGCTGGAATCGGGTACGGTGACTTTGCAAAAAGAATCGCTGCATCCGGGCGAAGTCATCGGCTCGGCTATCGCGCGCATTGAGAAAAACTTAAATGGCCGGACGTTGAATATACAAATCCCTTCCGATCTCCCTTTTGTCCCAATGGATGGGCTGTTGATGGAACAGGTTTTGGTCAACTTGCTGGATAATGCCCTAAAATACACACCGGATCAGAGCCCGATTGATATTTCAGCGAAAGTCGACGGCAGGGACCTGGTGGTTCAAGTGGAAGACCGGGGACCGGGTGTGCCGGAGGAGGATTCGGAACGGCTTTTTGATAAATTTTACCGGGGTTCTCAAAAATCGAATAAAAGCGGAGCGGGGCTGGGTTTGTCGATCTGTAAGGGAGTTATTCAAATCCATGGCGGTGTTATTTGGGCCCGAAACCGAACGGGCGGCGGATCGAATTTTGGTTTTTCCATTCCTTTAAAGTCAAAACAAGAAATACCCAAAGGTGAAGCATGAGTGAAAATGATGTTGTTCTGATGATCGAGGACGAACTGGCCATACGGCGCTTCCTGAAACCATCCCTGGAAAGTCACAAGTTCAAGGTGATTGAGGCTGTGACCGGAGAGGAGGGTTTGGCTTTGGCGGCTTCGCATAAACCCGATGTGGTTCTTTTGGATTTGGGACTGCCCGATATGGACGGACTTGAAGTGATTCGCCGTCTGCGGGAATGGAGCGAGGTTCAAATTATTGTTTTAACCGCCCGTGGTAAAGAAAAAGACAAAGTCGCGGGGCTGGAGGCGGGCGCGGATGATTATTTAACCAAACCTTTTGATATGGGTGAATTGATCGCGCGGGTCAAGGTGGCTTTGCGCCATGCCCAACGATTAAAACAGGGAACCGAGGAATCGTTATTTGAAACGCCCGACTTTACGGTGGACTTATCGGCACGAATTGTGAAGGTCAAAGGAAAGGAAGTCCACTTGACCCCCAATGAGTACGACCTCTTAGTCCTGCTCATTCGTTACGCGGGCAAGGTGGTGACTCAAAAGCACATCTTAAAAGAGATATGGGGACCTTATAGCGACGATCAAACCCAATATTTGCGGCTTTATATCCATCAATTGCGTCAAAAACTGGAGACCAATCCCAACCGGCCCAAATATATTGTCACCGAGCCGGGTGTCGGCTATCGGCTCAAGTACGAATGAGACAGCGTCATTTTGTTTGTCTTTAACCCGTCAAAATAAGTATAAGATGATTTTAAGGGTTGGGGCTTCCGGTTCAGGCTGCCCCGGTTCTTCTGAACAGGTTGATCAAAATATGATTAAGAAGTGAACTTGGTTAAAGCGCGATGACTTCTCTCTTAAATCCGGAAAAATGGGTGGACCTGCATGGAGACATCCTTTTTCGTTTCGCCATGATGAGGGTCGGCAACCCCGAGACGGCGTCCGAACTGGTGCAGGAAACCTTTTTGGCCGCCCTTAAAAGTTCCAGCCAATTTAAAGGAAAGTCTTCCGAAAGAACCTGGCTGATCGGAATACTCAAGTTCAAAATCCTCGACCACTTCCGGGGAAACCAGAAAAGTAAAACCGAAGTCTCCCTCCAGTCTCATCCCGGGGAGGAAATCGACCGCTTTTTTCAAAAAAGCGGTCCGTGGAAAGACCATCCTCAAAGCTGGGGTCAGCTTCCCTCCAAAACTCTTGAAAACAAAGAGCTTTTAGCCGTATTCCAGCGCTGCGTCCGGGAACTGCCGGACCGGTTGCGGCAGATTTTTACCCTGCGGGAAATCGACCAAATTAAAAGCGATGAAGTGTGTAATGTTTTCCAAATTTCACCGACTAATCTGGTAGTGATGATGCATCGGGCAAGACTGCGTCTTCGAAAATGTCTGGAAGTGAAATGGTTTGGGACCCCCGGAAAGGAGGAACCGACCGGAAAGAAGCCGGAAAAATGATCGTTCCCTGCAAAACCGCCTCGGCCCTCATCTCCAAGTCTTTCGAGCAGCCCCTTTCGCCCTATGAAAAACTCAAAGTCAAGATTCACCTTTTCCTCTGCCAGTACGTCGGGGGAAAAGACTGTGAAAATTATCTACAACAAATCCAGATGATGCGGGAATTGGCCGGCCGGGCCGGTGAACCAGCGCTTCAACTCAAAGAAGTCCAAAAACTCAAGCTTCCCCACAAAGAAAAAAAACAGCTCAAAGAATTATTGGCCCGCGCGGCCAAGGAAAATCCTCCGGGAAAGAAATAACCCATGCCCAGTCCCAGATTAAAAATCGCGGTGGTCGGAGGCGGGGTGTCCGGAGTGGTGTCCGCCTTTCTTCTTCAGGACACTCACGATGTAACCCTATTCGAGAAAAATGATTATGTGGGTGGCCATACCCATACTATTGTCATCGACCAGGGTCCCGACGAGGGATCAGCGGTGGATACGGGATTCATTGTTCTTAATGACCGAACCTACCCCAATTTCACCCAGTTTCTTTCCCGGCTCCAGGTACCCATCCGTTCCAGCGACATGTCTTTCGGTTTTTACGATGAAAGCACCGCCCTATGTTATGCCGGAAACAATCTGAATGGAATTTTTGCACAACCCAAAAACATCCTCAAACCCGCTTTTTACCGGATGCTTTGGGATATTCGGCGTTTCGGGAAAGAAGGGGAGAGTGATCTGGGCCATGGCGGTTACGAAGCCACTTTGGGAAAATACCTGTCGGCGAAAAAGTTTTCTCAAAACATGATCAATGATTACCTTCTGCCCATGGGGTCGGCCATTTGGTCCACCCCGCCGGGCGAGATTGGGGATTTTCCCACCGAATCTTTTTTAAGTTTTTTCAAAAACCACGGGCTGCTCGATTTATCCGACCGGCCCCAATGGCAGACGGTGGTGGGGGGGTCTCATACCTATATCAGGGCTTTCCTCAAATCCTTTAAAGGAACCGTGAAAACCAACCAATCCAGTGTCTCCATCGCCCGGCTTTCCAACTCGGTCAAAATTCAATTTCGCGATCAGCCGCCGGAACAGTTCGACAAAGTGATTGTGGCCGTCCACGCGGATGAAGCCCTGGCCCTCTTGCAAGATCCTTCGGCGGAGGAAAAGAGGCTGCTTTCGCCCTGGCAGTATCAAAAAAATCACACGGTTTTACATACGGATATCTCCGTCATGCCTCCCTACCGAGCCGCCTGGGCTTCCTGGAATTACACCCGGGAGGCGGGCTCCGGGCCCCAGGGCAAAACCTCCCTCACTTACGACATGAACCGCCTCCAGGGGTTCAAAACCCAAAAACGCTATTGGGTGACCCTCAACCGCGCCACGGCCATAGAACCCGCTTCCATCCTTCGGGAGTTCAACTACACCCATCCCAGTTACACCCTGGCGTCGGTTAAAACCCAAAGTTCTCTCCCCGGTTTGAATGGAACGCGGAACACTTATTTTTGCGGCAGTTATTTTGGGTACGGCTTTCATGAGGACGCGGTGAAATCGGCCGTCGTGGTATCACGTTCCCTGGGAGGCAATTTATGAATTCCCGCATCTTCACTGGAGGGGTAACGCACCAGAGGCTCTCGCCGATGGGCCATCAATTCGAATATCCCCTTTATTTCTACTGCTTTGACCTGGAGGAACTTCCGGATCTGAGCCAGAAACTCTGGTTTTTTGGTTACAACAAACCGGCGGTGGTTTCCCTATACGACAAGGACCATTTACAAAAGGGTTCGGGCAGTATCCGTGAAAAGCTTTTCGGTTTACTGATCCAGAGGGGACTGGCGCACCGGGTGGAAAGGGTGGAATTGGTCACCAGTGCCCGCTATTTCAATTATGTTTTCAATCCTGCCTCCTTTTATTACTGCTATGGGGCCGATGAGGCTTTGGTCTGTGTCCTGGCGGAGGTCAACAACACCTTCGGCGAGAAGCATGTTTATTTTTTGGACGATCCCCAGAGCGCGAAAAAAGGGTTCAAGGAACATTATTTGGTTGATAAAGATTTTCACGTGTCGCCTTTTAACGACATGCGGGGGCAGTACGATTTTTATTTTTCTGACATCCGGAAAAAGCTGGATATCCGAATCAATATCCTGCGCGAAGGCCGGGAGGTTTTTTATTCCAGAATGTGGGGGGAAGCCATGCCAATGACATCCGAAAATTTTGTGGGAACGGTCTTAAAGTTTCCTGTGACGGCCGCCCTGAGCATGCCTAGGATTCTCTGGCAGGCGGGCCGGCTTTACCTCAAGGGTCTGAAAGTTTATACCAAACCCCATCCCCGGAGCGATTGGACCCTCCGGGTAAAGGCGCCCAGCCTATGGCAAAGAATGGCCATGAAGGGAGTCTTTAACTGGCTCTCGGGCATGAAAGTGGGATGCCTGAACATGGTTTTGCCGGATGGGACAATTAAACTTTTCGGCGATCCCCAGTCCCCGGAGCATTTGGCGGTGACCTTGAGGGTGAAAACCTACGACTTTTTCTGGAACATGATCCGGGGGGGAGATATCGCTTTTGGCGAGGGTTATACGGCGGGAGATTGGGAAACGGACGACTTGACCGGCCTTATCCGGCTTTTGATCGAAAACCAGCAGCAGATCATTGACCGCAACCCCCGGACCACCCAGGTCCGCCTGTTTTTGGACCGGATGGCCCATTTGGCCCGGCACAACTCCGTCACGGGAAGCCGGGAAAATATTAAAGCCCATTACGATCTAAGCAACGATTTTTTTAAAACCTTCCTCGACGAATCCATGACCTATTCCTGCGCCATCTTTGACGAGTCCACGCACAGCTTGGAGGCGGCCCAAAAAAAGAAGATCCACGCCATTCTGCAGAAAGCCCGTCTTCAAAAACACCACCATTTGCTGGAAATCGGATCCGGCTGGGGCGCCTTATCCATCGAAGCGGCCAAAACCACCGGCTGCCGGGTGACCACTATTACGCTTTCGGATGAACAGTTGAAATTGGCACGGGAAAGGGTGCGCCAGGCTGGGGTAGAAGACAGGGTCGAAGTTTTGCTTCGCGATTACCGCCACATGACTGGTCAGTTCGACCGGATCATCTCGGTGGAAATGATCGAGGCGGTAGGCCATGAGCATTTCGGTGATTTTTTCAAAGCCTGCGACCGGCTGCTCAAATCCAATGGCCTGGTGGTGATCCAAAGTATCACCCAGGCGGATCAGCGCTATGAGGATTATTTAAAACGGTGCGACTGGATCCAAAAACATATTTTTCCGGGATCGGTCATTCCTTCCCTGAGCGCCCTGAGCGAGGCGATGACCCAACACTCCGGATTCATTGTGGAAGACCTGGAAAACATCGGCATCCACTATGCCCGCACCCTCGCCGAATGGCGGGTACGGTTCAACGCCCATTCGGAAAAAATCAAAGTCCTCGGTTTTGACGAAGCTTTTCAACGCATGTGGAATTATTACTTTTGCTACTGTGAAGCGGGCTTTGCGACCCGCATTTTGGGGAATTTGCATCTGGTTCTGACCCGGCCCAATAACAAGGACCTGCCGGCGGCCGAAGCGGCCGGGTTACGGATTGAACAAAGCGAGGCGGTTTTCAAAATCGCCTCTTCCCGTTGAAAGAAAGTATGCCATGAAAACAAAATTGATTTTTTTATACGGGTTCATTTTAGCCGTCATGATCGCGGTGAATGTCTGGGCCAGTTTCGCCGGGGGCAATGTGATTCCCGCGGGAGCGGTGATTTGGAACCTGCCATGGGGCCGGGCCACTTTTTTCGACACCTTTTTTGGTTTCCTGACCTTTTGGCTCTGGACGGCTTACCAGGAAAAAAACTGGTTTCGGCGAATTCTATGGTTTGTTCTCATCATGGGACTGGGCAATATCGCTATCGCCGCCTATATGCTCATCAAACTATACCGGTTAAAACCCAACTCGGGCATCCGGGATCTTTTGTTACGTCAGAAGACCCTTTGAACGGGCATTTGAAACAATGGCGGGCCGCTCGATTGATTCTGGAACTGTTTCAACAGGGGATCAGCGTGGAAAAAATCGCGGGGTGTCTGGTTCTCGGATTGCTGCTGGGGATTTTCCCCGTTTTGGGTTCTACCACCTTTTTATGTGCCCTGGCGGGGGTTTTATTTAGGTTGAATCTGCCCCTGATCCAGCTGGTAAATTATTTGGTTTATCCGCTTCAACTTCTTTTGCTTTTGCCCTTTTGGGGGCTTGGCCAACGGTTTTTTGGAGGCAAAGCTCTTTCCCTTTCGATGCCCCAATTGATTCAAATGATCCGGGACGACCCCTGGAGTTCCATCGCGCGTCTTTGGATCATCACCCTGGAAGGTATTGGGGCCTGGGGGATCGTCGCCATTCCCCTAGGGCTTGGTTTTTACGCTTCTTTCGTTTTTTTATTACGCCGGTTGATGAAGGGGAAACTGAAAAATGCTTGAATCCTCTATCCATCTCTTGTTAACAGGTTGGGCGCTTATCACGGTCATGATGTTGATCCTTTGGTGGATTCACCTTTTCACCAAAAACGCCGCCATTGTGGATGTGGGCTGGTCTTTGGGTTATGTGATTCTGGCGGTTTTATTCGCGGCCGGAGGAGAGGGGTTTGCCTTTCGCCGGTGGTTATTGGCTCTTCTGGTGGCCCTTTGGGGGGGCCGGCTGGCTTTTTATCTTTTGACGACAAGGGTGTTAGCCAAAGTGCCAGAAGACCCCCGTTATACCCAGATCCGGAAAAATTGGGGACAGGCCATCGAGTTTAAATTTTTTTTGATGTTCCAGTTTCAGGGCCTCTTGGTGGTTTTCTTATCCATTCCTTTTTTGATCCCATCGCAAAATACCCAGCCGTCGTTTTCATTCGCGGAAGGAGCCGGGGTTTTGGTTTGGTTCGTCGCGGTTGGGGGCGAGTCCCTGGCGGATTGGCAGCTTCATCGTTTCAAATCGAACCCAGACCATAAAAGCCAAGTTTGCCGGGCAGGTCTGTGGCGCTATTCACGACACCCCAATTATTTTTTTGAGTGGCTGACCTGGATCGCTTACGCCCTTTATGCCCTGGCCTCGCCCTGGGGATGGATTGGCGTGGCCAGCCCGCTTTTCATCCTTTTCCTGTTGTTGAGGGTCAGCGGCATACCGCTGACGGAAGCCCAAGCTTTAAAAACCAAGGGAGAAGCGTATCGGCATTATCAAAGGACCACCAGCGTCTTTGTTCCCTGGTTCCCGCTTCAAGGAGGGAAGGATGCTCGCTGATACTCTTATTCGAAAAAACCTGCTCCCGGACCCGCTGATCCGACTGGGTATCCGGCGGTTGCTGAAAGAAAGATTGAAAACAGCGGGCCGATGGGAAACGGTGGAACGACGCCAGCAGGTCCTTTCGGATTTAATCCGGTTTTTAAAAGAAAGTCCCATCGCGGTTAACACCGCGGACGCCAATGAACAACACTATGAAGTGCCGACGGAGTTTTACCAATTGGTTTTGGGAAAAAGGCTTAAATATAGCTGTGGTTATTGGCCGGCGGGAATCACGGACTTAAACGAGTCCGAAGAAGCCATGTTAAAACTGACCTGTGAAAGAGCCCGAATTCAAAAGGGACAAAAAATATTGGATCTGGGCTGCGGATGGGGATCCTTGTCGCTATATCTGGCGGAATATTATCCGGACTGTGATATTACGGCCCTTTCCAATTCAGCAACACAACGGGCTTATATTGAGGAGCAGGCCCGCTTGAGAGGTTTTTCCAACCTAAGGGTGATTACGGCTAATTTGAAAGAATTTCATTCCCCCGAGACTTTTGACCGGATTGTTTCAATTGAAATGTTCGAGCACATGCGAAACTACGAGCTGCTTCTGGCCAAGGTATCTTCCTGGATGAAACCCGGGGCCCTCCTTTTTGTCCATATTTTTACCCACGTTCAGGTGGCTTATTTATTTGAGGACAAAGACCCGAATGACTGGATGACTAGGTATTTTTTTAGCGGTGGCATCATGCCCTCGGACGATCTACTGCTTTATTTTCAAAATGATTTGTCCCTGGCAAAACATTGGCAGGTGGATGGGAGGCATTACCAAAAGACCAGCGAGGCCTGGCTTCAAAACGCTGACCGGCACAAAGAACGAATTTTTGAGATTTTCAAAAGGGTTTACGGTCCTGACCAGGTTCTCTGGCGCTGGTCCTATTGGCGGGTATTTTTCATGGCCTGTGCCGAATTATGGGGCTACGCCCAAGGGCAGGAATGGGTTGTGTCCCATTATTTGTTTAAAAAAGTGATGGAATAGACAATTAGGGCTAAAAAATCTTGACCCACCAAAGGGCGGCGTTTAGGCTTGGCCCATGAATAAAAAAATTTCTTCTGTTCCCTGGTTTACCCGGGGAGACCTTGACGGCTTTTTCGGCCTCTTCGTGGATAACCTGCTTCAACTCATGCTCATGGGTATTCTTTGCAAACTCTTCTGCGGCTTTCCCACGGAATTTATCACGGGACAGGTTTTGCCCGGAGCGGCACTTTCGATTCTCATCGGCAATCTCTACTATGCCTGGCAGGCCCGTCAACTGGCGCTCTCCTCCGGCAGGGAAGACGTCACGGCGCTGCCTTTTGGGATTAACACGCCCAGTTTGATCGCCTTTATTTTTCTCATCATGGCGCCCGTTTATCAGGAAACAAAAGATTACCATTTGGCCTGGCAGGCGGGGCTTTTCGCCTGTTTTCTCAACGGAGTCATGGAAATTATCGGGGCCTATGGGGGCGATTGGATCCGCAAAAACACCCCCCGGGCGGCGCTTCTCTGCGCGTTAGCCGGCATCGCCATTACCTTTATCGCCATGGGATTCATTTTTCAGATTTTCTCAAATCCGTTAGTGGGACTTTTACCGACCTTTTTAATTTTGATTTCCTACGCGGGCCGGGTGAAATGGCCGGCTGGATTGCCCGGCGGGTTTTTAGCCGTCGTGGTTGGCACGGTCTTCGCCTGGATTTTGAAATATTTCGGTTTCGTTTCCTTTAATGTTTCCAACGATCCGATTCTCTGGGGATTCCATCCGCCCCACGCTGTTCCGCAGGATATCCTCTCCTTTTTGACAAGTCCTATGGGTTGGAAATACATGGCGGTTATTTTTCCGATGGGACTTTTTAACGTGATCGGGTCGCTTCAAAATTTGGAAAGCGCCGAGGCGGGCGGCGACAGTTATCCCACCCGGCCATCCTTATTAACCAACGGTATCGCCACCGTCGCTGCCGCTTTTTTTGGCAGCGCTTTCCCCACCACCATCTACATCGGCCACCCCGGCTGGAAAGCCATGGGGGCACGGCACGGCTACTCCATTCTAAACGGGGTTTTGATTTCACTTTTATGTCTGTTCGGCGGGATTACGCTCTTTTTGAGGCTGATTCCGCAGGAGTGCATCCTGGGCATTTTGCTTTGGATCGCCATTATCATTACAGCCCAGGCTTTTCAGGAAATCCCGAAGCCGCATGCTTTGGCCGTGGCTTTTGGTTTTATCCCCGCTTTCGCCGCTTTTACTTTGGAGTTGATAGTGGAGCCGACGTTACAGGCGGCCCATGTTTCTTTAGCGGCCGCCGCTCCGGCCTTAGAGGAAAGTTTTCACTTAAAAGGACTCATTTCACTGAGCCAGGGGTTTCTTTTAACGTCGATGATTTTCGCGGCTATTTTGGTTTTCATCATTGAAAGACAATTCAAGAAGGCGGCTTATTGGTGTTTCGCGGCTTCGCTGTTTTCTTTCACGGGACTGATTCACGCCTATGTCCTGACGCCGGATGGAGAGATTCTCAACCAATTCGGTCTGTGGGCCGCGCCAGACTTCGGGATGGTTTACGTTTTCATCGGCGTAATACTTTTAGGCCTTTATAGCCGTAAAAAAGCTAACTGATTTCGTATAAATCTCCTTGGCTGGTTTAGATGAGCGAACTATGATTTTCGTACTTTAACCAGAGGGTTCCATGAAACAGTTCTTCATCCTATTGGCGGTTTTGGCGTCTTTCCCTAGTCTTTTAAAAGCCGAGCTGTCTCAGACAGCGACACCCACTCCTACCACAGTTGTTTCTCTCAGCAATTCGGTGGTTCAGTGGAATCAATGCTCCGATGACAACGGGTTAACCACTTATTGGGCGAACGTAAAGGGAAGCCAGGTTATCGCTTTTCGCGGCGAGGGGATTGTGAACGCGCCCATGGAAAAGGTCGCCTCGATCATTATCGATACCACCCGGGGCGTGGAATGGATCAACAGCCTGGTTTTATCCAAAGTGGTCCGGAATATTTCGGACACCGAGTTTATCGAGTATGACCATGTGGGGATCCCCTTTCCTTTCGATCAGGTTATCTCGGACCGCGATTTTGTATCCGATGTGAACGTCATCTATGACACCAGGACGGGGTGGATGACGGTTAGTTATAAACCGACTACGGACCCGGACGCGCCGCTCATCAAAAAATATACCCGCGGCATTGTGGATTGCGAATTCAAACTGGTTCGTATGTCCATTCCGGATCAAACCTATGTGGAAGCCCGGGTTTTCACGGACCCCAAAGGCAGTATCGCCAAATGGCTGGTGAATTTCTTCCAGCAGGGCTGGCCCCAGGACACTTTTGAGGGGTTACGCAAACAGGCGGCCAAAAGCGACATTAAAACTCTTCCGGTTGTGGCGGAACTGATGGGAAAATCCGCAGAAGATAAAATCGCGGATAAAAATTAACTAATCGGTTTTAATTTTTAGCGATGACGCTAATTTGTCCGTTCTCTTCTAAAACAGCGAAGCGAACCTGGCCCGCTTCAACCACGCCGTTTTTTCGCAGGGCCGCCTGAAGGTCTTCCAGCGTGATTCTTTCCCGCTTCAAGTTCTCCTGCAAAATTTTTCCGTTATGAATCAGGATAGTAGGATTCCCTTCCATTGTCCGGCGCATAAATTTAAACCGGTAGGAAATTTCAACCACGCCCCAGTTGAGGACCAAAATGGTAACCGCACCGATCATTCCGCCGCCCAGGGAATTGTCGTTGCCGATGACAGCGTTCTGGACCACATTGGAAATAATTAAAAGCACCACCAGGTCAAAGGGCGTCAGCTGGCCGACCTGTCTTTTGCCTGTAAACCGGAAGGCTATTAGAATAAAAAAATAGATGACGAACGATCTCAAAAGTTTCTCCCAAACGGGAATATCGGGTATCCATAAATGTCCCATAACAGCTCCTTTAAGATAAAAAGCCCGCCCCAAAAGGGGACGGACTTTTAAATCATTACCAACTCAATTTTTCACTAACCGAATAGCGGCCGACCTAACGTTATGCAGGCCATATTCTTCTACCGCCGTTTTGGGGCGTAATTTTTTCCATATTTTTCAGTTCCGCCCCGGTTAAAGGGGCCAAAAGGCCCGCTGAGACATTTTCTTCCACCTGCTGGGGACGCTTGGCGCCGGGAATGATCACCGAGACCGCGGGGTGGGCCAGGGTGAATTGAAGCGACAGCTGGGCGAGCGTTTTGCCTTTGGCCAGAGGCCTCAATTGCTCCACCTTCTCCAAGTCATCCAAAAATATTTTTTTCTCCTCGGGCTTATTCTGCCAATTTCTTCTGAAATCGCTGGCCTCAAAATGGGAATCCTTATTTAATTTGCCCGTTAACAGGCCCATTACCAGAGGGCCGCGAATGAGGACGCCGATATTTTCTTTTTGGCAGTAGGGAAGAATCTCGGCTTCGGGGGTGCGGTTTAAAAGGCTGTAATCAATCTGAAGCACGGAACAAAGGCCGTTGGAGTTGAATTTTTTGAGAAAATCAAAATCACTGGTGCTGGCGCCATAACCTTTAATTTTTCCCTGTTTTTGAAGTTTTTCAAAGCCCTCGAGGAAAACATGAAGGTTCGGTTCGGCATAAGGAATATGACTGAAGATAATATCCACATAATCGGTTTGAAGCCGTTTGAGGTTTGATTCCACGCCCGCGATAAATTTATCCACGGTGGTGTATTGGGATTGATTACCGTCATAACCAATCCAGCCGATTTTGGTGGAGACAATAAACTTCTCCCGCCGGCCCTTCATAGCCTGGCCGAGTAGTTCCTCGCTGTGGCCGTTTCCGTAGACATCGGCGGTATCGAAAAAATTAACGCCCATGTCCAATGCCTTATCAATGGCGGCAAAAGTCTCGCGGTCTTCGGCGGTTCCCCACTCGGAGCCGCTGACGGCCCAGAGGCCCAAACCGACATCGGCAACGGAAATATTGGTTTTACCTAAAATTCTTTTTTGTAATGGCATATGCGATTTCCTTAATACTTGATACGGATTTGGTTTTTTAATGAAAGGAAGTTTTTCCAGCGATTTTCTTATTCGATGTAAGCGTCCGCTTCAATCTCAATCATCATATCGGGATCAATGAGTTTGGAAACTTCCACGATGGTCATGGCCGGGCGGATATCCCCAAAAAACTCGCCATGGGCTTTTCCGAATTTTTCCCATTCGCTGATCTTGGTCACAAAAAGCCGGGTGCGAACCACGTTTTCCAAATCCGCTCCCGCTCTTTCCAGTCCCGCTTGAAGATTTTTAATCGCCTGAACGGTTTGAGCGTAAGGATCACCCACACCGACAATTTTTCCGTCCGTGCCGCTGCCAGTGGTGCCGGAGACATGAACATAATTGCCGACTTTTACCGCGCGCGAGTAGCCGAGGATTGGTTCCCATTTGGAACCGGTGCTGATATTTTCACGTTTTGACATAAAAAACTCCTGAGAGTGATTAATTCCAAATTGTTTTTAAGCGGAACCTGTTTTGCGGGGAGCGCTGATTTGCCGGCTGGTGCTGGTTGATGTGTTGGGTCTCATAGGTCCGCCCTTTTCATGCTTGTGCCCATGATCATGGCTATGGTGGTCGTGGCCTTCATGGTCGTGATCATGATCCGCGTGAGAGGCCGATTCGGCGTTGGTTTTGGCCAAAGCTTCGCTTTTAGCTTTTTCATCCGCTTCCAAGTGGCACTTTTTGTATTTCTTCTTCGAGCCGCAAGGACACTCGTCGTTCCGGCCTGTTTTTAATCGAGACTGCCAATCGTTGTCTGCCATTTTTTACCCCTTAAGATGGATGATGGTTGATGTGATTATACTCGGAATGGAAAAGCTCTCCGACAAGCCTTTTACTTTTATACAGTATGATGAATCCCCTGGTCGGGGATTCGTATTTTTGTCGCAAATCACCCTTTGAAAAACAAAGGGTAAGATTGATTCGCTCCCACCCCGTGGCTGTAGACAGGGTAAAAAATCATTTTTTCAGCACCCTGTTAGCACCGGCTTTGGCCGCTTCTTTGGCTTTTTTGGCTTCCAACGCCTGCCAATCTTCATATTCGGCGTAGCTGCCTTTAAAATCCGTAAAAGTACCATCGGGTCTGAGTTCCAAAATACGGTTGGCCACTTTGCCGATTAAGTCCTGGTCATGGCTGGTGAAAACTACCGTTCCGGTGTATTCCGCCAAGGCTGTGCTGAGGGACTCGATGGATTCCAAATCCATATGGTTGGTCGGTTCGTCCATGATCAGCACATTGCCGCCTTCCAGCATCAACCGCGACAGTACCATACGCTGGCATTCACCCCCGGAAAGAACTTTCACATTCTTGTCCTGCTCTTCGCCGGTAAAAAGCATGCGCCCCAGCATTCCTCGAATGACTTGGCCTTCTTCGAGCGGCGCAAATTGGCGCAGCCATTCCAGCGCTGTCATGTCGCGGGTAAGCTCTTCTTTGACGTCCTGAGGCATGCTGCTGAGCCTTACGGTGCTTCCCCATGCCGCTTGGCCCTCATCAATTTTTACACCCCATTGAGCCAAATCCGAACCCTCTGCCTGATAGGTTCCCACCAGACATTTGACCAAAGTGGTTTTACCCACGCCGTTGGGACCAATGACCGCAATTTTGTCGCCATTGCCGACGATAAAGCTAACCTTGTTAAGGACTTTTAATTCGCCATAGCTCTTGCTGATGCTTTTAACATTAAGAACGTCCTTACCGGCCGGTTGTTTTTCTTTAAAGAAAAGACGGGGATATTGACGGGTTGTGGGAATGATTTGTTCCAACTCGATTTTTTCCAAAAGCCTGGCGCGGCTGGTGGCCTGGGCGCTTTTACTGGCGTTAGCCGAAAAGCGGGCAACGAAAGCTTTTAGCTCGGCAATTTGTTTTTCCTTACGGACGTTCTCCGTCATTTTCGCGTCTAAGTTTTGTTTGGAAGCGGCGGTGAAGTAATCATAGTTACCTGAGTAAACAGTAACCTTTTCCCGGTCTACGTCAGCGATATGGGTGCAAATGTGATTTAAAAAGTGGCGGTCATGGCTGATAACAATAATGGTTCCTTCATAGCTGTTGAGATATTCTTCCAGCCAGTCGATGGTGCGAATATCCAGGTTGTTGGTGGGTTCGTCGAGCAACAGCACATCGGGTTTGGCGTAAAGGACCTGGGCTAACAAAACCCGGACTTTCCATCCGCCGGTAAGTTGCTGCATTTTCCAGTCGTGTTTCGCGGTTTCTACGCCTAAACCTTCGAGTAGTTCGCCCGCGGCGGCCGTAATGGTATAGCCGTCCATGTCGCCAAACTGGGATTCTAATTCGGCCACGCGGATACCTTCATCATGAGTCATTTCCGCTTTGGCGTAGAGAGCGTCTTTTTCCTGCTGAACTTTCCAAAGGTCTTCCCGGCCCATGAGAACCGTTTCTAAAACAGTATATTCGTCATAGGCGTATTGGTTCTGCTTTAAAACCGCGACTTTTACGCCGCGATCCACCGCGATTTCGCCTTCGTCGGCTTTAATCTCGCCGGACAGGATTTTCATAAAAGTAGATTTGCCCGCGCCATTAGCGCCGATGAGGCCATAGCAATAGCCGGGATTGAATTTGACGGTGACTTTGTCGAAAAGAGTTTTCTTGCCGAATCGAAGGGTAATATCTTTTGCCGAGATCATGCTTTAACAACACTCCATAGTAGAAATAAGGGACGCAATTTTCGGATGAATTAAAGGGAGAGTCAAGAAGGATCGGCCTTAAATCAGGACTTGACGGTTTTCGCCTGGGTCCGTTCCATGGCCTTCTGTTTCAAATAAGGCTCGTAATGATTGGCATAAAACTGGTCCTTGTGATCCCGCCAGGTATCAATGCCGCCAATGGAGCGGTAAAAGCAGATAAAAAGCCACGCATAATCCCATTGATAGGGTAAAAATCCCGCGCGAATGCCGTTCGGGTACAAATGGTGGTTGTTGTGCCATTCACCAGTGACCAAGCCAGGCCAAAGCTGATTGATGGAAAGGTTGGTGCGGTCAAAATCGTCGCCTTCTTTACGAAGGTCTTTGCCGCCTCCATGGCCGCTGTAATTATAAGTGCGAACCCCGACGGCCCAAAAAGCCGCTCCGCCAAAGATGGCACAGACCAGGGGCATGCCGCCGATAAAATAGAAAACCGTAAACCAAAAAGCCCAGTTGAGGAGGAAGTGGGAAATCGTCCAGAAGGGGTGACAAATCGAACCCCATTTTAGATATTGTTCGTAGCTGTTGACCTTGACACCCGTGTGTTGAACCAGGGCCGCGGTTCGAATGTAATCCTTGCGGTCCATGTCTCGGGCAATAGCCTGATGATTTACATCCGCCAAAAAGCAATAAAGCCATCCACCGTGGACGTTATAGGGATCTCCTGGTTTTTCCGAGAACTGGTGATGCACATGGTGGGAGACAATATAAACTTCCTCCGGAATTAGCTTGATAACCATCTGACGGACAATAAAAAGCCAAATTTTATGGGAGAAGGTGAAAGCGTGATGGGTTCCATAGCGGTGTAAATAAATGGTTCCATGGGTGCCCAAAATGACCATGCTGTAAATAAAGGCAATGATAAAAAGCTTCCAGGTGAAATAGTGAAAAAGAAACACGAAGAGAAAAGGCGCGAAAAAAAGAATGGTAAGCCAGCTAAAAAGCGGTAACCAGTTTTTTCTGGATTTAAAAATATTCAGCCTAGCGAAAAACTCGCGAACCAGTTCTCCCTGGGTTGGAACATACAACTTTTCATCCTTCAGGTAGCCATAAGAGGGTGGATCTAATACCCTGTTCAAAAAAGACATTTAAAAATCCTCCGCCCAATTTGGGTTTTATAACGACATTCCCACAAAGCTTATTAATCATGGGCTACATATTATAACCTCTTTATGATGGCGATTAGGTTAATTCACGAAATCAAGGATTTACCGAGTTTTTCACGGGAGTTTTAGCCAAAATGTCGGCCAAATGGGTTTTCCATTGATCCAAGAGGTCGTCATCGGAATTTTTTAAACGATGTTTATAGCTGAATTTGTCCTGAATATATTGGGTTACTTCTCCAGTTTTCGCTATTTTGACCTGTCCTCGGGAAACAGTTACCACCGGCCCGTTAAAAGCGTTGAGTCTGACCGCGTTTTTCTGGCGGATAGCCTCAAAAAGAATTCCGTGACAGCGGCAGATCAAACTTTGCATCGAAACCTCAAATGTCATATTTTGCGGAGCTTGATCTAATTGGCACCAGAGATCGCCGGTTAAGAGATTTAACCGGACCTGTAAATTTTTATCTTCGGATCTTAAGCGGCTGATATGAATTTTCGTATGAGGTCCGAGAAAAATATAAGCTTTTCCCGGTAGTCTTAAAAGAGCCTCCCCTTTCGCGCCGGTCAAAATATTATCGCCATCGTCTACCGATTCGGCGATGCGAAGACGAGCGGTTTCATCTCTTTCGTCGTGATAAGCCGTGACGGGACCGCTGGTCCACCATACGGTTAATCGGCTGTCATCCTCTTCTGTCGGCACGGCCCAGCATCCGGATGGTTTAGAGAACAGGGTCAATGTCAGCACTAGTCCCAGAAGGCAAGATCTATTCAATTTCATCAAATCCTCAAGAGGAGTTACTCGACCGTAACGCAAAAGCTCGTTCGGTGATGTATTTTTAGACGGCAAAACCTTACCATAGTGTCAGGCAAAACACCCAAATCGACTCAAGGAGAATATCTATGTCCGAGCCTCATGTGGCAGCTAAAGCTCCCATCGCTGTGGAATTGGAAGCCGGGAAAACATACGCTTGGTGCGCCTGCGGCCATTCGAAATCGCAGCCTTTTTGCGACGGTTCACACAGCGGAAGCGAGTTCACACCTCTTATTTTTAAAGCGGAGGAAAAGAAAACCGCTTATTTATGCCAATGCAAACACTCGAACAACAAACCATACTGTGACGGTACGCACAAAAGTTTGCCTTAGTTTTTCTAAAAAGCTGGATCTTTTAAAAAGGTCCGGCTTTTTATTTCTAAACAACTCCCTTTCTAAAAAGATTTATTCGACTTGTTTACCGAGGAACGGCACGTTCGGTATGGAAATATTTTGAAAAGCTTTTGGCAAAGCCGGTTCGATAAAACGATCTATAACGGTTTGATGAAAGACACCCAGAATAATTATGCCCAAGGCTAGAATCAAAATCGGAATTTTCGACGCGATGGATGAAGATTCCGTTGCGGCCGCATCCCGGTGTTCATAGATTAAAACGATCAGCTTGATGAAATAAAAAAGATTTAACAATACGGTTGCGGCCACCAGAACCAAGAGAATCCAATTATTTCTTTCAAGAGCTCCTTGAATTAAGTACCACTTTCCTAGGGATCCGCAAGTGGGAGGAATGCCCACCAAAGACGCGGCGAAAACAATCAAGGCCAATCCCGTCCAGGGTCTTTGACGGCCCAATCCCGCCAAACGAGATAAGGGCAGAACGCCTGGAGTGGCACGAAGAGTTCCGGCGATGAAAAATAATCCGGCCACTATCAGCAGTTGATTTAAAAGTTCGAGCAAGCTTCCGGTGAGGGCGCTTTTATTTCCTAAAAAAAAACCTACGAAAAGAAACCCCAATTGAGCCACGCCAATAAAAGCTATTGATTGCTGAAAATCATTTTGACGGAAAGCCAAAACAAAGTTCCAAAATAAAAGAGGAATCAGAAGATATTCGAATCCCAAGATCCAAAAGGGTTGATGGAAGCCTGGCAAATTCAGTGTGAAAAACAAAAGAATAAAAAGGAGATAGACCAAGCTCCGCACTAGGATGGACGAAAGCAATCCCATGACAAAGGAGGGGGTTTGACTCACTAATCGGGAGAAGAAAGAGGGTAAGGGGAATGTGAGAGGCACAACAAAAGCAAAGACGCTCAATAGACCGGCGGTCAGAACGACGGCGGCGTTTTTGGAAATGAAAATTTGGGATAAAAGATCGTCCAAATTGAGGGTTCCGGTTGAGGCGTATAGGAAAAAAGCGGACAAGAGTAAAAGAGAAGCTCCGGCGCTGCCCCAAAAGAAGAGATAAAATCCATCCGCCCAGTTTTTTGCCTGTCCCACCACCATCAAACCCGCCGCCGCCGCTAAAGCTGTTTCCAAGCAAAAATAAAGACTCAATAGATCCCGAAGAAATAAAAGTCCCAAAACCGAGCCGAGGAGTAAAAAAAGAAAAGCGTTAAATAAACCTTCTTTCACGGATTCCTTACGCTGAAGAATCCAATAGGGCAAGCCGTAAAACCAGGTTGACATTCCAATCAGCCAAATCCATCCGGCGAGAAAAACGGTGAAGGGGGTTAGGACCACTTCTATTCCCCAGGGAGCGGCCCAGCCGCCAAGGTTGTAGAACGATAATCCATTGGATAAAACGCCTTCCAGGGTTTCCCATCCGAAAACCCAGCCTGTCGTAAAAACAATTAAAACAAAAAGCCGATTCATCCAGTTTGAGGTAAAAGACAACCCCGCTATAAATGGAACCGAGACCAAAGGAAGAATTAAAATTAAAATAGGTAAGTGTTCTTTCACGTGGACCTTTTCGCGTCCTTGTTTTCAATTTCCCACGAGCCCCGTCTTCTCAAAACACCCAAAGCGAATATCAGCATTATTCCTAAAATACCCATAGAAAAAACACCGATCAGAAAAGCAACAACCCGGGGAATTGGATTTTCCTGTCCGTGGTAATGAGAAGAAGCGGAGAGCCATAACAAAACGATACTGGCCTGAAAAACCGCCCAGGCCGCGATTTTTTTTACCAAATGGGTTGATGCGAAAAGACGGTAAAAAGCGGTTAAGCCTAAGAGGAGGATTGAAATTCGGATGATCAAAAGAGTATTAAGGATCAAGCCGCTTCTTCTTTCCCAAAACCAAAGTTTTCCAAGCCCACCTTAAAGAAGCCAGGATGGTTAATAACACCAGTCCACCCGTGATCCAGGCACCGTGAACCCGGGAAAACGCGCCCAAAATGCCCGACCAAAACTCATAATCCATGAAATTACTGCCGTTTTTTAAACCCATCCAGCCCAAAACGAAAAGCATTAAGGAAGAAAATAGGGAAACGCAGGCCCAGATCCAGTCTGAAGGACGAATGGGCAAATTCTCCACCACGTGGAACAACAAAATCGTCAAAGTCAAAGCGAGAAAAAATAAATCAAAAAGGATTAAATCAAAACTCCGATAGTCGAGTAAAACCGATAAAAAGGGAGAGGTGAATCCAGTCTCTTCCGCGCCATGATCTAAATAGCGGGAAGCCACATGAAAGGTGGGATTGGCATCCCCTAAAGGCGGTAACGAAATCAGGCCGTAGAATAAAAGAGCGCCGAGCGAGATAAGAAAAGTCCAACCGATAAGACGAGGGAAGATGAAACTGGATAGAGTTGAAGAGCTCGTATGTTTCACCAAATTGAGAAACCCTTTGCGTAATAATATAAAGGCTTATCCTAACAGATTGTTGAACTCCCCATTTCATTATTTGAAATAGAAAAATCAAAAACGGGGATTTATCCTGCCCATTGTTTATCGTGTTCATCAAAGGAAGGGTTAAGCCCCAAACTCATTTTTCCTCAAGATTAAAACTTTGTTTTATCAGTTATGATGAAAGCGTCTTATTTCTCTTCTGATTTGGAGTTTTGCGTGTCCCTGACGAATTCATCTCAAAGTTCCAAAGTTTCCCTGAGGTTTTTGACCCTCTTTGCCGTTACGGGTCAATTTTTTATAGCACAAGCGGACAGACCTTACACGCTCTGGATGGGGTTGTTTTTTTACGGTTTAGCTCTTTGGGAATTAAAATCCTTTTTTTCGTCGGCTAAGTTACCTTTGCGGCCAATATCCACCCAGACCGAAAGTTTTTTTCTGGTTTTGATTCTGGGTTTGGCCTGTTTTTTTCGCCTTTATCGGATTGATGTTTTGCCCGCTGGAATGCATACCGATCAGGGATTGACCGGTTTATGCGCTCTTCGCATCGAACATGAGGGTTGGCGGCCTTTCTACGAAATTTTCAACTACCAGATCCCTGAAGTTTTACTTTTTTATCAGCTCGCCGTTTGGTTCCACTGGGTCGGGGATTCACTCTTTAATTTTCATTTTTTTTTCACGCTTCAAGCCCTTTTCGCTTTTGTTTTCTTTTACGCCACCATCCGCCAGCTCTCCGGCTCGAAAACCGCGCTTCTTTCTTTGTTCATCTTGGCGGTTACCCGTTGGAGCTGGATTGAGACCCGTACTGGTTATCCCAGCAGTGAAGTGATCTTTTATCTATTTGGCGCTATGTGTTTTTGGGTTTATGGACTTCAGAAGGAAAAAATCTGGGCTTTTATTTTATCCGCGTTTTTTATGGGCGCAGGTCTTTATACCTATCAGGCTTTCAAACTCGTCCCCTTTCTTTTTTTGATTTACGCGGCGGCGGAATATTCCCGAAACCGCAAAGGGAATCCCATCCGATTTTCCACGATCGTTTGTTATTTTTTGATCGTTTTTGTATTGGCGTTGCCTCTGCTTCATTATTTTTGGCAGGAAAAAACACTGGGAAACCGGGAACGTGATGTCTTTATCGGCAATACGCTGTTAGAACAAAAAAGTTTAAGGCCGCTCTGGGATGTTTGGGTTGGTAACGCGTTAATGTTTAATCGAACGGGGGATGAAATCGCTCGCCATAATATTTCTGGACACCGAATGTTAGACGATGTGACGGGCATTCTTTTTATCTTAGGGTTGGGTTTAGCTTTTTGTCGGCGTAAACATCGGGATTCCTTTTACGCTCTGGCGGGTTTTTTTGTCTTGGCCCTCGCAGGACTTCTCTCCAATCAGCCTAACAACTCCAATCGGTTAGTGGTTTTAACTGCCTTCACGGCTTACTTCGCGGGTTCTTTTTTGGAATTGATCTGGAGTTATCTGGAAAAATTTTTTCCTTCGGGAAAGAAAATAAGCGCGATTATCGTCGCGGCAGTCTTAACGGCGATCACCGCGCAAAATACTTACAGCTATTTTGTGGAACAAGCGAACAACGAGGATTGCCGCCTCAGCTTGGGGTTGGAGCAGGCGACCATAGGCCAAACTATCGGCGACCTTCAAAAGGCGTCGCCGGGGCGCTTTCATTTCTTCATTACGCCCTTTTATTTTGACAATCATGTGGTCCGTTTTCTGGGTTATCAGGGCATGGCGGAAAGCTCTCCGCTGGATTTAACCGCACTGGCCCAGGGCGATTTTCCAACAGACAAAGACGCCGTGTTTTTTATGGAGCAGAACAAAACAGCCGGGTTTGAGTTTTTGAAAACCCTTTTCCCTGAGGGACACGAAATTCTTCTCAAAAATTCAGAGGGCCATGTTTTGCTTTACCGATATGACGTACCAGCGGATTACTTAAGACAGTTTAAAAAATGGAATCGAGGACTGACGGGAACCTATTGGAATGCTACAGACGCTATGGACAACCCGGTTTTAAGCCGCCAAGACCCGGTTTTAAATTTCACGTCCAAACACGATTTTCCTTTTCAGAATTACCCGCCCTTTTTTATCCGCTGGAAAGGACGGATGCTTATTGAAGCAGGCGGAACCTATCGAATACGGCTTTTAACCACGGATAAAGCCCTGATTAAGGTGGATGGGAGGGAGGTTTTTAATACTGAAAAGCCGGAAGAAGAAAGCGTTTCAATGAAAAAGGGTTTTCATTCAATACAGGTGGAATACAAAAAGACGGAAGGGGATTTGATATCCGTCCATTTGGTCTGGATGATTCCGGGTCAAAATCAATGGGAAGTGGTGCCGCCGACCGCTTTTGGTCCCATTAGGGGCCGTTAGATTTTGATTTGAATTACTGTATTAGCTTTTTATTCATAGAGTTCACCGCGAAGGCTCCCAGAATAAAAGGAACGACCAGCAAATAGGGAACGGCGATATAAAGATCACTGGTGAACCTACCGGTTGTGAGCATACGGGACACGTCGATAAAGTAATAAAGCGGCAGCATTTTTGCCACGATAGAAACAACGGGCGGCAATTTATCCACGGGGAAAAGCGTTCCGGAAAACAGAATCAACGGTGATATGACTCCGGTGATAAAGAAATTAAATTGATTTATATTTTTCACCAGCCGAGCGGCGAAAAGTCCCAAACTTCCAAAAGCCACAGCCGTGAAAAACCCCACAAACGGCACCAGGACGGCCCAGGCCGAATGAATGACACCAAAGAAAGATAAAACCACAATAACCACCAGGGAAAAAAACCATCCTTTGGTTCCGGTATAGAGCAGTTCTCCCCAAAAAACCTCGTTGACTCCCACGGGGGTTGAAATCATCGCGTCGTAATTATGATCCACCATCATGCGGAAATAAGTCCCGTAGGATTCCTCGAAGGCGGAGGTATATACGGCTGCCATCATTGCCTGGGCAGGAGCGATGAAAGTCAAATAGTCCATCCCATCCATGGTTCCCACCGCGCTGGCCAGTCCCCAGCCCACGGCCAAGATGAAAATCAGCGGTTCCAGAACGGTGGGAAAGGAGTTGGTCCAAAAATTATTTTGATAAACCCGGTAATGCCTGTACCAAATGGCGCTGACCATACGGGCGAAAGTGGGGAGCTGGCGGATTTTATTCGGACTCATGCAGATCCCTTCCGGTTAATTTTAAAAATAAATCCTCCAGCCCGGTGGTGCGGATACGAAATTGTCCCTGAAACGGAAGCGCTATTTTTTCCAACTCGGAAGGCGTGTCGGAGAAAAGAAACAGTTTATCCCCATGCGTTTCCAACTGTATGGATGGCGGGATTTGAATTTCACTCTTTTTAGCAACCGGCAGTTCCAGTACATAAGGATGTAAATTATTTTTAACCAGTTCTTCGGGCCTGCCTAAGGACAGCACTTTGCCTTTATCCAGTACCAATAGCCTGTCGCATAACTCCTGAGCTTCTTCCATGTAATGGGTGGTCAGCAAAATCGTCACACCCTGCGTTTTAAGTTCGCGTAGTTTCGCCCAGATAAGATGACGAACTTGAGGGTCGAGCCCGGTGGTTGGTTCATCGAGGATCAGAAGATCCGGGTCGTTTAAAAGCGCCCTGGCGATAACCAGGCGCCGTTTCATGCCGCCGGACAGCTGGCGGATGCCCGCATGGGCTTTGCTTTCCAGCGACATGAAAGCCAGCAATTCATCAATTTTGGGCTGAATTTGTTTACGAGAAAATCCAAAATAACCGGAATAAATTTGCAGATTCTGGGTAACTGTTATGTCTTCATCCAGGTTGTCGGTTTGGGCTACAACCCCTAAACGGTTTTTAATTTCAGAAGCCTTCTTATCCGGGTCCAGGCCGAAAATGGAAAGCTCGCCTCCGCCCCGAGGAGAGAAACAATAGATCATCTTCATGAGGGTGGATTTGCCCGCGCCATTGGGGCCTAAAAAGCCGAAACACTCACCCGGCCGAACATGAAAATCCACCCCATCCACCGCGCGAAAATCGTCATAATTTTTAACGAGCTGTCGGGCTTCAATCAGGCTGTCGGTCGGCATCGATTTGCGTATCTCCCTCTATCAGTCAGCGTTTAGGTGTCTTTATTTTCAACGGTTTTTCTCCATCGAGGTTGAATAGATGTCTTAGCCAGATACGGAAGTCATCCACATAGCCGTAAACCGACGGTACGATAATCAAGGTCAAGAAAAGGGAACTGACCAAACCCCCGATAATGGCTACGCCCATAGACTGGCGGAATTTGCCTACTTCGGTTAAAGCCAGGGCTGTGGGGATCATACCGGCGATCAAAGCCAAAGTGGTCATCACAATAGGCCTCAAGCGGATCATCCCGGCCCGGCGGATGGCTTCATTCCTCGGCAAGCCTTTCTTTTCCATCTGCACAATGTAGTCCACCAACAGAATGGCGTTTTTGGTCACTAACCCCATGAGCATGATGAGCGCGATCATGCTGAAGATATTCAGCGTTTGCCCCGTTACCGCCAGAGCGATAAAGGCCCCGACGATGGACAGGGGGATGGACATCATGATGGTAAAGGGCAGAATCGGCGATTCGTACAAACTGGCCAGAATCATGTAAGTAAAAAGAAGGGCCAGGCCGACCGCGGTGATCATGCTGGACACCAGGTCGCCCAAGTCCTCCGCCTGACCCACAAAGTTATAAGACACGCCGGGAGGGAGTTGGGTGGCGGCCATGATTTTATCCGCCGCGCTGGTGATATTACCTAAAGCGCCCCCGGGGCCTAATTGACCTGAAATTTGTATGTACCTCGCCCGATTGAGACGGTTAATCTTTGATGGACCTACGGTCGTCACAGGCGCGGCGATATCCGACAGCCTCACTTGCAGTTGGTTGCTATTGGGAACCCAGACCTTATTAAAGTCTTTTTGAAGATCGCGCTGATCTTCCTGCATGCGGACGCGGATGTCATATTCCAAACCGTTTTGACGAAATTTCGCCGGCACCGTTCCTTCCACCTGGGTGCGCAGTTCATTGCCTGCCTCAATACCCAAAACGCCCAACTGCCGGAGCTTGGCTGGGTCCAACACCGCCTGAAACTCCGGTTTATCTCCGTCATAATTGGTTTGTAAATCCACCAAACCGGGAATCTTACGGACTTTTTCCATCAGGTCATTGGCCAGGGGTGCCAATGTTTTGTAATCATCCCCCACCAAAACCAAGTTGAAGGGAGCGGCGTTATTGACCAAATCATAGTCCGCTACCTGGGGCTGATATTGCTCGCGATAAGGTTCCAATTCTTTACGGACAATTTCTTTCAGGTCCGAGGTCGATAGCTTTCGGGTTTGCCAGGGCGTGAGCTTGGCGTAGATAGTGCTGGTATTATCGTTGCCCTGAGTGTCGCCGATGGTTTCGGAGGTTAAAAGAATTTCCGGGTGAGTCTTCAGGATATCAATCACTTTATGGGAAGCGTCCCGGGTAGCTTCCAGAGAGGTGCTGGGAGGCAGTTTCAAGGTTACTCGGAATTCACCGTTATCGCCGCCGGGCAAGAAAGTGAATTTGATAAACTTGGTGAGTCCCAGACTGGCGATAAAGATAAGAACGGCCCCTATGACTACCATTAACCGGTGGCGGATACTCCACCCGATGAGTACCGCGTAGCCATTTTCCATGGATGTTTGAAAATCATCGAACCATTTCAAAATGCCTTTGGGTTTGTCGTGTTTTCCCTTTTTGCTTTTCTTGGCCCAATAGGCTGAAAGCATAGGGCCCATGACCATGGCTTCAAAAAGAGAAACCGCCATGGCAAAACAGACCGTCATGCCGAATTGTTTGAAAAACTGCCCCACGGTGCCCTTTAAAAAAGCGATGGGAAGAAAAACAGCGATGATGACAGAGGTAGTCGCGACGACCGCCATGGCGACTTCCAGGGTTCCGTTGAGAGCCGCTACTTTCGGTTCTTCCCCTTCTTCCATATGACGCCAGATGTTTTCCCGAACCACAATAGCGTCATCGATCAGGAGCCCCACCGCCAGGGATAAGGCCAGAAGAGTCATCAGGTTTAAGGTAAATCCCATTCCGTTCATCAAAATAAATGATCCGAGAAGCGAAACGGGCAAGGAGGTAATGGTAATTAAAGTGGAGCGGAAGCTTCCCAGGAAGAAAAAAACCACCAACACAGTGAGTAAAATACCCAAAGTGATGGTGTGTTGAACGTCATCCAGGTTCATTTTGACAATGCGTCCATCCTCGCGTACCAGACCGATTTTGGGCGCGCCGGGTTTTGTTTTTAATAAATCGTTCAGCCGGTCCATGGTCTTAAATACGCCGTTGACGACTGCCACCGTATTGGCTTTGGATTGTTTATGGACCAGCAAAAAGAGCGCTGGCTCGCCGTTGAGAAAGCTGTAATTCGGAGGATCTATCGTGGTATCGATGACTTTGCCCACTTTATCTACGGTGATAGGAACATCGGAGCCTAAAAAGTTAACTACCGTATGCCGTAAACGGTCCAGGTCGTTATATTCACCGACGGACCTAAAAAGCATATTTTGCCCGTTGGTCTGGAATTTACCCACCGGCACATTCATACCGTTGAGGCCGATATTGTTCGCCACCGAGGTCGCGCTGATGCGGTAGGCGTTCAGCTTATTGCGGTCCAACTCCACACGGATTTCGCGTTTCAGTCCGCCGATGATATCGACCACGCCAACACCCGGCACCTGGGACAACTGGGGTTTGATGACCTGATCGACGATGTCGTAGGCTTCCGAAGGCGACAAACCGGATTGGAGGGATAAAATCATAATGGGCGAATCGGAAGGGTCAAGCCGCTGAATGACCGGCTCGTCAATATCCTTCGGTAATTGGGGGCGTACGAAAGACATTTTGTCCCGCACCCTTTGCTCCGCGTCTTTGCTGTCCGTTTCCAAAGAGAATTGAACCGTCACAATCGAAAAACCTTCCTGATTGACCGAATAAACTTTTTTAACCCCTTCCAAAGTGGAGATCTGCTCCTCAATAGGTTTGGAAATCTGGGTTTCTATTTCTTCCGGGGCCGCGCCCTTGTAACTGGTAGTGACAGACACGAAAGGAAAGCTGACGTCGGGAAAAAGATCGACGCCTAAAGAACGGTAGGACATAAATCCCAGCACCATTAATAAGATGACAACACAACTGACAAAAACGGGACGTTCAATCGCGAGTTTAGGTAAATTCATTAATTAGCTCCTGTGGATGAAGTATCAACGTTGGACGGATGAACATCGGTGGACAACCACCATTCGGCCTGGGCCAGGACAGATAATTTTTCTGAAATAATAGCCAGCCGGCTGAGCTGGGCGGAGTTGTAATCATTCTCAAACGAGAGCAGTTGGAACTCGGTGGTTCTTCCGTATTCCAGCCGCTTTCTTTCCTGGTCCGCTTTGGTCTGCTGGATCGACTCAATCTCGGTGGCCATGGAGAGGCGTTTATCAACATCCTGCAGATGGTTGACCAAGTCAGTCCATTCCTGATTCACTTCCAGTTGTTTGTCCTGCAAACTCAACATCGAGCTTTCGTAATTTTTCTTATAACCCTCCGCCACAGTGGAAGAGGTAAAAACGTCCAACGGCAAATTAAACTGGGCGCCTAAATTCCAAGTAGGATAATCGGGTCCCCAGGCGATCGAGTTAGCTACCCCATAATTGGGATCTAACCCATTACCTCTATACGAAGCGTTAAGGGTGATATCGGGATAAACATTTTGATAAGCCTGGTCATAAGCGGCTTTTTGCTGGTTGGTGGCGTCTTCGGCGGCTTTTAAATCCAGCCGTTCAGGCAAGAGGGTTGGGATTTCAACCTTCTCCTCGGTCAGGGAAGTTTCCAGCTCTTCCAAATCTTCCGGTACGGCGGCGTCTTTGGTGTTCCGGTAGCGGTTAAATTGCAGGCGGGCGGAGCGTTCGGATTCGGTGGCGCTTTGTAAATCCAATTCAGCCACCCGGACGGAGGCTTCGGCCTGAAGAGCGTCCGGGGCTTCGGCCAAATTGCGTTCTACCCGCTTTTTAGTCCAATTCCAGATATCGGTGCTTCGGTCCAGAGTGTTTTGACGGATTTTGACCTGGGCCCGAACCAGGGCCAAATTCCAGTAAGCCAGCTTGGCGTTGTAAAGGAGCTGTTCCCGCTGATAAGCCGAGTTTTTTTCAGCCGATTCCAATTGATATTGCACCTCATGAACTCCCGCGGCGGTTTGGGCGCCGCCGAAATTCTTAAAGAGAGGAACTGAAAGCGAAATCACGGGCGCGATTTGATAGTAAGAAGTCGGGATGGAACTGGGGCTCAACCCGAAACCTGAGACAAAAGACGATTCCACCGCTGACAGGGGGGAATTGGTGTTGGTAAAAGCGTAACCCACTGAAACCGTAGGCCCAAAAGGCAGCTCATCCGTAATGGAAACGCCGGCTGTGTCGGTCTGGGTGTGAGGTCCCTCAAAGGGATTGGTTTGCTGTTCCTGATCGTCGAAGTGATTGTAGCTGGCTACCAACACAGGTGAATAAGTCAGGTCCTGCTGATGGGATTGTTTTTCCAATCCCACGACCGCGGCCTGAGCTGATTGATAATCAGGCCCCTGGGATTCAACCTGTTTTAAATAGTCCGCCAGTGCCAGCGTTTGGGCGAAAGCAGCGCTTCCCGCCAGATAGAGTCCCAAACCAAATCCTAAAATCTTTTTCATATTCCACTCCATAATTTTAAAAACAGAATCCAAAAAATCATCAGTTTCATTCAGGTCACTTATAAAACAAAAGAGGTTCCACTGCTTTACGACCCTGTATCATTTTGTAACAAAGTGTAACGGCCATTTATCCCTGTTTTCCTTCCGCGGTCGGCGGTCAAACCGCTTGAAACGCCGGAGTATATGTTTTTACCAATTGGCGCACAAAAGCTTCCTCGCCGCCGATAAAACCCGAAGGGTCTCCTACCATCTTTACATTCCAGTCGTAATGAACCAGCGTTGACATGAATTGGAAAAAGAGCAGCCGCATTTCTTTTTCGTTTTTCTTCCCTTGAATAAAAGGAACGACAGCCTGGGCACCCAGTCCGATATTTTCTTTCAAAAATTCCATGTAGAACTTTCGCATTTCCTGATTTTTCATGGTTTCCGAAATCATAATCTTCATGAGTTCCAGATTTTCCGGTTCATCCATTTGTTTTAAATGACTGCGGGCAATTTGATCCAAACATTCTTCTAAGTTCCTGGCTTTCGATCCTTGAGTTGTGGCTTCAATCGTCTTACTGCGGCAGTCGAGAATTTCCTTGAGAATGGCGTCTTTACTTTTGAAATAGTGGTAAAGGGTGGCCTTTGTTACTTTGCAGGCCTTCGCCACTTGGGACATACTGGTCTCTTTGATTCCCTGAACCGCGAAAAGATGGCGGGCATGGGACAAAAGACGGGTTCTTTGATCGGCATGTTTTTGTGGATTTAATAGGTTGGTCATAGGCGCATTAAACTACCGACCGGTCGGTTAATTGTCAATGTTCCGAATTGAAAAATAAGTTTCGTCAAAAACCCCTATTTTTGAGCCATTTTGAAGCATTTTTTCATGATTGCAACTTTTTAAACCTCCCCTCCGTCCAATGAGTGAGGTAGGACAGAGCTAGTTTTTGATCCGCCCAAATTAAAAGGAGAATTATCATGAAAAAGTTATTCGCGATGGCTTTAGTCGCTTTGTTTGTTGCTTCTACTTCCAGCTTGGTTTTGGCCCAAACCACCACGACCGCTGCTCCGGCTGCTACAACTCCGGCCGCTGCTCCGATGAAAGCTAAGAAGAAGGCGCACAAGAAAAAGAAGAAAATGGCTGCCGCTGCTGCGACCACTCCTGCCGCCAAGTAATTTAACGGTTTGAGTCAGGTTCGAAAGAACCCGGTTAATCAAGCGGTTCGGCCCTCAAGGCCGGGCCGCTTTTTTTATTCCTTCCCAAATGTATTTCCCTCCCTCGCTTTTGAAATCTTGTCCATTCCATTAATTTTATCCAACAAGTTTATTTAAAAAATTTACTCGTTCTTGAAAACGCAATATTCGCAGGAAATACCGTGCAACTTTTTTATCCGTGTCCGCGTCCTATAAGCGTAGTAAGAAATAAAATTTTTTAGGGAGGATGTCATGAAAAAGTTATTCGCCATCGCAACAGCCTTAGTTCTTTTCGCTTCCACTTCGGGATTGGTTTTCGCCCAGGGCACCACCACTGCCTCCGCGACTCCGACCGTTAAGAAAGCGATGAAGCACAAGACTCACAAAAAAGTGAAAAAGACGGTTACGCCAGTTTCTTCACCTGTCAGTAAATAACCAACCGAGAGCTGGTTCAATCACCGGCTCTTTTCTGGCGGCCCGAAGATGGTTCGGGCCGCTTTTTATTTTTAAAACGTCTAAATCATCAAGTCGAACTTGATGTTGAAATAGAAAGGAAAATTTGAAATGAAGAAGTTACTGGCAGGTTTATTGTCGCTGCTAATTACGACGGTCGCGGGATTTTCACTGGCCCAAGACGCGACTCCTACAACGGGCGCTTCGGTTGCAGCACCACATGGAAAATCGGAAGTTCGCGCGCGGCTTCGCTATCAAGCTCTGCGAATTCGCCAGGGTTTAAAATCCGGGGTGCTTTCCAAAGATCAGGCGACGGCTTTGATGGACAAATTGAAATCGATAGGCGATCAGGTCAGAGCTGATTTTAATGAAAACGGGAAAAAGCCTTTGACGGATGATCAAAAAACTCAAATCAACCAGCTGTTAGATGACAATTCCAAAGTCATTTATCAGGCTAAACATCCCGGGCAATCAACATCAACCGATTCAAATGCACCCGACGATAGTAACGACGCCAATTAAATTGAACCTTTTCACGGTTGTATGAAACAACGAAGGATTCGTTTATAAAATATCGAGGAGGTTGGGGAATCCTGATCTCCTTTTTATTTTTAAAAGGCAAAACCCCTGCTTTTAGGCCCAAAGGGGATATTTCCCCCGGAAACTTTGAAAATCTTTATAATTCTCCATAGTTTTAGGCTCTCATAGGCGTATTGACACCCTTGTTTCCCAGGGGTAAAACGTTGGCCCATTTCTAAAATTTAGCGAGGATACGGGATGTTCCAAAATAAGGTTTATTCTTTATATCGTCTTTGGGTTTTGCTGCTTTTAATCGGATTTTCACCGGTTTTAAACGGCTGTTTTATTAAATCCATCGCCGTTAACTCCATGGCCGATGGTTTGGCGGGAGAGGGTGACACTTTTTCTTCCGATGATGATCCGCAGTTAATCAAGGAAGCTGTTCCTTTTAGCCTTAAATTTATGGAAAGCATTCTGGCCGCTACCCCCCAACACACAGCCCTTCTTACCGCTTTAACCAAAAATTTTACCGAATACAGCTACGCTTATGTGCAATGTGAGGCGGATTACATCGCGGATACGGACTATGCCAAGGCCCATGAAATGCGGATCCGGGCTAGAAGACTTTACCAACGGGCACTGGGTTATGGACTCAGAGGTCTGGATACCCGCCACGATCACTTTAGCCAAATGATCATGACGGACCCTAAAGCCGCAGTATCAAAAATGAACAAAGATGATATGGATCTTCTTTATTGGACGGGCGTTTCCTGGATGGCAGCTATCTCTATCGGCAAAGATGATCCGGAGTTGGTGGCGGATATTCCTCAGGCTGAAGCTCTTCTCTATGAAGCCTATGAGATTAATCCCGACTATGACAACGGGTCTCTCCATGAGTTTCTGATTACCTACGAAGCGGGTAAACCGGTTCTCATGGGAGGTTCGGTGAAAAAGGCGAAGGAACATTTTGACAGAGCGTTAGAACTCAACAAAGGCTTGAGCGCTTCTACTTATGTGAACTACGCCGAAGCGGTGGATGAAAAAGAACAAAACCGCCAGGATTTCGAGGACATGCTGAACAAAGCCCTCGCCATCGATCCGGATCAAAATAAAAGTACGAGGCTGGTCAATTTAATCATGCAAAAGCGCGCCCGCTGGCTGTTGTCGCGTGAAGATACTTTGTTTGTGCAGTAAATTTTCCAAGGGAGAGAGTATGTTGAATTTATTCAAAAAGTTCGGGTTTGTTTTGGTTGCCATGTTCATTCTGGCCTTCGGCACGGCCCAGGCGGATGAAATGACCATTAAGCTGGGTACCCTGGCACCGGAAGGTTCTTCCTGGGATCTGATCATGCAGGACATGGGTCAGCAATGGAAAGCCGCGGGCGTCAATTTGCAAATCTATCCGGGCGGCGTATTGGGCGACGAGCCAGACATGGTGAGTAAAATGCGCATCGGCCAAATCCAGGCCGGGGTCTTCACGGTGGTGGGGTTGGCCCAAATTGACAAGGCGGTACAGGCCCTGTCCATTCCCCTCTTATACAAAGACGACGCGGAAAGCGATTATGTGCGGGGCAAGCTGCAGCCGATTTTGGAAAAGCGGCTTTTAGCCAAAGGGTTTAAGGTTCTCAACTGGGGCGAAGCGGGCTGGGTTTATTTCTTTGGCAAAAATCCCATCCTCACGCCGGATGATTTGAAAGCCGCCAAGTTCTTTGTGTGGGGCGACGATACGGACACGATGAACCTTTGGAAATCCGCCGGGTTTTCACCCATTCCCTTGTCCGCTACGGATATTCTGCCGAACTTACAGACGGGCCTCATCAATTGCTTTGATACCACGCCTCTTTCGGCCTTGTCCTTTCAATGGTTTGCCCTGGCGCCCCATATGACCAACATCAAATATTGTCCGTTAGTGGGGGCCACTATCGTGACCACCAAGGCCTGGGATTCAATACCGGATGCCGCCAAACCGGCCATCTTAAAAGCCGCCGCCGTCGCTGGTAAAAGGTTCCGCACCGAAATCCGCGCGGGCAATGACAAAGCCATTGAGGTCATGAAAACCCACGGGTTGGTGGTTCATGACGTGGATGACGCTACCTATCAGAAGTGGGCCAGTCTCTTTGTGGGTTCCTATCCCCAAATTTCCGGCACCATTATTCCATCCGACATTTTTGACCTGGCGGTGAAGTACCGGGATGAATACCGGGCTAAAGAAGCCGCGAAGGCTTCCGCCCCATAATGGCTTCCCCAAAACGTTCGGGCCAAAAGCGCGCGCCTAAACTTCCTGCTCCGGGGGAGCAAGAAGCCCTTTTGGTGCCGACCACCGAAGTTCACGACAGCGTGATGGCCCATCCCGGCGAGGCACCTGCCAAGCCTGCTTTCTGGCACTACGGCGAGAACCTTCTTTTAACCTTTTTCTTCGCGACCATGATGGTCCTGCCCCTTTTGGATATCGTCAGCCGCAAACTGCACGCTTATTTTAACTTCGTCCCCGTATCCCCCATTCCCGGCTCGCTGGCCCTGGTTCAGCACGCTACTCTGGCCATCATGATGTTCGGCGGGGCCATCGCGGCGAGGGAAGGCAAACTGCTGCAGCTGGCGACCACCGCCAGCATGATACCCGACCGTTATAAAACCATTGTCCGTGTCATAACGACCGCCCTGGGCGCGGCCATCACCGCTTATCTGGTCAAAGCCAGTTTCCAGTTTTCGATGATCGAAAAAGGCGTCGGCGATATCATCGCCATCGGCATCTCCAAATGGTTCATCCTTTTCTTTTTACCCGTGGGTTTCAGCATGATTTTGGCCCGTATGATCTGGCGCGTTTCAGATAAAAACAGCCTTCGGTTATTGACGCTGGCAGTCGCGGTGGGGTTGGCGTCACTGGGGCCGATTATTCATGGTCCCTCGGAAACTTTTATTTACATTTGTTTTGGCTTGTTGATGGTGGCGGTGGTTTTGGGCATGCCGGTGTTTCTGGTTTTGGGCGGCGCAGCCCTGATCTTTTTGTGGAACTCTGACACCCCGATCGATTCCATTCCCGCCGAAACCTACCGCATGGTGGTTTCGCCGACTATTCCAACTATTCCGTTATTTACCCTCACGGGTTATTTTCTGGCTGAGGGCGGCGCGTCCCAACGTCTACTTCGGGTATTTCAGGCTTTCTTCGGCTCACTGCGGGGCGGCCCGGCGATTGTAACCGCTTTGGTCTGCGCTTTTTTTACCTGTTTCACCGGCGGTTCAGGTGTGACCATCCTGGCTTTGGGCGGGTTGTTGATGCCCATCCTGATCGCTGAAAAATATAAAGAGCGGGATGCTTTGGGTCTTTTAACTTCCGCCGGTTCGTTGGGTATGCTCTTTCCACCCAGTCTGCCGGTTATTTTGTACGGGGTAGTTTCCCACACGCCGATCGACCAGTTGTTTCTGGGAGGGTTGGTGCCGGGAATACTGCTGTTGGTCATCACCGCTTGGTGGGGTGTGGTGAAGGGTTCCAAAGCCCAGGCTTCCAAACATCCTTTCCATAAGGAAGAAGCCCTCTCCTCAGCCTGGGCCGCCAAGTGGGAACTTTTACTGCCCCTTGTGGTTTTCTTTTTTCTCTTCATCGTCAAGGTCACGCTGGTCGAATCCGCAGCGCTCACCGCCCTTTACGCTTTTGTAGTGGAAGTGATTATTTACCGCGAACTCAAGTTCAAGAATGTGCCGAGAGTCATCACCGAATGCGGCATCCTGGTCGGCGGGGTTCTTCTCATCCTCGGCGTGTCGCTCGGTTTTACCAACGACATGGTGGACGCCCAGGTTCCCGCACACCTGGCCGCATGGGTCCATGACACGGTTCATCAGCAATGGGTATTCCTGTTGATGGTCAACATAATGCTGATCGTGGTGGGAAGCCTGCTGGAGATTTTCGCCGCTATCGTGGTGGTGGTGCCGCTCCTCATGCCCATGGCCGCCGCTTTTGGGGTAGACCCGGTACACATGGGGATTATCTTTTTGGCCAATATGGAACTGGGCTTTCTGGCGCCGCCCCTGGGGCTGAACCTTTTCCTGTCGTCCTACCGTTTCAAGAAACCCATGACCGAGGTGTATATGGCGGTTCTGCCGATGTACATCATTTTGCATCTGATGGTCTTCGCGATTACCTATATCCCGTTCCTCACCATGGCTTTGCCCCAGTGGCTCTGCCGATAAACAACCTGCTATATTAAAGTTCTAAATAGGTTCAGTTTTTAATTGATCCAGGAATAATAAATGGCCGATATTACCAAAGAATACTGTATTCAAGAAATGAAGCGATTAGCGGGCATTAAAGGTCGACCACCTTTTTTTGAAGAATTCATTTCAGAAACAAATGTAACTAATCATTACCTTATAAAATTATTTCTTAATTTTAGTAACTTAATGACAGAATCTGGGTTCGAGCCTCGTTCCACAGTTCGAGATATTCCTTTAATTCCAATAGAACAAATGTGGAAGTCATATTCAGACATACTTTATAAATTAAAACATCCGCCATCTAAGGCTGAATGGAGTTATTACAAATTTCAGCCGATCGGTAGAACCTTTCAATATAAATTTAACTGTAAATTTTCTGAAATTCCTCTTCGTTTTAAAGACTTCGCCAAAGATAGACCTGAATATGCGGATGTTTTAGTTTATCTTCCGAAATCCGATGAAAAAGAAATGACAAATGTTATTACCACTCACCTCGAAGATTTTCATTTGTTTGTGCCGCCAGTTCTTAAAAACCTTGAAGATACAGACGACTCAAACGATTTTGAAACCCAAGTGGGTATAGCTTTTCAATTACTAGGATTTAAAACCAACCTTTTAGGACAAGGCCAAGGTGAAAATCCTGATTTTATTGCTAAGAGACCTAAAGACCATTACGCCATTATTGGCGACGCTAAATCGCATAAAGATGGTTATTCGATTGATGCCAACGATAGACGGAAAGCGGAACGATATATTGGTGACTATCGAGAATCCCTTGAGAAAGAGGGAATTAAAACTTTGTTTTTTGTTTTTGTGGCGCGGTCTTTCAATTCGGACTGCAAAAAAGCAGTTCAAGATATTCGAGAGCAAACAAACGTAACGACCGTTCTTTTAACCACATCTGCTCTACTTCAATTAACAGCCTCCCACATTCGAAATCCGTATGATTTTGACTTTTCTGAATTGAAAACCATTTTTTCAAAAGGTGGCGAAATTAATGAAAATACGGTCAAATCATTTTTAACCGAAATCGAAGAATAGGGTCTATCCATGTCATCCCTCATTCCCAAACACTCAGGCCTTTATACCGACTTTTATGAACTGACCATGGCGCAAGGGTTTGTTTTAACGGGCCGCGCCGACAAACCCGCCGTTTTTGATTACTTCTTCCGCGAAAACCCTTTCAAGGGTGGCTACGTGATCTTTGCCGGGCTGGCGGACCTTTTGGAAGCGCTGGAAGATTTGAAGTTTGAAAAGGAAGATTTGGAGTATTTAAGGGAGTTGGGGTTTCAAAAGCCTTTTCTGGACTATCTTCAAAACTTCCGGTTCAAAGGCAAGATTTACTCGGTTCGGGAAGGGGAAGTGGTTTTCCCCCTGGAGCCTATTCTTCGGGTCGAAGGCACCTTTTTAGAAACCCAGTTGATCGAAACCCTGCTTCTCAACTTTATTAATTTTGAATCCCTCATCGCGACCAAGGCTTCCCGAATGGTTGCGGCGGCCCATAGCCGCCGGGTAATTGACTTTGGATTTCGAAGGGCCCAGGGGCTGGGCGGCATTCAGGCTTCCCGGGCCGCCGCCATCGGCGGGGTCAGTGGAACCTCGAATGTTTATGCCTCCTTTCTTTATCACCTTTCTCCTTCGGGCACGCAGGCCCATTCCTGGATTCAAAGTTTTCCCGATGAACTGACAGCCTTCCGTGAATTCGCCAAAATTTATCCGGATCGTTCTATTTTTCTGGTGGATACCTACCACACGCTGGAAAGCGGAATACCCAACGCCATCATTGTGGCGAAGGAATTAGAGCAAGCAGGCCATCGGCTGGTGGGTATTCGGTTGGACTCGGGGGATCTGGCTTATTTGAGTAAGCGGGCCCGAACCATGCTGGATCAAGCGGACCTTCACTATGTGAAGATAGTAGCTTCCAATCAATTGGATGAAACCATTATTAAAAGTCTTCATGATCAGGGCGCGCCGATTAATGTGTTCGGTGTGGGAACGAGCCTTTTAACCGGACAGGACACGCCAGCTTTGGACGGGGTTTATAAGCTCAGCCATTACGACGGGAAACCCTGTCTGAAAATATCGGAAAATCCGGCTAAGACCTCTTTGCCAGGCGTTAAAAAAGTTGTGCGTTATACGGACCCGGATGGGTTTTTTTACGGCGATGGAATTCTTTTAGAGGACGAAAAGGCCACCGAATATATTTATCATCCGCTCTTTCCCGATCAAAAAAGCCGCGTGGCGCACTGCTATCCCGAAAATATTTTGTATAAGGTCATGGAAGAGGGGAAGACGCTGACCCACTTGACGGTGAAAGAAGCGGCGGCTTACGCGAAAGAACGGCTGGCCAAGCTTTCGCCTGAACGAAAACGGTTTGAAAACCCGCATACTTATAAAGTGGGAACCAGCCAGAAATTAATGAACCTTCGAACCAGACTGATGGCTGAATATGAACCGAAATAAGCACACTTCATAAAAAAGGCCTCGGAGTTTAATCCGAAGCCTTTCAAACAACGTCGACAACAATAGTCTTATTTCGCGTTATCGCTAATCACAAAATAATTCACGCCGCCCTTGCTGACCACATTACCGGTGACGGTGACATCGGTATCGCATTTTTTAACAAACTGCTTGCGGGCCGATTTGTAATCGCTAGTCACGGGAATATAAAGATTTTCACCATTCTTCAAAGCCAATTCGCCCCCGGCTTTGACACACTTGTTGCCGCAAGCTTGATGGTCCGGACCGTAAGCGCCCTTGCTGATATAGCAGGCTACGTCCACTACGGTGAAATTCATGGCTTTGCCAGCTGGCGCGGCTGTAGCGGCGTCATCCGCGTAAGTAACTTGAGCCATCGCCAAAAACAGGGCGGCGATTCCCATTGCGAAAAGTTTCTTCATCGTCTTTCCTCCTCATTTTTAAAACTTAATCTTGAGAAGAGTTTACCCACAAAACTATCCGGGATGAAAGCCCCTTTCCCATTTAATAGTGAGGATGGTGATGGAGTCTCAAAAACTTAATTCAAGGCGCCGGCTTTGAAATCCATTCATCGTCAAACTGCCATTGCCAGAAAGAATCGCCCTCAAAACCCTTTTTTTTGGCGAGGTTTTTGACCTCGGTTTTGAACGATTGAACCACCCGAAGCACATCTTCATCAATTCGCTGAAAATCAAGCAGGAGTTCCACCCGGTCGGGGTGAACGGCGGCGTCTATCATTTTGAGACCCGGGAAGCGTGTGGGGAGTTTGCGGAGGCTGTGTTCTGTCAGCGTTTTGAGTTCGCCCCCTAAAAGAGGTTTTCGCTCGGTAACATAAACCACCACATGGTGAAGTGAATCGGAATAAACTGTCATTAACGCAGGCCCGCTTGCTGGTAATAACTTGTATCGAAAAGTTCCTGAATGACAAAATCTTTTCGAATCACTTGGGTGGACTTCAAAAATTGTTTAATCCCATTCATCGCTTCTACATCTTTTGGCGTGATTCCCATCGACCAATCAAACCCCTCCAGGCTTTTCGCCAAAATGGCCGCGGGAAATTGACTATTGGCCGCTAATAATTTGAGGGCTTCCTGGGGATGTTTTTTTAAATAGTTGTTCGCCTCTTTAGTGGCTTTTAAAAAGCATTGGACCAGTTTGGGGTTTTGTTTTCCAAACTCGTTTCGAACCATAAAAACGCCGATGCCGCCGGAAAAATGGGCCGAATCCACCAGCACCCGCGCTTTTCCCGCCATTTCCAACTGGGTTCGGTAAGGCATCCAAAGCACGATGGCGTCCACGTTACCGCTTTCCAAAGCGGGACCCTGGTCCGGCCCCGGCAGATTAACCAATTGGACATCTGCGAGGGTCAGACCTTTCTGGGCCAAAACCTGGGAAAGAAAATAATGAACGCTGGAGCCTACCTGGACCGCGACTTTCTTGCCTTTCAAATCCTCAATCGTTTGGATGGAGGAGTTGGGTGAAACCAGAACGGCATTGGTGGCGGGATTGAAGGCGGATTTGGCGATAACTTTTACATCGATGCCGTTAGCTCGGGCGATGACGGGGGGTATGTTGCCGACATTAAGTAAATCCACATGGTCGCCCGCGGCGGCTTCTACCGCTAAGGGGCCGGATAGAAAAAGGTCGTACTCGACCTTGGCGCCTTCTTTGGCAAAGGACTGATCGTAAAAACCTTTGGCTTTGCCCAATAGAATGGCGGAACTGGTGGGTTGGTACGCGATGCGGACCACGACCGGTGTTTGGCCGTAGGAAAGGGGAACGAATCCCGACAGAACGATGAGGCTTAGAATGGTTTTGATCATCGCGAACGGCCCCCTGTTTTTTTCTTTGAAAAGAATTCGTCATAAATTTTCTTACGCAGGGCCAAGAAGGCCGCACTGTTACGGTCCCGCGGGCGGGCTAAAGGCACGGATAAGGTTTTTTTAAATGTTCCTGGGCGGTTGGACATGACCAAAACGCGGTCCCCCAGAAAAACGGCTTCGTCAATGTCGTGGGTCACCAAGATGACCGTGATTTTTTCTTTCTGCCAAATGTTTAAAATTTCCTGCTGCATTTGGATACGGGTCAAGGCATCCAGCGCACCGAAGGGTTCATCCAGCAGCAGTATTTGGGGACGGCTGACCAGGGCCCGGGCGATGGCAGTTCGCTGCTGCATGCCGCCCGAAAGTTGATGGGGATAGGCCTTTTCAAAACCCAAAAGCCCGACCAGTTTTATGTGATCCTGAACTATCTGTTGTTTTTCACTTTCGACTAAATTTTTTCGGCAGCCGAAAGCGATGTTTTCCTCAATGGTAAACCAGGGAAAAAGACGGGATTCCTGAAACACGATGCCCCGGTCCAACCCCGGGTTTTGAATCGGCGTTTCGTCGAAAAGAATCCGGCCTTCCGAGACTTGCTCCAATCCGCCGATAAGCCGAAGTAGGGTGCTTTTGCCGCAGCCGCTGGCGCCTACGATGCTGATAAATTCGCCAGGTTGAACGGTTAAATCGACGCCCGTCAAGACAGCCAGATCGCCCTGAGGAAGACTGTAATGCTTGGTCAAATTTTCGATTTTCAGGGACATGGGTTTGGTCATGATTCACCGCCCCAGACGCTATTCCATTTCAATAAACGGCGTTGAAGTTGGAGCAGTAGAAAATCGATCAGAAGACCGGTTAAGCCGATGGCCGCGACACCCACCAGCATGACATCCGGCTGGGAAACTTCCCGCGCGTACATGATCATAAAGCCGATACCGGAGGATGCCGCGATGAGTTCCGCCCCCACCACACTGGCCCAGGCGATGCCCATGCCTATCCGTAAGCCCGTAAAAATCGAGGGAAGAGCCGAGGGAATAATGACTTTAGTCAGAAGGGTTACCCGGTCTTTTTCCAGAATCCGGGCCACTTCCAGATATTTCGGGTCGGTGCTGCGGACACCCTGAATGACGCTTAAAAGAACGGGCCAAAAACTGCCGACGGCAATGACCGTGATTTTGGAAGATTCCCCGATACCCATCCAAAGGATAAGAGCCGGTATCCAGGCGATAGTGGGGATGGGCCGTAAAAGTCCTGTGATGAGGGAAAGCAATCGTTCCATCGATCGGGAAAGACCCATGATCAAACCCGCAATCAGTCCCAAACCGGCACCGATGGCGAAACCTTCGAGTACCCGAAGCAAACTGACCGCAATGTTTTTCAGCAGTTCGCCGGATTTCAACAAATCCAGAAGAGTTTGAGCGATGACGAGGGGTGAAGGGAGGATCGAGGACTGGAGCCAATCCAGATTGCTGGCGAGTTGCCATACGGTTATGAGAAGGATGGGCAAAATGAAAGGAAGAAGATAGAAAGAAAAAGGATGTTTGGGTTTTGGGGGAGGATTGGAAACCATGACGTATTTTTGTGCGGTTCACCCGCAAGGTCAAGAACCGTCTTGGTGGTTAAAAGGGTTTGGTTTGAGTAGAAGACAAGCGATCAGCCAGATAACTGGAACGGGTGAGGGGGCTGGCCTGCACGTTAAGACCAATTTCTTTTCCATACTCGGTCCAATGGTTATAACGTTCCAGGGGAACATATTCGGTTACTTCCAGCGTCGACCCTGGCGGTTTGAGATATTGCCCGATGGTGAAAAAACGCACTCCGGCGTCAACCGCATCGCGTAAGACTTCTTTGACTTCTTCTGCGGTTTCACCAAAGCCGACCATAAGCCCCGCTTTGAGCATGACTTTTGAAGAGTCTGTATGGGTCTTGAACCAGCGAAAAAGGTTTAAAGATCTTTCATATTTGGCGCCCGGACGGATAGGCCCGTAAAGCCGGGGAATGGTTTGAAGGTCATGGGCGATGACATCCGGAGGGTTTTGAAGCAAAACTTGATAAGAAACTTCTTTCCCTTCAAAGTCCGGTACCAGGATTTCAATTTTCAGATCCTGATTAAAAGCTCTCAAGGCTTCGGTAATTTTCACGAATTGGGAAGCGCCGCCATCCGCCAATTCATCCCGATTCGGGGAAGTCATGACCAGATAACGTACCGCCAAAGCTTTGGCGATATCGACCACTTTTTGGGGTTCGGTTTCGTCCAGAGGCTGGGGACGGCCCGTGGTGACCGCGCAAAAGGGGCATCCTCGGGTACAAATAGAACCCATGACCATAATCGAAATAGTCCCATGCTGGGGCAGACATTCACCCCGGTTGGGGCATTTTGCTTCTTCACAAATGGTATGAATGCCGTTCATTGGGAGCTTGGCGATAGCCTCGCGAAAGGGGTATTTGGGGTTGGGGTTGATGAGGAAAGAAGGGATCGGTTGATGGGAAAGGGGAACGGTTGCCATGGGGGCCTAGGATAAAGCGTTATTTAAAAAAATAAACCCCCAAATAAAAAAGCCGGCCCGAAGACCGGCTTTTAAAAATTGACTGTAAACCATGAAACCTTATTTTTTGAAAGTTCCCGCCATAAACAGGCAGGCTCCCATTAAAGCCGTATCTTTGAGTAAATTGATCATCGACATCATTTTCATCTGCGGGTTGGACAATCCCGGTGAGTGAACGGCGACAATAAATACCAAAAGCATTACAGCCAAGCCGAAACAAGCGGCACGGCCCTGTTTTCCCGTAATAATGGCCAAAGCCGCCAGGATCATAGCCGCGCCGGTGAAATAAATCCAAAAAACTCCGCCGGGAATATAAGCCGGCACCATCGGCGCCATTTGATCCGCGCTCATTAAGTGGTTGGCCCCAAAAAGTAAAAAGGGAAGAGCGAAAATAAAACGGCCCACAAAACTCAAAACTTTTTCCATAAAATCTCCTTTCGGTTTTTAAATAATTTTAAACATTTTACCAGATGACAGGCCGCGTCAACCCTGTCGGGGTTAATAATAGCGATCCGCGTTAGGCTAAACGGTTGTTAAAAGCGAATCAGCTTTAATTTATTGGCCGTCAGGCAGGGGAATCATCATCATTCCGTCGTCAAGAAACGGAATTTTTAATCCTTTTTTTGAGCAAGAAGGGTTTTGACATTGATAAACCACTTTGTAATTGGGGCTTCCGCTTGAACCCTCACCTTTCATTATTTTTCGAGAAGCTTCTTCCATGTCTTTGCCACAACCTAAACAGGACGCCATAAGTATCCTTCTGAGAATAGATTATTTTTATTAGATGAAAAACTGAGGATTAAAAATTTTCGGCAACAATCTTAATGCTGATCGTGGGTTCTTTTTTCTTCGATTTATAAACTACGGTTTCCACATCTTCCAAGACGGAAAGAATGGCGTTGCCTGATCCGATCAAACTTAAATGAGCCGACTTCAAGGTGCCCGGATAGCTGTGAAGGCCCGCGAAATGTTTGGAGGACTGATGGATATAGGTATAACCCTGAGGGTCATAGCGGCAGGCGGATTCAATAACCGGTTTTTGGTCATCTTTATTTAGCGCGATGGTGAGCATGTCTTCGAGGCTATCTTCATCCAACTTGCGGTCCGGAATATCAAAGAATACCGCGGACACACAATAGTTCTTTTCGTTCGCCAGTTTGAATTTATCCGAAGCGGTTTGCACCGAATGGAACAATTTATCCGGTTCCTCTTCCAAAGCGATTTCTTTGCTGACGATCTCGTTGAGCATGTGATTTTTTAACGGATTGCCCAGACGTTTATTGGTTTTTTCAAACATGATGCGTCCGTCTTTTTCGGGACTGCAGGTGTAAAGTTCGTCAATCAGGGTTTTGGTTTTGGGATTGTAAATGAGAATGCGGTGTGACTCGGAAAGGATCCAGGAATATCTTAAAACCTCATCCTCGCCCACTTCACCTAATCCGGGATAGGGAATAAAATCCAAAATGATGAAGTTATTCGCTAAAAGGGTCTCGGTGCCCAATTCAAGCAAAGCCATACAGCGTTTTTTAACGTCTGTCGGGAATTCGACATTTTTATAGATCGAAAAAATACCTGTTCCCTTGGCGTATTTGGAATCATCGAGCGTTACTGTAGTCATTCCGAACCTTTTATTTTTTAAAGCGGACTTATTGTAAGAAAAAAACAGAGGAAATTACTAAAAATAATAAAAAAACTGAATTTTTTTAAAAAAAGGAAATTAAAGTTTTTGTGTTTAAAAAAATTGAATTAATTTTTTAAAGTGTGTTTCTGGTGATAAATGGAAAAAGGGGTTAATGGAAAGTAAATTAAAGCTGTTTTAACCAATTTTTTCCTGTTGTTCCAATTCTTTAGCCACTTCGGCCATTAAAGGTTCGATCATTTTTAAGCTGAAATCAAAGTGGATTCCGGCGGATTTAAAAATTTCCGGCAAGGTTTGACTACCTCCGACCGCCAGACCTTGCTTATAAAGACGAACTCCTTCCGCTTTGTTTTGACGAAAATTTTTCCATATCTGTAATGCGCCTAATTGGGCGATACCGTATTCAATGTAATAAAAGGGATATTCAAAAATATGCAACTGGCGGTGCCAAAGGCTGGAACGGACTTCCTCAAACCCGGTCCAATCATCAATTCCCCCCAGGCGTTTTCTTAAACTCACCCAATAGTCGGACCGTTCCTGACGGGTGTGGTTGGAATGGGTATAAATCCAGTGCTGAAAAGCGTCAATGGTGGCGATCCAGGGTAAAAGTACAATGACATCTTCCAAATGGCGGATGATAGAACGCGCCGCGTCTTTGGGGTTGGGATAAAAAACCGAAAGGTAAGGATCGGCCATCAGTTCCATGCTCATCGAAGCCACCTCGCAAAATTCCATGGGGGCGTGGCGGTAAGGGTAAAAAGAGATATTTTTCCAGGCGAAGCTATGCATGGCGTGGCCGCCTTCATGCAGAAGGGTTCGCACGTCGTGATCGACTCCCACCGAGTTGGCGAAAATAAAAGGGATGCGGGCTTCTTCCAAATCTACCTGGTAGCCGCCCGGCGCTTTTCCTTTACGCGAATCTAGATCCAATAAACGCAGCTCTTTCATGGATTTGAAGTTTTTGCCGAATTCGGGATCCACCTGTCCCAAAAGGGTTTCACATCCGGCGATAAGTTGGTCCGTGTTTTCAAAGGGTTTGAGTGGAGCCAGACCCAACGGGTCTACGGACATATCCCAAGGTTTCAGGGTGCTCAGGCCCATTTGGGCCGCACGTTTTTTTTGGAGATTATCCACGAGGGGTTTAATGGTTTTTTCGGCGCTTTCGTGAAAAGCTTCGCAATCCTTGGCGCTGTAATCAAACCGTTCTTTGCGGCGGAAAATATAGTCACGGTAATTGTCAAAGCCGGCGTTCTTGGCGATTTGGACGCGAATTTTTAACATTTCGTCAAACAGATCCTCAAATTTATCTTTTTCTTTTAAACGGCGTTCCGAAGTCAGACGCCAGGCTTCTTCCCGCTTTTGGCGGTCAGTGGATTCCAGGTAACGGCCCATTTGTTGAAGCGTCTGTTCCTTTCCTTCGTATTGCACAGTGAGAGAACCGCTTAGTTTTTGATATTGCTGGGACAGTTTTTCAATCTCAGTCTCCAGCGGAATATTTTCCTCGCGATAAAGAGCCAATTGGTTTTCGACCGAGCGGTTAAAAAGAAAGTAGTCCTTTTCATTGAGAAAAGAACGGTAAGGCGATTCCCAATATTTTTTGAGTAATCCGAAGAAAAGAGATTTGCTGGGTTCGGAAATTTTCTCCAGAAAATTGACATAATCTTTTTCAATCTGAGGGTCGTCTGTCTTACAGGTCATTCGCACATACCGAATGGAACCTTCTTCACCCAAAGCTTGTTCCAGTTCGTTCAGATCTTTTAGCCATTTTTCCAGATCAATGGGGGAATGAAGCGAGCGGGTTTGAAGTTCTTTTAAAAACGGTTCGACGACCGACCAATCGCCCAGATTAGTTTGGGCTGGAAGATAGTGTCTGGGATAATTGTGAGGAACGGATTGGGCGGTCAAAAGAGTCATGAAAGATCTCCTGGAAGATTTGAAAAAGAGGAGTTTATTTTAGTCGCGGTTCACCTAAATAACTGGGAAAAAAGGGTTGTCCCTCAGGGCGTCGTCGTTATAATCGGCCCATGACGATTTATTCTTACTCCCGCATTAACACTTACTTCACCTGTCCCGCTCAATTTCAATTCCGCTATATCGAACGCAGGCCTTCGCCCGTAGCCGAAGGCGTTGAATTGTTCCTGGGCTCCCGCTTTCACGAGACCATGGAATATCTTTATGAGCAAATAAACCACAAAGTTCCCACGGTGAATGAGCTGGTTAATTATTTTAACCAGCTTTGGGAAAAGCATTGGCAGCAATCACTTCAAAAACAAAAAGAGCGTAACTTTACCAACACTCTTCGCATCGCTAAGTCGGGGCAGACAGTAGAGGACTATTTCCATAAAGGCCAATTGTTTGTAGAAAATTACTTTCACCAATATCACCCCTTTGACCAGGATAAGACCGAAGGCATTGAGTTAAAGGTCGCTTTTAATTTAGATCCCAAGGGTGAGTTTAAGATGCAGGGCTTTATCGACCGTCTTGGCCGTGATGAGTACGGCACTCTGTGGATTCATGACTATAAAACCAGCGCCCGTAAAATGTCGGAAGAAGATGCCAGAGGCGAGGATCAATTGGCTCTTTATCAAGCGGGGCTTTACCAAAATCCCCGATTTGGACCTAAAGAAAAGTTTAAATTACTTTGGCATTTTGTGGCTTTTGAAAAAGATCAGGTCATGGGCGAGAGAAACTCTAAAGAAATTGATTGGCTCAAGCAAAAATACATTGCCAAAATCGAAACCATTGAAAAAGCGAAAAGCTATTCCACCAAAACCAGCATTCTTTGCAAATGGTGCGAGTATTTAACCATTTGTTCTGACGGCAAAGCCTGGGTGAAGAGCAAAGATAAAAATTTCGAGGAAGAAGAAACTGCCTCGGTTGTGGATGCGACCCCTGTGCCGTCTTTGACCACCGCGGCTGAAAATTTAGCGGATCCTGTCGAATCGGTAGCTCCCAGTGTAGCCGGTACCGCCGCGGCGGTTTTTGGCACGGCGATTCCTTCCGGCAGAAAAAGAATTAAGGCTGTTTCAACGGACCAACTGTCACTGTTCTAAACCAAATAGGTTTTCTATTTCGTTTAAAAACAGCTCTGACGGATTTTTAAAACAAACATTCAAATCTTTAAGGTCCGGAGAGGGTTTTTCCATTCTGTCCAGCAGATGTTTGAAAAATTGATCGAAAGTTTCCGACCAATAAGTCATTTCGGCGGAACGCCCCAGTTTTTTCTGCTGCGTTTGGATAAATTGCCAGGATTCTTCCACGAAACCCAAAAGCGCCTGATGATTTTGATGAAAGCCATCGATTCGATTAGAGTGAGAACGCTGTGTCAAGGCGTCGAAAGATTCGAATGCGTTTAACGCGAAAGCTATCGGCTCTTTCAGAATTTTAGACATGGGTTCGGTGTTCAATTTGAGTATGAGACGAATGTGAGCGGTTTGATTTTTTTCATAGTTCTTAATATCTTCCTCTGACGAAAAAGCGATAATTTGAAGCCAATCGGTTAATTCCGCTTCTGAAATATCTTTTTCTATTTCAACGCCGAGGATATTTTGAGTTTGAAATAAGTGAATGATATCGTCAAAAGACGAAAGAAATTGATCGTTGATATAAAGTTTTTGATTTTCAGCGCGAAAGATTAAAGGCTGTCCGCATTGAAGAATTTTTTGAAAATCCTCATAAAGTTTTTGGACCGATTGGGCGACAAAAGAACTATCCACAGGATAAAAAGACACATAGCTGATAGCGGCTCGAAAATCATGCGCCAGTTGTGGAATAAGGGGTTTAAGGGATTCGGGTAACGGTATTGCTTGAAAAGATTTCATACGGTCTCCTCGTGAAGGATTTGAACTGTATTTCAAGCGGGCCAACGTCAACTGTATCTACTACTTCTTTCTTTCTCTAGATTAGCACTGTGGGATTTGCTCCCAAAGTTAATTTTATTGAAAAAGAGAAATTATGCTCTTTTTCAAATAGGTTCAAAAAAAGCTTGTTTTAGGGGCTTTTAAACCGCTGGCAAAAAGTACTATTATTTAGATAAGGCTTATGAGGCCATTGTGTTTTAGGCGCAATCGAGATAAAACTAAAGGTATCTTTTAAGGAGCCATTCATGAAAAAGGCATTTTTGTTCATTTTTACTTTATTTTTAGGTTCAGCTTTGTTGGTAAGTTGTGGAGCCAAGCACGTTGAAACCGATGTTCCGCAAGCCGCGCCGACCGAACAACCAACGCAGGATACGATGATGCATTACACCGTAAAACCGAAGGATACACTTTGGGATATCGCTGGAAAATCCAGTATTTACGGGGATTCTTTCCAATGGCCTCTCATTTTTAAGACGAACCGCGACAAAATTCAGGATCCAGATTTGATTTATCCTCAGCAGGATTTTGAAGTCAATAAGACTGTTCCGACAGATGAAGTGGAAAACGCTAAAAAACTTGCCAGTCAGACCGGCAAGTATAAAGAGCATAAAAAGCCTCTTAAAAAACTGCCGCTGGATTATTTTTGATTGAAAGTTGTTTAAAAGCCCGCTCCCGTGAGGGATGCGGGCTTTTTTTATTTTGGGGAAAATTAGGGAATTAAACGGGAATCAGCGAATCATAAGTCCGGATTTTGGCGATGACTTCCTCAATCAGGTAGTCGGGAGTCGAGGCCCCGGCCGTAATGCCCACTTTGTTTTTGCCCTCGAACCACTGGGGTTCCATTTCCTGAGCGGTTTCAATGTGATAAGTATCGTTCGGCAGGTTCATTTTACAGGTGTCGGCCAATTTGTGGGTATTGCTGGAATTACGACCACCAATGACAATCATGATTTCCATTTGTTTTGAGAGGGCGGCGGCGGAAGTTTGACGGTCTTTAGTAGGTTTGCAGATGGTGTTGATGGGGATTACTTCCGAACAGCGGGTTTTGAGCAGGCTGACGAAGTGGTCAAATTTTTCCATTAAAAGGGTGCTTTGGCAAACCACGCCAATTTTGGCGCCTTCGGGAACATTAACGATGTCTTCCTCATGGTAAATAATAATGGGATTTTTCATACGGCTGGCAATCCCTTTCACTTCGACGTGTTTGGGATCGCCGACAATCACGATTTGTAATCCCTGAGCTTCCAATTTGAGGCCCTCGTTATAAATTTTGGTAACCAGAGGGCAGGTCGTATCGACTATCTCCAAACCCTTTTGTTTCATTTGGCCAATAACATTGATGTCCAATCCGTGGGCTGTAATGACAACCCGGTTGTCTTCGACGTCTTCCAGTTTGTGGACAATTTTTTTGTTGAGAGAGGCAAGCCGAGCCACTTCCTGGGGGTTATGGATCAGGGAGCCGAAGATGAAAGCTTTTTCCATGGTTTCGGCTTTTTGAATGGCTTTTTTCACGCCGAAGCAAAAACCGGCGGCATTGGCGATTTGAATTTCACGGGGCATTTCTAATCCTTTTCATCATGGGCGAAAAACCTTTCGCCAGGGAAACTGATTATAATAACGGCCAATCCTGAATGAAACCCCCGTTCTTCCAAAAGGAATAATTTGTGAGTATTTCCCTTTATTTGGGTCCCTATCAGCCTTTTTTAGAAGAAGAACTACTTAAAGCCTTCCAGGCTTATCGTAAGAAAAATCCCTTTGAGAAGGTTACCGTTCTCGTTCCCAACTTTCTATTAGTCGGTCATTTGCGAAAAACTTTAACCGAAAAGGGTCAGAATCTTTTTAACCTGGAAATTCACACACTTCGTCATTACATGGAAGCCGTGGCAGAAGAAACATTCATCGTGGAAGATTTTCAAAACCTGCCCGATGTACTGGTGCCTCTGGTACTTAAAGAAGCGACTAAATCATTACTTTCTAAAAGCCGTTCCTTTGGTCCGGTCAGCCAGACGCCTGGGTTTTATCACGCTCTCAGGGCTACGCTGAGCGAATTAAAAGAAGGACTCTATACGCCGGAGAGTCTGGCCGGCCACGCTGCCCGTCTGGAGAAAGCAAAAGAAACGCGGTTGGCGCTCAAGCTCAAGGAATTTGCTGGGCTTTTTAAGGCCTATGAAGACTGGAAAAAGAAAGGCCGCTGGCTTGACCGGGAGGATACCTATTTTAAAGTGCTTGCGAAACCTCCGCGAAGCGAGGGGGTCGTCTGGGTCTATGGATTCTATGATGCCTCGGCCGTGCAGAAGAAAGTCCTGCGCCACTTGAGCGCCGCGGGTGAGAGCGGGTGGTTTATCCCTTATGAGGACAGTCCGGCTTTTGAATACGCGAAACCTTTTGTGGATTGGGCAAAAAGTTTCGGGCAAGTGAAAAAGCAAGACCGTTGGAAAGCGCGGGGTGAAAGTCCTCGGGAGAGGCTGCAGGATCGTCTTTTTCAAGATGAGGCAGCTCCCTTGGTTTCGCCTCCGGCAGACGTCTCTTCAGACTGCCAAATCATTCTTTGTCCCGGCGAGCCCCGGGAAGCCCAGGAGATTGCCCGGGTACTGCTCCAAGAGGCAAACCAAAAAGATGTTTTTCTTTCGGACTGCGCGGTGGTTCTGCGGGAGACCGCTTCTTACCGCAAACTGATGCCTCACGCTTTCGGGTCCCAGGGTGTTCCTCTTTCCAAGACGCTGCCGGCTCCTTTGATCGAATCAACCGAAGCCAAAACCCTGCTCTTGCTTCTTGACGGATTCACCGGCGATTTTTCCCGGGATACCACCATCAATCTGCTTTCCTGTCCCTGCCTCAATCCAGAAGGGTTTGACCTTCAACCCGAAAATTGGAATCCCTCGTCTTGGGATGTGATCAGCCGCGAAGCCCGGGTTGTGGAGGGAGAGAAAGAGTGGATTTCCAGGCTTTTGGCCTGGCGTGAGCAAAAACAAAGGCAAAACGCCGAAGAGGATGAAAATTCTCCCGCGGGAGAGATTCTGCAGGCCTCTCGTTTTTTCGAAAAAGCTTTGGGCGCCCTTTTTAATGCCCGGGCCCGGTTTCAAAAAGAAAAAAGCTGGGGCGGACAGCTGGTTTTACTCAAAGGGTTTCTTGAAAAATTTCTTAATATTTCTGATACCCGGCGGGAAACAACCGCGGTGCTCGAATCGCTGTCACTTTTGAGCGCTTCCTTTAAGTTGACCGTTGCCTCGGAAGACCTCAAAGAATTATTAGCGGCAATGCTCGAACAAAAGCAAAGCCCCTCTCGACAACTGGAAAAGGGCGGGGCGCAGGTGGTTGATTTGATGCAGGCCCGGGGAGTGTCTTTCGAGGTAGCTGTATTGCCGGGCCTGGTCGAAAAGTTCGTGCCGCGCCTGGTGCGCCAAGACCCGCTTCTACTCGACGAAGAACGCCTCTTGATTACGGGCCGTGGTGATGAAGAGATCGCCCCCAAACAAGCGGGTGCTTTGGAGGAGCGGTTGTTGTTTCTTCTGGCTGTCCGGGGCGCTCAAAAGTCTCTCATTCTGACCGCGCCGCACCTGAATCCTTCCACGGGGTCACCTCGCACACCGTCTATCTATCTGTTTGAATCCGCTGAAGCCATTTTGGGCCGCCGGGTCAGCCGTTTGGGTGACGCGGTTAACCTAGTGCAGGTCGTAACGGTTAACGACTGGGTTAAACCCGACATGGCCTCTTGCGGCAATCCGGTGGAAACCCTGCTCACCTCCGTCAACTTGGCCCGCCAGGGCAATCCAGTGCCCGCCCTCGCAGTTACCCGGGATATGCCTTTCTATTTCGAAGGCAAAGAGCTTTTGAAGAACCGACAGGCCAGCCCCTTTTTTACCGCTTATGACGGCATTCTGACCGGGGCTTCGGCTCTGAGAGCCTTGACCCAGCACCATGAATTGACCGGTAGTTCTATTTCGGCCTCCCGGTTGGAAACTTTCGCGGCCTGCCCCCTTCGGTATTTTTACCGCTACGTTCTGCACCTGATGGTCTATCCCGATCCCGAGAAAATCCTCCAGATTCAAGCTTCTGACCGGGGAAACTTGATACACGATATTTTGGAGAAAACCCTCCGCCGGGGAGTGGAGGAGCAATGGGTGGCTGAGCGGGATGTTGCCCAAGGCCTTCAAGTACTGGAAGAAGAAACTCAAAAAGCTTTCCGCCAGTTCGAAAAGACCGGTATACCCGGCGCGCCGGGGTTATGGCATTGGGAAAAAGAACAAATGGATTCAGATCTGCAGGCAGTGCTGAAAGATGTGCTGGCCGATCCGGATTGGACCCCCTTTGCTTTCGAAGTGGCTTTCGGTGAAAAGGGAAAGGAAGTCGTTTTTGAACTGGCGGATGGCCAAAAATTAAAGCTCCAAGGCCGCATGGACCGGGTAGACCTTTCCCTCGATGGACAAGCCCTTCGGGTGGTGGACTATAAGACCGGCAGTGATGCTGGGACCAAGAAGAACAGCGTGAAGAGCGGTACCAAACTGCAATTGCCCTTTTACCTTTGGGCTTTGCGCCACCTTTATCCCGAAAAAATCTCCAAGCAGGCCTTGTACGATTTTATGACCCGCCGGGGCGACTATAAAAAAGTGGCTTTTGATCCGTCTGACGCCGGTGAAGTGAAACCCATTCTGGATCAAGTGCTCACAACGGTGGCGGAGGGTGTAGTCCAGGGGCATTTTCCTTCGGTGGGCACCGCCTGCGACCATTGCGATTACCGCAAACTTTGCGGCACCGGCATGGAAGACCGGGGTAAACGAAAAAAAGAAGATCAAAAAGTAAAAAACTATTACCAGTTGGAGGACCTGCCATGATCTCCGACCAATCAGCCCGTCAAAAGATTATTTCCGATCTCGACATTTCCTTCGCGGTAGACGCTGGGGCCGGCACGGGTAAGACCACCTTGCTGATCGACCGTCTAGTGGCACTCCTTTTGGAAAAAGGAGTATCGCTTGCCCGTATCGCCGCCATTACCTTTACAGATAAGGCCGCCGGGGAATTAGTGGAACGGCTAAGGCTTCGGCTGGAAAAAGAATTTGATTCTGAAAGTTTGCTGAAACTTTCACCTGCAGCGCAAAAGGAACGGGAAAAACGACTTCGCCGGGCGCTCAAAGATTTGGAACAGGCCTCGGTTTCGACCATCCATTCTTTTTGCTCGTCACTTTTACGGGAATACCCGGTGGAAGTAGGGGTTGATCCCCAATTTGCGGTGCTCGACCAGGTACAAAGCGACGCCCTGGAAGCTGAAGCTTGGGAAAACTGGTTGAAAAAATCACTGGCCCGCCCGGTGGAAAGCCTCATGCCATTCTTCCGTCTGGGCGGCACCTTTGAGCATCTGGAAAAACTGAAAAACCATCTCTTGAGCAATCGGTCTGTTCTTGAGCCTCCGGTGGTATCTGATTTACCCGACCCCGAAAGTACTTTGTTGGATTTGAAACGGACATGGGCTTTCATTCAAGAAAAAGCCAAAGTCGTCGCGCCTGACGACAGCCTGGTGAAAAAACTGGGGAAATTTGGCCCAATTTGGCGGGAAGTTGAGGTTCTTGCGGGTGATAATCTTCTCTACGTACTGGCAGGGCTCAATGTGCCCAAAGTCGGCAATGTGGGCAGTCAGGGCAACTGGGGCAAAGAAGCCCTAGCAGACGTGAAAGCCCATATCGAAACCTTGCGGGAAACTCAGGAAACTTTTGGGGCCCAAGCAAAAGATGCGGCGGTTCAAAAAGCGGCTTTATGGCTTTGGGATTACTTGGCCGAATACGCCCAAATGAAGACCCGACAGGGCTTTCTCGATTTCGACGACCTCTTGTCCAAGACCCGGGACCTGGTGAAAGACCGGCTGGAAGTACGGGAAGAACTCAAAAAACGCTACGATCATTTGTTTGTCGATGAATTCCAGGATACCGATCCTTTGCAGGTAGAAATAGTTTTCTTTTTATCTGAAAAAAGTATGCCAAGGGTTGGTAAAGCCCTTGGCACAACCAAAGCTCGCCGCTCGCCTGGTGGGCTCGCGGCAGGTGAGCCAGCCAAGTCATGGCAAAAGGTTGAACTGGAACCCGGGAAGTTATTTTTAGTGGGCGATCCCCAGCAAAGCATTTACCGTTTTCGCCGGGCTGACGTTGAAATTTATGGCGAAGCCAAGGTCCGTCTGGCGGCCTGCGGGGGCCAAGTGGAAAAACTTACTGAAAACTTCCGCACTTTGTCGCCCATTGTGGATTGGGTTAACCGGGGATTCGATCAACTATTCCAAGACGGACCTTTTCCTTATAATCCCCAAAGCGCTCATCGCCTGTTAGATATGCAACAGGGGCGGTTATCCCCGCTCATCGGTCTAGAAATGCCCGAGATACCCGAAGAAGACCAAAGCACCGCGGCTTTTCGCGAGTTGGAAGCCGAAACGGTGGGCGATTTTATCGAGCAACTTCTGCGTGAAAAACCGCTGATCACTGATCCCAAGTCTCCCAAGGACAGACCGATTCTACGGCCCCTGCAGGCGGGAGATATCGCCATCCTGTTCCGCGAACTATCAAACACCGAATCCGTTTATGAGAGCGCTTTAAGACGCCGCCATATCCAGTTTCAGATCGTAGGAGGAAAGAAGTTCTACAACCGCCCCGAAATTGTGGCGCTGGAAACGCTCTTAACCTGTCTGGAATCTCCTGCTGATGAGGCAAGCCTAGCGGGTTTATTACGAAGCTCTTTGTTCGGCTTTACCGATGAGGAACTGTTTCTTTACCGGGAAGCCGGAGGGGTTTTTGAATTTTTACGTGGGGCCAAAGGGAAAATGGGCGAAGCTTTCCGTTATTTACGCCAATGGTATCTGGAAACCCGTCAACTGAGTCCGGCCGAGACCCTGCTTTATTTGTACGAAAAGACCAACTTGCTAGCGGTAGTGTCCTGTCAGCCGCACGGTGAACAGCGGGTGGCCAATCTGATGAAGGTCGTCAATCAGTGCCGCGACCTGGAGGAATCGCAAAATTTCACCTACCGGGCTTTTGTGAAATGGCTGGTCCGCCAAAGGGAAGAAGCCGCCATGGAGGGCGAAGCGCCCGGCCCGGAGGAAACGGGCAATCAGGTGACTCTTATGACATTGCATAAAGCGAAAGGCTTGGAATTTCCAGTGGTCATCCTTTCGGGTGCGGCGCCTGAAAAACCCCGAAAGTCTGACTTTATCGTGAACCGCCATCAAGGCAATGCTCAGTTTAAAGCGGGTGATAAGGAACTAAAGCTTTGTACGGCGGGATTTGAGAAAGCCCAGGAAGAGGAAGAGGCGCAGGAAAAGGCTGAAATCCTTCGGCTGCTTTATGTGGGATGTACCAGGGCGAAGGAAAGTTTGGTTATTCCACTTTTTACCCAAGAAAAGGGTGGTGGGTTCCTCAAACCTATTAGGGGATCGTTTGATCTGAAGGCATTAAAAATCCAAAACGTCACAGCCATTCAAGACCGCTCGGCAGTTTCGGCGCTGGCGGTAGACCTGGTTGAAAAAGAAAGGAACAGCCAAGTTGTGGAGGACCAAAAGGTTTATTTAAAAGAATTGGAAAAAATGAAAAAGTCTTTGATCGAAAGACGAAGGGGAAAAACTCGGCTTCAATCGGTGACCTCTTTAGCCCACACCGACGACGACAAATCTGAACGGGAAGGGTACTTTTTGGAGGGAGAAAACCCGCCAGCTTCGGGCGACCAGCAAGGCAAGGCCTTAGGGGTTTTGACCCATCAATTGCTGGAAAAGGGTTGGAATTGGGATAACGAAACTTTGGCTAAGGCGGCCAAGCTTTGGGGGCCCGGTTTGGGGCTTTCAGTCGGTAAAACCCTAGAAGCGGCTGAGCTAGCCGCTAAAGCTTTGGCGAGTAGTCTTTTGATGAGAGCAAAAAAATCGACGCAAGTTTTCAGGGAATTATCCCTGACAGGAAAGAACCCTGAAGGTACTTTTTTGAATGCGGTGATCGATTTGGCTTTCTTGGAGGATGGTGCCTGGGTAGTGGTGGATTATAAAACGGACCATGATCCTCAACGGGGTCTGGAATCCTATCGAAAGCAGATTGGTTATTACAGCGAACTTCTCGAAACTTTTACGGGTTTGAAAGTAAAAGAAGCCCGACTTTACTTCTTGCGCAAAGATCAAGTGATATAGGTACAATAAGGCCATGTCAGACCATCATGAACACGATCACTCGCACGAACACAATCATTCCCATAACCACGCACATGGGGGCGCTCACGATCATGGCGCCGGATTATTCCATTCTCACGGGATGAATCGAAAAAGCAAAATGGCTTGGGCGATTGGGATTACAGCGCTCATTCTTATTTTGGAAGCGGTCGGCGGCATTGTTTCCGGAAGTCTGGCCCTTTTGTCCGACGCGGGCCATATGCTGACCGACTTGGCGGCGCTTCTCATTTCCTTAACCGCCATGATCATGGGGGAAAAACCGGCCAGCGCCACCCATACCTATGGTTTCGCGAGGTTGGAAGTTCTGGCCGCTCTGGGTAACGCTATGACGTTTTTTCTCATGGTCATGGGGGTAGCCTGGGAAGCTTTCCAGCGATTTGCCCATCCCTCTCTCCCGGATTGGAAAACCATGGGTCTGATCGCGGCCATAGGTTTTTTGGCGAACGCTCTTTCCGCCTGGTTTTTGCATGGCGGCCATGAGGATGACATTAACATTCAAGGCGCATGGATCCATGTGATGGGTGATTTGGGGTCGTCACTTGGGGTTTTAATGGGGGTTGTAGTGATCGCACAGACCGGATGGAGCTGGGTGGATCCGGTTTTAAGTTTAGCCATCGCACTTTTTATCGCGTCGGGGGCATTAAAACTTTTCCGCAAAGCTTTGCGAATCCTTTTAGAATCGGCTCCCAAAGGATTAACCTCCGAAACCATCGTTTCTACCCTGAAAAATCAAATTAATGATATTCAAGAAGTTCATCACATTCACTTATGGGAAGTCGGGGCGGGGAGAGTTCATCTGACGGCCCACTTGGTGGTCAATGACCAGGTTTTAAGCCAGGCCCAGCAAATTGTTGAAAAGGCGACCCGTGTTTTAAAAACCGATTGCGGGATTCAGCACGCGACACTTCAAATTGAGGCACCTGCCCGTGTTTTAATGCATGGCCCTGAAGCTAAATAAAGACAATTAATGCCCTGCTGAAATTCCTTTCAGCCAGTCTGAAAAATCTATTTCTAAACCATTCAATTTTTTAATCCACCGGGTATGAAGTTCGGGCGAGACTAAAACTTTTCTCAGGCACAAATCGAGCAGTGGTACGCATTCATTGATTAAGGAAAGGGCTTCTTTTATCCGGGTTTGAGTCGTCATGACACTTCGAGAGTCCTGCGCTTTTTTGGCTTCCTCGGCGAGCTGATGAATTTGGCGGCTGAGCCGGGACACTGCCTCATTTTTCATCGCCCAGGGTAGATGTTGATAGGTTTTGACTATCTCGCCCGCCAGATCATTGCATTGAACGGCTAAATCGACATTTAAAAAATCTGATGAGTTCATTTACTATCCTAGTGTTAAAGAGCAGGTGTGCGACTTAAGTTTAAAGCGGCTTGGGTATGATTTAAGGGGGCATGAAGAGCGGCTTTAAAAGATTCACGTGCATTGGCGTAATTGCCCAATGTGAACCAAAGCACACCCAGATTATTGTAAAGATGAGCCGCAGGAAAACCTAAGGTTAGAGCTCGTTGCATGTCTTTCAAAGCCTGTAATGCGTCGTGATTGGACATGTCGTAAATAAACAGCTTTTCATCCAGCAAAGATTCAAGAAAAGGATCGCCATTGATCGACGATCGGCATTGAATCAACATTTTAGAAATATTGGGGTTTAATTGACCATAGGGCATTTGAAACAAAGCATAAGTTATTGGCCAGAGATTTTTTTCCATTTGGAGCCAATTGTATATTTTTTTGGAAGTACTGGATTTGACAGGGATGATTCCCAGAACCAAATTGTCCATAGAAGTATCTAGTCCAATCGATAGAGGGAACCATTGGGACGATGGTATTTGGTGATAAAGATAAGGGACGTAATTAACATTGGTGATTACTCCCGCCCATGTTGATTTGGAGCATTCCAACCGAGGATTTCGAGCCGTATTGAATGGATAAGTTGCGATGGTCAAAGTTTGATCATAAGGCGTAGGGTCGAATTCGGTTAAAATAATGCCAGGACCAAATTTTTTTGCTTGTTGATTTAGAATTTCATAGGCTTTCCATCGTTGTAAAGATTTTGTGTAACGTAAAGAAACGCTTGGATTAGCTTTCCAAAAATCCCGGTAGGTTATCTCCAGACGATAAAAATCAGAAAATGCTACGATGATTAAAATTATTAAAAAAGAAATCAGACTCATTTGAGGAGAAGCCGATTCTAGAAGATTTTGAAGTCCCAGGGCGCAGAAAATAAGGATGAAAGGCAGAGCGAGAACCATGCGAAACATTTCAACTTCTCCAGTTAGAAATGCTGGCATTAGAAAAAGCACTAAACCGCAGATCAGACAAAGATTAATTTCTTTTTTCCAGTTTATGAGAGATTGAATTAGTCCAATTAAAAACAAGGAACCAAGCCAAGGATTAAAAAAACCGCCCCCAAAAGCCCGATAAGAATAATTGTATGTATCTGCACCCCAAAAAAGTCCCGAAATATACAGTGATATCACCTTGAGTTGCGAAAGAGGGCTTACATTGTTTTTAAAGGCCCATAAATAATGAAGATAATCACTTTGATGATTTAATCGCAGCCAAGCTGAGATAATAGGCGCAGAACCTAAAAAAAACGAAAAAAGAAAAGCGTATAACTGTTTTCGGTTTGAGGAACGGCAGTGAAGAATGGCGTAAGTAACGATGATTATCACGTAAACCACCATGATGGCCGCATGGAACAAAATGTAAAATCCTATAGAGGTGCAAATGCCTAAAAGCAACGCCAGGCCTATTGAGGGACGCACTATTAGGCGATTTAAAAAACGACCTAAAATAACAAAAGTTAGTAATTGCCATAGAATAAGTAATCCGTGTCCTACGCATAAGCGATCCAAATAAATCGGCCAGAAACTGAAGGCCCAAAAACATGAAAAAACGATCGAAATGCTTTTGGAAAAAAAGGACTTCGCGGACCAATAAGCCAAAGGCAGTGTTAATGCCGACAAGATGGCTGGAAAGGCCCAGAGTGACATTAAAGAAACACCGAAGCATTTAAAAAATAATCCAAGGCTCCAGAAGGAAAAAGGTGGTAATTGGGTAAAAGCATAGAAATAATCCCAATTCCATTTTTGGCTGAGATACATGCCAAAAAATCCCCAAATGGCTTCATCTGATATTGGCCAAGTGGACATGGAAGTCAACTGGCAAAAGCGTATGACAATGGCTAGGACAAATAACAAAGTTACGACTAAAAAATTGAAAGATGGGAGCCATTCGGCGGAATTTACTGGCGGAACAAAGGAATGTGAATGCGTCGATGCTACGGCAGCGAGAAAGGGAATGAAGATACCGAAAAAATAACGATGATCTTGGATTGAACAGGCAATTCGAAATAAGTTAGTGAAAAATTTGAGACAAGAAATAAAAAAAAGAAAACCCAAGGATGATTTAAAAGTGAAGTTTTATCGGAAGAAAGCATACCTAATAATCTTAAACTATTGGGTTATAAAATGGGTCTAATTTTCTGCTGCTCTATGACATAAAGAAAGTCTTTCCTAATAATGATAAGGTGATGGCAGTTCAACCGCCTGTTGGAACGGTTTATTGGGAGAAAAATAAGTTTCTCAAAATTTTAAAAGCGATGCTCGATTTTTAACTTGACTACCGCCTCGTTTTTCATGGCCCAAGGAAGGGCAGGTAGGTTTTAACGATTTCTTCGACCAAATCCTTGCATTGAGCCGACAAATTAACATTTAAAAAATCCGATGTTTCCTTGGTTCCTTTTGCGTTGTTAAGAATGGGGTGTGTGACTCAGGTTTATGGCAGCCCGCGTATGATTTAAAGGGGCGCGAAGAGCGGCTTTGAAGCATTCCCGTGCGTTGGTGAAGTCGCCCAAGGTGAACCAAAGTACGCCCAGATCATTGTAAAGATGAGCGGCGGGATAACCTAAAGTGAGCGCCTGTTGCATGTCTTTCAAGGCCTGCGTTTGATCATGATTGGAAACGTCATAAATAAACTGTTTTTCATCCAACACAGATTCTAGGAAAGGATCGTTATTGATTGATTCCCTGCATTGAACCAGCATTTTTGAAATATTTGGGTCTAAATGACCGTAAGGCATTTGAAAAAAAGCATAAGTTACAGGCCAAAGATTTTTTTCCATTTGCAACCAGCCGTATATTCTTTTTGAAGTTTCGGGCCCAATGGGAATAATTCCCAAGGCCATATTTTCTAATGAAGCATCCAATCCTATGGAGAGTGGGAACCATTTAGCGGATGGGATTTGGTGACATAGAAAAGGAACGTAATTGACATTGGTGATTAATCCTGCCCAAGTTGCCTTGGAGTAATCCAACTGGGGATTTCGAGCAGCATTGAATGGATAGGTCGCAATGGTCAAAGTCTGATCGTAAAGCGTAGGATCGAACTCAGCGAAAATAATGCCCGGTTTGAACTCAGTGAAAATAATCCCAGGACCCGAGTTATCCGATTTTTCATGCAGAATTTCATATGCTTTCCAACGCTCTAAGGATTTTGTGTAACGCAAAGACACGCCCGCATCAGCCTTCCAAAAATCACGATAGGTTATTTCCAACCGGTAAAAATCAGAAAACGCCACGATGATTAAAAGAATCAAGAAAGAAGCCATGCTCTTTTCGAGAGAAACATCTTTCAGAAGACTCTGAAGCCCCAGGGCGCAAAAGATGAGAATAAATGGAAGGACAAGTACCATGCGGAGCATCTCCACCTGTCCTGTCAAAAAAGCCGGCAGCAAAGAAAATACCATGCCGCCGATCAAACAAAGATTTATCTCTTTTTTCCAGTTTTTAAGAGATTGAATGAGTCCGATTAAAAACAAGGAATCAAGCCAAGGATTAAAGAAGCCGCCGCCAAAAGCTCGGAGAGAATAGAAGTAAGTATTTTCACCCCAGAAAAGCCCGGAAATATATTGGAATATCACGATTAGTTGAGACAAAAGATTAAAGCTGCCATTAAAAGCCCAAAGATGGTGGACATAATCGTTCTGGTGATTGAATCGCAACCAAACCACAATAATCGGCGCCGAGCCTAGGGTGAGAGAAGCAAGAAAAGCGAAAAGAGGTTTTCTGGTCAATGAGGGGTGATAATAAAAAGAACAAATCACGATAATCGATATGAAAACCACCATGATGGCGGCATGGAACAAAATATAAAATCCAATTGAAGTGAATAGACCCAATAAGACTCCTAGTCCAATGGATGGACCCGTTTTTAGCCGGGTTAAAAAACGGCTTAAAATGGCGAATGTTATTAACTGCCACAGGATCAGCATCCCGTGACCTACGCATAAACGATCCAAATAAATCGGCCAAAAACTAAATGCCCATAAACACGAGAAGACAATCGAGGTGCTTTTGGAAAAAAAGGATCTGGCACACAGATAAGTAAATGGAAGAGTTAATGTAGACCACAAAGCCGGATAGGCCCAGAAAGTGGCTAAAGAAACACCAAAGCATTTGAAAAATAATCCCAGCCCCCAAAAGGAAAGTGGGGGTAATTGGGTATAGTAGTAGAAAAAATTCCAATTCCATTTTTGGCTGAGATGCATGCCGAAAAATCCCCAAATCGACTCATCCTGTATTGGCCAGGTGGAGAAAGAAGTAAGCTGGTAAAATCGCAGGATAATCGCCAGGGACAATAAAAGAGATATTATCCTGAATGAAAAAGCTGGAAGCCATTCGCCGGAATTCCCGGGTTGAACAGAGGAGGAATGACCCGTTGATACCAAGCCGATGAGAAAGGGGAAAAAGAGCCCCAAAAGTATGACGACGATTTTGGATTGAATAGAAAGATCAAGATAAGTTAATGAAAAATTCGAGATAAGGAATAAAAAAAAATAAGCCCGAAGGGGATTAAAAAATAAATTTTTAGTGTAAGAAAACATAATTTGACAATTTTAAACCATGTGCGGTGAATTAGGCCTAATTTCCTTTAAAAAGCAAAAACACAATTATTACTCTAAGGTTCAATCCCCATTCGTTTCATGTTTTCCAAGGGAGGGGCGTGATTGCCAGGAATCTTTAACGCCATGCGGAAGGAAGCGATGGATTTTGATCGGTTGCCTAGGGAAAACCAAAAAACACCCAAATCATTGAAAATCTCCACTGTGGGGTATCCTAAGGTAAGAGCCCGGTGAAGAGCATCAAAAGCCCTATCGGGATGATGAATCGCCATTTCATTCATGAAGATTTTTTCGTCTAGGCAAGACTCAAGAAAAGGGTCGCCTTGGAAGAGAGGCCGGAGTCCATATAGCGATAAAAGGATATTACCACGGTAACTGCTGTCCATCGGCAAGTGTATATATTCGGATACCATTGGATTTAATGCTTGATCCGCTTTCAGCCATTGGGTCAAGGTGGTTCGATTTTCATCGTTGATCGGAATAATGCCCAAAACCAGGTCTGAATGAGATGACAGGGGATCGGGACACAAAACGCACCAGCGACTCTCGGGAAACCGGCGTGATAGAAAAGGAGAGTAATCCAAATGGGTAAGAATCCCTGCCCAAGAAGATTTTTCGGGGGTCAAATGGGGATTTCGAGCCGCATTAAAATTATAGGTCGCCAATAATAGGGTTTGGTCCCAGGAATTGATCTCAAAGTTTAAAAGTATCCACCCCGGTCCATTTTGATCGGAGATTTTACGAAGAACCTGAAAAGCTTTCCAGCGTTCTATGGAACGCATTTCGGTCCCCAAGGATTCTGGGTTTTTATGGATTTCCTTTTGATAAATCCCGAATAAATGAAAGCTGTCTAAGAAAAAGGATGGAATCAGAAGAAGGTATAAACAAAATATTTTCCTTTGGGGAGTCACGATGTGGGCAAGAATGGATTGAATGCCTATTGCCGCAAAAAATATCAGAATAGGTAAAATTTGAACCAGTCGGTTTATTTCCAACTCGTGAGTCAATAAACCAGGTAGTAATAAAACTAAAAGAGCCCCTATTAACCATCGAGTTTTATCGTTCGAAGAGATTTCCAAAAATCCAAGCCCGAAACAAGCGCCAAGGATGGGATTCAAAAGACCCCCCCAATAAGGTTTGTAAGCGAAGAGATCTGTATGGACTCCCCAAAACAAACTGGTCAAATATTGAGTCCAAATTGAAAATTGATCGGGCCAAGACATGTCCTCTTTAAAAAACCAAAGGGAATTTATATAGCTTCCATCCCGTTTGTGAAGGAGGCTCGCCACTATAGGAACGAATGGCAAGAGCAGAAAGAAAATAAAAAGGCTGCTTCCGATCAAATCCCTATTTCTTTTTTTAAAATATTGGGACATAAAGAAAAGACTTAAAACAAAGGCCACTGAAAACCACGAGATATAGATATAAAATCCAATCCCAATCAATAGTCCTAAAAGCGCTGCTTGCTGTCTTTTTCGGCTAAGAGAAGTTTCCTTAAGAAAATAGCCTAATGGCAACAGGGTGATAAATATCCAAAGGGGAATAGGGACAGAGTGGGTTGAAAAACGACTTAAATACATCGGCCAAAAACTAAAGGCTACAAGAAAAGTGGCGATCCAAGCCAAACTGGAAGAGACAAACAGAGCAAAACAAAAGTAAGCCGCGATAAAAGTCACCACTGAAATGAGTGCTGGAAAAAGCCAGAGAGTCAACAGGGAAGGCCCCATGTATTTGAACAAGAATCCCTGCAACCAATCATAGAGCAGCGGAAATCTTAAGAAATCGTGAGAAGAATTCCAAACCCATTTTTCACCGGTTTCGATTGAAAAATAACTCTCTAGGCCTTCGTCAGTCAAAGGCCAAATGGAAAAAGACGTTAAGTGATAAAATCGTATGAAAATCGCTATTGAAAAAAGAATTAAAAGAATGCTTAAAGATGGTCTGATAACAGGTTCGTCATTAAACCATGGTGTCAAAGGTTCCTTTTGAATCAATGCTAAGCCAATAATTAATGGAGCGAGAACACCTAGGGTAAAAACGCCAACTTTAAAGTAAGGTGAAAGATCAACATATGAAAGAAACAAATTGGCGATTAAAAAAGGAAAAAAATAAGACCAGGGATAATAAGACCTCAAAATTTTTAATAATGGTTCCCACTTTTTTCCTGAAAATTTAATCAAGGGCACCGGATTTCCTTAATATTGTTTTGAAGAGGGCCGAAATCAGCGATAAAAAACTAAAATCGTAGTTTAATGATAAACAAAGAAATTCAAAGAATTTTGAATCAATGTCATTTTATATCATCTTGAGATAAGAAATGACTTTTTGGGCGGCTCGGTGGCCCGAGAGACAGGCTCCCTCAATGGTCGCGGGTAGACCGGTGTCGGTCCAATCGCCCGCTAGGAAAACCTGGGGATAGGGAGTTTCGCATGGCAAGCGGAGCTTGTCGGCTTCGGAAGTCCAAATAAAAGTAGCGGCCATTTCACGAGTGACCTTGGCGTGAAGCACTTCCCAAGTAAAAGAGGCAGGGAGGCGGTCTTTGAGCTCTTGCATCACAAGGTTTACCAGCTCTTTCTCGGTCTGGCGGCTGAGGGAATCTGCGGCGCTGGCGACCAAACTGAGATATTGTCCCTCTCCCGGGTAATCCCAATGGGCGTTGCGGTTGAAGACCCATTCGAAGTGGCTCCCCACAAGCCCGACCAAGTGGTCGTTGATAAGAGTTTTGGAGACGATCAAATGGACAGAGAGGATGGGTGATTTTCCCAATTGTGGGAGGGTTTGGATCGCTTGCCAGTCGTTCTTGGGCCAAAGCGCGGTTAAAGAAGTCGGGGGAACAGCCCAGATGAGAGCATCGCCGCAATAGGTTTGACCGGATCGGGTTATTACCTCAAAAGTATTCGTTGAAACTTTAAAAGATTGAACGCCTTCATGAAAATGAACGGATCCCTGATGGTCTTTCAGATAAACAGGAACTTCCTTAAAACCAATTTCGCTAAGAGGTTTATCGGTCAGCACTAAAGAACTGTCGTGACGGCTTCCAAAAAAAACACGGTGAAGTACCTCGCCAAAACCCCGGATAGGAGCCAGATTGACCGAGACGTTCATAACGGCATTACAAAGAGGAATCCAAAAAAGTTCCCGAGATCGAGGGCCTTGACCGGTGAAATTCATAAATTGAGATATTGTTTTTATTTCAGGTTTAATTTTGAAAGGTTTTTTGGAAAAATACATTAAAGCTTTAATTAACGAGATTTTCTCTTTCCATGGAAAAGCGTTTGTCGTGAACAGACCCCATATCAAATGAAAGGGCGCGGGAAGGGGAGCGCATTGAAGGGAAGCTTTCTGACCACCGGGTAAAAGCCAGGAAAGCCGGAGAGGATCAATGGTTTTAAAGGAACCAGAACAGTTCAATCGTTTAAAAAGTTTCCAGGTTTCGTGATAACAGCCCATAAAAAGATGGGGGCCATTGTCCAACGGCGCGGGAAAAGAGGGGTTTTCGGTGGAATAAACCCTGCCGCCTAAAAATCCACGAGATTCCAATAACTCAACGTTGATTCCTTTTTCCGCCAAGGCGGTAGCGGCCGCTATACCGGCAAAACCTCCTCCGACTACGATGACTTTTGCCATTAGTCTTTTGCCCATTTCCAAAGAAAACATCTAGCTGAAGCGCCGGTTACTGATAAGAGTTTATCGAAAAGAGAAAGTGATATGCGGCCTTCTAAAATTTGATGGGGATTCGCTTTTAACTTTTGATGCAGTTTTATGTAAACGGAAGCGATAGCTTCAGCGGTATGTAAACGACTTTGCTCTTGGCGGGTCAAAGATTTTCGCGCCTTTTGCAGATAAACCCAGGCTCTGTCCAATTGAAAGTGAATGAAGGTTTTCCATTGAGAACTTTTTTCGTCAATTTGCAAGGGATTTAAATGAAATTGTTTAAAGTCCTCGTCCGGAAAGTATTGGCGGCCTAAAGCCATGTCCTCTCGGTAATCACGAGTGATGTTTATGAGTTGAAGAAAAACGCCCAGATTTTCGGCATAAACCCGGTGAGGTTTATCTTTAAAGCCAAAAATTTCCATCGAGGCTAATCCCGGTCCACCGGCCACTTGTAAAGCATAGCGATGAAGAGATGAAAATTTTTTAAATCGAATCGGTTTTAAGTCGTTTTCCACCCCTTCCACGATGCGCCAAAGAGGTTCGGCTGAAAGTTTAAATTGTTGGATATTTTTCTGAAAGATTTGGAAGAAAGGATCTCGGGATTTTCCGGCGAGGGCGAGAGTCAAATTTTTTTTAAAAAGAGCTAATTTTTTTCGTTTGAGCGTCGAAGAGTCTGAATTGTCAGCGATATCATCGGCGGTCCAGCAAAAACGATAAAGCGACTCCATCGCTTCTCTTTGATATTTTGGTAAAAGCAAAAGAGGATAGTAAAAACTGGTTTTTTGTTGAAGAGGAGTGTTTTGAGGATTCAAGGGGCCTCGGGAATATTCGCGATGTTTCAACCCAACAAAGCTTTGAAAGCCAGTGATACTTTATCCAATGCGGTCCAAGTAGGCCGGTTTTGTAAAACATTGTAGTCCATCTTCCGAATTTTATTCAGGATACCTTGGCCGCCCAGATATGTGGCGCGCAGCTCCCATCGAAGCCGGCCAGAAACTTGGGTTAAAAGAGGATACCCCTTTTGAAAAGAAGAGTCCGTATAGTCTACGGCGTTTTTGATTAAAGTCCGGATAGCGGGAGAGCTTTTAAGCTTCAGCAAGTCCTTTTCTTGAACACCCGCTTTTTTTAATTCCGTTTGAGGATAATAAATCCGGTCTCGGCCAAGGTCGATAGCGGTATCTTGCCAAAAATTAATGAGCTGAAGTCCTGTACAAATAGAATCCGAATAACGATGTAGTTTTTCTTCCCGGATGCCTGCAATATAAAGAACCATCCGACCTACAGGGTTGGCGCTGTGTTTACAGTAATAAAAAACGTCTTGCCATGTTTTATAACGTTTTTGAGTCAGGTCCATTCGATAAGCTTTTAAAAGATTTAGCGGAAGTAAAAGTGGAATTCTAAATATTTTTAAAGTGTTAGCGAAAGCTAGAAGCATTAATGGAGCTTTTTGGTTTTTACTTGCCGCAAGAAGGCCTTTTTCCCAACGATTAATTTCTTGAAGACGTCTGCCCTCATATTTATCCTCGTCGGCGAAATCGTCTGCTGTACGGGCAAAAGCATAAAGCGCCGCTATGTGATTCCGGCTTTCTGAAGGTAAAAGCAGAGAAGCCACGGGGAAGTTCTCGTAATGAGCCGCCGCAATTTGTTGGCAGTCTTTATAAGCGGTTTTTAAATGATTGGGAATGGGTTGGTTCACGGATCAGTCTTTCTAAAAAGTAGAACCAATATAGAAAGGCTCGTTCTATGGCGCAATTGAAATGGGTTAGTTGACGATTGGGTTTGGTTTATAAGTGATAGCTTTTCTTTTAAAAGAACTCGGGTTATAAAAGAGGTTCTGGAGAAAATGATGGAATCAAAAGAAACTGTGGAAAAAATCGAAAAAGACAACGGTTCAAGCCTTTTTGTACCAGAAGAATCCCCCGAAAAAGAGGTTTGTTGGGATAAACCTTTTACGCTTTCTGGCGGCTGCTGCCAAGATTAGGCCCTTTGAATGTTTCTTGAAAAGGTGGTTTTTTCAGCCTAAACTACGGCCCTTCTCGTTTTGGTTTCGGCCTCGTTTTTTGATATTGGACATTTACCCAGTCGTAAAGCAAAAAACGCTTTATGAGGGTCAAATGCCAAGTCCGTATAAAGTCAGGCTGAAGCCTGATATTTGATGATCTTGGACATTTAGCTCAGTTGGTTAGAGCGTCGCGTTCACATCGCGAAGGTCACTGGTTCAAATCCAGTAATGTCCACCAAGTGAATAAAAGCCCGTTCCGTAAGGAACGGGCTTTTTGTTTTTAGGCTTTATTTCCCCGGTAAGTGGCGAAACTGGTGGGTGTTTCCCATAGGGTGATTTCGTATAAGGCCGCTTTTTCCCGCTTGATGGCGGGATCCAGCCACTTCCAAATTACGAGAAGAAGATTCTCTACAGTCGTTTGAAACTTCAGGTTGTTTTTAAAAGGCTCGGTTTCTTTATTAATAAAGCGATGATCCAAGCGGTCAAAAATTTCTTTTTCCAAAATACCTTTGAGGACTTTAAAGTCCATGACAAAACCTGTTTCGGAATGAACCGAACCCTTGATGGTAACCCGTAAACGGTAAGAGTGGCCGTGAGGGTAATGAATCGCTTTGGGATCATCTTTGCGGAAACCAGAACATTTTTTGAAGACTTCTAAATTCTTAGCCCGATCCCATTGGGGATTATGCAGATAATGGGCGGCTTCAAACGTGATTTCTTTTGTAATTTCAACTATGGGTTTGGACATAAAGACCTTAAAGGGAATAAAACGCCAGTCATTGTTAACCATTCTGGCAATATTAATCAATTCGATAGTTTTGGGTTTATTGGAAAGAACAACAAAACAGCTGGTTGAGCTGGAACAATTAAGCTTCAGCCGTTTTTTGCACCTTTTCTTTAGTCATCATCATCATGTCGCGGATCATGTCAGCGATTTTAGGATAATCTTTAATTTCTTTACTGGCCAAAGCCTGTTCAAAAAACCGGCAGGCTTCTTTGTATTTTTCCATTCGTCGGTACATATCGCCAATTAGATAAATAATGCCCGGCTCGCCCAGACTTTCCGGCAAGTTGTAGGCTTTCGCCAAATAGTTTTCGTATGCGGCTGCGGCCTGGGCTAAAGCAAGCTGTTCTTTTTCCTTATTTTTCATCAAACGATAGAGCCAGACTAGCTGAAGATACATATTCGCCAAAACGCCAAGCTCCACCACGTATCTCATTTTGTAAAAAGCGATAACCAATTCATAGCGTTTGACCGCTATTTCAGGCGTGCTGGGACCTAAACCAAAAATATCGGGCTTGGGTCTGGTTGACGCGCGAAGTTGTTTGCTGGCTGCCATGATTTTGGCCTCGGCTTGAACCCGGATTTTCTCGAAGTCAGTATTTTTAGCCGCGAAGGTACAGGTAGGGCAGACAGTTACGGCATAAAGGTAAGGACATTCACCTTCAAAGATATTGCTGAAATCAGTTTCCTGTTCTTTGACCCGGATAGCGGAATTACGCATACGCGTGGTTTCAAATTGGGTGCCGCAAAAAGGACATTTTATTTTGTAGTTCCAAAGCGCTTCGGCCACGATGGATCCTCCGCTGAAATTGATTTTAGGGAACTCTTTATTACTTAACGTTTACGCAACGGCAGTAAAGCTCAAACAGCAAAATCAGTTCACTAATATATAACAGGTTTTAAACCGATGGGAAATTCTTTAAGACTTAAATTATTTCTCATCAAACCTTTGGGCGATAGGAATACGGCGCCCTATGCCAAAAGCTTTACTGGTTATTTTCAGACCGGGTGCCATTTGACGGCGTTTGTATTCATTTTGGTTCACTTTTTTAACGATGTCGTTGACGATCGCAGGATTGAACCCCGCTTCGATGATTTCGGAGGGAGTGTGGTTTTTTTCTATGAATAAACGCAAAATCTCGTCCAGAATTTCATAGGCTGGAAGAGTATCCTGATCCTTTTGATCAGGCCGTAATTCGGCGGAGGGAGCTTTGGTGATTGTTGCATTCGGAATGATTTCATTATTCTGGTTAATGTGTTTGGCCAGTTGATAAACCATAGTCTTGGGAATGTCAGAAATGACAGCTAATCCGCCGCACATATCGCCGTAAAGAGTGCAGTAACCTACGGCNNTTAGCCCCCGAAGACGGGCCTGTAGATTTTCCTCAGTTGCGTCGGCAGGTTTGTTCTCGAAAAAGGGGTTTAGGTTTTTAAGGGCAGACTCAAATAAAGAAGAAATGGGAATGTTTTTGAATTCAATGCCAAGGTTTTTCGCTAATTGATGCGAATCTTCTATGGAACCTTTTGAAGAAAAGGGCGACGGCATGGTAACACCCATGACGTTTTCGGGTCCCAACGCTTCGACGGCAATGACGGCGACGAGCGCGGAGTCGATTCCGCCGGATAATCCAATGAGAACTTTTTCAAAACCGCATTTGCGGACATAGTCTCTGGTGCCCAAAACGAGAGCCTGATAAACGGTTTCGATGTCATCCAAAAGAACCGGCGACGATATCTTCGAATGCGCATTGGTATCATAAACCCAGTAATCTTCTTGAAAGCCCAGGCTGGTTTGAATGATATGGCCAGCTTTGTCCGTGGTCATACTGTTGCCGTCAAAAATCAGCTCGTCATTGCCACCTACCAGATTGCAATAAAGAACAGGTGCCTTTGTTTTTTCTGCGGCCATTTTTAAAACTTTTTGTCGAATCGCCGTTTTGTCCGCCTGGAAGGGGGAAGCGGATAAGTTGAGAATCACATCAGGCCGATGGTTGGCTAATTCGGTTAAAGGGTCTTTTTGATAAAGTTTATGAGTGAAAAAACCTTTGGAGTTCCAAATATCTTCGCAGAGGGTTATTCCAATTTTTATGCCCTCGTATTTAAATACGGTCGAAGGTTGGTCTGAGGGGGCGAAATAACGAGCTTCGTCAAAAACGTCGTAATTGGGCAGAAGGGTTTTGTGACAGGTATAAAGAATCTGGCCGTCTTTGACGACTACTGCGCTGTTAAAAAAGGGGTTACCGGAGCCTTTGTTTTCCAAGATGGTTCCCACCACTGCGGCGATGCCCTGGGCGCCTCGGGCGACTTGTTCCAGGGCTTTTTGAGAGGATTGCGAGAAAGAGGCTCGATCTAAAAGATCCCGGGGCGGATAACCGGTTAAGGTCAGTTCGGGAAATAAGGCCAGGGCGCAGCCGTCCACCTTGGCTTTTTGAAGCGAAACTAGGATTTTTTCCACATTGCCGTTAAAATCCCCGACTGTTGTGTTGATCTGGCAAAGAGCAATTTTCAAGCAAAAGCCTTTCTGGCGTAAAGTTCCGTTAGTGTAAAGTTAAACCCCAGCGATGTCAAAAAGGAGCAATGAGTGATTGTTGGAGTTATCGCGGATACAAAGGAATTGTTATCGCCCACCCAATTTAGTGAGCTTCAGGATGTTTTTAGAGGCGTGGACGCCATTTTGCACGCCGGCCCTGTGGGGGACGTCAGAGTGGTGGATCAGTTAAAAAAAATAGCTCCCACCGAAGCGGTTTGCGGTAACGCTGAATCACAAGAAATCCGGTCAGAACTTTACGTCAGGGCTGTTTGGCGCTCCAGGGGTTTAAAGATAGGCCTCGTCCACGGTTATGGCGAGCCACACGCCTTAATGGCATCGATGCTCAAGCAATTCGAGAAGGATCCGGTTGACGTTATTGTTTACGGTAACAATTTTGAGCCGAAAGCCCAGCGGGTGGGCACCACTTATTTTTTTAATCCCGGCTCGTTTTCGGGCCGGTTGCCGGAAGGGTCAAGAGGAATGGGACCTTCGAGGGTAGGTTTATTGTTTATTGAAGGCAAAAAAGTGGAAGGCCAATCGCTTCCTTTTCGATTTTCTAAGGCTTAAATCTGGTCCATGGGCTTGTTCTTGACTCGATGCCTTGGGAAGTCGATATAATGGGGTGTCTGGAAAATTAACTTCAGACAATTAAGAGGAGAAGTTTTAAATGATTCAACTAACAGAAAACGCAGTAAGCAAGGTAAAGAACTTCGCCACCCAAAGCACGGATTACCAGGGAAAAGATTTTCGCATTTACGTTGAAGGCGGCGGTTGCAGCGGATTTTCCTATGGATTCACCTTTGACGAACAGAAGGAGGGTGATGAGATCAACCAGGCGGGAGAAATTCGGGTTTTAATCGATCCCCAAAGCGCGAAATATCTGGAAGGTTCCAAGATTGACTACATTGAAGATATGCGCGGAGCAGGTTTTGTGATTGAAAACCCCAATACCAAGGGTTCTTGCGGCTGCGGAAGTTCGGTCAGCTTCTAATTTTTCAGACTCATTGAGGGACGGGGTTTCTCACCTCGTCCCTTTTTTGTTTTCAGAGAAAGATTTTATTTATTATGAAATGGCAACTCATCCCCTCTTCTCGAGTGATTCCCCAGGGTCACATGGCTTATGACGCTGAATTGTTTAAAGCTTTTCAAATGGATTCAAATCCGATTCTACGGTTCTTTTTTTTTCCTAAATCAACTTTCACTTTAGGGCGGTTGGAAGCGCGCCGGATTCCGTTGGGGAAATTGCCCTTTCCTTACGAAATTCGCCCGACAGGAGGAAGATCGGTTTTACACGGCGAGGGAGACCTTTGTTACGCCATCGTGGCCTCTAAGGATGATTCGCTTGTGGGGGGTACCTTGATTGAAAGTTACTGCAAGATCAGCAAACTCGTAGCCCGAGGACTTCAACGTCTTGGGCGTGATGTTCAAATGACCACTGAAAAACATTTGGGGCTGGGCGATCCACACTGTTTTTCCGCGCCATCGCAGGCCGAATTAACATTGAAGGGAAAAAAGATCGCGGGCGGAGCCCAGGCCCGCGAAGGAAGCGTTTTTTTACAGCAGGGGGTCATTCTTTTATCTGTCGCCCAAGATTGGAAAAAAGTGTTTCCGGTTTCCAGCATTGAAAACATGGCGGGACTTAATGACGACGCTTCTTTACCGGCAATAAAAAGGGAACAGTTAGAAAAAGCTTTGATTGAGACTTTTGAGGCGAA
>PLFD01000013.1:0-43599 GCA_003136635.1 candidate division FCPU426 bacterium | reverse complement strand
AAAACGGTCGCTTTGTTCGAAAAAAAGAAACTCGGCGGTTCCTGTCTCCAAGTCGGGTGTATCCCCACAAAGCTTTTACAAGCCGCAGCGACCCGCTTTTACACTTTTTCTAAAGAAGGTAAGACATGGGGCATTGAAGCCGAGAATATTCAATTCAATTTTCAAGCCATCGTAGATCGCACACAAAAAACGCTTTCTGTATTAGAACGAGGCATTGAATCCATGCTCGCCACCGCTAAGGTGGAAGTTATTCAAGGCGAGGCAGAGATTAAATCGCGGAACCTCTTGGAATGTCAGGGGGAAGAGTATCAGGGAGATTATTTGATTTTGGCGGTAGGTTCGCGCCCCCGGCAGCTTTCTGGTTTTAAAGTTGGAGGAAACGTGGTGACCAGCGATGAACTGCTTTCTCAACCTCGTCTGCCCCAATCTTTGCTCATCGTGGGAGCGGGAGTGATTGGCTTAGAGTTCGCCTGTCTTTACGCTCAGTTAGGCGTAAAGGTTCGAATGGGGGATGTTGTGTCTAAAATCCTTCCCAACATGGATGAAGAAGTGGGTCAACTCATGCTGAATTCTCTCCGCAAGCTGGGCGTGGAAGTGGAGCTGGGTCTCCAGACGGTTGAAATGAAAAACGAGGAACTGGTTTTATTGGCCGTTGGCCGAGAACCCAATTCGGATCGAGCCGGCATTCCAGTTCTTGGACTTAAAACACAAGGCGGAAAAATTGAAACCAACGGATCTTTGGAAACTTCGATTAATCAGGTTTACGCCATTGGCGATTTGACGGGTAAATATCCCTATGCCCACACCGCTTATGAACACGCGCGTATCGCCTCTCAAAAAATCATTAATCCCAGTTCATCCGAAGTTATGGATGACACCAAAGTTCCGCATGTGATTTTCACCTCGCCTGAAATAGCCGCGGTAGGATTAAGCGAAGCTGAAGCCAAGGATATTTTTAAGAATGTGAAGGTTTATAAAAATAACTTTGCGGCCAATAGCAAGGCCCGCATTTTGAGTGAAATTCAAGGCTGGAGTAAAATGATTTGTGACGGGGATACAGGTTTAATCCTGGGGATTCAATTGGTAGGACCGGAAGCCACGGATCTCATAGGCGAAGCTTGCGTATTAGTGACCCAACAGGTAACAGTCGATCAATTGGACCGAATTCTTCATCCCCACCCCACATTGAATGAAATATTTGTAACGCATTAATGGGATGAAGAGGGGCGCGGGGAAAGGTTCCCCGCGATGTGAAAAAGGGGTACGTAGGGGTTTTTTCCCCTACGAGAGCGAAGCGAGTATCCCCCCGGCCCCACATTAAATGAGATTTCGCCATTCATTAAAAGAAAAGAGCTTTTAATCATTGTGACGCCCCAATTGGGGTTCTAAAATGAGGTTCGAGGTTTTTATGCGTTTCTTTTTAACTCTTATTTTTATCACAATAACGGGCACGGTTCTGGCTGATCCCCCGATGAAAACCATTTATTCCGACTCTTCCACAACGAAGTTTGCCTGGAGCTGGCCCTATCATACGGTTCAAACCAAAACCTATTTTCAGGACTTTCCATATCCGATGGGAAGCGGTTATCAAACCTCTGGTTATGGGATTTATCGAAACCCGGAAGATGTGTCCCAATACCGTTTCCACAACTCGCATTTAACTTATAAAAACCAATGGGGTTATTTTTTCCCCGAGGGAACCAGACCGGTTAAAACTAATACCGGGGCTTTGTTTGTTTCGCCTCATGGATATTACACTCAGTTCAAATAATGTCCGTCCAGTTTGTTTTCCATCGCTTCAATCGTTTTAAATCCCCGTTGTTACAAAATTAATTGGTTCCTGTCATCCGCTTTTAACATTCAATTTCCACAATATCTTAACGTTATTGGTTCCATACGCATCAACGCCCTCGCAATACCCTATAACGGTTGAAAGGAGGACTTATGTTGATACTGGATCAATTTTCAGAAAGCGTTTTGTTTGAGTGTGATCGCTGCAGGGTGGTTGGCGAGCTGATAACGGAGATTATTGAAGATGATGGTTTGTACCATTGTTGGAGATGTCTGTCGATCAATCGTCAGGTTGGAATAAAAAAATCAAAACCACAGACTAAGCTTTCGGTTTAATTTAAAAAGGTCTTCAAATAATTCTGAATGAAAGAGAGATGAAATATGAGATTGGTTGAAAAGAATAAATTGGGTGAGTTGCTTTATCAATGCGACCGCTGTCAATTAACCGGTCCGAGGGATTCCTGCATCATTGAGGAAAATAACCGGCATCTTTGCATGTCTTGCTGGTATGAAAAACAGAGAAACCGAGTTTCTAAAGATAGACGAAGTGTGGTGGTTGAAATTTAAGATTATCGGTTAGTTTAGAACCATCGTAAAACCTTGGCCTCGTCCGAGGCCTTTTTCATTTTAGGGCGTTATATTTCAATCTTCGAAAACAGATAACTTCCCAAAGCCACGAAGAACGCAGAAAAAAGTCCCAGCACTAAAAAATCCATGCCCATTCCATAGAAAGAATCTCCCCCAAAGGAAGCGCGCAAGCCATCAACGCCATATGCCAGGGGATTGCACGAAGCCACTATGGTCAGGATAGGTGTAACTCCTTTGAGTGGGAAGATAGCGCCGGAAAAAAAGAAAAGTGGCATGACCAAAAAATTCATGATCAGCGGAAAACTTTGCATGTCGTTTAATTGGGAAGCCAAGGCGGTTCCCAGGGCGGTAAAAAGAAGCGCAATTAAGAACATAAACAGCAGGCTGATAAGAATTGATTGAAAATCAGGCCTGAACCCGAAAAGAAGAGAAATAATTAAAACAATGGTTCCCTGCAACATGGCGACCGTAGCGCCACCCAAAGTACGGCCAATCATAATATTGAGCCGCGACACGGGAGCAACCAATGTTTCTTTCAGAAAACCGAATTGGCGGTCCCAAATCAGCTCAATTCCGGAAAATACGGCGGTAAAAAGAACCGCCATCGAAATGACGCCTGGCGCCAAGAATTGCAAATAATCGCCGTTGCCCGCTTTTTCATAAATGTGCCCAAAACCGAAACCGAAGGCTAAAAGGAAAATCAAAGGCTGCCCCAGCGAACCGATCATTCGGGCGCGGGAGCGGGAATAGCGTTTTAACTGACGAAGCCACATGATGTAGATGGGACCCATGTTACCGCCTCCACATTTTTTTTTGATTGCGCAGGGACTCGATGTCGGAAGCGTCCTCGTCCCGGAGGCTTTTTCCTGTGAGTTTAATGAAGGCATCTTCCAGTGTTTTGGTTTTGGATTTCTTTTTGAGTTCCGCGGGGGTTCCCTGGGCGATGATTTTACCGTGATCCACAATAGTTACCTTGCTGGCCACGCGATCCGCTTCTTCCATGTAATGCGTGGTGAAAAAAACCGTGACTTTTTCTTTTTTATTTAAATTCAAAATATAGTTCCAGATATGGTTGCGGGTTTGAGGGTCCAGGCCCACAGTGGGTTCATCTAAAAACAGGATTTTAGGATGATGCAACAGACCCCGAGCGATTTCCAAACGCCGTTTCATGCCGCCGGAAAACTGTTTGACCAAATCATTTCGGCGGTCCCAGAGTTCCACGATTTTGAGCAATTCCTCGGTGCGCTGTTTGCGCAGGGCGGAGGGAACCTTGTAAAGCACTCCGTGAAATTCCATGTTTTCAGCGGCGGTTAGCTCATCATCCAGACTTTGGTCCTGAAAAACGATTCCGAACGATTCCCGAACGCTATTTTTTGCCGTCACAGTGTCGTGGCCATCTAAAAGGATTGTACCGCTGGTGGGATGGAGCAGGGTGGTCAGCATTTTAATCGAGGTTGTTTTACCCGCGCCGTTGGGGCCAAGAAAACCAAAGATTTCTCCCTTAGTTACCGAGAAAGAAATGTTATTGACTGCGGTAAAATCGCCGAATTTCTTCGTGAGTTTTTTAACTTCAATAATTGAATTTTTCATGGGGTCTTATTTAACACAAAATCCCCATGAGAACCAAGTTGGTTGTAACGATTTGTAAGGGTCTTAGACACTATTGAGCTTTTTGAACACTTTGAGCCGGGTAGTGGGATAAAAAAAGGGCCAACTTTAAATTTTTTTGTAAATGAGGAACGGGATAACCTTTTTGGATTGCTCGTTGAAAATCGAGAGCGGTTAATGGAAAGTTTCCATCCATGAGAGGAAAAGAAGCGGCTCTTTCCCATAGTATTGAAGATAAAAATCGGTCGTTTTTTTGTTGAGAGGCTAAATCTGAAAAGTATTTTTCATAAATCGCCCAAGGTTTCTTTGGGTTTTTATTTTTAACCGCGAAATCAATTTCTTCGCATTCCTTTTGGGTTTTTATCCATTGATTTAGAACACTAGAGGAAATGTCCGAAATCGGGATTAAAAAAAGCCCAAGTGAGTGGTGCAAGTCATTGGTGGGAAGGTTAGGGTTTAGTAGAAGCCATTGGACATGTGAGAATTTATTTTTTAAAAAGGGCAAGTAGTCCGAATTAATAGTGAAGGCTGCCCAGGAGACATGAGGGTTAAAAGTTTCAGGATTGTCCAGCGCATTAAACGGATAACAAGCTATGTCCAGGGTTTTATTATCGTAATCCGTATTCCATTCAGTAAAAACATCAATGGGCCCGCTTTGCTTGTTTAGATTACTCAGTATTTGATAAGCATTAAAATACTCCACTGAACGCCACTGGTGGCCCGGCGGAGCTATCCGAATATCAGCATAGTAATAAATAAAATTATAAATATCCAAACCTGTGGTACAGGTTAAAAATAAAACAATTAATCCGTAGTTGGTTTTCGAAGGAATAAGGGAAAAGATTCCCCATGCAGCCGCAGCCATGAAAAAAATAAATGAGTTAGTTATCCGGTACATTTCCAGAGAGCCGCTCAGAAAACCTGGTAAAAGAAAGAAAGTAAAGCAGACAGAGGCGCAAACCAGGGTGTAAAAATCAAAAATCCGTAAAATATAAATAAATCCAATAAAAATTAGCGATGTTAAAAGTGGATTAAATAAACCGCCCCAGTCCGATCCGAATGGATAACTGGCCCGGCCATCCCAAAATAAAGAGTTGATATAAGTTAAATCATTTTTCCAGGGGAATAAACCGATCCAGGTCTGTTGTACATGGGACAACCCTTCGGCCGAGAATCTAGCTAAAAACATGGGCCAGTCCAATAAAGCCGTGAGTATTAAAAAAATGAAAAAGAATTTTTTGTTAATCCGCTTTTGATAAAAGCATTCGGCGGCTAAAACGAAAGCGACGCATGGCCAGATTACGTCTAAAATGATGCTGGTATAAAAGCATAAACAAACCATGAGCGTGGTTAAAAGAAAAAAAGACCAGCGCTGAAGAGATGACTTTGAGGATAAAAAAGCGGCTAATGACCCTAAAGCCGCCAATTCAAACAAGGGGATTAAAATCGTCGGCATAAAAAACCGGGACAAAGAAAATGCCCAAAAAGAAAGACTGCAAAACCACGCGAAAATAAAAGCCCAAGAAGTTGAAAAATATTTTTTCGCGGTCCAATAGGCCGTTAAGCCGGTAAGAAGGGAAAATAAACCGGGAATAAAACGAATGGTAAAAAGGGAAGGGGTCATCCATTTAAAAAATGGATAACAAATCCAGGTGAATAAAGCCTCAAACCTAATTTCACCCTGAAGCAAGTCCCCATTCCAATGTTTATTCAAGCTAAGGACTAACGAACTCAAAATCCCTTCATCGGAAATCGGCCAAAACGGAAGAGAGGTTAAGTGATAAAACCGGGTTAGTAAAAGTAAGGCGAGGAAGCCAAGAATCAAACCTTTGGAAGGTTTAAAGGCAGAAGCGGATTGTAAAGCCGTGGAATAAGGGATTTTCTGGCGGAGGGCATTTCGGCATCCCATGGCAAAGGGGATCAAAATACCCGCGAAAATAATGATTAGTTTGATCGAATCGGGCAGAGAGGCGTATGAAAGCAAGACATTCGAGAACAAAAAAATAGAAAAGTAAACCCAAGTGTCCCCAAGCGATGAGCGAGAATTCATTTAGAAATTATAACAATGAACCTTTTTAGAGACCTTATTTAATAAAACTTTGGTCAAGAACCAAGGCTTTGATGGAAATTTTTTGATCATCGGGCGCTATTTTTTTTAATCTTTGAGAGTGAAGATTGATTTAAAAAGTTTGCGAGTTTCAAATTGTGCATCAGGTGGGGAACGCGGTATCCGTTTTGAATCGCCTGCTGAAAATCCAGAGAGGCCTTTTGATAGTTTCCGTCTATCAAAGGGAAAGACGCGGCTTTTTCCCAAAGGACGGAGGCAAGAAAACGATTTTTCGCGTATTGAACGGCGAAACCGGAATAGTCTTTTTCAAAAAGACTCCAGGGGATTGAAGGGTTCTTGTTCAATATGGATAAGGCAATCCGCCGGCAGTCCTGGTCGGCCATCAGCCAATTTTTTAAGGTTTTCTCAGAAATGTCCGAAATCGGCATCAAAAAGAGCCGAAGTAAGTGATTGGGATCGTTGGGTGAAATCGAATCATCCAGTAGTCGAATTTGAAGGTGAGGGAATTCCTTTTTTAAAAAGGGTTCATAGTCGGCGTCGGTTAAGAAAGCGACCCACGTTGGATTTTTTGAAATTAATTGAATATTTTGAGCGGCATTAAACGGATAGCAAGCCAGATCGAGGGTTTTATCAAAGTAGTCCTCGTTCCATTCGTTGAAAACATAAATAGGTCCGGATTGACCGCTTAAGCTTTCCAAAATTTGATGTGCTTTAAAATAGATCGGTGAGCGCCAATGTCTTCCGGGGAGCAACTGCCAGACATCGTTGTAAGGTCCGAATAATTGATAAGTGTTGAGAGCCGTAATAAGTAACAGGATGATACCCAAGGCAGCTATTTGAAAATGTTTCGCCGAATTCTCCAAAAGACTTTTTGTTCCCAAAGCGGCGAAAAATATAAAAAAGGGAAGCGCGGGAGTAATCCTTTGCAGTTCAAGATTGTTAGTCAAAATTCCGGGTAATAGGGTTAAGAAAATCCCTACTCCCAAAATGAGCAGGGTCTTAGAAAAAAAATTTCGCAAAGAGTAAAGCCCACCCGTCAAAATCAGGGCGCCGCTCACCGTGTCAAAATAGCCGCCCCAAGCCGGCCCCAGGGGATTACTGCTAATGCCATTCCAAAAAAGACCCCGGATATATTGTGATATTGAGGAAAACAGGGAAAAGTTTTCAAAAAAGTGTTTCGCGTAACTCGTCGAATGGGGCGACATTCGAGCGAAAACTAAAGGCATTGCTAAACCGGCTGTAATTAAAATAAAAGCGAGTATTTTCAGCTTTTCTTTTTTAACGTCGATCATTGGCAAACAAATCAGGATAAATAGCCAAACGACAGCCCAATTAATGTAGGTATAGAACCCCAGCCCAGCCCAGAAACTCAAAACCAGTATCCAAAACCATCGAGAAGAATCTTTTTTGGACCGCCAATAAAATCCCAGCCAAGCGAATGCGACTAACTCAAAAAAAGGAATGAGATCGTTAGGCGTGCATTGGCGTGACAAGCCGATTTCCCAAAAAGAAAAAGAAAACAGGCAGACAAAGATGAAAGAAAGCGACTTGTTTAAAAATATCCGGGCCGCAAAGTAGGCGGCCAAGGAACTTGCGATGGAGAAAAAAACCGTAAAAATTCTCAGGCAAAGAATGGAAGGGTCCATAATTTTGAACCAAAACGAAAGCAGCCACAGCAGCAGAGGTTCCATTTGTCCATCAGTACGCAGCAGGGTCCAGTCCCACTTCTTGGTCAGATCGAAAGCCAGGGTTGAAAAGACGGATTCGTCGGAGATCGGCCAGAAGGGAACGGTAGTTAAGCGGTAAAAACGAAGAAAAATAAAAAGAGCGAAAAAAAGCATTACGGACCAGAAAGGGATGGGCGGCGAGTCTTCAATCGATAAATCTGGGAAGCCTGATTTTTTCCGGTTTTGCAACGAAAGCGTTATTCCCACTCCTACTGGCAGGATCAATCCGAAAAGTCCGATCCACAACTGGTTTTCAAGGGAAAGTTGGCCATAAGACAGCAAGGAAAGAGAGATGAAAAAGAGAATGAAATAAAGCCATGAATAAGAGTTGAAAAAGTTGTGTTCGGTAGAAGAAAAGCCAAGGGAACCAAAATTCATATTAAACATTTTAATTCGTTTTGTTGGGTTTTGAACGGGAAACTAAGCCATATCCAAAAACTGGTGGTCGGGGCATTTTTTAGCGGTGTAGTCCTTGTCCCAGGAGGTTCTAAACAGAATAACCGGGCGGTTCTGGCGGTCCTTGGTTTTTAAAATCGTCACCGGCGGGTCAAAGGTATCGGGGTCGCCTATCAGCCAGGCGCTGCATTGAAAGGGAAGGGTTTCCAGCACCGTTTCCACGCCGTATTCGGCTTTCAGCCGGTATTGCAGAACGTCAAACTGAAGGCGGCCCACCGCCGCTACGAAAAATTCCAACCCGTCCCAACTGCTCAGCATCTGCACGGTGCCCTCGGCGGTCATCTGCTCCACGCCCTTGTCGAAGGGTTTGCGCTTTTCGACGTTTTTGGGCCGGACCCGCGCGAAAATTTCGGGCTGGAACGACGGCAGCGGTTTGAAGGTGAATCCCCCTTTTAAGGAAATGGTGTCGCCGATAGCGAAGACGCCGGGGTTGATGACGCCCACAATATCGCCCGGGTAGGCGAAGTTCAGGGTGTTGCGGTCCGCGGCCAGCATAGTGTGCGGCTGGGAAAGGCGCAGGTCTTTGTTGAGGCGCACGTTTTTCACCACCACGTCGCGCTCAAACCGGCCCGAGCAGACGCGCATGAAGGCCGTCGAGTCCCTGTGTTTGGGGTTCATGTTGGCCTGAAGTTTAAACACATAGGCGCTGAAGTCGTTCTCTACTGGGTCGATCATAATCTCGCCCTGGGGCGTGTCCGCTGGCCGTGGGCCGGGCGCGGGGGCCATGTCCACGAAAGCGTCAAAGAAGGGCTCCACCCCAAAGTTGGTCAGGGCGGAAGCGAAAAAAACGGGCGTCACTTTGCCTTTTAAAAATTCCTCTCGGTCAAAGGGGTTGCCCGCCACTTCCAGCAATTCCATGTCGTGTCGCAGTTTTTTCCACAACTCGTCGGTCATATGGGCTTTGGCCTCGGGGCTGTCGAGGGGCACTCTTTCAACCGCTGCTTTGGCGGCGCCGCCGACAGATTTTTTCTCGAAGAGGATTAATTGCTGGGTAGCCCGTTCCACTACGCCCACAAATTCCCGGCCCGACCCGACCGGCCAGTTGATGGCGGAAGAATGGATACCCAAAACCTGCTCCACTTCTTCCATCAGTTCCAGCGGGTCCCGGCCCGGCAGGTCCATTTTGTTCATGAAGGTCATTACGGGGATGCCCCTCAAACGGCAGACCTCGAATAATTTACGGGTCTGGGTTTCCACGCCTTTGGCGGCGTCGATGACCATGATGGCGCAGTCCGCGGCGGTCAGGGTGCGGTAGGTGTCCTCGGAGAAATCCTGGTGACCGGGGGTATCCAGCACGTTGATAATGGCGTTCTTATAGGGAAACTGCATGGCCGAGGCGGTGATGGAAATACCCCGCTCCTGCTCCATTCCCATCCAGTCGGATACGGCCACTTTGCCGCCCTTGCGGCCCCGTACCATGCCGGCGGTTTGGATCATGCCGGAATAAAGCAGCAGCTTCTCGGTCAGGGTCGTTTTACCGGCATCGGGATGGCTGATGATGGCGAAAGTACGGCGTTTCGCCACGGCGTTTTTGATTTCGTTGGTTAAGGTCTGGTCGGCCATAGGGGCGGTATATTAACTACTTTTAGAGGCCTTAACAAGAAACAAGGGTTTAGCGTTCGAAACCAAAACGGAGGACGGTCGGAAACTATAGCTATCGACCGGGTGGTTGTTGTGCCAGTCTATTGTGCCATCGTGCCACCCGCCGGAATTCCGACAGTGGCACAATCAACTCTGGCGGAAAAGTTGGCACAATGGTGGCACAATCGATCGAACCGTCAGATTCCTCAAAATACCCATAATTTCTTGGGTTTTATTCAGTCTTAATTGAGTTATGGGAATCGTGCCAATTGATTGTGCCATTGTACCAACTGCCGGAACGCCGGTAGTGGCACAATAACCACCGCCAGAAAAGTTTGGCACAATAGTGGCACAATCGGGTTAATGGCCAGAACTTTCAAAATGCCCGTAATTTATTGGGTTTTATTAAGTCTTAATTAAACTGAGTTTATTGTGCCATTGTGCCAACCGCAAGAATGCCGGTAATGGCACAATAACTACCGGCGGAAAGTTTGGCACAATCGGTGGCACAATGTGCCAGATACCGACTTCGGAGCTGAATTTTTCCCGACTCGGGACAAAATATTCTCCTCTGGCCCAAAGTGTCCAGCCGTCGGACACTTTGGACGCAAGACTGACAATTACCGACAGAAAAACTGACTGGTATATAGGCGACCGACTTCCTATCCCCGAAGCCTTGGCTTAGGGGAGGATGGGCAGAAACACCGGTTTAATAAATAAGCGTTCAAAACCGATCCTTGACCGACCAGGGTTGCTTGTTTTCGGCAATAACGAATTGACCGAGAAACTATTAGACTATGTCTGTCAGAAGGCTAAGCCAAAACCGGCATTCTGGTGGGGGTGTTGGGCAGTCCATGATGGGGAGGCATTTTATGGGTCTGAATATGAGGTTGTTAATAGTAATCATTTTTGTTTTCTTGCCTTTCGCAGGATATACACAAACTCCGATTCCTCTCTCCGCGACACTTCCCATAGCTCCTGTGATCAAAAAGCAAATAAACCTTCTTAAACAAATGGAGAATGAAATCAACGCTAGTATTAAAACCAAGCAATTCAAGGAGAAGGTTAAGGACAGGGGTGATGATTCTGAATTGGTCGAGAAAAAAAGTCTTTATGCCGACAGCGAGGGCCGCATTCGGGCTTATTCGATTAGCTATGGTGACGGTGACATGGCAATATCCACAGACTATTTTTACGATGAGACGGGGAAATTAAGAGTCGTAGTCAACCATTTCGGGCATTACGCGATCGGTACCCAAGATCAAACCGTTTACCTGGATTCCAACGAGAACATTTTGAGGGTCTATTTAGTGGAAGACGTGAATACTAATGGGGAAGATGATTCTGAGAAAAAGGATAAACCAAAACCCATAAAAAAAGAACTTCAAGCGCCGGAAACGATGCCTTATTCGGGTGGGGAAATTCAGATGATTTGGAACCCCAAGAAATCTTTTGCTGAACCGCTTGAAAAGAATGATGAGAAATAAAATGTGTCCACGGCGGGAATCTAGATTGGACAAGAAAAAGCATTTTCAAATTTTTTCCTGTAACACTTTGCAACTAAGCCTTACCGACAAACAAACAATGTCGCCGATAAAGGCGCCAGGGAATAATCAAACTGGTTTTGGCTTAATGACCCGCCGGAAAGAGTCTGAATGGCAGATGACTTGGCGTTAAAACCATAAGCGGCATAAGCTTTGTAGCTGGTTTGTCCCTGAATCTTAAATTTTCCATTAATTGAACTGGTTTGGTTTTTGTTGATGACTAATACCCAAAGCAGTCCGGGGTGTTTGCTGTCGGTGGCGGCGTAAGTGGAGGTCTGGGTAATATCTTCACCAGCGGCGGAAACGGCGGTATCTCCGAAGGTGGAGTTTTTACCGTCGTAGTTGCGGTAAATTTTTAAAGCGGCCTGGTTATAGGGTTTTAAATCGCCGTTGTAACTGGCCAGGAAAACATCATTCTTCCCAAAAACGCCCAGCACATCCGCCATCGCTAATCCGCCCGAAATGTGGTCGCCCGCGCCGTAGTCATATTCAGAAATCCCTATTTTTGTGCCGGGGTAATGTTTGGTGATCTTCTCCTGTAACCAGGGAATCAATCGGATGGGTTCCTTGCTGTTGTTCGTAATCCAGCTTTGTTCCACATAGCTGGGGTCCCAAAGGCTCCGGGGTGCCTGAAGACGGGCCTCAATAGACGCGGGGGTAATATCATTCTCCGTAATGCGTTTGCCGCCGCCCTGGGCTTCGGGATACCAGTGCACATCCAGCACATGCAAAAGCCGTTCGCCATCGCGCGATTCGATATATTTCATCTGGTCCAGATAAAAATCCAAAAAAGTTCCCAAGCTTTGGTTGGCGTCCGCGCTGTCTGGCGCGTCTTGCAGACTTAAAAAGCCGTTCCAGCCATAACTTACCGGGCCCAGGATCATCGCGTTGGGATCGATTTTTAAAATGCTGTAAGCCAGGGTTTCGCTTTTATTCATCAGTTCCCAATAGGAAGTCTTCTTCGGGTGAAGGAGGGGATGGGTGGTCGACCAAATATCGGGTTCGTTATCCAGATCGTAAAACTTAATGCCACCCTGGGCGGCGGAATGAAGTTTTTGAACCAGATAATTGACGAACTCGTCCTCATAAACCACTTTGCTTTCGGGATTGGGGTTCAGGGTGTAAGGACCCTTTTTGCGGAAAGCGATGGGTTTCCAGCGGGCCGAGGGAGCCTTTTCAGAGTCGAATACCGGGCCGTTCTTGTCGGCGGCCACATAACCGGCCATGGGCACCGTAATGAGCGAATCCATACCCGATTTCTGGTTTTGTTCCACAAAATCAATCACCGCGGCGGCGGGTTCATCGCAATTGGTGAATTTCAGATGGTTCTTGCAAAACCAGTCATCGCTGTATTGTTGGTAGTCGCTGCCGGCGTTGGAAGCGTTGTTCACCCAGTTGTAGCCGGTCAGTCGGTTTCCGCCCAACCTCCGGAAGGTGGCATTCGTATCGGCAGGGTCCTGGTCGTTAAGGCCGTAAATGTAAGGGCTAATGGGGCCGATGACCGCATCCGGGATAATTAAAAAATGCAAGTCGGCGGCTAGGGAGGGAGAAACGAAAAGAAAAAACAAAGCTATCCAATGAACCATGGTGTCTCCTTAAGACTAGTTATGGCTTCCTGGACGGCGCTCGCCCAAAAGCGTGTAATCCTGATGGTCAATCGCGTCGGCAACTTTGGCCCGGTTCGTATAAAGCGACGAAAAGGGTATTTGCCAGACGATGAAAGACGATTCAAACCAAAAACTCGCGGCCAGACAAATAATTCCGAAAATTCTCCATCTTTTATTCACGGCTAACCGGCCCCAAATGTAAAAAGAATAAATCGAAATCAGCGGCAAAAGAATGTAGTACATGTGGGCTTGAGGGGGTTTGGAAGTAAACCAAAAGCTGGCCCAAACTAATAAGAGACTGATGCCGGTCAGGATATGTATGGCTTTCCAATCTTTATGTTTCGGGTCTTTGATGAAGCCCATGATGAGAAGAAAAAAGGGCTGAATTAATCCCACGATCCACAGAAAGATGGCAGGCAGGAACATGACGGGGAATCCTTTTACTGCGCCCCATCGATCACTGGAGCCTGGCCCTAGAAAACGGGGCAATTCATAGCAAACCAAAGAAAGAAAACGGGGTATGACAAGATAGATGGCTTCAAAATTTTTAAAATTAAATTGTACGGCCAGGTTCAAACCGCTGGAGGTTTGATGAAGACCATAGACGATAAGGGTTGGTATTAAAAAAGCACCCGAAATCAGGCCGCCGACCACCAATCCCCCGATTTCTGAAAAAGAACGAAGAACTCTCTGCCGAAGCCGCCAGGCCAAAGCCATGACAATAAAAGGCGGTAGCAAGACCCACGAAAAATGAAATTGGATATTCCAAAAAAGTCCGAACCCCATGGCCAGAAAAGCGGTAAATGGCGACCAGAATTTTAACGAAGTTTCAGGTATGGCTTCCAAAAAACCGATAAAGAAAAAAACGCTGCCGAACAAAAGCCAGGAGGGGTTGATGATATTGGTCGATTCGTGAAGATTCCAGGGCAGCAGGGCCAGCCAAGCGAAAATAAAAAGAAAAGGGATTTCTTTCACTCGTTTTGAAATATACCAGGACAGCAAAGCCAAAGCGGACAGCGATAGCAAATTCAAGAACATAAAAGGCGCTTCGGGAATGGGTAAAAGATAAAAAGGCAGGCCGACACACAATCCTTCCAGAGCGCCAGGGATTTGAGTGTAAAAACCCGTTTCGGTCACGATGAGGTCCGGCCCGAAATAAGGCCAAAAATGATTGGTGAAAGTTTTTAAGCCGATTAAATAGGTTTGTAACTCGTCGGGACTGAAAAAAGGCTGGGAAAGCCCAAAGGTAATTCGAAAAATTAAAAGGAAAATAAAAAGAAGAATGAATTTCACAGAACGCGACATGAACACCTCATTTTTTAATAACTTAAATTAGCTTTAGTACAAACTGAAAAGTCAGTATTTACTGAAAATTTTGTAGCCGTACAAATCATAACTTGGGTAATAACGTTGCGTTTGAGGTAAATCAATTCCAAAATCAAAAAGGTTTTCGGTTTGGCATGCGCGGTATTGTCCTAGAATTAGGTCGAAATGTTAACTGGGAATTTATCGGAGTGGGTACACACTTCGCCATGAAGGTTTAAAGAAAGATTTAAACGGGGTTAATGCAAATTTAAGTCTAAATCGGGAGATTGCTGAAAAAAACGCCAATTATCAATTATTGACCGGATTGACCAAAAAGCTAAAGACGTGGAAAGCTGAAAAGTTAAGGCTGTCGATGGTAAGGTTCTATCAAGAAATCTTGATTTTAAATTTTAGTGAGAGCCGAAAGTAGGATTCAACCTTACCAAAGAGCGAATCTTGTTCCGACTGTTTTCTGAAAAAACCAATAAACAAACTATAAAACTAAAGTTTTTGTTCCGGCTTTCTGATCTATTTGGAAAGCTCGGGTTACGCGGGGATTGCGGCAAAAACAGATTGAGATATTCTTTATCTTTCCCTGTTTCCTGTGGCTTTAAATTTAAGTTACTTTTTTAAGACAAAAGACCATCCGGGGGGATTTTCCTGAAAAATCACTTCGGTTCCAGGTTTTGCGTTATGGAATTCGATAACTGTTTCACGAAAATCGGGATGACCATATTTGACGTATAAAAAATTATAAGGTTGCAGCAAAAGCATAACCGCGATTAATGATCTTGAAAAATAGCTTATGGCCTTATTTCCCTTGAAACTGAGAATAATCAGGGTGGTGAGCCAGGCAAGGATGGGTATTAAGAAGTAACGATTACAGCTCGCACCAAATACTTCCAATAGGGGCCACTGGGGTTCGGTAAGTGAGGCCTGTGGTTTAATAAGCCCGGCGATCATAATAGCGAAGGCGAAAAATATAAATTCTCTGTAAATGACGGGACTACGCGAAATTGCTACCGTGATTAAAATTATCGCCACGGGAACATGACAATAGTTTAAGGTCGACAGCCAGGCACCGATCATCGTTGTTCCCGAGCCGCCCAATATTCCGCCCGTAAATACATTATTGCCAAGTATCTGAATAAAAGACTCCACACTGGCTCCCAGCGGGGCGGTACTTCTGGTGGCTTCCATGGTTCTTAATAGAATAATCAACTGAATAGCTGCGGTTGAGCAGACGAGAATAGCCTTCCGGAGGGTTTCTCCCGTTCTTTTTTCATAGAGTTCGTATGCGGCGATGGGAGACAAAAATACGGAAAAGGGGCCGCTTAATCCGCAAATGATCAATACTACAGAGTTTATTACTTTAAGAAAAACTTGTTTCGGCTCCGGACACACAATCAATAAGAATGCCAGGATGGAGAGATGCCATTGGGCGTTGGTAACGTTCAGGTTGACTTCCCAAGAATTGGGAACAATGACATAGCAAAAGGAAATGAAAAGCCTGAGCTTGAGGCTGGGCACAAGCCTGTCAAACCTTCGGGATAATAATAGGGCAATGGGTGAAACCTGGGCGGCTAGAGCGATTAAATAGAAAACCAGAGGGGCATATAAAATATCAAAGCCGAGGGAAAATATTCCCGCCATCCGCGCAAACGTCTGCAAATACCCGTTCTCGGGGATGAGCAGGGAATGGAGACCGAATTCATACGCGCCTTTGTAAAAAAAAGCTCCGTCCTCGGCCCAGAAATCGGGATGCAGCGTCGGGTTTCTCAGCAAAATCAAAACTGAAAATAAAAAGAGACAAATCGCGTAATGGCCTGTTGAAAGACTGTTTGTGTTCTGGATTTTCAAGTGATAGACCTCGTCAAGGATTCAGACCTGTGCGCCATTTAGACGATACTAATTAAATCACAGTTTGGAGTATTAAATTCTTCTATTAAATAATTTCGGAATAGGATTTTGCTGTTTAATTTTATCTAATGTTAGATAATTGAAAATCTCTTGCAGGCGAACCGTTAGCCAAAAATTTTTACAAATCATGTTTTTTACGGGCCAGATCGTGTCATTTAATTTTCTAATACAACTTTTTCGAAAAAACTATATCAGGCCAGGGTGTGGTATGAACGTTATTATAAAAACAACAAATGAGAATAAATGGTGGATTTTTCTTTTTTTTGCCCTTCTTATCGGGGTGATTCTTCGTCTCGCATACCCAGGTGATATTGAATACAAATTCGACGAAAAAACATTTTTCGACGCTTCCCAGAAAGTGGGAGTCACTGAACCTTGGCCAATCATTGGACCAACGACTGGAGTGGGTGGAAAAGCTTTTGGGATGAGTGTTTGGATTTTCCCAATTCTATCAAGAATCACCCATGCGTCCACTCCTCCTGAACTTGCTCGGTCAGTACAACTTCTTAATATTCTTGGCCTGTTTTTATTGGCTTTTTTTAGTTTTTATCTATTGCCACAACCAGAAAGAATGTCTTGGCGCTGGGCGACAGTATTTGCGGCAGTCAACCCAATGGCAATTCTTTTTCAAAGAAAGATCTGGAATCCGTCAACACTTCCACTTTTTTGTATTCTTATGTGGATTGCTTGGTATTACCGGCATAAGCGGATAGGCGCTTTTTTTTGGGGGTTGATCGGTATTTGTCTTGGACAAATTCAAATGGCTGGATTTTTTTTAGCTGGCGGTGTTTTTCTTTGGACTGCTATTCATGATCGTAAAGTTCGATGGGGCTCGTGGTTAGCGGGTTCGCTGATAGGGGGTGTCCCGATCATCTTTTGGTTGCAATACATGCTGGCTAATCCTAGCAGTGGGTTTAATACGATAAACTTTTGGTGGATTCTGTGCCCAACCTATTGGTTTTATTGGGTGGGAGATGCCTTGGGAGTAGCCCTTAAATACACTTTCAATACGCAACATTTTATTGATTTTCTGGGTTATCCCATGATCGGTTAAACGGAGACTTACCTCGTTGCTTTGGCTCACATCATTATTATCGTTTCTGGAATCCTTATTTTAATTTCAGCAAAAAAAACAGGAGGCCTTTTTCGGGGTATCCTTGACCAATCTAATACTGGGTTGGCAATCAATTCCACTTTTCTTGCGACAGGTATTCTATTTACTTTATCGGGCGTTGAACTCATTCGCCATTATTTGCTTATGAGTTTTCCTATGGAATGGGTTTGGCTCTCCCGGCTGGGACTACGTGATCAACGCTTTGGTCAACGTTATTTATTGATAATCTGGATCGCACAACTTTTCATTTCAGTGATGTTTTTGGCATACATTCACATCAATCATGGCGACCCAATGGGGCATTATGGAATCGCCTATCAATTTCAATCTAAATAGATTTAGTAACGTGTTCCTAATTAAAAGCCAAGCTAAATAAAGTTGGTATAACCGATACAGACAAGGGCATAAGGGTGTCCAAAGCGAAAGTTAGTAAAGACTACCCGGACGCCGCGAACCGAAGATTTGGTAATCTTTTTCCTGAATCGCTTTGACGATCACATCGCGTTTTGGATAAATCGAATCACTGGGAGCGACCGCAATGGCATAGCCCAATTGAAAGACCACACCTAGAACCACGAAGGTTTTGGCCGCCATAACCCAAATTTTTTGATCTTTAAAACGCATCCAGCAATAGCAGGAATAAGTCATCAGCAAGGGAAAGAATACAAAGTAGATATGGGAAAGCGGCAATTTAATGGTGAACCAAAAACTGGCGTAGACCATGATAAAGACAGCCGCCAACAGCCAGTTAAGTTCTTTCCAATGGGGTCCTGATGATTTTTGAGGAAGCAGGCAGATCCAGAGAGCTGTGAGTTGAACCAGTGCGGCGGCCAGAAGCGAAACCCACAGGGCATGCAAAACTCTTCCTGTGTCGGCGTTTAAAGGGTGAAAGACCTGATTGGGACCATCAAATCCTGAAATCAAAAAGAGAGTTAGAAAAACCACAGGGAAAATCCACTTTAGATTTTTTAAAAACTGTTGACACCAGATCAGAAACAGAACGAAAGGTTGTACAAGCCCTATGATCCAAAGAATCGCTCCAGGAACAAAAATCCAATAATGCTCCCTCAAAAAATCAAGGCGGGATTGGGTACTCACGCCGATAAAACGGGGAAGCTCAAAACAAACCAGTGATAAAAATCGGGCCAGGATGGTCCAAAATTCCCGAACGTTACTCCAGTTAAAAGGAACTACGAAACCGGATGACACATTGTTCCGAGACAGGCCATATTGAATATAAGTCGGAATGATAAAGGCGAAAGTGGGCAGGCATCCCAGAACGAAGTACAAAACACTGATAGGCCGACGCGTTTTGAGGGTTTGAACTACCAAGGAAATGAAGACCAGAGGCACTAAATAAACATAGGAAAAATGAAACTGCATGATCCAGCAAAGGGAAAAGCCCATGGCTAGGTTGGCCCATAAAGGGCTGATTAGGTTTAACGAAAACCAGGGAACACTTTCCATAAAGCCGATAAAAAAAAGGATGGCGGGCAAAAAGGTAAAAGCAGGATTGATGATGGCAGTAGATTCCTGAATGCTCCAGGGCACAATGCTGATCCAAATAAAAAGCCAGGTATAAGGCAATGCGGGGAGGCGTTTGACGATATACCAGGTCAAAAGGGACACGCCAATGACCGAAAGTAAATTCAAAAAGATAAATGGGGCTTCTGGAATGGGCAGCATATAAAAGGGCAAGCCTATTAAAAGGCCTTCCATGGCGCCGGGAATTTGGCTTTGAAAGGAGTTTTCTGAACCGTTCACGTCCGGGCCGAAAAAAGGCCAGCTATGGGTAGTAAAGCACTTGAGGCCAATGAGATAGGTTTGAAGCTGGTCAATCTCCACAATTTGTGACCTAAATAATCCGAAAGCTAGTCGGAATATAAAGGCGGAGAGGAAAAGGATCAAAAATGTTTTGCGGTTGGGCATGGGGCCCTATTGTACTTGAATTGGTTCGAAATGTTAACCGGGAATTGATGGGTGCGGCAACCTTTGCGAGATTAATAACAGAGTTTAATAGAAATCAGAATTCCCTTAATTAAAAGCCAGTTTGATTTCCATTTGGCCCGGACCTACGCCTACGGTCACGTCTTTCGGCGTATAAACTATTGAGTTGCCGATAATAATGCCAAGTGCCGCTCCCGCGATGGTATCGGATAAATAATGGTGATAGCCCGCTACCCGGGCAATCGCGGTAACAGTTCCTAAAGCATAAGCGGTCGCTCCCGCGCCCCATCCCCAGTATTTCTGTACGACCGGCGCGAAACAAAAAGCCGTAATGGTATGGCCTGAGGGGAAGGACTGGTTATTAGAGCCGTCGGGTCTTTCCCGTCCCACGGCATATTTTAGACCGGTGACTAAAATGGTGGATTCAATCAGGGACTCACTGGCGTCTCTCCCAAATTCCTGAAGCCGAAGATTGTCTGTGAAAGCGCCGATAGACCAGCTTCCTACAGCGCCTAAACCCTCTACCCATCCCTCGCCATAAAAATCGCCGAAGTCATAAAGTGAATGATAGCTCCAGTTATTAAAACTGGCGGCCAGACTGTTTTGATTGTCTAAAAAACCCCAATCAAGCGCGGTGGCGGCTGTGCCGATAGCGAAAGGAGCGATATTTTCCGTGATGAATAAATGAGGAAGATCGTCCGCGAATTTGACAGGAAAATGGGCTAAAGAAGTGTCACTATCTGGGGATTGCCAGTCCTGCGCGAAAACAGGCGCAACCGCGCCAGCTGACAGAAAAAAAACAAATAAACAAAACAGTTTGACCAGATTTTTTAACAAGTGCTATCGTTGGAGTCTTTGGGCTGCCATTTTTGAAAAGCCCAAACACCGACCGCAATGCCCGCAATGGTGAAGACCGCGAAGATTTTACCTTCGCCCAGCTGAGTTAAAACAGTTCCGGGACAGGAGCCCGCCAAGGCCCAGCCAGCGCCAAAAAGAAGCGCGCCGATTAAACGAGAGGGTTCGAATTTCAAGGGTTCCCAATCCAAAGCCTTGCCGGACAGAGTGGGTTTCTTGAAACGGTGGGTTAAAAAAAGTCCGGCGGCTACAACCAAAATGGCTGTTCCAATGACTCCGTAAAGCTGAAAATCCTTAAGCCTGAACATATCCTGAATAGAGTCATAATCGGTAGCCCGGGATTTTGATAAAAAATAGCCGAAGAAAAATCCGAAAAGAATAAAAACCAAAATCGAGTTAAAAGAAACAGGGGTTGAGCTAGGCTTTGTTTTTATTTTTCTAACTATTTTTACGGCTTTTCGTCTGGCTTGAGTAACTCTGGAAATTTTGCGAGTGACTGCCATTACAATACCGCCTTGAAGAGAATATTGGCTACAATTACGCCCGCCGTCAGAAAACCAAGGGTCGCAAGGATCGACATTTTACTTCCCAGGGCCACACCCATAATGCTGTTACCGCTGGTACAGCCCCCCGCCCAGCGGGCCCCGAAGCCGATCATGATACCGCTCAAGAACAGCCATATTGCTTTTATCCAGGGGTCACCATACGTGAAAGCGTCCAAAGTGCCGTAAGTCAAAGTCCAGTTCCATTGACCGATCGTGGCTACCAGACCGCCCAAAGGCAGTCCTATTAAGAACCAGATTTTCCAGCTGGACGAGACCGAACCGGTTACGAAAGAACAGGCGTCTACAAAGCCGCCGGTAACTCCCAGGCGCTTGCCCATAAACCAGGCCAAAGCCAAAGCGGTCAAACCGATACCGAGTCCGGCGTATAACCAATGCCAACTGTTCAAAAACAGGTTCAGATTCGTTTGATGAAAAAAGTTCGATATTTTATTTTCGATCATAAAACCTCCTTCAAGGCCGCTTTATTGTACATAACAGAATGATGAAAAGTCTAAAAGGCAGACTTTTCCTATTTTCGTCGTGAATCAACCCTTGAAAAATAAGGGATTAAATACGATTCACTCCTAACCCGTGGCTATAGACAGGGTTCTAAAAAATCTTTTAGCACCCTGTTAAGAAATTTAGAAGTTGAAGTCCCCGAATTTTTTGCCGGTAACCCTTTCAAAAGCTTCTACGTATTTTTCCCGGGTTTTTAACACAATTTCATCAGGTAAAACCGGTCCGGGAGGGGTTTTATCCCAGCCTTTAAGGGTTTCCAGGTAATCCCGGACAAATTGTTTGTCAAAACTCGGCTGGGAAACGCCTTCTTTATATTGATCCTTTGGCCAGAAGCGGGAAGAATCGGGGGTCATGACTTCATCAATCAGGATGAGGTTGCCGTCCAAAAGGCCGAATTCAAACTTGGTATCGGCGATGATAATTCCTTTAGCGTCGGCCAAATCGCGGCCCTTCTTATAGATAGCCAGGCTGACCTCTTTTACTTTTTGGGCCAAAGCGTCATCCTTCAAAATCTTTTTCATCTCGTCAAACGAGATATTGATGTCATGGCCTTCTTCTGCCTTGGTGGAAGGGGTAAAGATAGGTTCGGCAATCCGGGAAGACTCGATTAATTCTTTAGGTAATTCAATTCCGCAGACTTTACCGGTCTTTTGATATTCCTTCAGTCCTGAGCCGGTCAAATAACCCCTCACGATGCATTCGGCGGGAAGGGGAGATGCTTTTTTGACGATCATGGAGCGGTTGACCAATTGGTCTTTAGCCTTTTGAAAGGCTTCGGGTAAAGAGAAAATATCGGTCGAAATCACGTGATTGGGAATAAGGCTCTCGACCTGTTTGAACCAATAGGCGGAAATCTGGTTAAGCACCACACCTTTATCGGGGATACCGTTGGGCATGATGACGTCAAACGCCGAGATGCGGTCAGTGACCACAATCAACAGTTTGTCACCCAAATCATAAATGTCCCGAACCTTTCCCCGTTTGGGGGCGGGCACTCCGGGAATATTGGTCTGAAGAACGATGTTGGACATAGAAAGTCTCCGTAATAAAAGTTTAATGTGCAAAGGTGTGAAAGTTCAAAATTAACATAAAACCGACTTACTTTCTAACGCTTTGGGTTTAATTTTAAGTGCTTAATAAAATTAGCGGTTATACCGCTGATGTTTTTAGCGTTGTCCCTACACTGAATATAATCCTGCTCTGATATATACCCTTGATCTTTGGCTATTTCCAGTTGGGCCCTTAATTCGCCACAAGAACCCTTTGCGATGAATAAAAAACGGATGAAATCAGGTCTTGAGCCCCGTTCAAAACCTTCGGCGATATTTGACATAACGGATACGGAAGAGCGGCGAATCTGATCCGCTAACCCATAGTCTTTAACAAAAGCGCCCTTTTTAGTTAGCGTGTAAACCGCATTTGTTAAATCTTTTGCTTTTTGATAAACCTTAAGCTCTTCAAATGATCTCGCGATTTTTTGTATTTCTTTCAACCTTTTTACCTTCATACTTTTTTACGGATGACTTTTCAACCACTTCACATATTGATCGACGCCTTCTTCAATCGAAAGAAAAGGTTCGTTATAACCGGCTTCCCTCGCCTTAGTCATGTCCGCCTGGGTGAAATATTGATAGCCTTTTCGGAATTTTTCGGGAGTGTCCATCCACTCGATATTGACTTCTTTGCCGATGGCTTTGAAAAGCGCTTTGGCTAAATCCACGAAAGTTCGAGCGTGGCCCGTACCGCAGTTGTAAATGCCTGAGGGCGGATTTTTTTCCAAAAAGAAAAGAACCAGTTTCACGATGTCGTCCACGAAGATGAAATCCCGCATTTGTTCGCCATCTTTAATACCTTCTTTATGGGAACGAAAGAGACTCATCTTGCTGGTTGTAGCGATCTGGTGAAAGCCATGGAAGATCGGAGAAGCCATACGGCCTTTATGATTTTCATCCATGCCGTAAACATTGAAGAACTTTAAGCCATACCAGTAAGGAGGCGCGGTTTTTTGCTCCAAAGCCCATAAATCAAACTCATGTTTGCTTCGGCCGTAAACATTGAGGGGCTTGTAATGGGGAATGGCAGCGTGATCGTCCGAGTAGCCTTCTTCGCCCCGGCCATAGGTGGCGCCACTAGAAGCGTAAATAAGGGGAATTTTTTTCTCGGCGCACCACTGCCAGAGTTTTTTGGTGTAATCCGTATTCATCTTCCACATATAGCCTTCATCGTGGTTGCCTGTGTCGGTACAGGCGCCCAAATGAATAACCGCCGTAATATTATTTAGTTTGACCAGTTCTTCGAAAAGTTTTTCGCGGTCGATAAAGGGCAGATTTTCCAGACCGTTTACGCAGCCTCGGGTTTTGGCGAATTCCGGGTTATCGACCAAAATCAGGTCAGTTTGTCCCTTCGCCAAAAGAGTTTGTGCCACGCGGGCGGCGATAAAACCGTAAGCTCCCGTAACCATGATGCTCATGAAAATCCTTGAAATTTAGAGTGCAGGCATTATAAACAACCGTTTTTAGTTATGAACGGTTATTTGAACCCTTAGCTTATGACGTCAGATAAGAGAAATAAGTTATAAACCGGAAGCGGGATGAGGGGTGCGATTGATGGCAAAAGGCGTCAAGTCCACAGATGGACGTTCTCCATTGATCAATTGGGCCATGACCTGTCCTGTGACCGCTGAGAGAGAAATCCCGTGAGTATAGTGTCCCGTAGCCATCCAAACGCCTTCCAGACCCGGTACGGCGCCCAAATAGGGCCAGCCATCAATTGACCCGGGCCGCAATCCCGCCCATGTTTCCTCAATGAGATGCTGGGATAAACTTGGCACTAACCGAACCGCGCCCGTTTTTAGTTTTTCCAACCCCTCGGGCGTAGTCGATTTATCAAAACCCACATCTTCCAAAGTACTGCCCGCATAAATATGCCCATCCAGGCGAGGTACCAGATAGGTAATTCCCGAAGAAGCGGTATTAAAAATAATATGTTTTAACTCTTTAGGCTGCCCCCGGAACATGACTACCTGACCTCGATAGGGTTTGGAGACCAGACGAACACCCAGTTTTTCCGCCAGGGATGCCGACCAGGCTCCTGTGGCGATAACGATCCCTTCAGCGTCAATGACGCCTTTATTCGTGCGAACGCCCAAGAACTGCTTTCCTTTGAGCAAAAAATCATCGACCTGTTCAAACTCTCTCAGATCCGCTTTGGCATTTTGAAGCACTTTGAGCAGCGACCGGCTTAAGGGAGGAGGGTTAACCTGGCTGGTATGCTCAAACGAAAAAACCGACCGAACTTGCGGTGATAAGTATGGTTCTAAAGTTAAAGCTTTCGAAGCGGATAACCACTGACCTGTAAGACCAAAGGTTTTGAGGTTGGTTTCCATCTGACGAACGGCGGATTCTTCGCCTTCGGTAAAGGCCGTGTCGTAACTGCCGGAGTTGAGATATTCGGGATCGACGCCGCTGTCTTTTTTAAGACGGGCAGTCCACTCGGGGAAAAGATCGTAAGATTTTTTGCAGAGTTCAAACAAGGCGCCGCCCACCCGGGCCACGGAGCGCAGGTCTAAAAAGCCCGCGCCAGCCCAGGAGGCTTCTTTGGCAAAAACGCCTCTATCGAGAACAATAGGAGTTATTCCGCGCCGCAAAAGCTGTTCGGCGATCGAAAGTCCGATTACTCCGCCGCCCGCGATAATAATTTTGCGACCGCTCAAGGCTGCTCCTTCGTTTGGCTCAAAGAGAAATAATTATAGACTCCGGCGGATTACAAATCAGGGCATAAAAAAAGCCTTCCTCCCCGAAGGGAAGAAGGCTTTTGAATCTGAAAACTTATTTCGTGCTGGGTGCCGGGGGAACAGAGGCATCCGGAGGAGCAACAGGCGCGGCCGGAGCAGGAACAGTCGCATCCGCAGGGGGAGCGGCAGGCGCAGCTGGAGCGGCGGCAGCTGGTGCGGCAGCAGGAGCGTTACCCGTTTTTACGAAAGCGTAAGGACGGAGCGCCAAAACACACCACTTGCCTCCCCGGTTGGCCATCGCGGCATAAATATGGAATTGCATATCCGCGGCGGGAGAGCCATCAGCATTTTTCAATCCCGAAACCGTTCCGGTGGCGTCTATCAAGGAGAATCCTCCCGGCAAAACCGAATGGAATTTGAAATCATCAAAAGTCTGGGTGCTTCCCTTCATCATGTCCAAATCAGCTGCGATAACCTTTTGGGAATCTTCCCGATTCCAGGCATCCTGACCGAAAGGATTTATGATCGAAGCTTCTTTGGTGAAATGCGAAACGATGGCGGCGGCATCGCCGGCGGCCCAGGCATCGGAAATTTCTCCAAAAGTTTTTTTGATTCCGGCTTCGTCATTCATCCCTGATTTCTTAGCCTTCGGCGCGGGGGCTGGAGCGGCAGCGGGTGCGTCCGCAGCCGGCGCGGCGGCAGCCGGAGCAGCAGCTGCTGGAGCGGCTTCATCAGCGAAAACAGGCGAGACCAGCAGGACCAACATGAGAGCGGCAAAAAAATTCTTCATCCTTCTTCTCCTTGCGTTTCGGTTTTTTCTAAATAGCTTCAAAGCTCAAACCGGATTTGTGGCGTTATTATGCTTATGGGTTTTAAACTCGTCAATGATCGGCCTGTCTTATTTATTTTGAATTGTCCTGAGGTTATACTTTTTCCACTTTCTACTGAGGCGCCTTTTGAAAAAACATCTCTTGTTGCTATTTTTATTCCTGTTAACGATTTTTGCGTCGAAACAGGCTTTTTCTGAACCCTTTTTCACCGTGGAATGGCTACAAGGGAAGGCATGGTTTCAATCCCCCGAAGGCAAACCGTTTATCTCCATGGGGGTCGACGCTATCGCGGACCAGTCTTACCGGGCGCCAAATGATAATTACTACAACCCTGTCCAGAACCAGTTCGCGGGCAACAAAGAAGCCTGGATGACCCAGGTTTTGAAAAGACTCAAACAATGGCATTTCAATACCCTCGGCTGTTGGGCTGACGAGGATTTGGAAAAGAAAAAGTTTCCCTATGTTTATCAACTTTATATCGCCAGGGGGAACCCCTGGGAGACGGTACTTTATTCGGTCTTCACCGATGACTTTGAAAAAAGGGTTAAGGAGAACGCTCAAAAAGCGCTGGCTTATAAAGATGATCCCAATTTAATCGGGTATTTTTTAGATAACGAATTGCCCTGGTGGGGCGATTACGGCTGGAACGAGACTAACCAAAAAACGCTCTTGGAACGCTACGCGGCTATTCCCCTGGACAGTCCGGATAAAGAAGCCCTGAAGAATTTTTTCCAAAGCCGCTACGCGAATGATATCGACCAGTTTAATAATGTTTGGAAAACTTCCATGACCTCTTTCGATGAAATGGACGCGCCTTTCACGATGATCCCCCAAACGAAAAAACAAAAGGCTGACGCCAGCGCCTGGGCTGGCGTGGTTGCGGAGCGGTATTTTTCAGTGACCGTCGCGGCGATCAAGGCGGTAGATCCCAATCATCTGATTCTGGGAGCGCGTTTTGCTGGTGAAGCGCCCTGGGAAGTGGTGGAAGCCTGCGGAAAATATTGTGACGTAGTTTCGGTTAATATTTATTCTAAGTCCGGCGACTTGGATCAAAAGCTGATGGATAACTTTTACGCTAAAACTAAACGGCCTATATTGATCAGCGAATATTCTTTTAGCGCCGATGAAAACCAAAGCGGCGATCCCAATAGTAAAGGCGCTGATGTACGCTTACCCACTCAGACGGACAGGGCTGAACATTTGGACCGTTACGCGCATCAGGCGCTCAACCTGCCCTATCTGGTCGGGCTTCATTGGTTTGAATGGGCGGATGAACCACCCCGGGGCCGGTTTGACGGCGAAGATTGCGATTACGGTTTAGTCGACATTCATGATAACGAATACAAACTGCTGACTGAAAAACACACGGCCATTAATCTTTTGGCGGCGGACCTGCATAAAACCGCAACTGCACCTCTACCGGCGGATTTTAAGCCGCCTCAGGAAGCCCAATATCGTCAGGCCACACCGGGCGTTAAAGTGACGGGCAATCGGGATTTCTTTAAAGTCATGTCAGACGCGCCGGTCTGGACATGGGGCGATAAAGCTCATGGCGGCAATACGCAGGTGGATCTTTCAACGGGATATATCACGGTCGACTTTGATTCTGGTACGGGGTGGGGCTGCGGTATCAGCTGTGTTCCGAACATTCCGCCTTTTGTTTCGGACGATGTGGTCGATTTGACCGGCTATAACCTTGTCCAATTTGAAGTTTTTGCCCCATTGGGCCTTAATTTTACCGTTTTCTTGACCGAAAGCGGGTCGGTGGACCTCTCTAAAAGTGTGAATGGAGCTGACGGGGAGTCCTATTCTTTTCCCGCGATGGTGGGAACGGGACACTGGCAGACTTATCAAATTAATCTGGGCGATTTGGAACTTCGGAGGGATTTTGGCAATCAAGCGGGTAATCACATTCTGGACTTACAGGGTCTTTCTTCCGTCGATTTTTCAATCCCGGGTAATCAGGGTACGGGCCGTATCATTTTTAAAAATATAGAATTTAAGCTCAAATAATCTTTCTTTTTCAAACTGTCCTCGAGTTTTACCCGATTTATTTTTTCATCTGTTAAAATTTCGGTGCGCAAATTTGAAATTTTGAATCGAGGAAAAAATGTCCCAGAACTTTTTTATTACAGGCGCCAACCGCGGCTTAGGTTTGGCGATCACCCAGGTGGCGTTGAGTGAAGGCGATACAGTATTGGCGGGATGCCGCCAACCGGAAAAATCCGAAGAATTGAAAAAACTGAAAGCTCAATATGGTTCTCATTTGGTTTTGATCCCGCTGGATGTGGTCTCCGGCTCCTCTATCAAGGAAGCCGCGGTCCTCGCGGCGAAAGCGGTGCCTCAAATAGATATTCTCATGAACGTGGCCGGTATCTCTCCGGGTCCGGCGAACGCGACTTTGGAAGAAGTCGATTTGGAAAAATGCAGAGAAGCCTATGAAGTGAATGTGCTCGGGCCCTTACAGATCACACGAACTTTTCTGCCCCTGCTCAAAAAGGCTAAAAATCCCAGGGTGGTGCATTTCACCTCAGGGCTGGCCTCTCTGGCCGGCAAAGGTGAGGGCGGTTTTTACGCTTATGGGGTTTCTAAAACAGCGCTCAATATGCTCAGCCGCACGATGTCTTTTGATTTGAAAAAAGACAATATTATTTCGGTAGTTTTGGATCCAGGCTGGGTTCAAACAGACATGGGCGGTCCCAACGCCCCCTTAAAGCCGTTGGAAGCGGCCACACCCATCGTCAAAACAGCTAAAGAATTAACCGCTGAGAAATCCGGCCAATTTATTTACCATGACGGAAAACAGCTGAACTGGTAAACCCGGCTTTATTTAACCTGTCCCGATGATTTTTGTAATCTCCGGTTAACATGGAACCCCTGTAATTCTCCTCGCTTGTCGCTAAGTTGTTAAACCGAGCTGGGAGGCTTATTTTGGAAATTTTTGGACAAACATTGCCGTTTGCTTATGTGGTTTTTCTTTGTTTAGCCCTGGGATTGGCTTTAGCTTTTGAGTTTGTGAACGGGTTTCATGACACCGCCAACGCGGTGGCGACCGTTATTTATACCCACACTTTGAAACCGACTTACGCGGTTATTTGGTCTGGCTGCTGGAACCTTATTGGCGTTTTGACCTCCTCCGGTATGGTGGCCTTCTCCATTTTGGCCCTGCTTCCGGTGGAACTGGTTTTAAACGTAGGTTCTGGCGCCGGTTTTGCCATGGTTTTCTCACTGCTTATTTCGGCCATTATTTGGAACGTGGGTACCTGGTATTTCGGTTTGCCCGCTTCCAGCTCACACACTCTTATTGGTTCCATCATGGGCGTGGGTTTGGCCAATTCGCTTTTCGCCAAGGGTTATGTCTTCGGTGAAGGCGTCAACTGGGACAAGGCCAAAGATGTGGGCACGGCCCTTTTGGTTTCGCCGCTCGTCGGTTTTTGCGCCTCGGCTTTATTGTTTTTACTCATCAAAGCCATGATTAAAAATCCTGAACTCTATAAATCACCCGAAGGCAAGGCTCCGCCGCTTTGGATTAGGGGTCTTTTGGTTTTGACCTGCACGGGTGTCAGCTTTTCCCATGGTTCCAACGATGGTCAAAAGGGAATGGGATTGATTATGCTGATATTGATCGGCATTATTCCCGCCACTTTCGCGGTAAATTTGGACGCCAATCAGACACTTATTCAAAATATCGCCACTAATTCCCAGACCCTTTCCTCTCAAATGGACCGCCATTCACCGGGCGTGGCCATGGCTGGTGGAGAGATGGCTAATCAAGAATTATCCAATTACCTGAAGCCCGGGGCGAAGGTGACGGACCGCACCTTCGCGGCGATCGCCACCGATTGCCGTGAAATTTCAGCTGTGTTGGACGGTAAAAAAAGCCTGAACGAATTAACTCCCGATCAACGCCGCGATCTTCGCACGCAGCTTTATCTGGCTTCGGAGACTTTAGGCAAGGCAAAAAAGCAAAATCTTTTAACCGATGACGCGGAAAAGAAAGAAGCGGGGGATCTTAAAACCAATATGGACAAGCTCACCAAGTTCATTCCCGTCTGGGTGAAAGTGGCGGTGGCCTTCGCGTTGGGTTTGGGCACCATGATTGGCTGGAAGCGTATTGTGGTGACGGTGGGCGAGAAGATCGGCAAAAGCCATTTAACCTATGGCCAGGGCGCTGCCGCTGAAATGGTGGCCTGGGCGACTATTCAGGCGGCTGATATTTATGGGCTGCCTGTCAGTACGACTCACGTTTTGTCGTCGGGCATCGCCGGGACTATGGCGGCTAATAAATCGGGTTTGCAGACAGAAACCCTCCGCAACATTCTTTTAGCCTGGGTGCTGACCTTGCCGGTTTGTATTTTGCTGGGAGCGGGATTGTTTTCCTTCAGCTTGAACGTTGTTTTGAATGTGTTGGGTGTTCGTTAAAAAGTAGTTCAATCAATTTCTGATTTGGTCATAAAGGGGCAAGATGTTTTGTCCCTTTATTTTTTTGTAGCCCGTCATTCAAACCATTTAGTGACGTTTAAGTGTTCCATTCCTTAAACAGATATACCAAGTAAACCGTTCCCGCGATAATCACGATTAAATTAAATAAGCTGGAAATGCCGTGAGCCTTTCCAAACTCTTTGCTCAAAGCATCGACCTGGGGCTGATCTTTAGCGTCCGTGGCGGCTTGGCGTTCCACTCTTAGAGCGGCCACTTTGGGCCCAATCCACAATCCTTGACCTAACGAAAACAAAAGCATTAAGCAAAGAGCGGTGATTTTCACGCAATCTTGGGGCACGTAATTCTTCAGAGGGTGAAGAAGGTGATAAGTCACCACTAACAGAGTTCCGCAGACATAGCTGATCCAGTAATAGGCGGGGAACAGATAACTTTGAACTTGACCGAAAAGCTCGCGGGGAAGGCATTTGAACAAAACCGGCGCTTGAATGAAGGTGAAATAAAGAAGGGTGCCGTACCAGAAAATGAAGGTAAAGAAGTTCACGAAACTCAAAAATGCCATGGGAGCCTCCGGTTGAATGTGAGGGCATTGTAGAGAGAAGCTCTCTTTCATTTCAATGTGTGGCCCTGAAACCGCTTGTTATAATGGCGGCAATTCTCACAAAGGTTAAACGTGCCGGAACATCCTCTTACCGCCAAAATCGAGTTTCCCGTGACGGGCGAGGTTTGTGAAGTGGATTATGACGATACGCTGGTGGACGCGACTTTCCGCTACGAATTGCCCATTCGGTACCGATGCGAAAGGGCGGTTTGCACTACTTGCCTGGTGGAAGTATTGGAAGGCGCGGATCACTTGTCTCCGATGGAAGACAGGGAAAAACAAACTTTGGCAGCGGTTAAAGCCAAGCCGAACTGGCGGTTAGCCTGTCAGGTATCTATCTTGGGCGATGTGAAACTAGACTATATCTCTATAACAGACTCTCGGCGTAAACCCGAAGAGACCACCACTTCATCATAAGGAGCAGGTCATGGTTAAAAAACCAGAACGAATCGCGTTGTTGGTAGGCAAAGACTTTGAAGACATGGAAGTCATGTACCCTTATTACCGGCTGGTTGAGGCGGGCTATCAGGTGGATGTGATTGGCGAAGACAAAGCGGGAACAACCTATAAAGGGAAGTTCACTTATCCCATTGTTTCAACTTTAGAAGCGGATAAAGCCAAGGCAAAGGATTACGCGGGATTGATAGCTCCCGGAGGATGGATGCCGGACCGGTTGCGCCGCAATCCAAAAGTTCTAAAATTGGTGGCTGATATTGACCGTCAAGGCGGTGTGCTCGCCTCTATATGCCACGGCCCCTGGATTTTGATCTCCGCCAAGGTCGTTAAGGGCAAAAAGATGACATCCACCACGGCCATTAAGGACGATCTGGAAAATGCCGGAGCTATTTGGGTGAACGAGGAAGTGGTCGTGGATGGCCGTTTAGTAACCAGCCGTAAACCGGACGATCTTCCGGCTTTTATGCGCGAGACCCTGAAACTTTTGAATAGCAAACATTAAACCCTGACGTCATGGAAAGTTGGTAGGAACTGATGGCGCTTTTAGTCGACGTTAAAAACCTTTCCAAAATTTACCCGGCCGGCAGCGAAAATGTGCAGGCGGTTCGGGGCGTGAATTTTCACGTGGATGAGGGGCAGATTACTTCCCTGATGGGGCCTTCGGGCTGCGGTAAAAGCACATTGCTGCACCTTTTAGGCGGTATGCAGTCGCCGACTTCGGGTGAAATTTGGGTTTCCGGTGAAGCTTTGCATGGCCGGGGAGATGAGGCTTTAAGCCAATACCGCCAATCCACTATTGGTTTCGTGTTCCAGTTTTTTCATCTTTTGCCCCACTTGGACGCGGTGGAAAATGTGGAATTGCCCCTGCTCATTCAGGGCCTGTCCGCTTTGGAGGCTCGGGATAAAGCCAGGGATTTGTTAAACCGGGTAGGATTAGGGAATAAAGAAAAGCGCAGGCCTTCCCAGCTTTCGGGCGGGGAACAGCAGCGGGTCGCCATTGCAAGAGCGCTGGTGCACGGCCCGAAGCTTCTTTTAGCGGACGAGCCAACGGGCAATCTGGACATGGCGAACGGCAAAGCCATTTTGGATCTCATCCGGAAAGTTTCCAGCCAGCAAAATTGCGCGGTCTTAATGGCCACTCACAGCCGCGAGGCGGCGGAGTGGGGCGATATGGTCATTATGATGCGGGATGGACAGGTTCATGGAATCTACCCTGTCCGTAAATAACAAACCCAACTTCAAAGAAATCTTCTGGCGGTTTACCTTTCGCCACATTCAAAACGAACCAGCCCGTTTTATTTTTACCCTTTTAGGCATCGCTTTGGGTATCGCGCTGATGGTGGCCATCCGGCTGGCCAACGGCGCGGCGATCAGCTCTTTTCAAGATTCCATCGACCTGATGGCGGGTAAGGCGAACCTTTCTTTATCTTCGATGGGCGTTCCGCTGCCTGAAACGATCATGAAAGATCTGGTCGATACCCGGCGGCTGGGCCAGTTATTGCCGGTTGTGGAAGGCAAGATGGCGCCGGAAGACAATCCTAAAGAATTTATCACCGTATTAGGTGTGGATCTTTTGAAAGACGGCGAAGCCCGGGATTTTCAGGTGTTGGGCGCGCAGGATAAGGCTTTAACTGGGGCTGAACTTTTAAAGCTTCTACCCCAACCGGATGGTGTTTTTTTGAGCCAAAAATACGCTGAAGCCAAGGGATTGGCGGTAGGTCAAAAAGTTCATTTCTTTATTAACGACCAAGTACAGACATTAACCCTCGTTGGTTTATTGCAAAATTCCGGTGTGGGCCGGGCGATGGACGGCACATTGGCTTTGATGGATATCGCGGCGGCGCAAAAGGTATTCGGCAAAATCGGAAAACTGGACCGGCTGGATTGGATCATTCCCCAGGAAGCGGACCGTAAAAATTTAGAGGCCCAGCTTCAGAAACTTTATCCATCCTACAAAGTCGAAAGGCCCGCCCGGCGGGGCGAGCAGGTTGAAAAAATGCTGGCGGCTTTTAGGGCCAATTTACTGGCCCTGTCCCTGGTTTCGGTTTTGGTGGGGGCCTTTTTGGTCTACAACTCCATGTCGATTGCGGTAGTGCGGCGGGTGGAAGAAATCGGCATTCTTCGAACCCTGGGAGTAACCCAAAAGCAAATTATCCAATGGGTAATGGCGGAGTCTTTTCTATTGGCTTTGGCCGGGGTTTTATTAGGGATTATTTTCGGGAAATTGCTGGCCTATGACGTTTTAAAAGTTGTCGGAAAAACCATTCAAAATCTTTATCTGCCTATACCGCTGGAGCAAAGACTGCCCAGCGTGGTCCACGCGGGTGGCTGGATTCTTTTGGGCTTAGTTCTCATTTTGGCGGCGACTATTCCGTCGGCCCTTTCCACGGCCAATATTGAACCCGGTTTGTCGGTAAGGAAAGGTTACACCGTAGTCCTGTTTGAAAGAAGAATGTGGATGTTCACTTTAGCGGGGCTGACCGCCTGGGCGCTCGCGGTTCTTTTGAGTCTGCTGCCGCCTTTAGCCGGATTGCCCTGGTTCGGGTTTGGCTCGGCATTTTGTCTCTTGATCGGGTTGGTACTGCTGGCGCCGGGTTTCTTATCGTTTTTTAATTCGGTTTTTGGAAAAGTTCTCCGGCTCATCCTGCCTTCCGAAGGGTATCTGGCCTTTCGAAACCTTCTTTCGGATTTAAGCCGGTCGAGTGTGGCCCTGGGCGCGCTAGTGATGGCGGTGGCGCTGATGGTCAGCGTCGCGATTATGGTGGGAAGCTTCCGCCAGACCGTAGTGCTCTGGCTGGGACAAACCTTGAAGGCGGACCTTTATATCCGCCCAGCGGCGGACAGGGGAGGCCCGATGGAATCCACTCTGGACCCCCAAACCCTCAAGGCTTTTAACCAGATTCCCGGCGTGAAATATTCAGAAAAGTTAAGGACTCTGTCCATTCCCTGGGACGGAACGGATGTGACCATCTCAGCCATTGATATGAACGTTCTCGCGAATAATGGAACGGTGGTTTTGAAATCGGGCGGTGATGCCGAAGCGGCGTTGAAGTTACTGGTAGGTCAAAGAAATCTTTTAGTTTCAGAACCACTGGCGTTGAAACACCAAATTAAAACGGGGGACTGGATTATCTTAGTGTCGGCGACCGGGCCGGTGTCGATGCGGGTTCAAGGCGTCTACTATGACTATTCCAATGACCATGGAACTTTCATGATGGACCGGGCGGTCTATGCCAGCCTGTTCAAAGACGACAGCGTCAATGGAACGGCTTTATATTTACAGCCGGGTTTTGAGCCGGACTCCGTGATTCAGGATATTTTGAAACGTCTTCCCTCCGGAACCAAAGTTTTTATTCAGTCGAACGCCGCCTTGAAAAATGGGGCCCTGAAGGTTTTCGATCAGACCTTCGCCATCACTTACGGCATGGAAGCTATCGCCCTCATTGTGGCGGTTTTAGGAATACTCACCACGCTGACCTCTTTAATACTGGAACGACGGGAAGAGATCGTCATTTTGCGCTATATCGGCGCGCGCCGAAATCAGGTAACCCAAATGATTCTTTGGGAAGCGGGCTGGATAGGGCTTTTAGGGAATTTAATGGGTTTTCTGGCGGGGTTGGTGCTGGCCCTTCTTTTAATCAACGTCATTAATGTCCAGTCTTTCGGCTGGACCATTCAGTGGCACATGCCCGGAACTTTTTTAAGCTTTGCCCTGGGTTTGGTGTTTGTTGCCACTTTGGCGGCAGGTTATTACCCGGCGAGAGTTGCTGACAGCCTGCCGTCCATGCGCGAGGTGACGAAAGAATGATGAAAACCAAAATTTCACCACGGAGTCTCGGAGACTCAGCCAACAAAACTAAGAATTTTTGTCGATTTTCTTTACTGTGTCTCTGTGTCTCTGTGGTGATATTGGTTTTTCGGTCTTCGCCGGTTTACGCGGATTTTGTTTATACACAAGCCAAGCCCAACTACCACTGGCAATTTCCCCTTGATCACGGCGCTCATCCGAATTACAAAACCGAATGGTGGTATTACGTCGGTCATTTAAAAGATACCCAGGGAAAGCGTTATGGTTTTGAACTGGCCTTCTTTCGGGTGGGTTTGGACCGGACCGCTGAAAACGCTTCCGCCTTTACTCCCCGCGACCTTTATTTCAGTCATTTTGCCGTCAGCGATATTGGCGCCAAAAAGTTCTGGTACGCCGAAAAAATGAACCGCTCGGGGCCGGGGTTGGCCGGGGCTTCTCAGGGAGGTGTAAACCTTTGGAACGAGAATTGGAAGATTTGGCATGACGGATTGGGCCACCATTTAAAAGCCGACGGCGATATTTATGGTTTGAATTTGATGGTGCAATCGCCCATTCCGGCGGTCTTGGAAGGGATCAGGGGTTACAGCCAAAAAGGTTCGGATAAAGAAAACGCGTCGCTCTATTACTCCTTTCCCTCATTTATCGCGGATGGGCAACTGCGGGTAGGTTCTGAATTAAAAACCGTTCATGGGAAAGTTTGGATGGATCATGAGTTTTTCTCCGGGGATATGGACCCCAACGAGGTGGGTTGGGACTGGTTTGGGCTTCAATTATCGGATAATACCGAACTGATGATTTATTTGATGCGGCAAAAGGACGGCACTTCTCATCCGGCTTCATCGGGAACTTTTATTAATAAGTCGGGTAAAAGTGTTCACTTAAGTCGGGCCGCTTTTCAAACAAAAGTTTTGGACACCTGGAAAAGCCCCCGCACTGGCGCTGTATATCCGATTCACTGGAAAATTATTGTTCCGTCACAAAGACTTTCACTGGATGTGACAGCCTCGATTTCCGATCAGGAATTAGACACGGCCCAAAGCACTCAGGTGGTTTATTGGGAAGGTTCGGTGGATATCAGCGGAACCAAGGCGGGCAAAGACATGAAGGGTGAGGGCTATATGGAACTCACCGGGTATGACAAAGCTTTTAGTTTACCCAAGCCCTAAAAATCTATAGATTTTCCAGAACCTCTTTTACGTGGTCCTTTACACTTACCTTATCCCAAATCTTTTTAATTTTTCCGGCTCCGTCGATAATCAAAGTTGTGCGGACAATACCCATAAACTCTTTACCCATAAATTTTTTCAATTTCCAGACGCCATAGGCTTTCAACATTTCTTTTTTCTCATCCGACAATAAAGTGAAGGGAAGTTCATATTTGCCGATGAAGGCCTGATGGCGTTTGATGGGATCGGCGCTGACGCCCAAAACCACCGCGCCTTTTTTCTTGACCGCTGTCCAATTGTCCCGAAAATCGCAGGCTTCCTGGGTGCAACCGGGGGTCATATCCTTGGGGTAAAAATAAAGAACAACGGTTTTCCCTTTAAAATCCTTTAATGACACAGGCTTGCCGTCCTGGTCGTCTAACTTAAAGTCGGGAGCTTTTTGGCCTTCTTTGAGCATGGAAGCACCTCAAATGTGGGATAGAAATCAGCCTATGATTGAAGAAACCGGCCTTTAAAGGCAAGCCTTCCACCTGAATTTATGTTGAAAATGGCCCATTTTAAAGAAAAGTTCAAAAATTTACACTTTGTGGACAACTTGTGGACACTTTTGTCTCATTTTGATCGTCTATAAAAAGACAGGTTTAAGGCAAAATCTGTGTAAATTCCTTTGTTTTCAATAATTTTAAAGAATTTACAGTTATTTTGTAACCTAAAGGAGGTACAAGCGCTATAGTCTTTGTAAGCAGTTCATTTTATATTACTCACCTCAGATGCAAGTACTCTTGAAGGAGACTGACCATGAATTTTTACTTCTCTCTATTCCAACTGATTGAGACTGTTGAAAGACTCCAACACGATGTGGAACATTTGGCAAGCCGGGCTTTGCGCATCAGCCCCCGGGACGCCCGCGCCAACCGCGAACTTTTAGACCAATGCGACGGCAAAATGCGCGAGGTTAAAAACCTCCTGAATAACAAAACACACATTAGTAAAATCACTCTCCGCAAAGCGGCCATTCTTTTTCAAATCCTGGACATCTCTTACCGCCGGATGATGCACCTTTCCACGGCGACCGCTAATTTCGGGCAAGATGACGAAAACTCAGTGAAGGTGGTTTGGCAGCTTTTATCGCTTTCGCAAGCGCACTATCAAACTTTAGTGAAGACACTTTTTGATTTAACCGGTATTCCGGTGACGTTGAATCTGTCCGGGGCCAATGAAGTCGCTTCCCACGATTTGCCGGTGGTTTTACAAAAAGAATCGGCTTATCAGCAGGAGACGTTAAAGCATTTGGAAAAAGCCATCGAAGTTTTCGGCGAAGAGCAAGAACTGGCTGACAAGCTGGCGGTAATTCGAAAAGAATTGCTGGAAGCTAAAAAGCGGATGAAGCATTTTACGCCGCGCCAGGCCGCTGTTCAAAAAGTTGAAGTTGCCTCGACGACGCTCTTGGCCAAAAGCTAACAGTTTATCCGATGAACTTTTTTAATATGGATTGTCTTAAACAAAGGGCGGGGTTCAGTTTGTGAGTCCTCGGCGTTTTCGTCCCCCCGCCCTTTATACCAAGTCTCCCTTTCTACGTTCCATTTTGGATGGAATGCCCGAATCCGTTAAGATCATCGATCCTCAATATCGTCTGGTTTACGCCAATCAAACTTCTCAAAAAAATCTCAAAATCAATCTGAACGATCTTCGCGGCAGGTCCTGTCACGAGGCTTTTTATGGTTATAAAGAAAAATGCTTTTTTTGCGGCATGCAGAAAGTTTTCGCGAATGGCGAATCTTCCGTGGGCTATTTCACCATGGACGTTAATGGCGTTAACCGGGATTTTGAGGTTTCGGTTTTTCCTTTAGGCTGCGAGGGTAAAAAAGCGGATTACGCCGTTGAAATTGTGCGCGATGTGACCCCCGTATCCAAGGGCAAAGGACTGCCCCAGAACGCCGGACAGATTTCCAGCCGCGACAAAAATTTCGAGGTCGTTTTTGACAACATGGCCCAATGGGCGGGTGATGACCGGGCGGTTCTGGTTCAGGGTGAAAAGGGAACAGGAAAAAAATCTTTCGCCCGCGCATTGCACCAAAGAAGCGTCAGGTCTGAAAGGCCCTTTCGGGTTTTTCATTGCGCGGATAATTCGGAAGGGGAGTGCTGTGACGGTCTCTTTGGACCGGATGGCGCATGGGAAAAAGCTAAGGGTGGCACCCTTTATCTGGACGGCATTTGCCGCATGGGCAAGAAAAGCCAATTGCTCTTGGCGAAAAAAATCGCCAAGCCCGCGGATTGGCAATCGCCGAGGGTTGTCGCCGCGACCATTCGGGATATCGCTGATTTGGTTGAAACCGGCATTATCAACCCCGAGCTTTATAACCAGTTCGCGTCTCGGGTTTTGCGCCTGCCAGCTTTAAGAGACCGTAAACAGGACCTGCCCTTCCTGGCCCAGCATTTTATTGAGACTTATAAAGTGATCACGGGTTCGCCCGCTGAAAAGCTTGGTTCGGCTGCCATGTGCCAATTGATGACTTATCACTGGCCGGGGAATATCCGCGAGTTGGAAAATCAGGTTGAGCGAGCCTGTCTTTTAGCCACCGGCTCCCAGATTGAATCTTTCGACCTGCCCATCAACCCGCCCTCCGCCGAAAAAGAAAAACTGGATGATCTTTTAAACACTACGGAAAAAGCCTATTTGGTCGATGCCTTGACTAAATCCGAAGGCCGTTTAATCGCCACGGCCAAGCAGGCCGGACTAACCCAAAAGACCCTTCAACGGAAAATGAAAAAGTACGGGCTCAAGGCGGACGATTTTAAACATCTCTCCGATGGGTATTCGGCCATCTCTAATTAAAGGCGAGTTGAAATTCGCGCCGTCTATGACCGCTTGCCTTGACGGGTCTTGGGCGTGGATTTAAACTGCCATCGCGTGAAAAGATAATTTTGAATTTACAATTTTGAACGTTGAATTATTGAAGATTGTTTCAATTTGAATAATTAAAACAATCAACCACAGCTCATAATTAAGAATTCATAATTTAAATTTGTTTAAGAGGAGTTTCTCGTGTCTTACAACTACCAGAACATCAAACCGCCTCAGGGCGACAAAATCAGCATCCAAAATGGAGTGCTGAAAGTGCCCGATCACCCGGTGATTCCTTTTATTGAGGGCGACGGTACGGGACCGGACATCTGGAAGGCTTCGGTTCGGGTTTTTGACGCGGCGGTTGAAAAAGCTTACGGCGGAAAAAAGAAAATCTCCTGGTTTGAGGTTTACGCCGGCCAGACCGCCTTTGACAAATTTCAAAACTGGCTTCCGGACGATACGGTGGAAGCTTTCCGTGAATATCTGGTGGGTATTAAGGGTCCCTTAACCACGCCGGTGGGCAAAGGTATCCGCTCGCTTAATGTGGCGCTCCGTCAAATGCTGGATCTTTATGTTTGCTTACGGCCTATCGAATATTTTGCCGGCGTTCCTTCGCCGGTCAAGCATCCCGAAAAAATCGACATGGTCATCTTCCGTGAAAATACTGAAGACATCTACGCGGGTATCGAATGGCAGGCCCAATCGCCCGAAGCCATTAAGGTTATCGACTTTTTACAAAATGAGATGGGCGTTAAAAAAATTCGTTTTCCGAAAACTTCGGGTATCGGCATTAAGCCCGTCTCCGAAGAGGGAACGGAACGGCTGGTGCGCGCGGCGGTCGAGTACGCCATTAAACACAAGCGCAAGAGCGTCACCTTTGTGCATAAAGGTAATATCATGAAATACACCGAAGGCGCCTTTCGCGACTGGGGCTACGCTTTGGTGAAAAAGGAATTTCAAGGCAAAGCGATTGGTTGGGATGACTGTGGCGGCAAGCCTCCCGCGGGCCAGGTGCTCGTGAAAGACGCTATCGCTGACATTACTCTGCAGCAAGTGTTAACCCGTCCCGAGGATTTTGATGTGATCGCTACACTCAACTTGAACGGCGACTATCTGTCGGACGCCTTGGCCGCCCAAGTGGGTGGTATCGGAATTGCTCCCGGCGGTAATATTAACTACGTAACCGGCCACGCCATTTTTGAGGCGACTCACGGAACGGCGCCCAAATACGCCAATCTGGATAAAGTCAATCCGGGTTCGGTGGTCTTGTCGGGCGTCATGATGCTGGAACATTTGGGCTGGCAGGAAGCGGCGGATATGATCATCAAATCGTTGGAAAAAACCATTGATCAAAAGGTCGTCACTTACGACTTTGCCCGTCAGATGGAAGGGGCGACGGAAGTGAAATGTTCCGAATTCGCCACGGCGATGATTGGAAACATGGCCTGAAAACCTTTTTAACCACCAAGACACAATCCCCTCATCAGGGAACCGGGCACCAAGAAAATCCGTTTATGTTTAAACCAAAAATTTTGATTTGTCTTTCTTGGTGAACTTGGTGTCCTTGGTGGTTCATTCTTCTTTTTTGTCTTTGTTAAAATTTTTAGGGAAGGCTTTTGAAAAAGGGCCTTCCCTATTTTTTTAGGAATATTTTGAAACCCCAAAAAGTAGTTTTATTCGATCTGGACGGCACCCTGACTTACGGCGTTTCCAGTACCCGCTTTCTCTTTCGCCGCGTTGGGGATGAAGCTTTTTTTGAGCATTTGGAGCAGGAATGGCTTAAAGACCGGATGGATCATCCGACGTTAGCGGCCCAGGTAACCCAGCGGATGACCGGATGGAAAGTGGAAGATTTAGAAAGATCGCTTCATCTTATCCCCAAGATGACCGGCATCGCTCAAACGGTTCGATCCCTTCAAAAAAAAGGTTATTACACTGCCCTAGCTACTTTGGGGTATGAGTTATCAGCCAGCTATTTTCAAAAGCGCTACGGCTTTGACGAAGTTCGAGGGACCACACTGGAAGTCAAAAAGGGAATTATCACAGGGAAAAAAATGGTTATTTTTGAGGAACATGAAAAGGCCATGTTTTTGAAACGATTGGCTAAAAAATTCAAACTTCCTCTTTCCCAAACCACGGCGGTAGGGGACAGTCGTTCAGACCGGGAAGTTTTTAAAATTGCGGGCTTCCGAATAGCGGTCAATCAGGACGGATTTTTGAAAGGCCTTACTCATGTGGATGTCAAAGGCAGAGACATGCGCCAGATTTTAAAATACCTATGAAGACACGAACGAAAAATATTTATTTACTGATTATTTCGAATATTTTTTATAGTCTTTTACCCGTTACCGTAAAGCTGGCGAATGGACTGCATTATTCCGCCGTTGAGGAGACTTTTTTTCGTTTTGCCTTCGCGGTTTTGGGAATAGCGATTTTATGGGCCGCCGGGTTACAGTCGTTCTCGCTGGTGAATCGTCAGCCCCTTTTCTGGCGGGGATTTTTTGGCGCTTTGTCCATTTTAGGCTATTTTATCGCGCTTCAAACCACGTCTTCCGGCAAAGGAACCCTTCTTAATTACACCTGTATCCTTTGGACAAACGTTTTCGCCATTTTGTTTTTTAGACAAAAACCACCCAAGCATTTTTTTTGGTACCTGCTTTTGGCGGCTGTCGGCATTGAACTGGTTTTAGATGTTCGGTGGAACCATCTTAATTTAGGCGATCTGGCCGGGCTTTTCTCCGGCATCACCGGCGGCGCGGCGGTATTGGCCATTAAACGATCCCGCCACACCGACACGGCGCTGAGTGTTTTTACCAGTTTTACCCTTTTTGGATTTGTCTTTTCGGGACGGCGTTGCTTTGGAGCGGCTCTATCGGCTCCTCAATGAATCATTTAAACCAATGGACCTCGCCGGATTTTGAGGGATTCTCCGTTCTTTTAGGGGTTGGCGCGTCGGCCATGATCGCCCAGATGCTTTTTAGCGAAGCCATCGGACATATCAGTCTGGCTTTGGGAACCCTTCTGACTTTATCCGTTCCGGTTTTGGCGGCTTTATTCGGCTGTGCTTTTTTAAAAGAGCCCCTGACGCCCCATTTTGTGACGGGAATGATTTTAGTATTGATCGCCTGCGGCATGATGATCTGGCGGGAAGAACAAACCGCCGCTTAATACAAACTTATCGGGATTGAAATTGGTAGGCAATTCCATAATCGGCGAGGGGAGCGCCGTGATTGAGGTGGATATAAATCAAAAAAGCGGCTGAAATAAAAAGCTGGGCAATCCAGATTGCCGTTAAATATTTTTTACCCCAATGGATATCGAGACTCATCCGGGACAGCCAAACCCATTCCAGGGGAAAACTCATAATTAAATAATGCCGAAAAACCTTCGCGCTCAGAGTGAGCAGGACACCAGCGACCAAGAATCCCGAATTGACGGCTAATCCGGTATCCGACGGATTTTTTATCCATTGGCCTAATTTCCATTTTTTTAAAGCTGAAATAAATATCAGAATCCCGGAAACGATAATAAGGGTATGGCCGATGCCCACCAGGTAAGTTCCCATTCCCCCGATCAAGGGGTAGCGCATGAAATCCCAATACTGGGAACTGCCCAGGCTGGTGTTGAGCCCTATGCCTAAAGCATCGGACACCCAGTACCTCCAAAATCGGAGCTGAAGAATATTCAAAAAATTCAGCCCGGTCGATTCGTTCGCGGGTTTGGAAAGGATGTATTGAAACCAGGGAATGAGAGGAATGGCGCCTACTATCGAGCCCAACAGCCAGGAACCCCATCTGGCCACACGCTCATGAATGACGGTCCACACAAAAAGAGCGGCGGCCAGAAAAAAACCCGACATATGAATCTGTCCCAGGCAAACTCCGAGTAACCCCCAAAAGAAGGCTCCTGTTCGTTTATGCCGGAAATGCCAGGCGATCCACAGAAGAACGCAAAAGAAGGGAAGGGTACACTGGGCCCAGATTTTTCGTTGATATAGGACCGCGATGGGGTTGACCGCCGCGAAAGCGGTGGCCCAGCACCAGGCTGGTTTTTCAGGCTCGGGCAATAAACGAAGGCTGAAAAAAGCCAGCACAAACAGGGTAAGAATATTAAGCCATTGCACCGCCCGGGCCAGTTCGGGCGGGGTGGAAGCATGGGTGATTTTTGACAGGACCGCGAAAATCCAAATACTCATTCCGGGATTATTGACCTTCACTCCCGAAGGCATTCCCAATAGAGGCCAGGATTCCGTAACGCCGATGTTCTGGGAAGCCCCGAACATGTATTTCTCGTCGTCTTTGTATTCAATATCGCCGGGAAATGAAAGGCGAAGTATGACACCCAGGAGAAGCGCCAGAGAAAGAAAAGCCAGCCAGTTTTTCCTGTTGGTTTTTTTTATGGGTTCACTCATGCCCGTTCCCTGACTCAAGATAACGTTCAAAGCTATGGCGATTGTTCATCGCAACAAAAAGCGGTTTTTAATTTTTAAGTTAAAAACCGCTGGGGAAGGCACAAAATGATATGCCTATCCGCAAAGTGCAT
>PLFD01000027.1 GCA_003136635.1 candidate division FCPU426 bacterium | reverse complement strand
GTGACTTCTTCCGGGCGTTCATCGATCAAGAGAACGATCAAATAAACTTCAGGATGATTTTTCGCAATACTATTGGCAATTTTCTGCAAAAGAATAGTTTTGCCGGTTCTGGGTGGCGCGACCACCAAAGCTCTTTGACCCTTTCCCAGAGGAATCAATAAATCCATAACTCTCATAGACAAATCTTCCGGACCGCTTTCCAACCAGATTCGTTTATTGGGATAAATTGGCGTTAAATTATCAAAAAGCACTTTATTTTTAATCGCGTCCGGCGACTCAAAGTTAATCGAATCTACCTTTAAAAGAGCAAAATACCGTTCTCCTTCTTTGGGAGAACGAACCTGCCCAGTGACTGTGTCACCTGTGCGAAGGCCAAAACGGCGGATTTGGGATGGCGAAACATAAATATCATCCGGCCCTGGCAAATAATTGTAGTTAGCCGATCTTAAAAATCCGAAACCGTCAGGAAGAATTTCAAGAACACCTTCGGCGTTGATTACGCCGTTTCGTTGAGTCTGAGTTTCAAGGATTTTAAAGATAAGATCCTGTTTTTTCATGGAACTAATCTCTTCGAGCTTGAGTCCCTGCGCGACCTCCGTCAACTCCGCGATGGTCTTCTTTTTCAGATCTCCGATGTCCATAAAACTCAAAATCCTTTCCAAAATGGTTGGCCGATTTGCAAACCTATGCTGGCCTAACGATAAAATACATTTGATTTTTAAACTGAAAGCTTTAAAACTTAAAAACGCGAGTTAAATAAATGGTTTTTGATGAAATGAATTCGAGGTAAAGCCGCTTGATCTAGCTCAACTGTTCCTTTGGGCGCTAAAACCCTTCACTAAATTTTAGTTAAAAACTTGGGAGAGCAATCCGTTGGAAGTTGTTGAAGATTTGGCTTAAACTCTGTTGCAGATGGGTTAATCCTATCATGGCCTACAAGACTGTCAACCCTTTTTTCCTTTTAGAACGGATAAGAAACAACTTTGTTTCGCCCGCCACCTTTACCTGCGTAAAGCGCCTGATCCGCTCGGCCAATCAGTTCCGTACCGTTAGCCGCGTCCTCTGGAAATGTCGCCACGCCAATGGAGACCGTCACACCTGTCGTTTCCTGACCCACTTGAAAAACAGAATCCCCGATTTTCAACCTTATCCGTTCGGCTAATTCCACCGCTTTTTGCTTCGCGGTCTCTGGCGCGATAAGAACCATTTCTTCCCCTCCGTATCGTGCCACTAAATGGGTTCCTTCGGCCTGACTTTTTAAAATACCGGCTACTTGAGTTAATACGTGATCACCTGCCACATGACCATAGGTATCGTTATAGCGTTTAAAATGATCGATATCCAAAATCAACAGACTCAGGGGCGACGAATAACGTCCGGCCAGCACAACCTCTTCCTCCAAGCGTTGCTTAAAATACCGATGAGAATAAAGTTTAGTCAAGCCGTCCGTGATCGAAAGTTTTTGAACTTTTTCATATAACAAAGATTTCTGAAGGCCGATAGCCATCTGATTATAGAAAACCTTATAATTCGAAAATTTTTCCTGATCCAAAAAATCTTTTCGACTTGAATAGGAACATAAAAAGCCAATGACCCTGTCCTGAATTACAAATGGAATAAACAAAAGGGATTCGATTAACAAATGGCGGATTTTATCAAACCGCGAATCGGTTTCTACCGGCGAAACGAGAACCGGCTTTTTCTCTCTGGCCAAAACTGACAACAATTGATTGGAATCGATCGCTATTTCAGTTTTGTTTAAAAAGGTTTCATCACATCCGGACGTCACTCGAATCTCATATTTTTTATTGTCCGGAGAAAGAACCGCAATCACAAAGTGCGGGAGATCGAACATTCGGTCCGTAAATTCCTTGATCAAGTCTAACATCTCTTGGGCATTCAGCGTGCTTCCGAGGTCTTTAATGACGTCATACAAACGCCCAATCTCTTTGAGTTGCTTGTCGATATGGTTATTCTCTCTTTTTAAGGTTTCCGCGACTATTTTAAACTCTTCAAATTCCCTTTTTTTAGCCCCGTTTAATAAATCAAAACTATTTTTTACCCTCTCCTGGCGGGCGCCTAAAAAAAATGGGACAAAAAACAAAAACCATAAGATCAAAAATTCCGACCACATCCATGATGGAATCCCAGGTTCGACTACAAAATGAAGCAAAATCATTCCAGGTGTATAGAAACTAAGAAACCAAAGAGCGGTTACTCGATATTTAAAACTAATGTAAGTCATCAAAAAAATGGGTATAAACATGAAAAAAACATTATTTTGCGAAAACCTTTCCAAACACAAAAGCAAAAGCGCCAACAAAACACCTTTCACTTCCAAAAATGAATTATTCATGGTCTCGTCCCGATTTTGCCAGACAAACCCGGTTCCGGCCTTCCGCTTTAGCTCGATAAAGACCTTGATCAGCCAAATCAATGAAAGCTTCCGCGTCTTTAAACCCCGCGTTTAATTCAGCCAGCCCAATACTGACTGTAACTCCAGTTTTTTGTCCTGCCACATCAATTTCCTGTTCTTGTACCTTTTGACGTATGCGTTCAGCCACCTGGAGCGCGCCCTCCATTGGCGTCTTCACCAAGAGAACTGAAAACTCCTCTCCCCCATAGCGGGAAACAAGGTCCACCACTCGAACACTATCTTTTAAAATTTGAGCGACTAATTTCAACACTTTATCGCCGATTAAATGGCCATAATTGTCGTTATATTTCTTAAAGTGGTCCACATCGATCATCATCACGCACAATGAAAATTTATGTTCTAAAGCTCTGAATATTTCATCTCGAACTCTGTCTTTGTAATAACGCACCACATACAGTCCCGTTAGTCCGTCGATGGTCGCTAATTCAATCGTTTGGTGGTAAAGGGCGACATGTTCCAACGATACGGTGCCCAAATCACAAAAGTTGGATAAAAGCCTGGCGTCTTCCTGTCGAAAAGCGTTCACCGCGGAGCTTTCCATACGAATCAATCCCATCAGTTCGTGGCCGCCCATCAAGGGGCCCGCTACCAGACTTTGTACCCGGCTTTCTTCCGGAATATTTTGAAACCGAAAATCACTGCTCGCGTCATGAATCACTAATGGCTTTTTTTGGGCTATTACCCAGGCATTAAAGGGGTTATCAGCATGAAGGCGTTCACGGTTCAGCCTCACTTCCATTTCGGTATCAACGCTGTAACGCACGGCATGCATTTCCTTGCCCACACTGCTGTCAAAAAGGAGTAAAGAATAAACACCGCCCGGAACCATAAAAGTTTTCGAAATTGTTTCTATCAGCAATTTAACCACGTCTTGGGTTTTAAACGTCAAGGCCAGGCTGCGGGCCAACTCATTTAAAGCGGTATAACGTTGAATTTTAATTTGATTGGCTTGGTAAGAAAGTTCTGTCTTTTCATGGGCTAACCGGAGATCCGTGATCGAAAGCTCAAACTCTTCAAAGGTTTTCTTTAATTGGAAGGCTTTAATATCCGATTCCTCTGTCCAGGTGAACCACAAATAATAATTAAGCGCGAGACTCGCCAAAAACAGCCCCAACATCCATACCGGCTGACCGACGGACAGAAGATTAATCATCGCGATAAGCGCCAGGACGCCGGTCAAAACCGCCGTTTCCACCATCCCTAAGAGCACCACCGAAAGCACTACCGGCACATAAAACATAAAAAGACCGATTAAAACATCCCCATCATTCTGCAAAGCAACGTAAGAAGCCGCCATGGCGGGAAAAGCACTCCCTACCACAATCACCCAACGCTGATATTGGTTAAGACTCTCTAATTTTTCATGGGTTTGAAGAAGTTTTTTTAGCAACGGATGATAGTTCTCGCAATTCGAATATATTCAACATCAGGAGGTTAAAATTGGGCGGCCCAGTCAAACAAAGTGCATTTTAAGTCATTTTCAGACCCATTGTTATAAATAACCCAATCCGCTTTTTGATCTTTTCGTTCCTGGGACCATTGCAGGGCTTCTCTTCGACGAATTTCTGACAGATTCCAACCCCTTTGTTTTAGACGTTTCCGGCGGAGTTGGGCACCTGCGGAAACCGAAATTGTACCAACAAAAAAACGATAAAAACCCCTCTCAAAAAGCAAAGGCACTTCCACTACCAACACCCGGGGAACCGGTTTTTGACGGGCTTGCTGCTTCATCCACCGAGCCACTCCCTGCCTCACCGCGGGGTGCATAATTCCATTTAATATCCTTTGTCCCCGGGCGGATTTGAAAGCGGCCTGCGCTAACTTTTTCCGGTGAATCACGACGTCCTCATCCAAAATGTCTTTTCCAAAAGCCTTCACTAACCGGCCTTTGATTTTCCTGTCGTGAAGCAGCAAATGACTTAAAAGGTCCGTTTGAAGAATAGGTATCCCTTTTTCCTGAAGGGTTTTTAACGCTAAACTTTTGCCCGCGCCAATCCCTCCGGTCAGTCCGATTTTTAACGGACTTTTTTGTTTTAAAAGGTTGTCCAATTTGGCTTTAGAAATATGAGTTTGTATAAATCTTTTCAAATTAAAGACCCGATTGATTTAAAAAAGCCTGGAAGGTGTTTTTCATGAGTAATGCGATGGTCATGGGCCCCACGCCTCCCGGCACCGGTGTGATGGCCGAAGCTTTGGGTGCGATGGCTTCGTAATCCACATCGCCTACTAATTTCCCCTCAGCCGTGCGGTTAATGCCCACATCCACCACCACCGCTCCATCCTTTACCATGTCAGCTGTGACGAACTTGGGTTTACCGATAGCCGCCACCACGATGTCAGCTCGGTGGATAACTTCCCCGATGTTTTTGGTTTTGCTGTGGCAAATGGTCACCGTCGCGTTGGCCTCGACTAACAACTGTGCCATGGGCTTTCCCACCATGATGCTCCGGCCAATCACGACCGCCTCTTTGCCGGCCACCGAAATACCGTAATGTTCCAGCATTACCATAACCCCAGCCGGTGTGCAGGATCTCAATCCCGGCAGACCCGATATCAATTTACCCAAACTGGTGGGGTTCATTCCATCCACGTCTTTTTCAGGATTAATAGTTTCAATAACCTTTTGTGGATTCAACCCGGTGGGCAACGGAAACTGCACCAAAATACCGTGGATTTCCTGCTTGCGGTTGAGGGTTTCCACCAGTGCCAACAAATCGGCTTCTTTGGTGTCAGCGGGCAATTTGTATTCTTCGGAATAAAACCCCAAGGTTTCGCAGGCCTTTTTTTTGCGACCCACATAAACTTTAGAGGCTGGGTCTTCCCCTACCAACACAACCGCCAGGCCTGGGCGTTTTCCGGCAGCCTTGAGCTTTTCCACATCTTGCGCGATTTTTTCCTGAACCGCCTTGGCCGTCGCGTTGCCATCCATAATTAAAGTCATGCCGTTTCTCCGTTAAGTTTTAAAGTTTCTTTCTCAGGTACTCAAAAAGCACATAGCCCATCAGTGAGGAAATAACCGCGATGATAAAATTGGTCACCGAAAACACATCCTGAATCGCGAAAATCAAAGTCTTTCCCTGCGCGCTGCTTGAATTGGTAAATTCGCCCATCAGGAGATTGGAATAAAAAAGAAAGATAATAGAGCCCATCTCGATCGCCGCTCTCAAAACCGGAGTTAGATTCTTTTGCTTTTTGGGTTTCATTTTTCCTCTTCCACAAACGCGTTCTGATAAACCTTGTTGACTGCCTTGAGACGAAATCAAGTTTCAAAACCGATCAGGGGGCTATTTCACGAATCAGGCTATTGCTTGTATCCGCCACATAAACATTACCCGAACCATCAACCGCCACACCATCAGGATAGTCGAATGTCGCGCTTGAACTGGATCCGTTAGCGGATCCAAGTCCCGCTCCAGAGAACGTCGTCACCACTCCTCCCGGTGTCACCATTCGGATTAAATTATTCCAGGTATCCGCCACATAAACATTTCCGGAAGCGTCGACCGCGATTCCATTGGGATTCAGAAAGGACGCCGCGGTTCCGGTTCCATTGGCGTGTCCGGACCCTCCGCCCGCTAAAGTCGTCACCACGCCGCCGGGCGTGATTTTTCGGACAAGTTCATTGCCGAAATCCAGTACCAATACGTTACCGGACGAATCCACCGCCACGCCGGTTGGAAAATGAAATGTCGCGGCGGTTCCGGTTCCATTCGACGCTCCGGTGACCCCCACCGATCCCGCCAAAGTGGTTACTACTCCCCCCGGTGTGACTTTTCGAATCAAGTCATTGAATGTATCCGCCACATAAACATTGCCAAAAGCATCCACCGCGATTCCCTCCGGATCATCGAACGAAGCGGCGGTCCCCGTACCATTACTGGATCCGACCCCCGATCCAGCTAGGGTCGACACGACGCCTCCAGGGGTAATCATCCGAATCAGGCAGTTGGTGGTATCCGCGACATAAACATTTCCTGAAGTATCTACCGCCACATCATAGGGGCTCCAGAAAGACGCGGCAGTTCCGGTCCCATTCGTGGAATGGCCCGGTCCGCCCCCCGCCAAAGTCGTGACCACCCCGCCGGGGGAAATTTTACGAATAAGGCTGTTGTAGGTATCCGCGACATAAACGTTTCCAGCGGTGTCTACGGCAATTCCATGGGGATAATCAAAAGTCGCGCTGGTTCCCGTGGCATTCGTCGAACCAGTCACCCCGGCAGAACCAGCCAGAGTGGTTACTTGTCCGCCCCAGGGCGTAGCCGTAAAAGTGGCCGTGGGGGTGAAAGCCGAGTCATTGACGGGGCTCGACGTATATGTTTTGGAACAAGCCAAAGGCAAAAGGACAATTAAGGCAGAACTTATAAGGAGAATTAATTTTTTCATAAAACCTTCAATATTTAAAAAACCGGAACCTGTAATTTGGAAGAATTATACCCTGATATTTGAAAGAGTTTCCTCTATTCCATTTCACTCTATCCTCTCCATTTCCGCCAATGGGGTGGTACGCACCACAAGCTCAACAAAACCGCCAATAAAAATAGAACGTAAATGGCCGAAAAGGTTTCGGGGCTTCCGTCGTAATACATAATCTGGTGTACCCAATGTTCCATAAAGGTTCCCTGGTAAACCCCGTTGCCTGCCTTAATCCGCAACTCATTTTCCCAAACGGTCAGGGGACAGATGACTCCGCCAAACGATTCCGCCACCACATAGCCGATAGCTAATAGATGGGCCAGCCGAAACCAGAGATTTCGCACAAAGGCCCAGCGCAGAAAAAAGCCGAGCCAAATGACCACCAGACCTAGCACCACAAAAAGTACATAGGAAAAGTGGATGAGTAAGATTAGGTCGGCTAACAAACTATCCATTTAACTTCAAAACCTCATTTCGATACTTTTGCCACAAAAGGTCCGTAATCGCTCCAGTGCTTTTCAATTTCTGATCGTTGATATGAGAAACGCCCATGACACCCACACCCGAACCAGCCATAAATACTTCACCCTTCTTTATGGCCTCTTGGGGTTTCCATGCTTTTTCCACCACCGGCATTCCAATCTGACGACAGATGGCCAAAACCTTAATCCTTGTCACGCTGGCCAATCCACCCAAACTCAAGGGGGGGACGCAAACCTTGTGGCCGTCAAACCATAGGGGCGTGGAAGAACCGCCATCCACCACAAAGCCTTTGGCGTCGAGGCGCAAAACATCCTTCCACTCAGGGTGTTCGCGAAAAACCACCCGGGTGGTCATATAAACCGCCGCCTTGAAATAATTGGGAAAAACCTGCGTGCTGGAAGCCTGCCAGGGGCTGATGCCTACCTTGCCAAAAGGCGGTTTGGGGTCTTGGGAGTTGTGGCCCAAAGGCCGGGCGGTGGCGTATAAAACCGGCGCGTGGGTGAAAAAGTCTCTGGGACCGGAGGCCTTGTGCAGTTCCTGGGTTAAGTTGAAGCGAATGATAAAATCCCGTTTGAGTTCCTTATGAAAAAGCTGGATTCCCTTTTGAAACTCCGCCAGTTTGGGCATCGGCCACTTTAAAAAGGCGCATCCCCTTTTCAGCCTTTCCAAATGTTCTTTTAGCCCAAAAGCCGCGCCGTGATAAACCGGAATGGATTCAAACAGGCTCTCACCATAGAGAATGCCCGTATTAACCGGCGAAACCCTTACCTGCTCAGGTTTCTGCAGTTTGCCTTTCCAGTAAACTTTCATGGTCTCTCCAATAAAGTTGTTCCCAAAGCCTGGGCCAGAGCTTCTACTTTATAGAGAGTTTCCATATATTCGCGTGCCGGGTCCGAGTCCGCCACAATGCCCGCCCCCGCGTAAAAGTCCAGCAAGCCATTATCCCACAGGGTAAAAGAGCGGATCAGGATATTAAAATCAAAAAAGGGTCCGGGCCCCGCGTAACCCATGGAGCCGGTGTAAAAGCCCCGGGGATGCTTTTCCAGTTCCCGAATGATTTCCATACATCGGATTTTGGGACAGCCCGTAATGGTTCCCGCCGGAAAGAGGGCTTTTACCACCTCGCTCAATCGGACGTCTTTTTTCTTGCGCCCCTGCACCGTGGAGACCAGGTGATGTACCCGGGCGTAGGATTCCACATCGGCGTAGCGCTTCACTTCCACCGTTCCATAATCCGAAACCCGGCCCAGATCGTTGCGGCAAAGGTCCACCAGCATCAAGTGCTCCGCCTGTTCCTTAGAGTTGGTTTGAAGATCAGCCTTCAGTTGTAAATCATCCAGCTCGTTGGAACCTCTGGGTCTGGTACCGGCAATTGGTCTGGCTTCCAGCCAGTCGCCCCGTCCCGCTACCAGTCGCTCCGGCGAGGAACTGACCACNNGTCCTGCGCCTGCCGTACCATGGTTTCATATTGGGCCGACGAAACTCTCGCCTCCACCGGACCAACGTTAAATGACTGTGCCGTTCCCTGATTTTCGTTCAGGTCTGCCACATCGCCAAATTTAAACAGTTCTTTGGTTTGGCGGTTGTAGGCAAGTAGTTGGGAGGGTTTGAAAAAATAAAAATCGGGGACCGATTTTTCAGCGGTCAACGCACCCGGCACCACAAAGTCGTGACCGAATTCATAACTCAGAAGTCCAAACCATGCCTGGGCCAGCCCATAAGGAAAAGGTTGAAAGGAATTTTGATTGAAAGCGATCTCATCCAGAAAAGCCCAAATGCCTGGCTCGAATAATTGCTTTTGATCCGCTTGGCCCAAATAGGATTGGCCCTTTTCCCCAATGGCTTCCTGTCCCGNNAGTCCCGCCCCGCCCGCCACAATCACCCATTGGCTGGCGTCTCCCATCGGCCCTGAACTTTCAAAAAGGACCGCCGGTCCCTGGCTGGCCCACTTTTCCCAAAGACCGGTCCAGTCCAATGGTTTGTCTAAAATACGGATCGAGTGAAGGGGCAACGAGGGGAAGGTTTGCATGGCCAACCAGCACCGCCTTGGGCTTTATATATAGAAAGACGCACCTAGTATACAAAGAAAGCGGTGGCGCGAGTTCAGCAACCCTCGCGTACATTTTTTTATTTATTGAATTTCCCTATGGCGTAATTTCTCGGATTAATTGGTTCAGCGTATCACCGATATAAATATTTCCGGAAGAATCAACCGCGACACCCATGGGACTATAAAACATTGCCGAGATTGCTGCACCGTTGTGTGCCCCGGGCGAACCTTTTCCCGCCAGCGTTGACACCATGCCCCCCGGCCCAATCTCGCGAATCAAGTTGTTCTCCTCATCCGCGACATAGACATTACTAGAAGCATCCACCGCCACTCCCCAGGGGCCATTGAATGACGCGGCAGTTCCCGTAGCGTTCGTATTTCCGGGTGAACCAGACCCAGCAAGTGTGGATACCACACCGCCAAAAGTGATTTCTCGGATCATATTATTTCCAAAATCCGCGACATAAACGTTTCCCGAACTATCGACCGCAACTCCCGTTGGCGCATTAAACGATGCGGCGGTTCCTGTCCCATTGGCAGATCCAGGAACTCCCACTTGGCCTGCGAATGTCCCTATAAACTGTGTTCCTGTGAAAAATTTTCGTATTTCATTATTCCCCGTATCTGCAATATATATGGTTCCTGAGGCATCAATCGCAATACCCGAAGGATTATTAAAAGATGCAATCTGCCGTGGAGCATTGTCATACCCTGGAGCAGTCCCCGTACCAGCCCATGTAGTTACGACACCACCTGGTGCAATTTCTCGGATCTGGTTGTTGCCTGAATCCGCGACATAAACATTTCCTGAGGAATCAACCGCGACTCCTGTGGGTAAATCAAACAACGCAGCGGTTCCGGTTCCATTAGTAGACCCCGTTACACCTACTGACCCCGCCAGAGTCGCTACCACACCGCCCGAAGTAATTTCGCGGATCACACTGTTATAAGTATCGGCAATATAAACATTACCCGAAGCATCCACCGCTACGCCTTCCGAATTATCAAACGACGCGGCAGTTCCGGTGGCGTTGATTGACCCCGTCACTCCGGCCGATCCCGCCAGGGTCGATACCACATAAGGAATTGGAGTATTGGTAACCGTATTGGTCGGCGTGTTGGTCGCCGTATTGGTCAGTGTATCCGTCGGTGAATTCGTCGGCGTATTGGTCGGTGTATATGTGTTTGTCGGAGAGCCGAGGGTTGGCGTATTGGTCGGCGAATTTGTAGGTGTGTTAGTTGGTGTGTTAGTAGGCGTATTAGAGGGTGTGGGGGTATTTCCACCAGGAGTGTTTGTGGGGGTATTCGTCGGCGTATTTGTGTGTGTGTTCGTGTAGGTGCTTGTGGGCTGGACCGTCGCTGTCCAAGTGGGTGTATTGGTGACCGTGGGAGAGCCGGGTGTATTAGTAATCGTAAACGTCGGTGTGTTCGTGGCTGTATTCGTGTAGGTACTTGTGGGCGGATACGTTGGTGTCCAGGTAGGTGTATTGGTAGCCGTGGGAGAACCCGGCGTATTAGTAATCGTAAACGTCGGTGTGTTTGTGAAAGTATTTGTCGCTGAATTCGTGGGTGTTCCGGTAGGCGTAAACGTTCGGGTATTAGTGGGAGTATTCGTGGGCGTCCCAGGGTCCATGGTCGTCGTGGGTGTGTTAGTGGGGGCAGTAGGAGTATTAGTCCGCGAATTCGTAGGTGTGCCAGTTGCAGTATTGGTCGCCGTGTTCGTAGGCGTTCCAGGATCCATAGTTGAGGTAGCTGTGTTGGTGCTGGTGGGAGCGGCAGGAGTATTAGTCGGTGAATTCGTGGGTGTAGCAGTAGGCGTATTGGTCGCCGTATTCGTAGGCGTTCCAGGATCAATAGTTGAGGTGGCCGTGTTGGTGTTAGTAGGAGCCGCAGGAGTATTCGTCGGCGAATTGGTAGGTGTACCAGTAGCGGTATTAGTCGCTGTGTTCGTGGGTGTACCAGGATCAGTTGTCGACGTGGGTGTGTTGGTGCTGGTGGGAGCCGCAGGAGTATTAGTCGGCGAATTCGTGGGCGTATTCGTCGGTGTGTTTGTGGGGGTGGCTGTATTTACGCCAGGCGTGTTAGTCGGTGAATTCGTGGGTTTGTTAGTAACCGTATTAGTAGGCGTGTCGGTGGATGCGTTCAAAACCGGGGTGTGGGTGAAAACCTGCGTGGGCGTTGGCTGGAGCGGGTTCACGGGAAATGTAGGACTTCTGTTACAACTGGCAGTTGAGCCTAAAATTAAAACGATGAGCGCTAAAACAGTCTTCCGAAAATTTTTAGTTCTCACATCAGCTCCTGCTTACAACTTTGGGTGAATCCATTTTCAGTTCAAGGCAAAAGACATCGTTTGTAGTTGATCCGTATTATACCTATAACCCCCTTATTATTAGTCAGCTAGTTGTTCTATTCTCGAAACGTTGAAAAAAACCATTAAAACTGCCAATTTTAAGGCAATTTAAAACAGAACAAAAAAAGCCGCCCTTCGTGTGAAGAGCGGCTTAAAGACAGCTTTTTAATTAGGACTTAATCACTGATTCCACATAGCTTTTTTCAACTTCAATTTTGGCGTTTTCGCTGACTTTGAGAACCAATATATTTTCTTTAATATCAGCCACCGTGCCGTAAATGCCGCCACGGGTCAAAACACGGTCGCCCCGCTGAATGGCGGTGAGGGCTTCTTCCTTCTTCTTGCGCTCGGCGCTTTGAGGGCGGATCATCAAAAAATAGAACAAACCCATGATGACAATAAAAGGCGCGAAAGACGTGATCATCGACATGGGAGAACTGGCAACCGGCACAGCGGAAGCGGTAGTGGTTTGAGCGTAAAGAACATCAGCCATAATTCACCTCGAAAATTAAGTATAAAACCGTCTCAACGGCGCACATCTTAGCCAAAAATTACTGGAAATAAAGGGGATAAATGGAAAATAACCCAGTCTATTGAACCGCAATACCTGCATAACTTTCACTTTCCAAAACCACCCAGTCGTCTTTCGCGAATATCTTCTTATACCCATTTTTCACCTTCTCATTTAAACAGGTATCAATTTCAGAATAAGTGATGGGCCAACAGTTCAAATTGCGGTTCACGATAAAAAAATCCGGTTTTATCGTGTGACAGTCCACACTACTGCCCAGGGCATAAATATCCTTTCGTTCGGAAAAATGAGGAGCGATAGAACTTTGGGTCGCCACCGAAGCGTCTTTAGGTATCAACGCGAAAGCGAACGAGCTGGTTTTTTCCATCTCGCTGAGAGTCCAAAATCGCGCATGTTCAATGTTACGCCAGGGCGAAAGGATCGGAACAAGGATGAGGTTAATCATCAAAATATAAGTCGGCGCTGGTAATAAACTTTTAAAAATCCCTTTTTTCAGAAACTCTTTTCGCCTCAAATAAATCAACCCCTCAGCGCTGGCCATCACCAGAATCGGGCAAAGAGTTGCGGAATAATGAAAACCCATGCCCCAGTAATTGGAAGAATTAGCCAGGAGCTTCGCGGCCACCAGAGGAATAATAAGAATAATCTGTCGTGAAAAAATCGGCAAAAATAAGAACGGAGCGAATAAGAGAAATAAGGTTTTTATTTTAGTGCTATACGAAAACAGAACATCAAAAGGCAAAAAGGGATTTTTCAAAACCGCCTTAAGCGCGTCCAAAGGCCCCGTGCCTAAACTTTGATAAATCCAATGGTCATAACCTTTATCCGCGCTGTTAAAATGCGGAATAATGACTACCAAATCCAGATAAAAAAATAGAACCCCCACCACCACTAACCCGACTCCCAGTTTGATTTTTTCATGGAATGCTAAATAAACCCCAAAAGCGGCTACCAATAGAGTGAGGTCTTCCTTGACTAAAAGCAGGGCTAAAATCGAAACCGACGCCCAAGCCCATTTTTTAACGTCAATCCAGTAGATCGCGAATGCGATCAGGGGTACGGCAAAAACATCCGGATGAAAATCAAACTCGATGGTGTCTTGAACGCCCCAAAAGAAAATAAACGCCGCTACAAAACAGTAAGCTTGCCATCTTCCCAGGCTTTTTTCCGTGAATAAAAAGATAGGAATTAACGCCGTCGCGAAAAGAACCGCCTGAACTACTAAAAGTGTTTCCGCATGGGGATATAACCAGTAGAGCGGCGCGCACAAAGCGAGAATTGGGCTGAAGTGGTCACCCAAACTGTTTTGTAAAAGCATGCTGGTACTCGCAGGCGCTTCAAAACGGCTGTAATGCCAAACCATCTGGTCGAAAAGACCCAAATCCCACGTGTTTGAGTCGAAATGTAAGTGGCGGAGGATAGATAAGACCGAATAGAAGACCGACATGAAAAGAACCAAGAAGAGGAGAGGTTTTTCTTTGTACCAGACAGTTTGATGGCTATTGGCATCTTGCGGATTCATGAATAACTCTCCCGATGCACGATGATGCGAACTATTTTAATTTTATATTAAAAATCCGCTCCTACCGCGACGAGGAAAGCGGGCTGATTGTAAGAAGCTGCCAACAGAGAGATTTGGCTCTTTTCTAATTCGCGGCCTGGACCTGCCGGGCCATTTAAGACATAACTTGAATTAGCTGACGTTAGTCTGTTCAAAGTAAAATCGTCCATATTATTTGTAATCGAGAAGGTAACCGTCACAACCTTTAAACGAGTTCTTATTTCACCATACCAAGATGTTGTAGAGTTGTTAGCTAAGATGGGATTGAACGGATTACCTCCAGAGAAAACATTGTTGGGATCGTTTTCAATCGGCAATTGCACTTCAAAAGATAATGAATCAAGAGATAAAGCGCCCCAAGTTCCGATTTTTTGAATTTTCGTACCGAGTCCCAAAACATCCGTGCTATTGAAGATGCTGGTATTTTGATCGCCAAACTCGCCATAAAATGAAAATTCTTTATCGACAACAATGTCACCTGTCGCTGAAAGAGATAACCCTCCGTTCAAACTAGAGTAAGAAAAATAATCTGTGCTGGTCCAAGCCAGGTTCGCGCTCCAAATCGACTCTAACCCCAAAAAATCAATCTTCGCTCTCGCCTGAGTCAATAAAAGAGCCTGTTGTGTATCCAAAATAACATTACTGGCTTCCAAAAGACTTGGAGTGTAAAAAAAAGTTAAGGCGGTTGGAAGCGAGCTATAAGACGAATCGTTTTTATTACCAAACTCGAAATAAATAGGAACGACAGCCATCGCTCCATCAACACGATGAACCCCCATGTCAGGGTAAGCGCCAAAAAAAGTCATGGGCGTTAAAATGGGGTAAATATCCATTCGGCCAACCGAAACTTGTAACCAGGGCTCCGCATAAGCGATTTTTGCGATTCTTAAATCGACTTCATTAACCGAATCACCAGTCGATAGATTTTTAGAGAATCGCACTTGTAAATCAGCTGTCGTTGAATTTTCATCCAGTTTTCGATTCGCGTATAGGTCCGCGATGGAAAACAAATTGGATCCCGAAGCGCTACTCTCGTAAATTGAATAGATGTCAAAATAAAGGTTTCTGGAATCCGCCTTGGGTTGCGGCGCTGAAATCCAATGAGGTTGTGGCTCAACCGTTTCCGCCAATGAAGATTTTTCAGCAACATCCGGGTCTACCGAAGAATTAGATATCAAAGTCACCGCTTGATTTTTAATAGATGCAGTACTTTTTTGATTTTGTGTGTCCGGATCATGGTCTGGCGAAGAAACGGTTTGACCAAAAGAGACTGAAACCATTAGAAATACAAACAAAAAGTTATAAAAATTTTTGAACATAACCAAACACCTTTTATCGAGTTCGCAAGACAACCGAAAATCCAGAATGCGGCTTCTTCTGCAAACACCCGTAGGATTAGTCATCTCCCCAAAAAATTAATATTAAAATCCGCTAAATATCCAATAAATAAACGTCGAAAATATACTATTTTCTTTAAGGTTTTAGAAGATTAAAGTCGCATTCGGAAAAACAAAATATTCGTGACAAAGATTAAAAAACTGAACCAATACATGAAACCGTTTGTAGACCGACATTTGTTTAAAAACTTATAATTCGATTTGCCTTTTTTTATCTTTTAGTTTATCAATCATGGGGCATTAAAAACTAAGAGGTCATTACTTGCAATCCATTCTATTCACTTCCAGCCTTGTTAAACGCGAACGCGTAAAAACCGGGACTTACACCAAACTCTTTTCACTTCTCTCTTTTCTTCTTACCTCGTCCCTCTCCCACGCGCAAATCCCTACTCAAACCCCCATCGACTACAATCCAGCCGCCTACGGTTTTCAAACAGAAACGGTCTGGGCCAAGCTGTCCATAACGGTCATCGACTTCAAAAATCACTTTGAGTTGGAATGTCAAAGCGACAACACGATGGAAGGCTGGGTTTTGACGAACCGTCTAAACGACAAAATTATCGCTAATAGTGATGAGGATTCGGGCAACACGTTTAAAATCAACGTAAGCCAACCTTTTTCGGACTACGAGTTAACGGTTTTCGTTCAAGGAAATGAAAATGAACAAATTCCCATGATCATCAATCTGACCCCCGAAAAAGACAAAGTGACCAAGCTGTCGGTTTACACGCCTTTTGTGGAAAACCCTAACCGATCCTATAACACTCTGGTCAAAAGCCTCTATGAGCAGGCGGGACAAGCCTATGGACAGGACGACAATAAAAGCGCCATCAATTTGTTAGAAAAAGCCGAACAGGTCGACCCCACCGAACCCCAGGTTTTAGCCTTTATCGCCAAGTTAAAACCACAAACTGCTGATAATTCCACGGAAAAGTTCATCGCCGATTCACTGGCAAAAGCCCAAAAAGCCGAAGCGGATAACAAAATCCATGAGGCGGAAAACTGGTATGCCGAAGTTCTGGAAGTAGCCCCCAAAAACCAAATAGCGGTTGATGGGATTGACCGGCTTCAAGCAAAGCTATTGGAACAAGCGGCTAACCTCATTGAAAAAGAAATAAAAGATGGAGACTATCCAAAAGCCAAAACACTTCTGGTCAAAATTAAGCAGGATTTTCCTAACGATGTGCGAATAAAGGAATGGCAAAACAAGATTGACCAGCTTTCACAGGGAACCACAGTTTCGGACAGCCAATCCAAAGCCGATGAGGTCTACAACCTGGGGTTGGACAGCTACCGTAAGGATGATTACGTTTCCGCGAAAAAGTTTTGGGAAGAAACTCTTCAAATTGACCCGCACTACATACAGGCTCAGCAGAATTTGGACAGGCTTAATCAAGAACATCCCAATTCCCAGTAGCGCTGAAGTTAATTAATTATAAGTCCATCGAATGTTATCCATCGTAATCACCGGACCCGTCAGCGGTTGTCCCGCAGCGCCGCCTACCGGCCCATAAATATAAAAAGGTTCCGAGACATAGGCCGCATTGTAAAAATTGGATAAGGCGATAGAGACATGCGTGAATGAAGCGGTATTCAGAGAAGCGGCAAGAAGATTATAGTAGGTATTAATATAAGTACCTCCTGTAGGGCTATTCGAGTAGGCGAATCCAATTTGGAAATAACCCGACAGACTCTGATCCAGTTTAACGTCCATTTGAAGATGTCCCGACGCGTAATAGGTTCCAGGACTCCCCGGCGAGGGTTCAAAAAAATCGGCTGTCACAGCCTGAGAAACCGAAGTCGCGCTCACCTGCAGGGTTGTGTTGTTCCCTGAAATAGAGTCCGGAACATTGACATTCAAAACCGAACAACCATAAGGAACTAAAGAGATATTTTGCCCAAAAAAGGCGCCAGTATTACCATTAGCCCAAATGGTTTGGGAGTTCACCGGCGTGGCCGTAGGCGTTAACGAACCGGAAAAGAGAGGACTATTTTTTGAGCCACAGGCAGGCAGCCATAAACTGACCAGTCCTAAAAACGCGATAAAGATAAAGAGGATGGGGAATTTAATTTTTTTCATATGGGCTTGGTATTTAAATGGTTATTTGGTTTTATTCCTTAACAACCACACCCCAATTAAATCACACATAGCCGTTTTTTGTCGCTCTCAACCTCCAAATATCCTTAAAACTCATATATAAAGCCCATCAACATTCCAAACGGTAACCTTCTCCTGGTTCACTCAAAATATATTTAGGCATGATCGGATCATATTCAATTTTCTGGCGCAATTGATGAATATAACGCTTGAGCCCATCCTCATCAATGTGGCGTCCCCAAAACTCGCTGTTGATCATTTTTTTGGTGACCACTCTTCCTCCGTGGCTGATCAGGAAGGTCAAAATATGATACTCATGCGGGGTTAAGCGGACTTCTTTCCTTCTTACAATAAGAGTGCGGGACGCGCAGTTAAGCGTGAAATCTGAATTTTGATAAACTGATAAATTTCTCCGCTCGTCCCTGTGCCGAAGATGCCTCAAGATGACATGGATCAACTCCGTTAATTCTTCAACCCGAAATCGTTTAGTAAGGTAATAATCCTCGCCTTTGTCTGATTTGTCAGTTTTTTCAATTTTCCGGTCAGTCAGAATAATAATCGGGGCCAGCGTCCATTCCCGCAGACGACGCAGAACCAGCAAACCATCCATGTCCTCTAATTCTGAATTCAAAATGATAAGCTCCGGGTACAAAGATGCGGCTAAAGACAGACCTTCCGCCCCACTCTCCGCTTCTATCACGTTGAAACGTTCCATTTCTAAACTGCGCTTGATAAGCCGGCTGGTGGGCTTGTCGCTTTCAATGATAAGAGCCGCGTGATTATTGTTCTTTTTTGAAATCCTCTTTAGCGTCGCCGGATCGCGTTCTTTAGCTAACCTGCCAAACAGGTCTCTTAGTTTTTCCAATAAGACCTCATTGGCGCTTAACGACTTTTCCTGAGCGCCAAACTTGGAAAAAAGAATATCCACGACAACTAAAACCACAACAGGCAGACAAAGTGAAAATAGGATTGAGAGAGTGGCTTGGGCTGGATCAACCAAAATTAAAGGCAGTGTTGAATCTTTGTCGGAATAAAGATCGTAGTAACGACAGGCTGCCCCGCCCGCCAGACCAAACTTAACCAAATAAGAGAAATGAAACTGATCTTTCCTGGAAAAATAATTTAGAAAGTCAGCCAACAATCTGACAAATGAAATTCCACACAAAAGGATTGTGTAAACGCACAAGAGAATGCAAACCCAGGGGTAATAGGATAAAAATTGATAAAGGGTTGAATTAGTCACAACAGCTCCCTTTTAAATACATTGTCATATAAATTTGGTGGGGCATCCTGGATTCGAACCAGGGACCAAGGCATTATGAGTGCCCTGCTCTAACCGCTGAGCTAATGCCCCTATTGTTTTAAAACCCCTTCGGTCAAAAGAATTTCACCTCTAGGGAAACCTAATCGCCGTGCGAATTATATGTCGGCGTCATAACCGTGTCATTCAATCTTTGAGCCTGTTTAAGAGCCAACCTCATAACTTATTAACCCAGTTTATCTATTTCGTTCCTCGTTTTGAGCGCCAGTCCCAAAGTTCTGTAACGCACAACAAGATGTGATACATCGAACTGGACGGAACCGGACCGTCATGAATTGTTCCGTCCTTGTCAAGGCGATCACACCAAGACCCCATCGGTTTGCGGTTTAGATAATAACGCAATAAATTGTTCTCAACCTTTTTTATTCCCATTTCACGCTCAGATTCACTCACATCCGTCCGCACCAGCCATGCCTTGAGCGCTTCGGTTTGCGCCCAAAACCGGTGCGTTGACTGAGTCACCACACCCTCGTCGCTGACCTGATCGTAAACAAGCCCTGTTTCGGGATTGACACCGACTCTGTCGGCAAAACTCAGCATGAGTGGGACAAGCTTTGGATTGACGGTCATGACTTTACCCGCTTGCGAGAGTAGCCATGCCCATTCGTAATGGTGTCCAGGCTCAACAAGAATTTTCCCCTCTTCTTGAAGCGGTTTCCATTGATTGTCGAAAAGTTCCCTAAGGGCGCCCGTCTTTCTGTCAATGATAAACTCCTCCGCTAGTCTATAGATCATCCTCGCCTCGTCAAGAAATCGGGTTTCCTTTGTGGCTTGATAGCAAAACAACATGGCTTCAAACCAGTGCATATGGGGATTCTGGCGCAACACTTCGGCGTCATCGGCGGATTGTCGGTAGCCCTTTTGCGGGTGGCCACCCAGTTGAGAACGAACCATATTGAGCGTGTCCTTGATCAAGTCCAGCGCTTCGTTCTTTTGTGTCAATTGGTAATAAGTTGCCAGCCCCAGCACCACGAAAGCGGTGTCATAAAGATCCATCTGGGCGTCGATGATGGCGCCGTCGCGCGCAAGCCGTCTGACCCAACGACCCTTCTCGTCTCTGCATTTCTTTTTGAGAAACGCATAGCCATGCTCCGCAATAGACGCGGCGTTCTTGTGCCATCCTAAATGCGCCGCGGTTGAGAAGGAGAAAAGTTGACGGCCCTGGACACGAACCCGCTTGTAAGGAACTGGCGAGGGACTGCCGTCCTGATTGAGCTGTTCGACAAATCCGCCATTTTTAATGTCGATGCCGTTTGAGGCCCAAAATGGAAGCGCCTCTTCACGCATCCACGACACTAGGTTCATTTCACCTGAAGCCATTGAATACCTCGTTTTTTAAAACATCGTTCTCAATACTCTCAACCGGTTATCTGATTGCCCCAGGGATTCCAGTCCATGCCTTCGGGCAAAAGAGGTTTTTGCCCTTCTTGATAGGCTTTGATCATGAAATCTTCAAAAGGTTCTTCCTCTGCTGTTTTTAACTTCCGCGCTTTTTCCATCCAGGCGACCTGACGGCGGAAAGTTTCAATCAAAGGTACTTTCGTCATAAAACCCAGATCCCGGGCGGCTTTGGAATTGTCGAAAACCGAGGAATATTGATAAATATATTTCACTCCGACGGCGCGATGAGGCGCCTGAGCGTAAAGCCAATCGGTTGGGATATAGACCGGATTGAATTTTCCACCGACAGCTTGGGCCAGAGCTTCAAAAACCCCATTCCAATCGGTGTGTTCGTCGCTGGTCAGGTGGTAAGCCTGTCCATAGGCTTTAGGGTTCAAAAGAGAATTCACAAATCCCCTGGCCACATCGGACACATGGGCGATGGCCCATGCTGCTTTGCCCTGATCCATCACAATGACCGGCAGACCCTGGCGCAGACGGTTCGGAAGGCTGTCGTCAAAAAGGATACCGGACGCGGTAGCGCCCTCTCCCGTCGTGAAAGACGGACGAAGAACCGTGGTATGCAGCCCGTTTTTTCCGTTGGTCGAAAGCAAAATGGATTCAATTTTGGATTTGTTTCTGCCGTAATCTCCCACGGGCCGGTGGGGTTCATTATCCGCCGCAGGAAGCCGGGTCATGGGTCCGCCGTAAACACAAACGGTAGAACAAACCACAATCTGTTGAACCCGTCCGGTAAAAGCCCGCAAAAGCGACTCGGCGTTTTCAGGAGCGAAGGCTACCATGTCGATAACCGCGTCAAAAGAATGCCGGCTCATTTCTTTCTCAAACTCAGAGGTTTTCCAACGGTCTCCGTGGATTACCTTCACGTTTTTGGGAATACGCCATTCGGATAGCCCCCGGTTAAAGACCGTCACCTCGTCGCCGCGCTGAACCAGTTGATCCACAATGGCGGTGGAAATAAGGCCTGTCCCGCCAATTAAAAGAACTTTCATAAAATTCGCTCCAGAGATTCGCTATTCAACCGTGACACTTTTAGCAAGGTTGCGGGGCTGGTCAATTTCCCGTCTCTTGAGTTTGGCGATTTCATAAGCCATCAATTGAAGCGGCAAAACCGATAACATTGGTGAAATGTCCTCAGCCACCGCCGGAATTTCCAGCACCGAGTTGGCTTTACGTCGGGCTTCTTTGTCGCCTTTTTCGATGACCGCCAGAATTTTTCCTTTTCTTGCCTTCACTTCTTCAATGTTGTTGAGCATTTTTTCGTAAGTGCTGGAGGACTTCAACGCGATAGCCACCACCGGCATTTTGGAATCAATCAGGGCGATAGGCCCATGTTTCATTTCCCCGCCCGGATAACCTTCGGCGTGAATATAGGAAATTTCCTTCAGCTTCAAGGCTCCTTCCAAGGCTATGGGATACTGAAAGCCTCTGCCCAGATATAAAAAATTGAAATAAGTGGAATATTCCTTCGCGACTTTTTCGATGGCTTTTGTCTGCTTCAAAACCGATTCCATCTGCAAAGGCACTTTAGCCAGCTCATGGGATTTTTTTCTAAGTTCGGCAGGCTTCATAGCCCGGCGCACCCCAGCCAAATGCAGGGTCAAAAGCCAGAAGGCGCCCAGCTGGGTGGTGAAAGCTTTGGTGGAAGCCACGCCGATCTCGGGTCCGGCGCGGGTGAGCAAAACCGCCTCTGACTCGCGGGTAACCGAGCTTCCCATGACATTGCAGATGGCAATGATCTTGGCGCCCTTGGATTTCGCTTCCCGAAGGGCTGTGAGAGTGTCTACCGTTTCGCCGCTTTGGGAAATGACGACTACCAGCGTCTTTTTATCCACGATCGGATTGCGGTATCGGAATTCGGAAGCGTTATCCACCTCCACCTGAATTCTCAGATACTTTTCCAGCAGAAACTTTCCCACCAGAGCGGCGTAGTAGGAAGTGCCCATGCCCAACAGGGTTATTTTTTTAAATTGCTTTAAGTAAGGGGACGACCAAAAAGCGCCTTCCAGAATCACTTTTCCGGTACTGGGGTCCAAGCGGCCCGTAAAAGTGTCCTGCAGGGCCGTGGGCTGTTCCATGATTTCTTTTAACATAAAGTGGGGGTAGCCGCCCTTTTCCGCCTGCTCGGCGGTCCAGGCGATTTCGGCAACTTGTTTTTTAACCGTCTTTCCATTTGACAGGTTTAAAACCGTCACCCCCTGCGGTGTAACAATTACCATTTCATGGTCTTCCAGATAAAAAACCTCACGGGTATAAGCCAAAAGCGCCGACACATCGGACGCCAGAAAGTTTTCGCCCTTGCCCAGACCCACCACCAAAGCCCCGCCGCCAGAGCGGGCGCCGATCAGGGTATCCGGTTTGCTTTGATCAATAATGACCACGGAATAAGTTCCCTCGATTTTAGCCAGGGCTTGGGGAACCGCTTTTTCCACGGGATACTTTTTGAGTTCATCTTCCAGCAAATGCGCCAATACTTCCGAATCGGTTTGGGATTTAAAGCGGTGCCCTTTGGCCTTCAACTGATCCTTGAGCTGTTGATAGTTTTCAATAATGCCGTTATGAACCACCGCCACATTGTTGCCGCAGCCTGAATGGGGATGGGCATTGATATCCGTCGGCTGGCCATGGGTAGCCCAGCGGGTGTGCCCGATACCGCTGGTGACGTTCGGCGAAATTTTGGAATGTTTAACGGTCGAAATTAAATTGTGAATTTTGCCGACTTTTTTGATGATTTGAACCGACCCATTGCGGGCGGCCAGGGCCAATCCCGCCGAGTCATAACCGCGGTATTCCAGTTTGACCAGACCATTGAGCAAGATAGGCGTAGCGGGTTTAAACCCGGTATAACCGACAATTCCACACATAAAATTTCCTCTTAATAAATTGGTGGGGTGGTCAAAATAACCGCCCTATCTTACTTTTATTTGAAAAACCCGTTAAACAAAACTTCTATATAAGACCCTGGTTATTTATTTTCCAGCCTTCCACTCACGCTGGCGTTTAAGCATTTGTCCCAAATGATGCTCTAAATGCCAAATGTTCATGCCGACCAGCGAATCGACTGTGAGCAAACCCCGCTCGGGGTGGTTGACTGTTCTTTTCCAAACAGCCGCTGGAAGCCGCTTCAAAAGAACGGTGTTGGAACGTCTCATGAGCTTGAGAATCTCCAAAGCTTCTTTAAAATCCGCGGATAAATAATCAAGCTTTTGACCCCACTGATCCTGGTCGTAAGGCGACACGGAGCTTCCGGATTCGGCGATAGCCCTACGCAAACGCACGTAAAGATTGGCTTCCTGATCCGCCAAGTGCCACAGAATTTCTCCGGCGCACCATTTTTCTATCGACGGTTTAAACTTCCACAAAGCCGGCGGAAAGGACTTCAGTGTTTTACTGATCCGGTCCGCGCCTTGCGCGAAAGCTTTGAGTTTTCGCGAACGGCTCCACCCATTTACTTTTTTACGGGACAAAGCCGCTTCTTCTTTAAGAACATCTGGACCCGCGATAAACCCCATGGATGGAACCGCCATGTCGAACCTCCGATTAAAATAAGGTGATCTATATTACCAAAATAAAAAAGGGCAGGAGAACCCCGCCCTATAGTTGAAACATTTAATCGGAACGAAAACTTAATCCAGATAGCCCTTTAGTTTGCGGCTCCGGGAAGGATGCCGAAGTTTTCGCAGCGCTTTCGCCTCAATCTGACGGACACGCTCGCGGGTCACCTTAAAGGTATTGCCCACTTCTTCCAAAGTGTGGGGATACCCGTTGCTCAAACCAAAACGCAGGCGTAAAACTTCAGCCTCGCGGTCTTTCAGGGTTCCGAGAATTTTGGAAATCTGCTCTTGCAAAAGCACAAAAGCCGCGGCGTTAGCCGGACTGATAACGTCTTTATCTTCGATAAAGTCGCCCAAGTGGCTGTCTTTTTCCTCGCCGATCGGCGTTTCTAAAGAGATCGGTTCTTGGGCGATCTTTAAAATGGACCGCACTTTTTCTACGGGCATTTCGAGACGCTCGGCGATTTCATCCGCCATCGGCTCACGGCCCAGTTCCTGCACCAGGTCGCGGGAAACCTTAATTGACTTGTTGATGGTTTCAATCATATGCACCGGAATACGGATGGTGCGGGCCTGGTCCGCGATAGCGCGGGTGATGGCCTGACGAATCCACCAGGTCGCGTAAGTGGAAAACTTATAGCCGCGGCGGTATTCGAACTTTTCAACCGCCCTCATCAAACCGATATTGCCTTCCTGAATTAAATCAAGGAATGGAAGTCCGCGGTTCGTATATTTTTTAGCGATGGAAATCACCAGACGAAGATTGGCTTCCACCAGCTCCATGCGGGCGTAATAAGCTTCTCTTTCACCCACCCGAATGCTCTTCATGATGACCTTGGTCTGATCACGGGTCGACATAGATTCTTTTTCTAGTTTTTTAATGTGGTGGCGCGCTTCATCCCAGGCCTTGCAGGCCCTCTCAAAATCCTCACCCTTTGCGCTGCTCTTTTTCTCAAGTATTTTAATTTCGCTATGGGAACCATGTTTTAAATAGCTGGGTAACTTGACGTAAGCTTCGGGCGTCAGCTTCATCTGCTTTTCCTGCAAATGCATAATGTGTTCTTGTTCTTCGATCAGCTCGCCCTGTTCGCGTAAACGGCCGATCATCCGTTCCTTGACCTTCTTTTGAAACTGGCAGTCTTTAATCAGCCAGATCAAATCAATCAATTTAGTGTCGAGTTGTTCGGCCAATTCTTTTCGTTTGTCGGCGTGGAGCGATTTCAAATGCACCTTGTGTTGCATCTGCTTGATTTGTTTTTCCATCGCGTTGAGCTTGACGTTGTTTTTGCGGATCTTGGTGTAGATCTGTTTTTCCGGTACTCCGCCGGGTAAATCCGCGTAGGGGTCCAAATCAATCGTTTCTTGAAGCGTTTTCTTTTTTTTGATGATGTTATTAAAAAGGTCATGCAGAATTTGAAAGCCCATCGGGGAGCCCCAAACAGCCTTCTCCACCCTAAACTCGCCCGCTTCAATGCGTTTCGCGATCGAGATTTCTTCCTCGCGGGTCAAAAGGGAAATACGGCCCATTTCATGAAGATACATTTTTACCGGATCACCCATGCGGGTTTCGACCCCGGCTGTTTCGAAATTCTTTTCAAATTCGTCGCTGTCGTCTTCGTCTTCATCCTTCGTCGCACCGGCGGCGCCGACTTCTTTGTCGCCGTCCGGAATCGCCGGGGCTTTTTCTTCCTGATCAACAATCTTGATGTCGTTTTCGCCCAGCATTAAAAGAATATCGTCAATTTCCTCGGAAGAGACCACCTCATCCGGCAGAATGTCATTCACCTGTTTATAGGTGATGTATCCCTTCTCTTTACCCACTTCAAGAATTTTAGTGACGTGTTCTTTGGCTTTGGTTGGTTGCTTCATTTACTTTCCACCTCTTGAGAATGTAGCCTTTTCAAATCCATCATCTGCTGAACCAACAGCAGAGCCTGCTGCACATCCCCGGCCTTTTCCGCTTCCACCTGCCGGTTCTTCAAATCCGTCAACTGGCGCTTCACGTATCGTTTCTTAAGCGCTGCGGCCAGATCGCTTAGCATGGCCTCGCGGTGCTTTTTTTCCGATTGATTCTCAATTCGGATAAAAGACGGCTCCAATTCCGGAACCTGATTCAACTGCTCAGGTTTAATATCCCCCGCGCTCAATTCCTCAAATAGTTGCCTGAAATTTTCAATGAAGAAAACTTCGGGCGACAATTCGTTAACCGCCCAGGGAACAAACTCCCCGTTTTGTTCTGTCAACAGCGCCAAAAAATCCGCTTCCATCTGCAAGTCGCTGGCGCCGAATTCCGGTTTCGCTCCGGGTGAACCCTCGGCTTTTAGGCCAGACGTTTCAATTCTGTCTGTTGTCGTCCGCCGAACGCCTTTTTTGCGCTCCGTATTCACGATCGTCAAAAGATCCCGGTTATCCAGACTCAATTCAGACTCAATAGCCGAACAGGCTGCTTGCACTAACACCTCGTCCGGAATCTGTAAAATCATCGGCACAAAACCCTGCAGCGCTCTCATGCGCTCTTCCACGGGCGAACCCTGGAATTTTTTCTTCAACGACTGGGCCCACCAGCGGAAAAAACCGGGTGCCTTTTCAACCATCGCCTCAAAGTCTTCCTTCGAGTGTTTTTGCAAATACTCGTCGGGGTCCTTCACATCCGGCATCACTAGAACACGGATATTCAATCCGGCCTGAATGAGCGGTTCAAAACCTCTGAGTACAGCCGCCTGACCCGCCATATCGGCGTCATACGAAAATACCACTTCAGTGGTATAGCGTTTTAAAAGCCGTCCATGTTGGGACGTTAGGGCCGTGCCCAAAGTGGCGACAGAATTCTCCAGCCCAAAATGATGAAGAGCCAAAGCGTCAAAATAACCTTCCACAACCAAAACATATCCCTTCTGGCGTATAGCCTCGCGGGCCATGTCCAGCAGGTATAAACATTCACTTTTCTTAAAAAGTAGTGTTTCGGGTGAGTTTAAATATTTCGGCCCGGCTTCGTCACTAAGCGTTCTTCCCCCAAAAGCGATGATTCTATCATAGTTGTCTTTAACGGGGAATATCAGCCTGTTGCGGAACTTGTCATAATCGCTATTTTTCTCGTCGTTATGAACAATAAGACCCGCCGAGAGCAATTCCGAGGAGGAAAACCCCGCTTTTTGGCCGGCTATTTTTAGGGCATCCCATCCGGCGGGGGCAAAGCCAATCTGGTATTTCACCGCGTCTTCTTTGGTAAAACCGCGGCCTTTGAAATAATCCCGGGCAACCTGTCCCTCCATGGAAATAAGCCGCTCATAGAAAAACTTTCCCGCGAACTCATTAATCGCTTGCAAACGTTCTCTGACTTTTTCAGCGACTAAGTCCCGATTATTCTCCTCCTGCTTAGGTAAAGCGATGTTGGCCTTTTCCGCTAAAAGCCGAAGGGCCTCGGGAAAAGGCATCTTTTCCATTTCCATAATGAAGGTAATGACGTTCCCGCCTTTGCCGCAGCCAAAACAATGGAACCCGTTTCGCGAAGGCGATACCGTGAAACTCGGAGACTTTTCACTGTGGAAGGGGCAAAGCCCTTTATAGCTATTGCCCGCTTTTTTAAGCGGCACATATTCACCCACCACAGAAATAATATCGGTGGAATCTTTAATTCTTTGAATAATTTCATCCGAATACTTCATATTTCCCTCAAACCATTTCTACTTTTTAAACTTAACCACAGTGACACCAGCTCCACCATGGGACGGTTCAGCCATGGAGAACTCAATATTCTGATGATGTATCGGCAAATGTTTCTGAATTGCCTCTCGCAAGGCCCCTGTTCCCTTGCCGTGAATAATACGAACAAAAGGGAGGGCCGACAGGAGCGCGTCATCCAAAAACTTGTCTACCAATGGCAAAGCCTGATCGACCATTTTACCCCTCAAATCAATTTCCAAACTTCCTTTTTCATTCATCGCCTTAGCGCTCAAAACCTGGCTGATCTGCAAAGGCGCGCGGGGTTTAATGGCGGTCGTCGCTTTCGAAATCAGTCCCAAATCCGAATATTTACAGGACAATTTCATTCCGTTCTCCATTTGAATCACGGCCTCGCCTTTGTCCTCGTCCACGCTGATAATTTTGACATCACTATTCCCGGGCTTGAATAAAACCTTATCCCCTTCTTGAAGACCAGAAACTTCCAAAACCAATTTTTCCGGGGCCGGCACGACATTTCTTAATTTTTGATTCACTTCCTGTTTCGCGTTTTTCATACGGTCTTTATTGATGTTTTGACCCGCTGGGGTTTTAACGCCTTGAATCAAATGTTCCATTTGTCTGCGGGTATTGCGAACAATGCCTTCGGCCTCAACTTGGGCGGCCTTCTTGATGTTTTTAGCTTCATCTTTAATCTGGCGCTTGGCGATTAAAAGTTCTTGTTCGGTCTTTTTAATGCCGTCGCGGATTTTTTCCGCTTCCTGTGTGGCCTTTGCGGCGGCGTCTTTTTCCTGTCCCAGTTTGGCCAGCAATTCCGAAAGATCGGCTTCACCGGGAGGTAAGTGGGTCTTGGCTCTTTCTAATAGTTCGTCGCTAAAACCCATTTGTTTCGCAAGGGTCAAAGCGTAAGAACGGCCCGGAATGCCCGAAACCAAACGAAAGGTCGGTTTCCCTGTGGTTTCATCAAACAGCATCGCCGCGTTGGCCATGCCCTTTTCTTCCTGGGTCAAAAGTTTCAACAAGGGTTGATGGGTGTTGGCTAAAACAAACGCCCCTTTTTCCCGAAATACTTCCAGACAAGCCAACCCTAAAGCGCCGCCTTCACGTGGATCGGTTCCAGCTCCCAGCTCATCTAATAAATAAAGAGTCTGAGGACCGGCTTGATCCATCATGCGTTTCAAAGCCACCAGCTTTGCCGCGTAAGTGCTGAGATGATCGGATAGACTCTGCTCATCTCGAAGGTCAGTATCAAAATGAAGGATTGAGGGAACTGAACTGTCCGCCCGAGCCAATAGAGGCAGTCCCGATTGGGCCATCGCGCAACAAAGCCCCAGTGTTTTAAGACCAACCGTCTTACCCCCGGCGTTGGGACCAGATACCAGAATGACGCTGACTTCATTTTCAAAAACCAAATCCAAAGGTATAACTTTTTCCCTAAACTGATCTTTGGCTTCCAACGCTAAAAGCGGATGGCGGGCCACTTGAAGTTTTAACGGCCCCGCTGTTTGAGGCACGACAAATTGGCCGTCATAGCGGGAAGCGAAAAGAGCCAGGGCGCCGTGAACATCGATCTCAGCACAAGTATCAATCGTTCCTTCAATTTCAGCGGCAACTTCTAAAACCCGCTGGGTGGCTTCCCTCAAAATTTTTCGAATTTCCTCGTCTTCCCTCAGCAAAACCTCGCGGACCCGGTTATTACTTTCGACCATTTCTTTGGGTTCCACAAAAAGCGTCGCACCCGAGGCCGAAAGCCCATGTACAAAACCCGGCACCGCGCTTTGATGATCCCGGCGCACCGGCACTACCAAACGACCTTCCCTTTCAGTGACGATCTTTTCCTGAAGCACGTCTCCTGCGTCGCTTCGCTGGAGAAATCGTTGATAAAAATTTTGAATCTCAGCCTGTAGGGATTTGAGTTGATCACGGATGGATTTAAGCTCGGACGAGGCCGAATCCATCACTTCTCCCTTGTCCGATATTTTTTCTTTCAAGAAATCCCGCAGGGCCGGAAGGGCGTGCAGGCGGTCCAGCCAGGCTTGGAAGAGCGGTGGGATTCCCTCCTGGGGTGAAAGTGATTGCCTCAGCCGTACCACGTCCGCCAAAAACCGGCCGAGAGAAGCCAATTCTTCCGCGGATAAAATTTGGCCCCTGGTCCGGACTTCCCGAAAAGCCGTTAGAAAATACCGGCTATCCGGAATAGTGATGACGTTATTCTTGAGAATATATTTTTCGAGTTCCTGGGTTTTTCGAAGACGGCTTTCGACCATCGCCGTATCGGCCAAGGGCCGAAAAGACCTCAGATGATCTTTACCAGCCGGAGTCTGGCAATCTTCTGACAAAGCCTCCAAAAGCCTTGGAAACTCAACCGCAGATAGAAAACCATCAATAGCTTCACGCTTCATTCGTTTAAACCGCTTTCTTCAATGGGCTAGATTTTAACTTCTTTTTCATACCGGGCGAAAAGCGGTCCGCGCCAGGTTTCACTGAAATATAACCGTTTCCTTCTAAATAGAACCTCAAAGGCAGATCAGCGCCTTCGGTTAAACCTATCCGGGTAGTCACTCCGATTTTCTCTTTTCTTTCGCCTTCCATCAAATAGAGGGGTTTTTTAAAAACAGGTTTTCGATTATGTTCCCGCTGAATGCCCATGGCCTGCACTAATTTGCCCGGTCCATTGGTTAGCCCCAATTCATGACTTTCAAACCGAGTCCGCCGCTGAACCATCAGTTCTAAACCCTTTATCGGTTCCAAACCCCGGATTAAAACAGCGCCAGGCACTCCCTCCTTTTCGGTGACTACATTGAACATAAAGTGATTGCCGTAGCAGAAGTAAACATAAGCATGGCCCGGCGGGCCGAAGATAACCGAATTGCGGGGGGTTTTACCGCGGGCCGCGTGGCACCCGGGATCATTTTTCGGCAGGTAAGCTTCCACTTCCACAATCCTGCCTGACGAAAGTCCATGAGGTGTTTCGTGAACCAAAATCTGGCCCAACAAAGCCTTAGCGACTTTTTGGGTGGAACCTTGATAAAAATTTTGGGAAAGAATCATTCGACCTCAACCATAAAGCCTCAACCAAATGGGATTAACCCAGTTTCGCTTTCACCAGACTGCTCACTTTACCCATGTCGGCCCGGCCTTTAATTTTCGGGGTTAAAACACCCATCACTTTACCCATGTCTTTGGGTCCTGCCGCGCCGGAAGTTTTAATGGCTTCTTCAATTAATTGGCTTAACTCGGCCTCGCTGATCGCGGCCGGTAAAAATTTTTCAATGAGAGCCAATTCGGCTTTCTCGCTGGCGGCCGCTTCAAGCCTTCCGCCCTTTTCAAAACCCTCGATTGATTCTTTGCGCTGTTTGGCCTGCTTGGAAAGAACGTCGATCACATCCTCATCCGTCACTTCGCGCTTTAGATCAACTTCCTTATATTTGATCGCGGACTTGAGCATACGCAAGGCGGATAAATCGGCTTCGGCTTTCGCTTTCATAGCCGTGATAATATCGGCGTTGATTTTGTCGAATAAGGGGGATGCGCTCATGATGCCTCCAAAACGGATAAAAGGTTCACAGATAAAAAGAGCCCGTCTCCAAGAAGGAAACGGGCTCGTCTCGACCCAAACAATTAATCTCGGTTAAACTTCATCGCCCGACGGCGCGCCTTTTTACGGGCGGCAGCTTCGCGCTTTTTACGGCGTTCGCTGGGCTTCTCATAAAACTCGCGCTTTTTCATTTCAGAAATAAGCCCGGAGTTTTGAACGACTTTCTTAAAACGCTTCAAAGCGTTATCAATCGGTTCGTTTTCTTCTAAACGGATTTCGACCACGTGGTCACTCTCCCCTCTATGGGTGAAATAGGAACCCCGAAGCCATAGGCTTCAGGGAGGAGGAGTTTAATGCTTTCTAGAGGTACCCGTCAAGCAACCCCGCTGCATAAAACAGCCCCAAACAAGGCGTTTTTATCCCAAAATGTTTAAAGATGGGAAAGTTGAGCGCCGCCCAATAGATGCAGATGAAGATGGTGAACCGTCTGACCTGCATGGGGGCCGTAATTGATGAGCAGTCGAAAACCCGTCGGTTGAAGCCCCAGTTTCTCAGCGGTCTTTACCGCCCTGTCTGATAAAAGCGAAACCACCGGTTCTTCCACAGTCGCCTGCATTACCGAATCCAGATGCTTTTTGGGCACGAACAAAATATGAACGGGAGCGGATGGTTGAATATCGTAAAAACCCAGTACTTGATCGTCCTCAAAAGCGATCTTGGCTGGTATTTCGCGGCGGACAATTTTACAAAAAAGACAGTCGCTACTCATGGTACTCCCTTTCCGAGTGATAAAGATAAGCCGTCATGTCATCCGGCAAATAGCCGGAAACTATTTTATAGTTCCCGCCTGACCAATGGGACGCTTTTTGTTCCAAATCCGCTCGTTTAGCGTAAAAAAATCCAGTATCACTATCATCGTCTTGCGATTGAGACTTCAAAAGGTTAAACGCCATTCCCAACCGGGACAATTTAAAACAAGACTGGACCGTTTCCCCGATCCAGGCCCAATTGTCTTTAACTCGATGATTAAAAATACCGCTAATGAACACGTAATCCCACTGACGGCGAGGTGTCTCTAATAAAATATTTCTTTTTTCAAAAGTGACACCGGGAAAACGGTCGCGGGCCCCCTTCACCATCATGTCTAAAACATCTATTCCGGTATATTCACCCTTCCAGCCGAGTTTTTTTAAATAGCCGTAAAGACAGCCTAACCCGCAGCCCAAGTCTAAAATACTTTTCCCTTTTAAATTTCCAATGGCTAAAAGAGCGTTAAAGCGGGCTTCCTGGGTATTTTGAGATTTCCATCCGACCCGATAAAAAGGCGAATTAAATCCGATAAGTTTTGATACATAAAACAAACGCATGGATAAAAGTTCCTGGCGGGAAAGCGGAAATGAGGTTTTGGAGGAAAAAAAGGCCATCGTCAAAGCAGGATTGTAAAATCAGCGCCGATAATGAACCCGCTTAAATCCAAGATTAAAGGCGAAGCCCCTGAAACCGTGGTTCCATTAGGAACATAAATAATACTGGTTCCATACTTTCCTGGCTGCGTTTCCAATTGACCTGAAGAATTAACCGTTGAGCCAGGAGTGCTACCCGGCACAGAACCACTGCCAGTAAAACCTTGAATTTGAGCTAATTGATATCCCAAAAAGCCGGACACCATGGAATTCGGAATGGGTTTCCAATCCACACCCATTTTGAAACGGCCCCCAAAACCTGAACTGGAGAAATTACCCGTGACCATAGGGAAATCGTAACCCGCATTCGGAGTGGTGCTGGTAATTTCCGAATTGGCGGTGGTAAGGCCCGTAATGTAATAAGCCGGGTCCGCTTCCACAAAAAACTTGATCTTGTTTTTATAAAGCTTGATCGGTTCCACCCGAACGCTGATGCCTGTTTCGATGACTTGGTAAGCAATACTGGAATTTCCATCCGGGTCATTCGCGCTATTTAAATCAGAAAAAGTCGCGCTAAATTGACCCAGAAAAAGGGTTCCAAAGGTTAAACCCACTTCCAAATCCTCCGATACTTGCAAATAAGGATTCAGATCAATTCCCAGTCCCCCCGGAGGAGCGCCGACTGTCACCGCATAAGAAGAGTCCGATTGGGCTTCCGCTCCGCCCCTGTTTTGCATTTCGGCGGCGAAATTATTGAAATCCTTCAACGAAGTTAACTGAAAAGTAGGCTCAAACCGGATCCCGAAACCGGAAGAATGGAAAGGCGGTGAGAAGGGCGGCCCTAATTGAAGCTGATCGTTTAACCAATCTTGATCATCCATCGATAACTGTCTTTCCATTTTCGCCACTAAACTCGTCACAGTGGAGTCTTTGGTTTTGCTTTCGTAATAAGCGAAATTCAACGCGGCTTCGGGCCTGTCACCCTGAACATAGTAACAATAACCCAAATCGTAAAAGGCCTTGTAGTTGGTAGGTTCGTACTGTTCCACTTCCTTTAAAAGAGGTATCGCTTCTCGATATTGTTTGTTTTTGAGACAAGTTTCAGCTTTGGTAAATGAACCCGATTTAGATGGAGGAATGGAAGCTTTGATTTTCTGGATGAAAGTTTCTATTTTTACGTCTTTATTAAGATCATCCGATTTCTGAAGATACTCGATGGCCTTTTTTTTCTCATCCATTAAATACTCACAATTTCCCATGCCTAAATAAGCCCGATAAGGAAAGGAATCATAGGGAATGGCTGCCTGATAAGCGTTAAAAGCGCGTGGGTAATCTTTTTGCATGTAATAGGAATTAGCCTGACTGTAGTCATCGTCCGCGGTGCCGGCCCAAACCGGGGCTGAAATAGCGCAAAGGGATAAAATCATGATAAACGAGAAAAATATCTTTCGGCTCATATCAAACCCTCTTCTCGGAATCGTTTAACACACTGCCCCAGGCATGCCCATCGCGGAAACCTTCCACTTGAACCCCTATTTCTTTTCCAAGCTGTCCCGATGTTTGGGAAAAAACAACCCGCAAACCCTCGTCGGTTAGACCCGCTTGCTGGTCAGCATTATACCGCTCCACAATCACCCGTAATCTTTTTCCTTTGGCTTTTTCAGCTGAAGTTTCCAGACAAATCTTTTTCAACCGCCAAAGTTGATTCATTCTCTCGCGAATAACCGCTGGATGGACTTTAGGAAAAAGGCTTTCGCCGGGGGTTTGGGGCCGGTCCGAATAGGGAAAGGGATGGAAATCGATAAAGTTAAATTCTTTGATTCGATCCAAAGTATTTTGAAAAGCGGCATCGGTTTCGCCGGGAAAACCAGCAATGATATCCGCCGTTAATCCCAGGTCGGGAACTTCCGCTTTTATTTTGTTTACCAAGTTGCGATATGAATCCAGCGTATAGGGTCTTCTCATCGCTTTGAGAATCCCTTCGTCTCCGCTTTGAAGCGGTAGATGAAGATTCGCGCAAAGTCCCGAATGAGATTTCCATAACGGCAGAAGAGCCTCTTCAAAATCGACTATGGCATAAGAGGATAAACGAACCCGTTGGATGCCGGAAATATTCAGAAGTTTTTCAATAACAGGCGCCAGACGCGGTTCGGAGGCTTTCAATCCCCAGTCCCGCCCGTAGGATGATAATTGAATACCAGCCAAAACCAATTCTTTGACTCCGTGATAAGCCAGTCTTTTCCCCTCTTCTACGATCTCCAAAGCCGGCCGAGAAATCATTTCGCCCCGAACCCGGGGAATGAGACAAAAAGAACAACCAAAGTTGCAGCCGTCCTGAACCTTAATTGTCGCCCTCTGATGTCCGTCAAAGCGTGAAATACCTCCACCCCACGGCGATAAGGCATCAAAGTGGATTTCGTCCATCAGGAACTGAAGCGGTTCGTATTCGGTTACGATTTTTTTAAGAAGGGCGGATTTTTCACTATTTCCCACCACCATATTGACTCCCGGCAACGCGGCCACTTCCTCAGGCCTGTCCTGCGCCAAACAGCCCGTAACGACCACAAACGAATCAGGATTTTTCGCCTTGGCCCTGCGGACCAACTGCCGCCCTTCTGAATCCGCTCCCGAAGTCACCGTACAGGTATTGATGACATAAATATCAGCCACTTCGTCAAAGCCTACCGTTTCAAGCGAAGCTTTCTCTACCTGTTCTTTCATGGCTTGGGTGTCATATTGATTTACCCGGCAGCCCAAAGTGGTAAAGGCTATCTTGGTTTTAGGTTTTGAAATAGAAACGCTCATACGGCCTCGATTAACGGCTCTGCTTTAATTTGTTTTCGAATTTTTATTGTCAACTGTCACGTCAAAAGGGACAAAAGCCATAAATCGGAATGAATTTCCCCAGGAAGCGTCAATCCAGTTAGACCTTAATTCGAAGTCAAAGGTGACGCCGTTTTCTATTTCAACAAATCGCCGTACGCCTAATTCTTCATAAGTCCGACTGGGCTCGTAGGTTATGCCGTCAGTTCCAAGCGAATTGTAATTGCCGTCGCCTTCTTCGGATTCAAAATCCTGTCCAAACCAGGAAATACCAAAGAACTGCCATTGATGATCCGGGCAAATCAGAAGTTTGGTATAAAGCCCGCAGCCATAAGCAGGTCCCGGATAATTGGGCCGGTTGGTATCTTTGCTTCCTAATCCAAACACTTCCAAAGTACTTGAACACAAAAAGTTCCCATCAAGCCCCAACCCCACACCGCCGGCCAAGTTATTACGCACTATTCCATCATATTGTTCTCCGCCGACATGGTATCCATGCAGTTGTCCCAATAAAGTAAAGTCGCCACAAATCGGAAGCCGGGAGGAGCCGCCGTAATCAAAAATTTCACGATTCACATCGGTCAAAATCTGCTGCCAATCCAAAAAAGAATCCAAATTGATGAAACTATCCTTCTGAATAAATTCCATGCCGTATTCAATAGGACGGGTAATTTCAAGCGCCGTCGATTCCATCGGTTCAATAAGCCCGTGACGGTAAACCGGAAGAAGGGTTCCGAAAATAAACTGGCTTCCGCCTTCATGATAAACAAAAGAAAAAATGGGCTGAATATTCGTGGTTACCGCTTGCGCGCTTTGATGATCGACAAACGCTCCAGCCCATAAGTCTACATTTTGTTTCACCGAGGCGTCTAAAAAGCTATTGAACTGTTGGCCCAAAAGAGTTTCCCGGACTCTGAAAGGCTCAAAAAACTCATTGTTATCGCCATAAAAAGTGAATTGATTCTTCCACTCTACCGCGCCTTGAACCGCTGTGGGAGCCAGCGCGGTTTGTCCCATCCAATCGATCGATTGCGCATGAACCCTAGTTGTCATAGCAACAATGAGAAAAACGAAAAGCCAGTTTTTGTTAATTCGCATTTTCTACGCCATCCTTTTTCTTTTCTTGAATCGGAATATTCAAATTGAAAGGCACTGTGGCAACCATCTTTCCCGATAAGGCCCAAGCAGCGTCCGCCCACTCTGACTTTATTTCGGCGTCAAATAAAAAATCTTTATCGCCTGTAATTTCCTTTTTAAAACCCAACTCCTCATACATGCGATTGGCCTGATAGTAATTCGGATCTAACCCTTGAGAACTATAGTTGGGATCTCCTTCTTGTGAAAAAAAGTTTTGGGCGTTCCACATGATTCCATAAAGTTCGAATAATCCCCAGGGCGTAACTCCCGCGCGGGCATAAAATCCATTGCCCCAATCCGGTCCCGTAATATATTGCCCTTCAAAATCACAGCTCAAAACACCAAAAACCGCCAATGAGCTCTCACCTAAAACCGGCAGCGATCCGTGCAGTCTAAATCCCACGGCCGGCACGTAATTATTGATCACGTGGACAAAGAAAATACGGCCTCCCTCGTGATGGGCGTGAAACTGAATTTCCAAATCAAAATGTTCGTCCACATCCGCCCTGGTTACGCCGCCATAATCAAATATCTCCGGCTGGTTTACAATATTGATATCCTGCCAATCCAAAAACCAGTCGCTCTGAAAACCATCGGCCCGTTCCTTCCATTGAAATCCATATTCAATAGGTCTGGTGAATTCGAGCAAAGGGTCTTCCAAAGGTTCTAAATACCCATGTCGGTTTTCATTTTCCAGAGTTCCCAAAATAAGCTTGGTGGTATCGGTATAGTATTTAAAAGAAAGAACAGGATTCACGTTAAATTGAATATTTTGCTGTTCTTGACCATCCGCGAAGAACCCGGCTTCAAAAAGCGTGTGATTTCCTTTAGAGATTTCGAAAAAACTTTCAAATTCCTGACCCAGGAGGGTAAGACTTTGCCGATAGGGGCCGTTAAAACCTTCAACATCCCCGTAAAGTGTCAGAGTGTTTTCTAAAACAACATCTCCCGCGAAAATCGATGAAGGAAAAAATAGGAAAGGGATAAAGACGATGAATAAGGCTAAAAACACTTTACAAGTCACAAAAACCCCAATTCAAACAACGATCAAAAAGCGCGCAAAATAAAAGCGGGTCCCCAAAAGGACCCGCTCTTTAAAACAAGAAAAGACAATTTTATAAAGTGAACTTTAAATTCATCCCGAAGTTGACGTTGCTGTAATCCAAAGTTAAAGGCACCGTCCCGGATGTGCCCGTAAAAGTCGTCGTGTTTCCAACGTCACCATTGGCGCCATTCACTAACAAGCTATTGGAACCGCTTTTAAAGTTAGTCGCAGAAAGAACTTGAACACCCACAAACGGCCCTAAAGACATGGTTTTCGATAGAAAGAAATCCACACCCAATTTGGCATAACCACCCACTGCCACCGTGGTATAGGTTCCACTACTTAGATCAGACGGGCCAACAATCGTAGTCCCAGTGCTGTCCGTCGGCAATTTGCTAAAAGTTGTGCTAACTGGGGCAATGTCGGCCCCTAAAGCAAGGTATCCCTCAACATCATTATCTGGCAGTAAAATTTTGAATCCCAACGAAGCCATGACCATACTGCTATCAAAAGAATCTTGATAACCGTAAATGGCCGTTCCAGTACTGGTATTTGAATACTGATTTTGATCCAGCCATGTATAAGCCAAAGTTCCACCAATGGGAATGTAAGTCGCGCCGAAATCCAATTCAAACCCTTTACCAAACTGCAAATAGGGTTCAATACCTATGCCGGCCAAAATGTTTGATGTTGTTCCGTTGATACTAATGTCTCCGGCCGCCGTAGCCCCGTTCGCGATTTGGCTCGGATCGCTAAAAATATAATTTCCATCGCCTGAAAAATTAAATCCAAATTGAACCACATTATTAGGATTGGAAGGTGAAGAAGCCATTGCAGGACTATTGCTGTATTGGGAAAGTTGAGTGCTAACCCACTGCTGATCGTCCGGAGACAATCTGGCGTTAACTTGATTGGCATAAGCTTGTATTGAAGCGTTAGGCTGTTTCATATTAGCCACAGCGAAATATAAAGCTGACATCCTGCCGTTATTCGTCATGTAATAGGAATAACCCAAATAATAAAAAGGACGATAATCGTTAGGATTTTGTTGAGCGGCTCTTTGGAAATAGGGAATCGCAGCCATATATTGCTTTTGTTGAAAAAGACTTGATCCTTGCGTCAAAGGATCGACGGCCATTCCCATGGAACCCGGTGCCGCAGCTGAAGAATTTAATTGAGCTTGCAAGTTTTGCGTAAACTGGGCTAATTGGGCATTCCCCGGTTGAAGTGTTAAAGCCTTTTGATAATAAACCAACGCGTCGGACTTACGGCCCGCCATGTAATAGCAATTTCCCAAACCTTGATAGGCGGCGCCATTATTAGGATCTAATTTAGCGGCGGCCAAATAATACTGGGCGGCTTGAGTGTAATTGTTCGCCTTTAAAAGCTGTTGACCAGCGGCCACATATTGACCAGCTGAGGTTCCCTGGGCTCTCACTTCAACGGTGGAGCTTGCCGCAATGATTAAAATCGTTATCGCAAATAACCAGCCATTTTTCGACAGACGCATCAGAGCCTCCAAAGCGATTTTTTCATTCGATGCAACAACCCGGAATCACAGAAATAACCGAGGGGGTCATTATAATTAGCTAAAAGCGATTGGAAACCAAAAAACAGCTTTTTTAACCGACACTTAGATCTCAAAACCTTTTAAAAACAGCCGTTTTAAACCGATTAACAGCCCTAAAACGCCGTATTGGCGCTTAAGGAAACTGTGGATGTCACTTCCCGAACCCCATCTTGCGGCTCATTCACAAAAACTTGAGCGTTCATATTTACTTGATGTTTATAATCTCCTTTGACACGGTCCACAAAAGCCGGCACATCCGCCGCCTTCACCAGACAAACTAAAGAACCACCCCACCCAATGCCCATCATCCGGGAACCCAGACAACCTGGCAGTTGGCGGACCACATTGGTTAGAATATCCACTTCCTGACAGCTGACTTTTAACTTTTCAACTAAGGAATCATGCGACTCGCTGATTAAACGGCCAAACCCATCATAATCTCCCCGGCCCAAAATATCCTTGGCTCTCTTAACACGGCTGTTTTCGTAAATCACGTGATCCAAACGTTTGCGGGTAATAATGTCAATTTTTTTGCGGGCCGTTTCATAGGCTTCCGTATCCACATCTCTTAAAGAAATCACCTTCGGAACATGCTTACGAATTTCCTGAAGCAGTTGTTGGAAAAGCTCCAATCTTTTTTTAAATTCCTCTTCTCGTTCCTTTTTCCGAACCACGCTGTCTACCACGACCAACTTATAGTTCTTGGAATCAAAGGGAATATAATCCGGCTTAAAACTGCGGGCATCAAAAATGACCAGATGATCTTTTTTAGCGAAACAAACCGCGAAGGGTGAAAAATAATCGCCGCGGCCGTTAAAAAACTGGCTTTCCACGCGATGACAAAGTTTAGATAAAGTGGCGTTGTCCAGGGGATTCGCCCCCAAAAGATTACAAGCGCCTCCGGTTGCCGCCGTAATCGACGCCGAAACACCCAGACCCATTCCTTCAGGCAAATCGCCCGCGATAACCATTTGGATTCCCTCCAGTTTACGACCGGTCCGTTCATAAAAATAAAACACGCCTTTAGAATAGTTAGCCCATCCGTCCGCCCGGTCGAATTTGAGAGTTGGTAAATTAACCTTAATCTTCTCGTCGTATTTCAAAGAATAGACAACCGCCTGTTTGTCGCTGCGCCTCTGCGCCCCAACGACTACTGTATGATTCCCGCCCGCCAGTAAACTAAAACCATCCACCGCCTCGGTATATTCACCGCCTAATAAAGTGATACGGCTGGGCGCCGCCACAAATGTAATTTTGCGGCTGGGGTCTCCCCCAAATTGATGAAGAAAAGTGGATTGAGCTTTCTTGACGATTTCTTCGAGCGACATAGTTTCCTCCGATTGGATTTTACCCAGACGCTTCTAAAAGCCGTCAAAGGACTCAAATTTGAATATGCTTAATCAGTGTTAAATAAAAATAAAGTACCGGGGCGTTGAACAACAGACTATCGATTCGGTCAAACACGCCGCCATGGCCCGGAAAAAAAGATCCCGAATCTTTAGCGGATAAACTGCGTTTCATAATCGATTCCACCAGATCACCGATTTGTCCAAAAAACGAGAGAAGCACCGCAAGAATTACCACGTCCATCAAATTAAAAATTTGCGAGTAGGCAGGCATAAACTCCCACAGTAAATAGAGTCCTATTAAAGAAAGCGCGAAACCACCTGCGCATCCTTCCCAGGATTTATTGGGCGAGACTTGAGGTGCCAATCGGTGCTTTCCCCACAAACTACCGGCAAAATAACCGCCTGTGTCATAGGCCCAAGTGGAAATATAAAGCCAAAGGAGAAGCCAGGCGCCTTGTGGCAGATCTCTAAGATGAAAAAAATAACCGCCAAAAAAACCGAAATAAGCCACACCAAAAAAAGTTACGCTAACGGTTACCACCATTCGTTTAACTGTTCGTTGAGACCATAAAAAAGCCAAATTCAAAATCAAAAGAACCGCCAGCATCCCCGCCCCCTCGGTCCAGGAAAAAAGCGATTTGGAGATCAGCGGCAGCAAAATAATTAAAAGGGAAAGGATACCTTCGGTTCTCTGCGGTTTAATTTTGTCCTCGTAAGCCAATTGCAAATACTCAACTAAAGCCAGAATGAGTCCCGCCGTGACCAATAACTTGAATGGCAAAATAACATTCCAAAAAGTCAGAAATAAAAGAATCGGAATAGCAATGAGCGCGACTAAAATTCTTTTGCTTAGCGCGCCCATGAAGTAAAACTCCCGATAATGTTTGTGACGCCGCCAAACCTTCTTTGCCGTCCCTGAAAATCTTTAAGGGCCAGAATAAAATCCTTAGTCTTAAAATCAGGCCAAAGTGTTTTGGTAATAAAAAATTCGGAGTAGGCTAATTCCCAAAGAAGAAAATTAGAGATGCGCATTTCTCCGCTGGTTCGAATGAGAAAATCCACCTCAGGCAAATGAGAGGTCGACAAAGCGTCTGTAATTGTTTTTTCAGTAACGGAAGCGGGATTGAGTTTCCCCTTTTTGACGTCAGCCGCGATTTTTTTGACAGCGTTTGTCAAATCCGCCCTGCCACTATAAGAAAGCGCCAAAACCAAAGTAAGCCCCGTGCAATGGGCCGTGGCTTGAATGGATTTTTCCAACTCTTTTTGAATTTCCAGAGGTAAATCTTGACGACGGCCGATGGTTTGCAAACGGACATTGTTTTCCAAAAGTTCCTTCACCTCATTACGAAGATACTGTTTGAGAAGCTGCATGAGGAGGCGGACTTCGTGCGGGGGGCGTTTCCAATTTTCTGTTGAAAAAGCATAAAGGGTCAAAGCCTCAATGCCCAACTCACCGGCCAGACGAACCAATTCGCGGATGGAATGAGCTCCTGCCCGATGACCCGCGATACGGGGTAAATGCCTTTTCTTGGCCCACCGGCCATTCCCGTCCATAATAATCGCCACATGTTTTGGAAGACTGGACTTTAATCGGTAACGTTTGAGAAGAGAGTTTTTTTTAAACGTTTGCAAGAGAGGCCTTAACCGAATATTGAATCCCCGATGAGGGGATTCTTATTTACAAACGAGCTATTGACGATAAAAACCACATTTTTTCGGCTCGTTCGAACCCATTGCAGTAGATAGCGCGGGAGGAAATGTTTTTTCTGCACTCTGTTAAAACTCCAAGATTTCTTTTTCTTTATGCTCACTTAATCGGGCCACTTCTTGAATGTTCGTATCAGTGGTTTTTTGAATGCGCTCGTGATTTTTCTTGAATTCGTCTTCCGAGATTTCTTTTTTTAGCTGATCAAGCGCTTTGTTCGCGTCCTGGCGGATATTACGAATCGCCACTTTTCCATCTTCGGCGTGCTTTTTAACCATTTTCACAAAATCTTTGCGGCGCTCCTCGGTTAGAGGCGGCATGCTCAAACGGATAACTTTGCCGTCATTATTGGGAGTAATACCTATTTCACTTTTAAAAAGAGCCTTCTCGATCGCCTGTAAAGCGGCCGGATCCCAGGGTTTTATTTCAAGGGTTCGCGCGTCCGGAACCGTGATATTGGCCACCTGATTCAAAGGGGTCAAAGTATCGTAGTACTCCACCTTGATATGCTCCACCAATCCCGTAGAAGCCCGTCCCGTACGAACTTGGGAGAAATCATGTTTGGTCGACTCAATCGCCTTTTTCATCTTGGCTTCAGTTTCATTTAAAATTTGGTTCGCGTCCGCCATAAAAGGCTCCTGTTTACATTTTCAGTTATTCAAAAAATCATTAACGATTCTAGTTTTTAACCAATGTCCCAATAGGCTCACCCGCGACTACCCGGCGGATATTGCCAGCCTTGTGAAGGTCAAAAACCACGATCGGCAGTTTATTTTCCATACAAAGCGTTAAAGCGGTCGTATCCATAACTTTGAGACGTTTGTTGATGGCGTCGATGTAGGTAATTTCTTTAAATTTCTTCGCTTGGGGATCTTTTTTAGGATCAGCCGTATAGATGCCATCCACATTAGTCGCTTTAAAAATAACATCGGCGCCGATTTCAATCGCGCGCAGAGCGGCGGCCGTGTCCGTGGTGAAATAAGGATTGCCTGTGCCGGCCGCAAAAATAACGATCCGGCCTTTTTCCAAATGCCGCAAAGCCCTGCGCCGGATGTAGGGTTCGGCCACCTTCGACATTTCGATGGAACTTTGAACCCGGGTAATAGCTCCCAGTTTTTCCAAACCATTTTGAAGAGCCAGCGCGTTAATAATAGTAGCCAGCATTCCCATGTAATCGCTGGTCACCCGGTCCATACCCATGCGCTCGCCGTCAGCGCCGCGGTAAATATTGCCGCCGCCAATCACCAGAGCTACCTGAACCCCGCTCTTGCTGACCTCATAAACGGATTGGGCGATCGTGTGAACCACTTTTTCGTCAATACGGTGGGCATTATCCCCGGCAAGAGCTTCGCCGGAGAGTTTTAAAAGAATTCTTTTGTAACCGGTTTTTGTTTTAGAAGATTTAGAAGCGGCCATTCGTTCCCCAAACTTTCAACGCGGAAACACCGCAACAGTTGTGGGTTTCCGCAGGACTAGAAACTATTCGCCTAATTGTAACCGAGCGAAGCGCCTCACAACCACGTTTTCGCCTAATTTCGCGGCTACTTCGGTGACGTATTGCTTCACGGATTTCTTCGGTTCTCTTATATAAGGCTGATCCAGCAGGCAAACCTGCTTGTAATAGCTTTCGATCTTGCCTTCGGCGATTTTCGTCTGAACCGCTTCCGGTTTCCCCGACTGCTTGGCCTCATTCAAATAAACAGCTCTTTCCTGCTCCAGTTCAACCGCCGGAACTTCCTCGCGGGCCACGTATTTAGGCACGGAAGCCGCCACTTGCATGGCCAATTCCTTGGCCAAATTTTGAAAATCGTCTGTCTTCGCCACAAAGTCCGTCTCGCAATTAATCTCGATCAAGACCCCGACCTTGCCGCTGTGCACATAGCTGCCGATCATGCCCTGATTGGCGCTGCGGCCCGAGCGCTTCGCTACCTGGGACATACCCTTTTCACGCAGCCAGAGAGCCGCCTTCTCAAAATCGCCCTGAGTTTCGGACAAAGCTTTTTTGCAATCCATCATGCCGGCACCGGATTTTTCCCGTAAGTCGCCGACCATTTTTGCTGTGATTTCCATTTTCAAATCCCTCTAATCAGTAAAATTTATTTTAAAAACGATTACTTCGCTTTGTCATCGCGAAGGTGCTTGGTTTTAATGCGTTCGACTTTTTCGTCAGCCAATTCGTCAGCCAGGGCGGCCACGGTTTTCGCGTCACCCGCTAAGGTTTCCACGCTGCTGATCAATAGTTCGGCTCCCACCGCGGTTCCCACCGTTTCAGCGGCGATTTCCGCGACCGTTTCGCCTTCGGCTTCCCCAGCGAGTTCTTGAGCCGCGGCGGCCAGCATTTCTTCGCCCACTCCACCCACAACTGCCACACCTTCAGCCGAAATTTCACGGCCTTCCAATTCTTTCGAGCGGCCTTCCAAAATAGCGCTCGCCATTACAGAAGCCATCAATTTCACCGCGCGGATAGCGTCATCATTACCCGGAATCACAACGTCGATTTCGCCCGGATCGCAATTAGTATCCACCACCGCGATAACAGGAATTCCCAATTTGCGGGCTTCCTGAACAGCGATATGTTCTTTTTTCGTGTCGATAACAAAAATGGCGCCCGGCAGTTTCGGCATGTTTTTAATTCCGCCCAAGGAACGAACCAGCTTTTCCTTGTCCTTATTCAACATGGACTGTTCCTTTTTGGAACGCTCCGACATTTCTTTTTCAGAAATGCTTTCGAGTTCTTTTAAATAGCTGATGGATTTCTTGACAGTGGTGAAATTGGTCAACATGCCGCCCAACCAGCGGTAGTTAACGTAGGGCATGCCGCAGCGGTCCGCTTCTTCACGAATCGCGTCTTGGGCTTGTTTTTTGGTTCCGACGAAAACAATCGTTTCGCCTGAAGCGGCCAGGTCCTTGGTGAACTGATAGGCTTCTTTGAGTTTCTTAACGGTTTTTTGTAGATCGATAATGTGGATCCCGTTACGTTCCCCGAATATATAGAGGGACATCTTGGGATTCCAGCGGCGGGTCTGGTGACCGAAATGCACACCAGCTTCCAACAATTGCTTCATTGAAACAGACATCATGGTACGACTCCTTTAGTTGTTCCACCGCTGATGCTTTCCACCCGAAGGTGAATTCCTTTCAAATCCCGAAGGACCACTAAAAGGAACAGCGAAAAGCGTGAGAATTGAGCGCCCGAAGGCTGCCCACTCCGGCTGGGCCAAGGGCCTGCCAAAGCCGTATGGTTATAGCACAAGGATTCTAGAGCCACAAGTTCGAATCAAATGCGACAAAATATCAGGGTTTTGGGGCTAAAACAGGCTCTGCGGGCTTATGGGGAGGTTCCGAATCCATATTAAAAACAATGGTTTTTCCGTTCACTAAAGCGTCATGTTCAAAATGGTCACTTTTAAAGTCTTCACCGTTCATCAAAACAGAGCGTATATAACCATTTCGGTCCGAATTATTGATGGTTTTCAAAGTAAGCATTCCGCCCGGATAAAATGATTTATTAATTTCGATTTGAACTAATTTAAAAAGCGGACTGCCAATTTCATAACGATTGCTTCCGGGACAAACGGGATAAAACCCCAGGGCCGACCAAACATACCATGCGGACAAAGTCCCGCCATCGTCATTGCCCGGCAGGCCTTCCGGTCCATTGCCATAATCTTGATTCATGATAGCCCGTACCTGCTTTTGAGTTCTCCAGCTTTCGTGCGGAATCTCGTCAAACAAATAGGACCAGTTTATATCCGGTTCGTTTGTCGCGTCATAATGGCCCTTATCAAAACACTCTTGTAACCGGTTCACAAAAACCGAATCGCCGCCCAGAAGCATTCGAAGACCGTCTATATCTTGAGGTACATCGAACAAATACTGCCAGGCGCCTCCCTCCACATAACCGGGGCCGCCGCTTCCGTTCCAGTTTTCATCACCGTTGGTGGTCAAAGGATCAAAAGGATTAAACCAGGATCCATCCTGGTTTTTGGGTCTTAAAAATCCTGTGGCGGGGTCATAAAGATTTCGGTAAACACCCGATAAGTGAATATATTTTTTGTAGTCGTCGTCCTTATTCATTTCCTGGGCCATCTGGGCCAAACACCAATAGTCGTAAGCATATTCCAGACTCATGGAAACTGTTCCCCACAATCGGTCGCCGCTATGATCATTTTTCGGAATATAGCCGTAACGCAAAAGAGATTTAAGTCCGCCATAAATGGAATTATCCTGGGGCGTCAGACTTTTCACCAAAGCTTGATAAGCAGTATCCGCGTCAAAATTCTGAACGCCTTGCAGATAAGTATCCACAATCACCGGCACAGCCGGGTCCGCCACCATGACTTGTGTATCATTTCCCGCCACTTCAAAACGGGGCATCCAACCCCCTTCTTTAGCCATTTCAGTTAAACTTTTCACCATATCCAATTCTCTCTCGGGATAAAACAAAGCCAAAAAGGGATGAAGGTTTCGATAGGTATTCCACATCGAAAAAACGCTATACCTTGTGTAGTCGGTCGCGGTTTTAACTCCCGAGCGCGCCATACCCTGGTATTCGCCGTTCACATCGCTGAAAACATTGGGCTCCATCATCATGTGATAGAGCGCGGTGTAAAAAATCTTTAGTTTTTCCTCATTCGTGTCCGTCACATTGATACGGGCCAGTTCTTCCTGCCATGATTTTTTAGCGTCGGAACGGACTTTATCAAAGTCCCATTCCTGAACCTCCGTAGTCAAATTAAGTCTGGCGTTTTCTACACTGACATAAGAAATACCCACTTTGACCATAATTGGCTCAACCGTTGCCGTAGAAAAACTGAAAAAAGCCCCAACATCGCAGCCTGTCTGTTCCATTCCACCGTCTAGCTTACTTTCTTTCCAAGTGCCCATAACCGTAGCCGGCTTGCTGAACTGGGCGACAAAATAAATGGTTTCTTTATTACCGGCGTAGCTGGAACAAAAATCTCCGCTTTGCGAATAACCTTCTACTTCCTGGGAATTGTTAACTTTGATATGCGATTCAAAAGAAGTGATGGTTGCCGGATCGTCCGTTAACCGATGGCCCAGATCGATCAGAATATTGGCGTCGCCCTTTCGCACCGGAAACACAAACCGTGCAACTCCAACACGGGTAGTAGCTGTCATTTCAGCCGTAATGCCGAAAGTCTTCAGATTGACTTGATAAAAGCCGGGACTGGCGGATTCGGAGTCATATTCGGACTTGCGTTTTTCCAGCAAAGGTTCCACTGAACCTGTTGTGGCCATCAGCATCACATTACCTAGTTCGGGACAATCCGCTCCGCTTAAATGCGTTTGGCCAAAACCATAAATATAAGGGGCACCGTATTTGTAACCCGAAGGTGCTTTGAGATCGTTATGGGGACTAACCGAAACCATTCCCCATGGCACCAATGCCCCGGGAAAGGTATTGCCCGTTTTACCCGTGCCGACAAAGGGATTAACGTAATGAGTAAAGTCAGCGGCCCCCGCAGAAAGCGTCAAAAAACAAAGGACTAAAAGTACCGAAGCTCGAAATAGGATGGGGGATAAATTCATGATTCCTTCAAGTATCGCTGATGGGCCAAAGATATGAAATAGCTTTCAATGTCCAACAAAATGAAGATCGTTATTGGATTTTATAAACCTAGACCGATCATTTTCGGTATCGTTCCCTCCCCCGCCAAAGCCGGGGAGGAAACAATGTTGGTTCCAATATTCGTCGAGGAAATAATTGTCAAAACGCCGCCGGTATTCTTGGCCATGTAAAAGGTAGACCCGGCGGCAAAATATATTAAGGTAGGCGACCCACTCAGCGAAGTATCCGTCTGCAAGGTCGGCGAAGTGCGGATAGGTCCATTGACCGACAGATGGCTTTCTATTACTCCGGTCGCGGCATTCAGTAAATAAAGCCCGCTGTTTTCCGTACCCACATAAACCGAGGCGTGGTCATCACTCAAGGCGGGTTTGCCCATAATGGGAGAACCTAGGTTGACTGTCCAAATAGGTGTTATCGGGCCCGAAGGCGGTAAGGCGGGTAAGCAGTAAACCGTTCCGTCGTCCGAACCCACAATCACCGCGTCGGTCGTTTCGTTAATCATTCCCTCGGTGGGCGAAGATAAAATGGCCCCTTTGGTTTGATACTGCCACATCAAATTGCCGGTAGAACTTAAGGCCCGTAATAGTCCATCGGTAGAACCAAAGTAAATCCGGCTATTACTGCCCTCTCTTAAGAAGGCGGGGCTGGAATAGATTTCACCCTGGGTTTGATAGCTCCACAACTGGGTTCCATCCAGGGTTCGTAAAGCCAACAGCTTTCCCTGGGTAGTCCCGACGCACAAAATACCCGTATTTGTGTCGGTTTCGGTGCCTTGAATGCCAATAGCCGGGTCATCGGGCTGACCCAAAAGACCCAAATCCAGCACTACCGCCGGGGATGAATAGCTCACATCCCCCTTATTGGGGGCTCCGTTAGGCTGGAGCGAAGCCTGCCATTTCGGCTGTAAATAGGGGTCATCCAGGTGCTGGTTAAAGCCCGAATTGTCATTATTCAAGTGAAATTGCGCCCAAGGGAGAACGTTGGTGGGAGTGGAAGTGACGGTGGGCGTAGAGGTAGGCGTGGCGGCAAAAGCCATCGATGCGCTTCCCCATAAGAGAAGCACCAGTGCAAAACAAAGCACTTTTGCCCTTTCTATTATTTTGGATACCGACACATTCATTTACTCAATCCCTTTTTTCTCCAAACTAATAATTTACATTTCAACCATTTCAAACAACAAAAAACTGACCTCTTTTTAAAAAATCATTGCCGCACCCAGAACATCCTCACTTCTCATTTCTCTCTCTAAAATGCAAAATAGTTTTTCTTAACTTCGTAAAAATAACCCCCCAAGCAATAATAAAAATTAAGCCAAAAACGATTACCACCAAATCAAAAATTATTGGACCAAAAAACCATGTGTTAAAAAATGAGTTGAGATGTGTGTGTAAGTACCATATCGGTACAGAGCTGCCGACGAGGCCAGCAAAAATAAATGAAACTACAGCGCCAATCGCTTCCAAGTTAATCGGTTTATTAACAGAAAAATTTTTAGGTTTCATTTCTTCCATAAGTGGCTTTTCCTTTTTCCAAACACTTAAAACATTCAAAATCGAACTTTTTTACAGTTACAAACCTAATTTTTGACGAGAATAGTCAATTGTGTCCCCAACACCGCCCGCAATTCCCGTACCCAAACTTGCAATAGCATCAATGGTTTTCGAATTTGACAAACTGTTCATTGCATCAGGAACACTAGTTGCAGCACTAAAACCAAAACCAATTGTATCCAACGCAATGTTGCTTGAACCCAAATCAACCGGAGGTGGAGAATTATTTACAATCCCAATCATCGAATTGACCCCCTGAGCCAATCCAACTGTCGAAAAAGTCGCTGAACCAATCTGGGCAACAAAATTCGCAGATGAAGAAAGACTTCCAACAGAAAGATTTCCAGCAAAAGAAGTTGCCGAATAAAGATCATAAGCGGCTGTCGCACCTTGATAGATACCTACGGCATTCATACCCATACTAGCTGCTGTCACAACGCCATTTATCCCTTGAGAAGTGGGCTGATCATATAAAAGCTGATAATCAAGATTTGTCGTGAGTCCTTGACTCGTATAATCCGTACCATACAGATATTTCTGTAGCGAAGAATTCGAACTAGACCCGCACAATCCCATAAAATCCATTGAGTTAATCGGATTATTAATGCAGTACCGATAAAGATTTAGCCCGCCTTGAATATCACTCGGGTCTTGGGTCATAAATCTTCCTACATTCGAGTCGTACCAGCGGTTACGCATATAAAGCAGGCCGATGTAGGCCTGGTTTTCTACACCCATCCGGCCCACAAACTGATAGTGGTTATCCTTGTTTTTGCCGCCGCTCAAGGTAGCCCCATAAGCGTCATATCGGTAACCATCCGTAATATTGCCGGTCACATCTGTCACATCGGCCACAGATCAGAGCCCGTCAAAGGCGTAATAGGAAACCATGGGTGTCTTGGTTGCTTTGGGCGTGTAAATCTGGGACAAATTCACTTCACCCACCAGGTTATGGGCTATTTGGCCATCGTCGCCATCCTCATTCACCACACTGCCGCCGCTCCAAAGATAGGTTTGGGTATTTTCAATGCCGCCGGGGCCCTTTTGGGTATCGCTGATTTTCCAGCCGGTGTAGTCATAACCAAACACAAACTGGCTGCCAGTCGGCAGTGTGGTACCGACCAGGCGGTTTTCGGTGTCGTAGGCATAGGCGGTGGTTTGGCTGTTGGAAGAATCTGTCTTTTTCACCGGGTTACCGTTGCCGTCGTAGGTATAGCTGACGGTACCAGCCGCCATCAGCTTATTAGCCGCGTCATAGCTGTAAGTGGTGTTGATGGTACCCACCGTCATGGTCGAACGATTTCCAGCCGGGTCGTAGGCGTAAGCCACTGCCGGTCTGTCCGGATAGGCGGCGTTGGTTAACTGGTAGATATCGTCATAGCCATAGGTGGTTTTGCCAATATTGTCGGTCACCGTCAGCTTGTTACCCACTGCGTCATAGGTATAAGCAAACCGGCTAATGATGGCGCCCGAATCTTTTTTGTTCACCACCGAAGCTACATCGTAAGTGGCGTCATAAACCGTATTCACTGAAGTCTTATTGGGGTAATGAATCTGCAGCACATGCTGCATGCGGTCGTAGACCATACCGGTGACGCCATTAAGCGGGTCGGTTACCTGGATGGGACGGTTTAACGCATCGTAGACATAAGCGTATTTATTGCCGAAATAGTCCGTCCGGCTGGTTTCGTTACCCATCGGGTCATAGCCATGTTTAATACTCTTGCCGCTCGGTGCGGTTTCCTGCGTCTTGCGGTTGACCACGTCGTAGATAGTTGAAAAAGTACCGTTCCAATCTACGGCCTGAATGGGACGACCGCCATTGTCGTAAGTCCAGTTGGATTTCTTGCCGTCCGGCAGGTCTTGTTCAATTATCCGGTGGTTCGGATCGTACTTATAAGTTCTTGACCCTAAGGCATCGGCCTTCGTCTGCACATTACTCACCGCGTCATAGGTATAGGTAATTTCTCTGGGGGCTGGCATGGGCGTTATTCTAGCATTCGGTTAAGGGCGTAAACATAAAGACTAGGCGGCTATTGAGTCGTTTTTTCCTACTTTACCGGCTTTACATAATTCAGGCGTAATTTTTAAAATTTCCCAGATTTTTGGGGAAAGAGGCCGGGGTGCCTAGTAGGATTGCCCGGTTTTCTAGTGGCATTTGCCGATTTCCTTAGTAGCATTGGCCCTTTTGCCTAGTAGCATTACGAATTTACCGGTGAAATTTGCCGAATTCACTAGTAGCATTCGTCGGTACACCTAGTAGCATTTTCGGCTTATCTAGTAGCATTTACCGAATGTCCTACTAGCATTTAACATGCGCTCGGTAGCATGACCCGTTAAACACTGCCGGTGTGCCCGTTAAACAGGGTTATTTCCCCGTTAAACGGGGGCTGATATCCCGTTAAACAGCACAAATTGCCCGTTAAAAAATCTTTAATAGCCGTTAAACAGGTATATAAGGCCGTTAAACAAAACAAATTGTCCGTTAAACAGACAACAATACCCATTAAACAAATGTCGAGGGCTGACCGAAACCATACCTCAGGAGATAAGCTTCACTATTTTTGTAATTAAAAAGGCCTATTCTCAGACCCAGCCATCATTGGCGTAGCTGTTGGAGTTTGAATTGTAATAACCCCCTGGGTCGGCACAAGTGGACCCAAAGAAAAGGGTGTCGGGCTGACCTCAGGCGTATCAACCGGTACCTCAATCGGAACAATAACGGGGCTTGGCTCAGGCAAAACGGTGACCACCGGAGTCGCAGCCGGGCTGGGCACTGGACTCGGGCCTTCGTATTGCATCGGCGGCCATGATACCGCCGGTGTCGCGACGGGAGTAGCGGCCGGTTTAACCGTTGAATGCGTTTCTCCCCGTTTCGATCCGCCAAAGGCTATGTTGATTCCACCGCTCAAGCTTTGCTCGGTGAAATTCGTCATACCCCATGTGCCTTGGTAATCAGCATAAACACCAACACCTCCGGGAAACTCAGCGTTTAACCCGCCGCCCAACACCGCCGCGTCCGTACCAGTGTCGGAACCATAAACCGTAAAGTTATTACCCGTTCCGAAATTGGCCATCAGGCTGTCCAAATTGCCCTGGAAAACGTGCTCCCAAGCCGCGCTAATACTGGGTAATAGCTGGATGTCGCCCGCTTTCAATTTAAGACTGAATTGCGATCCCAGGTCGCTGCTGAGATAGCCTTCACCCTGATTACCATAGGTCAAAGGCGCCAAAGAGCCTGTTTCCGTAAACCCATTCACGTTGACCTGTGTGTACTGACCCGTTACAAAAGGACTAATTAGAAAGTTGCCCGCGCTTAAGTCATAACCCAGATTCAATTGACCCGCGTATTCCAAACCCGAAGTGCTTCCGTTGGCCGTTCCGTCAAAAGCTGTCCGTTGGGTGCTATAGCTGTTGATACCCCCATCGATTAAAGCGTCTAAATGAAATTCGCCGCTCTTCCAGCCAGCGTATAAACCAATCTGGCCTCCCGTCACATTTACCGTACCGGTCGATTGATTTGATCCTGACTGGTCAAACCCGATTAACAATCCGCCCACCAAGTCTTTGGCTAAACGGTAATCCAACCCCGCCGTGGTGCCTAAATTGGAAAATTGGTATCCCGCCCCATTGCCGTCCGAGGTGACTGTGCCGAAGTTACCCATCCCGTTTAAAAAACCGCCCCAAGGATTGGTTTGAATGCCCCGGGCTATTTGAACTTCCTGATCCGCGGGCATAGTGCTGGCGAACATCGGGCTCTCACCATCCAAAGCGCTATAAGATGGGTTATACCTTGTGTCATCCCAAATTCCGGAAAGTCTTTGCCATACCAACCCGCCCTGAGCTTGTGAGTCCATAAAACGCATTTTGTAGATAGGCGTCAGGTTGGACGGCGAAATTTGGTCATACGCCGCCAGCAAAGAAGAGGTTGGCAATGCCGTTAAAGCGTTCAGCAAAGTGGTGTCTTCCGTATTAGCCGCAAGATTATCCAGATCACCGGCAATATTCTTTTCATTAATCGTCAAAGCGAATTGGGAATAAGTCAGGGTATCTAAAATCACTTCGTTGGGTGTGTAAACAATCGATACTGGTTCATCAATTGAATCCACAATCGTTCCAAAATGGCCGCTCAAACCGCTCGTCGAATCCAACAATTCAAAAGTCTGTCCTCCACTTGTATGAAATCCGTTATAGAGAACCAAGTTTAAGGTTCCAGTCAAAGAAGTTGTTCCGGTTATATTTAAGTTATCCCATTGGCCCGCGGTAGTTCCGGCCAAGCCAAGTTGCAGGGTCCCCGCCGAAGTTTGAGTGTAATTGCCGACAATATTCAATGTCCGGGGGCCGCCGAGGCTTAAAGTGCCGCCGTTGACAACGACTGAACCGGATCCCAATGCGCTGCTATTGGCTGCCACCAAAATACCCCCATCAATATTGGTGCCGCCCGTGTAGCTATTGGTTCCAGACAATGTAAAAGTTCCCGTTCCAATCTTCGTTACGGAACCAGCTGTCCCCCCCGCACTACCACCGTCTGCCACAATACCCGAGTAAGAAGTACTCAAATTATTTAAACCAGTCGCCAAATTATTCGCGCCCAAACTAACAGAACCGGACCCTTCAATAGATCCAAGGGTTACAGGATTGCCGAGCGTTTCACCACTAATATCTAAATAGCTGGTTCCATTAAAAATAAATCGGGCGGTTCCTCCCGAAGCGGTATTTTGAAAAAGGACATCACCTGTATTTGTCGTAATGGTCGCGTTTCCAGCTGTCGAATTATTGGAGAAAACAAGACCGGCGTTATTAGTAATGCCGGCGTTCCCTGCGGTGGAATAGTCATTAAAGGCCATCAGATTATTATTCGTTATCATGGCATTTCCCGCGGTTGAAAAGCTCACTCCATTGCCTTGCCCCGAGAAAACCAAACTGCCATTGTTAGTAATATTAGAATTACTGGCGGTTGCGTCATCGAAAAAAGTAATACCCCCGCTGCCCGCATTGGTAATCAATAAATTCGCCGCCGCGGAATAGTCATTAAAAGCTATTTGATTATTGTTTGTTATCGTCGCGCTGCCCGCGGTTGAAAAACTAACTCCATTGCCTTGACCCGTGAAAATTAAATGGCCATTATTGGTAATGTTCGATTTACCCGCCGTTGAATCGCCGGTGAAATCAAAAGTACCGGTACCAGCATTAATAATCGTCGAGTTTCCCGCCGTGGCATAATCATTAAAGGACATCGTGTTATTGTTCGTAATAGTAGCGCTACCGGCTGTGGAAAAACTAACTCCATTGCCCTGTCCGGTAAAAACCAAATTACCGTTGTTTGTAATATTAGAATTGCCGGCCGTTGCGTTATCAGCAAAATCAACAATCCCGTTATTGGCATTGGTAATTGACGCGCTTTCAGCTGTTGAATTACCAAAGAAAATAAGAGTTCCGTTACTGTTATTCGTAATTGTGGCTGTCCCGGCGTTTGAATTGCCCAAAAAACGAAAATCACTTGTGTTGGTAATTTGAGAATTTCCGGCTGTCGAATAGTTATTAAATATCAATGAGGTGTTGATCGTATTATTGTTTGTAATCACCGAGTTCCCCGCCGTGGAATAGTTATTAAAAGACATTGTGTTGTTGTTTGTAATCGTCGCACTGCCCGCGGTGGAAAAGCTGACCCCATTGCCCAGCCCCGTGAAAAACAAATTGCCATTGTTGGTTATATTGGAATTTCCCGCTGTTGAGTCGTAATCAAAAACAACAGTTGCGCCGCTGGCGTTGGCAATTGTTGAGCTTCCCGCCGTGGAATTGTTGGAAAAATTGATGTTCCCGGTTCCGTTGTTGGTGATCGTAGCGGTTCCGGCGGATGAATTATTATAAAAATAAACATAAGCATTATTACTTATGTTTGAATTCCCCGCCATTGAGCTTCCATGGAAATCCAGAAAGTCATCGTTTAAAATCGTCGAACTTCCGGCTGTGGCGTTTTGGTAAAATGAAATGTCACCTACGTTAATAATCGTAGAGCTTCCGGCCGTTGAATCAGTGTTAAAGTTAATCACACTACTGCTGAAATTATTAAATATCGCCGCGCTTCCAGCCGTCGCGTTATTTGAAAAATTGATAGCCCCTGTGCTTTCATTTGAAAGCATGGCCGTTCCCGTCGTTGAACTGTTATTGAAATTAAGAACATTGTTGTTGGTTAAACTGGCATTACCCGCCGTCGAGGTGTTGTAAAAGTCCATCTCATCGCCCAAGCCCCCCCCTATGACAAGGTTTTGCGGCACAGACGAATTATTTACAATTCCCGTTCCAAAAAACGCCAGTTCATTAGAGTTGGTATTAATCGTAAAAGCCGACGCTCCGCTATTAAATTGAATGGTGTCGACGCTCACACCTGAGCTGAGTGAAACTCCGGCAGTGCTGGAAGTGCCGAAAGTCGCGAAGGCGGCTTGGGCGTTGGGAACCGAAGATGGCGAAGACCAATTACCTGCCGTGTTCCAGTCGCCAGATGCAGGACTAGAGGACCATGTTTGAGCTTGGACATGAGCCGCAAAACCAAAGACCAGCCACAAAAAGAAAAATACCTTTTTCAATAGGCTTTCGGGATATTGATAATTGTTGGCGTTTGTCGAAAAATTCATCCTGACGCCTTTTTTCTGAAATGAGAAACTGCTAATGGTTGATATTTTAATGGAATGGTTATCGAAAACACGGAAAAGGTGACAGAAAAATCGAAAAAAACTGTCAGATTAGTAACAGATCACTTCTTCCAGCGCGAAAACCAAAAAGAACCCAAAAGACCGACCACAATAGTACCCACGGCCGCGGGTAAAAGATGGGCCATGAGCACATGGTTCATTTCCCAGTTGGGACAATGAATTTGAATCGTGATGGTTCCCATCAAGAAAGCCGAAACTCCCGACCACAGGCCGGTCCACCAGGGATTAAATGAAGCGTTTCGGGAAAGCATCCAGCCCATAAAAATCCATGGGATCAGGCCCGAAAAAGAAACCCCCTCCACACAACCCGTGTCATCGCTCAAAGCGCTGCCCCATTGCAATGGACCGGTATGAGTAAAAAAGAGAAAGGGGATGGAGACCAGCCCGATTAAAACCAGAACCGCCAACGCCCGGTAACCCCGGCCTGTTTGACGGCCAGGGACGCTGGAAGAAATAGCTTCCCAGGCGGCTAACCCCGATCCGGCAAAAGCGGAGAAGATAAAAAGAAAGGGAGGCATTTGGCTCATGACCTGGGAAAGATTGGACTGAACACCCATACGCATCCAGAAAAACGCCATCACCAATAAGGAGGCACCCAGCCATAAAAACCATTGTGTCGCGGGACGCAAGAGCATCCCCGCCGGTTTGGCGTCTCGAACTACCTGTTCCACCAGTTGATGGTGAAACGCCATGGATGTTTGTTTGGATTTTATGGTTGTATGACTTTTCATTTTTTCTTCTCAACTAATAATTTTCGAAGCTGTTCATATCCCCGGTGAGCCCTGACTTTTAAAGCCGCCACGGAGATTTTGAGTTCCAAAGCCGCCTCTTCCAATGACAATCCGCGCAATTTCAGCAGTTCCACCGCATCCCGATGAATCGGGGATAAACTATTCAAAGCCTGGTGCAATTCGTCCCCCAAACTTCCGTCCATCTCAGACGCGCTGGACTCAGGCAGGGTTTCAGTCGGCACTTCCCGTTCAGCGAACTTTCGGTTCTTGCCCAGAGCGTCCAAAATTGAATTTCGGGCCACCGTAAAAAGCCAGGGCCCCAGCGGACGGCTTGGCTCATAGGTAAAACGGGCTTTGTGAAGAGTTAACAGAACTTCCTGATAGACATCTGGAACCATTTCCGGATTAAACACCCGGCGCCTCACGTAATTGAAAAGAAGCGGACCGATCTCATTCAGGAATTGCCGGTAAGCCTCCTGATCCCCCACCTGTATTTTAGCCATGAGTTGAGACCAGGATTCCCACTGCAGGTGATCCCAAGAAACTTTTTTGGAAGCGGTTGAAGAACGCGAGCGAATCGATTTCAAGACCACCTCTTGTTTGATACGAATGGATACTTCAAAAAGTTACTTAGAACCAATAACAAAACCATTCTAACCACCAAGACACCAAGGGCACCAAGAACAACGAAAAACAATGGTTTTTAAAAAATGTTGGAAATTAAATCCTTATTTTGACTTTCTTGGTGCCCTTGGTGGTTAAGGATTTTTTGTTTTAACCCAATAAATCCAGGGCTTCTTTCAATTCGTGCAAACGGCAGGTATAGATGGGCGTATCTCTAACGGTATATTTTGAGCCTTCTGTTTCACGCAGCGCCATGACCAGATCCAGAAAATCAGCTGGTTCATCCGACTCAAAGGCCACCACAAAATCCTGATCATCCAGGCCGAAAGAATAAGTTGTATTTAACTTAACCGAAGGAAACTGAGTGCCCACCCGGATATGCTCATCCATAATCCTTTGCCGTTCTTCCTTGGACAAAAGATACCATTCCCGGGTTTTCACGAAAGGATAGATAAAAATATATTTAAACCGTCCCGGATAAATATTGGTGCGGTTGCCGTCCTGCCCGTCATGCTGATGCTTATCAATATAAGTGCTGCGTTTGGTTTGAGCCAAATAGGAAGCGGCGGTTTTCAAGTAAGGTCCCAAGTCAGACTTCAACACAGCTGAACTCAATCTTTGGAAGCTGTCGATGTCATAGCTGATGCGCCAGAGCATCAAATCCGTTTCCGCTTTAAACCCCAGCGTGGAATAGGACAGCAAAATGCCGTCTTTTTTAAACGTCTCGACTGCTTTAATAAAAGATTTTTTGGCTTTTTCCCGCTTGGAGGGGGAGAGTTTCCGAAAATCCTCGGAAATTTTATAAAACTCGAAACTGACAAATTGGCGTTTTACCGTAGCGGCGGAGGCTCCGGCGTGAGAATGGGCTGCGTGTGGCGCGTGTTCGGCCATAGAAGATTCCTTTGATTGGATTAAGAAGGCCGTATTGTAAGCTGGCCTCGATCAAATTGCAAAATCCTACGGCTGAATAAAAACAGACAAACTATTAAGCCACAGATAAACACAGATGAACGCTGATAATTCTTTAGATTAAACACAAATCCGTGTTTATCTGCGTCCATCTGTGGCTATTCATTGATTTTCTTTAGAGTTTTTAGTCGGGACTTTGAATTTCCAAAGTAACCGTTGGGGCAAACCGTGCGTCCGTAACAGGCAAAAGACTTTGACTCAAAGGCCATAAATTATCCGCGTCGCTCTGCGCAGCCGTTGAAAACTGGACCAACGACCCATTCTGACCCCGGCCCTCAAACTTATCCAAACTTTCAGCGGCGCTCCGCTCATAGAACTCATTGTTAAAGGTTTCCTGTCCTTCTTCTTTGGCGGTTTGTTTTTGAAGCGCCAGCATCAATTGATAATTCCCCGGCGGATAGTCCGAAGGAATCATCACGATCCGTTTTTCCACATATTCCAATCCCGGTTTTAAATTGGCAAAAGTACTTCCGAACGGCTCGTGAATATCGTGAAGCCAAAACAAACCCTCGCGGGTGGGATAGCTTCCCTTGTCATCCGTAAACAAAGCCACTACCGAGGAGCTTTGATCCTCGATACCTTTTCCTCTTCGGGTCCAATGGTAAATTATTGTTACAAAATCGCCCGCCTTAACCTGCGCTGGTTCGATTTGAACAGAAAGCAGCTGGATTTTTCCCCAAACCGCTTGCGGCTTTACAATGTTCCGGAGGGGTTGCCCTTTCAAGGGAGTCGCCAACACCACTTTCCAAAGAGGCCCCCGGCTTTCAAACGCCCATCCAGCGGGAAGAGCCCATTGATGGGTGACGTAGATGGGCCGGTTTTGTCTTAAGCACTCCTCCACTTTCGCCCCCATTACCGACTGCGGACCGCCCGGCTCTACCAGCTCGATATCTTTTCGATAACTGAAGGATTCTTGATAACCCGCTACGGGGAAATATTCATTTTCTTCATAAGGCAGATAAAGCGCGTTGGGTTCCATGAGGGTTAAAACATCGCGGCCATAATCCTGAGCCGTCCTGTCGTTTTTCCGGTCCAGCAAATGACCCACCACTGACAATTGGGCCAAAACAAATACCGCCATTACCAGATTGCCTGCCCAGATCAGGTGTCGGTAATGACCTTTTCTTAAAATTTGATCACCTAAAGTCATCGGCAGAGCCGCTAAAAACCCGCAGAAAGCCCATCCCAAAAGAACCTGATGCGATTCAAAAGTGGGATACGGAATGGTAAACACAAATAGAGTCTCTACCAAACCCCAGCACAGACCCACCCAAAGAAAAACAGGTATTTTTTCCCTCTCCCACCACAAAAAACAAATTCCCCACAAAACCAGTCCAGCACCCAGAGGAGTTAAATCGTTAAAAAAGTGAGAGACCATCTGTTGCAGTACTGAAAGAATATTGCTCGCCGTAATGGTTCCCACATATTTTGAAAATCTCAAGGCGAATATTTGATGAAAGAACGCCGGAAAATGGGTGATGTCGCCATAAGCCATTGAAGGATGTAAAGCGGATCGCAGCGGTAAATAAAGACCCACACTGCGGCCCAGCGCGAAAAAGGCCGTAATCAAAATTAGCCGTTTGGGCAATCGAATCGGCTCGTGGCGAAAATGCCACAGAAAAGCCAGGCCCATAAAAGGCAGACCAAAAAACTGGGTGGGCCGAAGAATTGTGGCGGCACCCATAAGGAAAAAAGCCAAGTTCCACTTCCAGGGTTTTTCCAAACTCAAAGCCCAAAGAATCAGCATAGCCATTAAAAGATGAAGCGCGTAAACCAAAGGCGTCAGAGAGTAACGCCACCAGGGCTGGCTCCAGCTCCACCCCAATGTTAAAAGAAATAACCAGGTTTTTAATTCAAAAGAAAGGTCATACCGCACCAGATCGTGCGGCATCAATCGCGCGGTTAACCGGCAGGCGAGGTTATAGAACAACGAGGAAGCCGTGGCCGCGCAAAAGACGGACATAAGGCCGACTTTAAACGCCGCGGTTCCCCAGGGCCATAGCAGAAAACACTTACCCAAAAGATGAAATAAAGCCTGCCCTGAAGGATGGGAAATACCCAGACAAACGGTAGTTCCGATGAGTTCGCCCGAGTCATACCAGGCGATATAGGGCGAAACTAAAAAACCGTTTACAACAAAGAGAATGGAAAAAAGCAAAACCATCGGCAAAAAACGGGGAAAATCCGCGGAGGAATGACGAACCGCCATTTAAAGCTCGCTTTGAAGTTGTTGAATATGCGGGTTCAATTGTCCCGAAGAGTCTTTCAAATGAAGCTCATCTAAAATCGATTGGGCTTGGGTATAGGTCTTCAACGCCTCTTCTTTTTTTCCCAACGCTTCCAAAATTTGGGCTTTTAACAAACAGGCTGGGACAAAATAATCGTCAATATCAAGCGCCTGTTGGACAGGCAGCAACGCCTCTTGAGGGCGGTGCAGTTTTAAGAGAATCATGCTCAACCCCAAATAATGACTGGGGTCTTCCGGCGCTTTTTCGATCAGCTTTTTTTCCAGATCCATCGCGTCTTCCAAACGGCCTCTTTTAGCCAAATCCAAAATCTCATTCTCCTGAATTTCCAGTGAATAGGGCGAAAGACTGGCCGCCTGATCAAAATCTTTTTTTGCCAGAGCGAAATGTTTTTCTCTTTCCGCGGGCGCTTGCGTCAAACCGGCTCTGGCGTCTTCAATGGCTCCCAGAGAATTCCAGGGGTACATATTGTTGGGTCGAAAGCCGATGCTTTTATCAGCGTAAATTTCACCCTGATCCAGGGCGCCTATCTGAAGCGATAAGGCGCTTTTAAAATAATTAATTTGGCTTAAATAATCCTTATAAGCCCCAATGCCCAAAACCCATAAAACCATGAGTAACAAAGCCGACCCGCCGATCACTTGAGCGCGGGATGAAAATTTCAGGGACACCTTGATATCCTCCTGTACGGCATCCTTTTTCAACGCAAAGGTCAGGAAGCCCAGAAGAACCAATCGGTGAGACCAATCATGCAGGGTAAAGTCCACAAAGTTATGGACCGCCTCGAAAAGAACGATGTAAAAAGCGAACTCCGCGGTTTGTGCCTGCAGGCTTATTGTTTTAAAAGCCGATTTTCCAAAAAAAGATTTTTTAAAATTACTGAGTAAAAACCACAATAAAAGAAGCGTTAAAAGAAGGGCTGGGAGACCGCATTCCGCCGCCACTTGAAGATATTCGTTATGGGCGAATCCCGTAACCGTATTCCACAACGAACCAGAACGATAAATGGGATAAACATCGCCAAACGTTCCCGGGCCAAATCCCCACAGAGGCTGGGCCATCACCATGTGAATCGCGCTTAACCAAACGTCGATCCGGAAATAAGCCCGGGGATCCATATCCAAAGCGTGAAATATTCGGTTCACCATGGGCACCGAAGCGCAGGCCAATAAAAAGACAATAATCATAAACTTCCACCATTGGTTTGATTTCCAACGGCCCAAAGTTTGTTCAATTTCCTTTGTGTTTAAAACCGCGTAAACCACTACAACCACGACCATGGCCAAAAAAGCGCCCCGGCTTTGCGTGACTCCCCAACCCAGCAACACGATTAAAAACCCAAAAAAGTTTACCTTTTCCTGGCGAAGCCTCCGGAGCAAAGCCACAATCAGCGCCATTCCCAGATAACCGGCGGCTATATTCTGATTAGCGAAAAAACCTTCTTTGGGAACAATATTCTCAAACAAGGTCGGCGCGATCCATCGTCCCGCGGTCGAAATAAATACCCATGCCCCGGCAACTACTGATGTGCCACAAAATAGCTTAAGAAACTTAGGAAAAAGATCAGGACATAATTCCCAAAGCGACTTGAGTGAAAACCAAAATAAAACCATCACCCAAAGATTCTTCAAGGCATAAAAGCTATCAAAAGACTGGTCCGAATTATTGGTCGAAAGCAAAACCCAAAAAGACAAAAAGATCAAAATCACATCGGCCATACCCAGTTCCCAGAGAGATGTTGTTAAGAATTTTTTCCAAAGACGGAGGAAGCAAAAAAGAAAGGTGAAAAGAGCTATCCATCTCAAAACCAGATCTTCGGTTAACCAAAGAGGAACAGGCGTTACCGGAATGAGGGTCACTAAGGGAATGAGGACTAAAAAGAGATAACCGGTCAAGCGGCTTAAGCGGTTCACAACGGACGAATTTAATTTGATGTTCATGGGTTTATATTAACTTTTCTGAGCCATCAATGCACCGTAAAGCTTTTCGATCTCTATCAACATTTTATCCATCAAGAAAGTGCCTTTCAGCGATTTTTTGCCCGCTTTCCCCATTTTTAGAGCCAAAGATTTGTTGGACAGAATTTCACCCAAAGCAGCTGCCATTTCTTCGGTCGCGTGAGGCTGGGTTAAATAACCCGTCACTCCCTGTTTTACCGCTTCGGGAGTGCCGTTCACCGCGGTGGCAACCACCGGCTTTCCCGCCGCCATGGTTTGAAGAACCACACGGGGTAACCCTTCATGGATGGATGCCAGAAACATCACATCGCTGGCGGCTAAAAGTTCGGCGATATCTTCACGCCAACCTAGTAATTTGAAGTTATTGGATAAATTTTCCCGTTCAATGGTCACTCGAACTATCGACAATAAAGGTCCGTCGCCCGCCCAAAGAAAAAGAACCGAAGGCATTTTGGCCGTAAGTTGCTTGGCGGTCTCGACCACATCCAAAGGCGATTTCTGCTTTTTAAAATTGGATAAAACCAGAACGCAGGGGCGGTTTTGAGGATTAAGCGCGTGACGGGCTTTTTTGGATTTCGCCGATGACAAAACATATTTAGAGGAAACAATCCCGCTGTGAATCATCTTGTACTGTTCTTTTTTACCAATGCCGTGAGACAAACCTTCATCAGCGTTGTCCTGGCTAACCACAATCATGGCGTCCGTAATGGGTGCGGTCCAACGTTCCAGGGTTTGATATAAAAAACTCTTCAAAAAAAACTGACCCTTGAAAAATCCCCAGCCATGCACCGTATGAACAACATAGGGCACTCCGGCCAGATGGGATGCCCATCGGCCTAAAAATCCGGCTTTAGAACTGTGGGTGTGAACAATTTGAATTTGTTCTTTTTTAAAAATCGACGAAAGCTTCCACAATGCGACTATATCCCACCTGGGATGAATCGCGTGCTTGAGTTCGGGGAGAAAATAAGTTTTGCAGTTTTTGATTTTTTTAGCTTCAGCGTCCAAATAACCGCCGACACCCGAAATAAGAACCACCTCGAACTTTTGACGATCATGATGGGCGCAGCAATAAAGGGTGTTTTGCTGGGCGCCGCCCAGTTCCAAACGGGTAATGACGTGGGCGACTTTAACGCGTTTAGCCATTTGACTCGGTGGATTCGGACGGTGCGGCGGAAAGCTCAGCTTGCGCCTGTTGCGAGGCCTCATGCCGAGCAACAAGATTTGGCTGTGCCGATGCCATAGAGGCGTCGGCAGAAGGTTCTTTTTTAGCCGCTTGGGATTTGGCTTTTTTGGCCACTTTCTTGGATTCCTTCTCGTCGGCCTTCACCTGGGCGATGGCTTCATGATCCACTCCGATGATTGGCTGAACATTGGCCTTAATCGCGGTTTCGTCGTCCTCGCTTTGAACGAATTTTTTCATCCATTCCCACTCGCGGGACAACCCTTCGCGAAGGCTGACCTTGGGTTTAAAACCAAAAAGCTTTTCCAGCTTGGTCGTATCCGCCCTGGTTGAGATCACATCGCCCTTTTGGCGGTCTAAAAAGGTTTTGGCGCAGGTCGTGCCGCTGATTTCTTCCAAAAGCGTAACCGCTTCCAACAAAGTACAGGGTGAACCGCCGCCCACATTGACTACTTGTCCCGCCACATCCGCCGTAATAGCGGCATGGATCACGTCGACTACGTCGTCCACATAAGTAAAATCCCTCACCTGTTTGCCGTCGCCGTAAATACTCAGGGCGGCTTCCCGCAGAATGCTCTGGCAAAAACGGTGAAAGGCCATGTCCGGCCGTTGACCGGGGCCGTAAACCGAAAAAAACCTCAGGCACACCGTGGGCATTTTGTATTCAACGTTGTACAACTGGCAAAGATGCTCCGCGGCCAGCTTGGTAACGCCGTAGGGACTCTTGGGCTGAACTTTCATTTCTTCGCTTAATACCTGGGTTTCTCCGCCCTCCGCGATACCCACATCGCCGTAAACCGAGGAGGAGGACGCGTAAATAAAACGCTTGAGCTTGTTGCCTTTGGATTCTTCCAAAAGCCTTTGAGTCACTTGAATGTTGTTGGTGAGATAACGGTTAAACGAGGCCCCCCAGGACCCCCGAACTCCCGGCTGGCCCGCCAAATGAATCACCACTTCGGTTCCTTTAAGCACTTTCACGAAAGCCATGGTGGCCAGATTGTCTTCTTCCAGTTTGAATTTGGGATGAAGCAGCATCGGCATCAGGTTTTTTTCTTTTTGGCTGCGGGAATAATAAATGTCGAAATTATCCACGCCGATAACTTCATGGCCTTCCTTTAAAAGCCGCGCGGTTAAATGAGACCCAATAAAGCCAGCACAGCCGGTAACTAGAATTTTCATGAGAAATTCATCTCCCCAAAGTTGTTTTGATTAAAAAGAAGCTTCGGTCAAAATGACCGCTCTTAGATATTCAGTTTCCGGTATGGAAAGAACCATTGGATGGTCGACAGGCTGGGTCAAACGTTCTACCAGTTTGAATTTTCTTCCGGATTCTTCAGTCGCCTCGCGGCAGAGCCCTTCTAACAGGTTCCACGAAAAATGATGCGAACAGCTGGCCACCAGCATGGACCCGCCGGAATTGAGCATGTCCAGCGCGTTGCCCATCAGACGCTTCATGGCGATGCGGCCCGCCGGAAGTTCATGAACACTTTTGGCCAGGGGCGGCGGATCGAGCAAAATAACGTCGAAGCTTTTGTTTTCTTTTTTCAAATCACGAACCGCTTTAAAACTGTCTTTTTTCTCGAATTGAATATTACTTTCAACTTCGTTCAGCTTAGCGTTCGCCAAAGCCTCGTCGAGAGCCACCTGGGAGGAATCCATCGCCAGAATACTGGCCGCTCCGCCCAAAGCCGCTTGAATGGAAGCCCCGCCCGTATAAGCGAAAAGATCCAAAACATTCTTGCCCTTACTGAGTTCTTTAAATCTCTCCCGGGCATAACGGAAATCCAAATAGAATCCGGTCTTTTGACCCGTCATGGGATTCGCGTAAAACTTGGCTTTCCCTTCCGTAAAGGTCATCGGCATGTCGCCTTCTTTAGTAAGCCAGCCCTGGAATTCGGGCATTCCTTCTTTTTGGCAAATTTCGCCGACGCTTTTTTCATAAACAAATTTAAATCCGTTTTCCTGGAAAGTTTGGGAAATCGTCGGCATAAAGGGTTTGAGTCCCGCGCTAAAACAGGAAAGGACGGCGGTAGTCCCAAAGGTGTCCGCGATAATTCCCGGCAACCCATCACCCTCGCCAAAAAGCATGCGGATGCCGTCGGAGGAAAATAGTTTTTTGTAACCCTTGCGATTGTCGATGGCCTTTTGAACCCTTCCCGCGATGAAGGCTTCATCAATATGCTGTTCAAATCCACGGGTTAAAAGACGAACCAGAATTTTAGAGGAAGGACTGGCCACACCGCGCCCTACCGGTATGCCTTTGGAAGTAATGATTTCCACCAACGATCCGGGCGTCAGCGGTTTATGGCCGGTTTCCACCTCATTGGCAAAGACCCAGGGATGTCCCGCGAACAAGCGGTCTTCCTCTTTAGGTTTTAACTTAACGCGCGTATAAAGAAGCAATGGAAACTCCGATCAGGATTGAAAATTGAACTCGAGGGTTAACAGGATGCTGAAAAAGTCTGTTTTCAGACTTTTTCTTATCTAAAACAAGCCACTAATAATAAAAACCATATTTTTAGTGGCTCGTTCTAACCCGTGGCTGTCGACAAACAGCTAAAAATTATTTTTAGCTGTTTGTTAAAACTTGAGAGAAAAAGCCGTTACCGTCGGATGAAACGCGCTGCGCACCTGTATACGAATGGGGTCTTCCGCGAAAGCCTGCTTTTCTTTGAAATAGTCATTTCGAACAGAGGGATCCACATCATAGTCTTTCGGCATAATTAAAACACCCACTACCACGCCCGCGCACAAACCGAGAGCGCCATCAATAACGAAAGAAGCTGTCAAATCTGTATTCAACGGACCAAATTCATAGGCGGCCAAAACCCCAGCCCCGGCGCCCACAATTCCCGTCAAAATAACCACCCCGGTTCGAGGTGAGCCATTCACTCCCGGACCCTTATCCGGATGATCCAAATTGCGATAGTCCCGTTTTCGAGAGTCTTTTTGGGCGTCCCCAACCCAGTCAAAGAGGGAGAAATGATCGGGCCGCTGCTTCACTTCATTGGGATCATTTGTTGGCGAGTCATCTTCCCAAAACAAAGCATGAGCCTTGGGAATCAGGGGATATATCACCATGCCCGAGAGATACAGCAGACCGGTGAAAAAAGCGGTTGATTTGATAAAAGAGGTCTTAAAAGTCATGGGAAAAATTATACCCGTAATCAAAATGAAGGAAAGAATAAAAACCTTCTAGAACTTCACCAAAATCATCAGGGAGCAATGGCGTAAATGGCGTTATTGTCATAATCCGCGACATAGAGTGTAGTTGCCGCCGAATTAAGCGCAACTCCCGTAAAGCCAGGGTCAGGACCAGCGCTGGGTCCACCCCATTGGGAAAGAAGTGTTACAGGCGAACTGGTTGAATTGTAGTCTTCTATATAACCATTGCTATAATCCGCCGCGAACACATTCCCGCTGGAATTTACCGCAATGCTCATGATTCCCGGAGCGTTACTAATGGATTCCGGAGGCGTCGAAAACTGTTTCACAAACGAACCTGACACAAACTCTTGGATTAAATCATCATCCATGTCCGCTACATAAACAGTGACACCGGCCGGTCCAATCGCAATTCCGGTAGGGTTATCAAAATTTCCGTTTCCGCCGCCGCCCGGATAACCGATTTGTTGGAATGGCGTAATTGTTGGATTCGTCGTAAATTCGTCAATGACATTATTACCTGTATCCGCCACATAGACCGTTGCGGGTGAACCGACGACCGCGATTCCCTGGGGCGAGATAAATATTTGACCGTTGTAGCTGTTCCAGGTAGCCACCGTTGCTCCGGCACTATTCCACTCATAAACGGCGTTAGATCCGCTATCAATAACGTAATAATTTCCCGAACCATCAACCGCCACCGCGGACAGACTTCCAAAAACCGTTGTGTTGTTAAAATTATTCACGACGTTCAACGCCCCACCTCCGGCGATGGGATAAATTGATAAATTCCCATCTCCACCGGCCACGTATATTTTGCTTCCGGATACCGCCAAACCATTGGGCGCGTTAGGAGTACAAATCGCCGCTACTGTTATCGGCGTAACCATCGGCGTATTGGTAGGCGTGCTGGTAGCCTGAATGGTAAAAGTCGGAGTGGAGGTAAAACCAAAAGCGTTAGTCGCGGTCGCCGATAGAACGATCGGGGTAGCGGGACTGGTCGGATTAAAATTACTGCTTGTATTGGTACAGGCTATGGGAATTAAAGCTCCCATAAAGGCCGCTGACAGCCAAAAGATGAATAAAAAATGCGGTTTGGAAATTTTCACGAAGTTAGTTTACCAACCTTATCCAGGGTAAACCAGCCAGAGCTGCTGAACAGACGCCCTTAAACAGATTTTTGAATAATTCCGCCACCTATTACGCCGTCCCCTTCATAAAAAACCGCTGACTGGCCGGGCGTAACCGCCCGGGCCGGGTCTTTTAAAACAACTCGAACCCGCTTGGGACCATCCGGATAAAGAACCGCTAGTTGTTCCGTCGAGCGGTAGCGGATTTTTGCCATGACTTCCCTCGGTTCCGTAATCGGATCCCATGCCACCCAGTTCATTTCACCCACTGAAAACTCTTTGGTAAAAGTTTCCTCGTCCCGTCCTACAACGACCGTGGCCGTATCAGGTTGAAGCTCCACCACAAAATAAGGTCCGCCGGACAGATTCAAACCTTTGCGCTGACCGATGGTGTAGCCCGCAATGCCTTCGTGCCGGCCCAAAACCTTGCCTTGAGTATCGATGATGTTGCCAGCCACAAAAGCCCGGGGCCGGTGAATTTTGACGAAATCCCTGTAACTACCCTGTGTCACAAAACAAATATCCATGCTTTCGGCTTTTTCCGCGATATCCAATCCCATCCGGCGGGCGTCTTCACGGACTTGTTGTTTTTTATATTCGCCCAAAGGAAACAGCAGATGGGACAACAGCTTTTGACTCAATTTATATAGAACGTAGCTTTGGTCTTTATCCGGATCCAAAGCTTTTAAAATTCTCCATCGGCCCGTTTGAGGATCCTGATCGAGCCGGGCGTAATGGCCCGTCGCGAGTTTTTCACAGTTCAGGTCTAAAGCTTGTTGAAGCAATAAGGGGAGTTTGGCGAAGCGGTTGCATTCCACGCAGGGATTGGGAGTGAGTCCCTGCTCATATTCATCTAAAAAACGGTCCACCACATTGGCGCGAAAAACATCCAGACCCTCGTTGACATAATGCGCCGCGCCCAATTTCAAGGCCACCTGGCGGGCATCCTGAATATCCTCCACCGAACAACAGCGCTGTCCTTTGGGCTCCACGGTTTTTACTTTCACCGCGCCATTTTCTTCCGGAGTGATCTCACAGGGTAAAATTTTAAGAGTCAGCCCCAGCACTTCATGGCCCTGTTCTTTCAACAGACCCAATACCGCCGAAGAATCCACCCCGCCGCTCATTGCCACGCCAATCTTCATTTAAGTTCCTCTAACATTATTCAGAATAAAGCGACCAATAAAACAATTTAACTTTCCAGTTTCTTTCGCTTTTTTTATCAAAAGCATCAAGCCAGCACTGAGCAAAAGCTCCATCCCATTGATTCATGAAATAATAAAATCGATTATCCGAAGTATAGGATGGCAAAAGTACTGGAAATTCAAAAGAACCAAATAGCGATTCAAAGGTATCACGATCCAATAATTTATAAAGATTATCTAACGCATCTTGGTTACCACACGAAACATCATAGAAATGTTCAGAACCAGACCAACAGGTTTCAACTGACCTGCCCCCCAAAAACTGG
>PLFD01000018.1 GCA_003136635.1 candidate division FCPU426 bacterium | reverse complement strand
GACTTGGCCCTTTCATAGGCCCTGATCCGCCAATTGCTTTCCAGCTCCCCATTGAGGAATTCGGCCTTGGTTCGCGGGGTAATACCAGCGCGCATTTCAAAGTCACTCACCCAAAAGATGTCCACGAGATTGGGACAGGCTTCCAGGGTGATTCTTAGCTCTTGAACCATAAGGTCGTGTTGCCGCTCGTAGGGGTTGATTCGGATGGGGTGTTTTCGGCCCATGACAATCATTCTCCCCGTCTCGTCCAGGGTACGAATGGCCGGAAGGGTCAGGAAATAAAAGTTGTGCGCGAACATGTTGGGCTTTTCAAAAAGAAGGAACCCTTTCTTGACGTATTTGCTGAGAACGTAACAGGCGTTTCGGTAGGTACCTTCGGGATAAAACTTCTTTTTGAAAAGCTCTGGGATGGTGAATTTGTTGGAATGAATCCAGGCGAGGTGCTGGGTTTCGGTATCGTTGATTTCCAGGTAGTTCATAGCACCCCCTCTTTGTGTTGATGCCTTTTGGACGTTCGACTTTTCCTTTTGTTCTCGAAATTTTTAAAATCAAAAAAATTCTAAACGCCAATCGATGGCAATCCATGGTTAACGATGGTTACGGAGAATGCTCATAAAAGATCACTATCAATCACTAGTGTCAGTTAGCGGCGGTAAATGACAGTCAGTGACATTTCAGAAAAAATATTTTATTTCGATGAAACGTTTGGACACTTAAGACAGTCAAAATAAATATCACAAAATACGGCGGTGACGAATGAACGAACTTTTCGAATTTCAGATTTTGCATTTAAAGGGCGGTTGCTTTCCCGAATATTTCGCCCTCGCAAGTTGTTCCACTTCGACAACCGAAAATCTAAATCCAAGTCAATCAACCCGGAGAATCCCCCAAACATTGAATGCTTCACAACCCAATTTTCCACCCCGCCAAAGAGAACTCCTTGGGGGGCCATTTATTTTAAATTTTTAAAAAGGGAGGTAGGCCATGGTAGATCGCAGAAAGAATGTCGAACGACGAAATTTTCTAATGTCGGACGAAGAAATTGCCGAGGAAGCTGGGGTTTCCCCTAATACCGTCCGCTATTGGCGGCAAACCGGCGCGCTTCCCTTTGTAAAGGTTGGTAAGTATCCGAGGGTATGGTATTCGGTTTTTCTTCAAGTTTTTAAAAAACCGCTTCCATCTTGGGCGGACTCTGCTGATAAAATGCCAAGTGCTGGGGACATTAGGAGGGACGCATGAGTAGACCTAATGTTCATGGATTGCCCCAATTTCTCCGCAAGGATGACAAGGGGTATTTTCTGGATTACTTCATCCGGGAAGGAGGTATAAGAAAGCGCAAAAGGGTTCGGTTGGGGTTCATTCCCTTGACCCAGGCCAAGCAGGTATTAGCCCAGCACACGCGCGAAATCGTGGCGGGAAAATACCTGGCCGAGGAAAAGCCGGAAGTTGGCTTCACTGAGGCGGCGGATTCGTTCTTTGCTTATTCCGAGGCAAGAAGGAAAAGCCACGAGAACGACTTCTTTATGGTCAAGAGGCTCAAGGACTATTTTGGCAACAGGCCCCTGAGAAGCTTGACGCCGGACATTGTCGAGGGTTATTTGAACCAAAGGCGGAAGGCGGGCAACATTTCCCTTGGGGGAAAGCCGCTTTCCAACTGCACCTTGAACCGGGACCTTGGGGTTCTCAAGTGCATCATGAACCGGGCGGTCTTCAATGGTTTGTTGGAGAAAAACCCGATTCAAAAAGTTCGGGGCTTCCGTGAGGAAACACGGGACCGCACCTTGACGCAAGAGGAACACCAAAGCCTTTTGGGGTATTGTTCTCCGCGCCTGACTGCCATCGTCCAGTTGGCTTATTGGACAGGAATGCGGCGGGGGGAGATTTTGGGCCTGCGGTGGGAACAGGTGGACTTCCAAAACAAGGTCGTCAACCTGGAAGCTGCGGACACCAAGACCCAAGAGAAGCGAGAGGTGCCATTGACGGAGGGGCTTTTGGAACTCCTGAAACGGACGCCTCGGACCCTGGGAAGCCCCTTTGTTTTCACTTACAAGGGCCAGCGCATCAAGAATATCAAGACCGCCTTCTGGAAGGCCGTCCGCAAAGCCGGGATCAAGAATTTCAGGTTTCACGATCTCCGGCATTGCGCGGTGACCAACTTGCGGAAGGCGGGGGTGAACGACTCGGTCATCATGTCCATATCGGGCCACAAGACTTACGCGATGTTCAAACGGTACAACCGGATCGACCGGGAGGACCGGGTGGACGCGCTGAAACAAGTCGAGAGGCAGTTTGACACGGATATGACACGGGCCGTCGCTGGTCAAGAGGCAAAGTTGTAAAAGGGTTGTAAAGTATGGTGGGCGAAACAGGATTTGAACCTGTGACCCCCTGCGTGTAAAGCAGGTGCTCTAACCAGCTGAGCTATTCGCCCAGAAACCTATAAAAAAAGAAACCCCAGTCCGTAATCTGAACTGGGGTTCGCGTTTTAAACTAAAAACTAAGCGTTCTTTTCAACAAAAAGAAAAAACTTAATGGCGCTTTTTTTCTCGCCATCAATCGTTAAATGAATAAATTCAGGTTTGAAGTTAGCGTCCAAACCATCGCCCTTTAAAAAGCCCCGGGCGATCGCGATCGCTTTAACGGTGTTGTTAATACTTTCCGGCCCCATCGCCACAATCTCAACGCTTTTCCCATCGCGTACATTATTGGCTATAGCGCCAGCCACAGTGGAAGGATTACTTTTTGCAGCGACTTTGAGCGTCATTATCCCAACCACAGGCTGCTCCTTCCGGCTCCACAACCAAAAAACATCCTCGTCGTTTTTATAACATGGGCACTAAGGGCTGTCAACCAAAGGGCTTTTGCCTTGGTTTTAATCATTTCAAGTGTGGTAAAAGCGTCGCGAATAATCGGCATTGAAACAAAATTTCCTTTCAACTGGGTACTATTTTTGTCAGGGGCCAAAATTCTACCAGCTTTCGCCCCAATAGAAACACTTAAATTTCAACCCCGTCCACAACCCCCTCAAAAACATCGACATATTGGTGCGGTACCTTATCCAACACCATAGGATGAAGTTCGACCACGGTTGAATTTTAAGTACAGGCAAAAAGTATCTAAACGAGAAAAATCCAAAAGCGCTAATCAATAAAAGAACTTCATCGTTAAACCAAAAACCTTCGCCAAAATGCGCCGAAAAACCTTTTGTAAAACATTCCATTAAAACCAAAACACCAAACAAGTTTAACCAATGAAAATCATCCCAAGAAACATTAATAGAAACCCAAAAGGGCAGAAACCACTCTTGTCTGCCAAAAAATTGAACTTGAATGTCAATTCTTTTAGAATTTCTGGACAACCACGCTGTTTTTTTGACAATTCCAACTTCAATCTCTTTTTTGAGCTCCTTAAAATCCATTGAGTGAAATCGTTCTATCTCAGCTTCAGGATTGTAAAAAAAATTCAACTTTTCATCTCTTAATTTTTCAAGAATGTCCAATACAGTAAAATTTTTAGAAAGCTTCAGCAAAAGAGAGCGCCTGACGGCCATATTCACTGGCTTCAGCAGCGGGAGAATTCGATTAATTTCCTTATCCTCAAAAATCTCTACCTTGGTTGAAGTTAAATAGTCGCTTCCCCTCCCCAGTATTTCGCCGGTTGACTCCCATCCAATTTGCTCGCAATATTGCTCAACTTTATTATGAAAATCTACCCGCCTCTGCTGAATTCCTCCCAATACCATTCCGATAAGATCATTTCCAAGAAAAGTTTGAGCCATTCGTTTAACCCACTGAGAATCCGGAGAGCAGTCACTGCTGGTAAACAAGCAAATTTCTCCTTTGGTGAAAGCCAATACTTCAGAATAAAGGGATTCATCAGACTTAATCTTAACGGTTTTCACCGATTTAAATTGCCCGAGAAATTGCTTATAAATTTCATTTGCGGGTTTATGAGTGCTTTTCCCAGCGAAAAAAACTTCAATTTTTGATTTTGGATAACTCGATTTGAGAAGCATTAAAATGGGATCTGACAAACTTAAAGGTCGTTCAATAAAAACAACGACTGAAACAAATTTTTTACTGGCGTGGTTGGAAGAGCGGTTAACCATAGAAGGTGTAGTGTTCACAAAATATCTTC
>PLFD01000017.1 GCA_003136635.1 candidate division FCPU426 bacterium | reverse complement strand
ACATCATGATCGGCAAAGGACCGACGGCCAGGGCCATTCGGCTCAATTTGCCGCCTTTTACTTTGGTGGGAGCGACTACGAGAGCGGGAAAAGTCAGCGCGCCATTGCGGGATCGGTTTGGTCTTTCTTATCGGTTGGAATTTTATAATCAGGAAGAGCTGAAAGAGATTGTTAAACGGTCCGCGCAAGTTTTGAAAATTAAAATATCCGAAGACGGCGCGTCTGAAATCGCCCGCCGGTCGCGGGGAACTCCACGCTTGGCCAACCGGCTTTTGAAACGGGTGAGGGATTTTGCCGAAGTGAAACGCAAGGGAAGTATTGACCAGGAAGTCGCAGATTCCGCTTTGAAACTTTTGAATGTAGATGAACTGGGCTTGGACTCGATGGATCGGCGGATTTTATCCTGCATCGTTGAAAAGTTTTCGGGCGGACCGGTGGGGATTGAAACTTTGGCGATCGGCGTGGGTGAAGATTCCGACACGGTGGAAGATGTCTATGAGCCCTATTTGGTTCAAATCGGCTTTTTACAAAGAACCTCCAGCGGCCGCAAAGCGACGCCCCTGGCGTTCCAACATTTAGGGTTGCAACCACCCAAGGGAAACCAGCCAAATCTCTTATAATTATTAGGGTTTATATCGTGGTTTTAAAATCTTTGTGGTATATTTTGTCCCTCAGTAGGGTTTCAAAAGTTAAAATTTCCACTTGAAAATTCGCATCTGATTTTATATATATTTTTTGCCTTTGCCGGTGTTATGCAATTAAACACTAAAAGGAATCCTTGTGATCGAAGTTAAAGATTTAACCAAGACCTATGGCACTATCGCGGCCATCGATAAAATTAATTTCACCGTTCCCAAAGGAAGCATTTTGGGGCTTTTGGGCCCCAACGGCGCGGGCAAAACGACCACCATGAGGATTTTGACGACCTCTTTGGCGCCTACGAGCGGCAAGGCTACAGTGGCCGGTTTTGACGTGGTAACCTCTCCTCAAGAAGTCCGCAAACGCATCGGTTATCTGCCCGAAGTTCCCCCGATTTACAGCGAAATGACCATTATTTCCTATTTGAAATTCGTGGCGGATATCAAAGAAGTGCCGCTGGACAAAAAGGCCAACCGAATCGGCGAAGTACTCGAAATGCTTGATTTGGAAAAAATGAGCCGTCGCTTGATCGGCCATCTTTCTCTGGGTTACCGCCAGCGGGTTGGATTGGCACAGGCTCTTTTGCATGATCCAGAAGTTCTCATTCTTGACGAACCGACTCGTGGTCTAGACCCCAAGCAGATTCTAGAAATTCGTAAATTGATCAAGGCGTTAAGCGGTCAAAGAACCATTATCTTATCAACCCACATTCTTCCGGAAGTCTCTTCCACTTGTGACGATGTCATTATTATTGATCAGGGCAAAGTGGTTGCTGCGGATTCGGTTGAAAACCTTTCACAAAGGCTGGCGGGTGGGAAAACTCTAGATTTGGAAATAAAAGGCCCAGCGAGTGAAGTGAGCAAGGCTTTGGAAAATGTTACGGGGGTAGCCGCGGTAAAATCTTTGGGACGCGAAAGCAAAGGTGTTTCCCGGTTTGAATTAACGACCGATGGCACGTCCGAAGTTCGTGAAGCCTTATTTCATTGCGTGGTTAAAAACAAATGGGTTTTGTATCAATTGAGCCCTGTGGGTGTCAGTCTGGAAGATGTCTTTTTGAAATTAACCACAAAGGACACAACGGCATGAACTCTCGAAAACTTTTTGCCATCGTTCGACGGGAACTAGGAGCTTATTTATCTTCACCGTTGGGTTACATTGTCATGTTTGTTTATTTTTTGATTGGCGGATTTTTCTTTTGGCTTATCACAACTCGTTCTCATGCCGCGTCAATGACTTATATTTTTCAAAACTTCATGTTTATTTTTCTTCTTGTCTCGCCATTGATCACCATGCGGCTTTGGTCCGAAGAAGAAAAGAACGGAACCGCCGAACTTTTAAAGACGTCGCCCCTTACCATTTGGGAAATTGTGGTGGGGAAGTATTTGGGTGCCTGTAGTTTTTTTCTGGTCATGTCCAGCGTGACCTTGGTTTATTTGGCGTTCATTTTCGCTTTGGGTAATCCGGACGTGATGCCTTTGTTTGCCAATTATCTGGGATATTTCCTTGGTGTCATGGCCTTTTTCTCTATTGGGTTGTTTGCTTCCACCATTACCGAAAATCAAATCGTGTCGGCCATTGTTTCATTTTTTGTTCTTCTTCTTTTGTGGGTTATTGGCGTGGCGGGGGACGGTGTTTCGGGTCCCGCCGGAGATTTTTTAAAATACGTTTCGATCATGAGCCATACGGATGATTTTTTTAAAGGCATTATCGACTTCAGCCATGTTTTTTATCTTTTGAGCCTTATTTTCCTGGGACTGTTTTTGTCGGTAAAAGTTTTGGAAAGTAAGCGGAGTTAACATGAAAAAATCGGAATTTTTGTTAAAAGTTCGTGAAAACAACGCCATTGTTTTATCGATAGGTTTGGTTTTGGTATTGGCGGGAACTTTAAGTGCGCTTGTTTTAAATAATACAGTTTGGTGGAATTACCTTTTAATTGGGGTTGGATTGATTGTTTTGGGACTGTTTTTGTTCTCCAACCTCACTGAAATTAAAGAAGTCGGAAAAAAGCGGACAACCATTACACGGGCGAATATTACGCTGGTCGCGGTTGCCATGTTGGGGATTGTGATAGCGCTTAACTATATTGTTTCCCGCCATCCACTCCGAATAGACCTTACCTCGAACAAGTTTTATACCCTTTCAGATCAAACCTTAGATACGTTGAATCACCTTCAACAAGACGTAAATGTGAGCTTATTTACCTCTCCCTCTCACGCGGCCCAAATGCAGACCCAAATCCAAAGAGCCCAGCAGCTTTTGGAAGAGTACGGCAAAAAATCCACAAAGTTTCATTTTAAAGTAGTCAATGTGGACAACGACCCGGCCGAAGCTCGCCGCTACGGAATTCATGAATACAATACGATTGTGTTTGAAAGCGGCGACAACCGCAAAGATGTTCTTCAAAGAGACTACATCAGCTATAGCATGATGGGACGCCAGCCGATGCCGAAATTCCAGGGCGAGGCGGCTTTTACCTCCGCTTTAATTACGATGAGTGATACGACGCATCTGGTTTTTTACTTTACTGAAGGCCATGGCGAGAAGCCGCTGGTCAATCCGCAGCCGGATGGTTACACCACGTTTAAAGATATGTTGGAAAAAGAGAATTACACCGACAAAACACTAAATCTTTTAAAAGATAATAAAATTCCGGATGATGCCGCGGGCATTGTGGTGCTGGGGCCGGTGAAAGCCTTTCAGCCTTCCGAAACGGCTTTGCTGGAAGCCTACTTAAAAAATGGCGGGAAAGTGATGTTATGTTTTGATTTGATGGATCCTATTTCCCGACAAACCATTGTTAGTACAGGTCTTTCGGCACTCTTAAAAGACTTTGGTGTGAAAGTGGATAATGATCTGGCTATTGATGACACCAGTTATCTTCCGCCGAATCCCAGCGCGATTCTTCCACAATATGGAAATCACGATATCGTCCAAAAATTATCGGATAATCATGTGCCGTGTTTGATGGTATTTAATCGTGAAATAGAAAAGGTTGACCCTTTAATGAAAGGCGCGAACTCTACGGTTTTGCTTCAAACTACTGATAAAGGCTGGGGCGTAAATAACGTTAAAGCACTTAAAGGAGCGGTTTCTTATCATCCGGGGATCGATGTAAAAGGGCCTATTCCGATTGCCGTCGCTTCGGAGTTCGATTTAACCGACGGCTCGAATAAAAAAGCCCGTTTGGTGGTTTATGGAAATTCATTATTTTTTTCAAACCAGTTTGCGACTACTTTGGGAAACGCCGATTTGGCTTTAAATACTTTCGGATGGATGGCGGAACAAGAGAACAAAATTTCAATTCATCCCAAAGAAGAGGATGAACGAATTTTGAACATCAGTAATGTCAGCAACATGCTGATTATCTGCGTGGCGATCATCCTGATACCCTTGGCGGCTTTAATCGCGGGTTTTGTGGTTTGGTTCCGCCGCCGTTCCATATAACCATGAAGAAAATACCTCAAATAGCTTACTATCTGGCCGCCGCCGCTCTTTTAGCGGGTTATATTTACTTTTTTGAACGCGGCGCTGTTAAAACGGACGCGGATAAAGACAAGAAAACAAAAATTTTTGAGGATTATGTCGCGGACGATATCACGAAAATTAAAGTTGAAAATTTGGCCACTACGGTTACTGCGTTAAAAAATCCTATTGTTTTAGAAAAAGATAGTAAAGACGCCTGGCAGATTACCGCTCCTCATATTTTTAAAGCTGACGAAGATAAGGTTCATACTGTTTTGAACGCTTTTTCCAATTTCAATCCCGAATCCACCATTGAAAAACCTTCCGATTATGCCGACTTCGGTTTAAGTACTCCTTCGGCCCGTTGCTCGGTGACGAACAAAACGGGAAAAGATTATGTGTTATTAATCGGGGACAAAAGTATTACGGGGGCATCGATTTACGTGAAAATTCCCGACAAGGCTGATGTTTATATGCTTCCTCAATTCTCGGTGGGGAACTTGATCGAGGATGTGAATAGCTATCGGGATAAGTCCTTTTTCAAAGTGGATGACATTTTAGCCGATAAAATTAAGATTGTTCGGGATGGAAAAACTACCGTTTTTGAGAAAAATAAAGACGGCAACTGGAATATCACTCAGCCGATAAAAGCCAAAGCGGACGATCAAAAGATAAATAGTTTTTTCAGCTCGATTAACAATCTTCGAATCTCGGATTACGTGGACGATAATCCTTCCAATCCGGCTATTTATGGATTGTCCAAACCCCACGCCTCGGTGGAGATTGGATCGACTGATGGAAAAGAAAATCATGTAATTTTGCTGGGCCGTAAAAAAATGAAATCGAATGTCTACTATGTCAAATTGGGAGACGAACCCAACGTGTATTTGACAGATGGAAGCATTGATAAAACACTGGACGTTAAACTTGGGGATTTTCGAGACAAAAGTATGATGAAGTTCGATTCGGCCCAGGCAAAAACGTTAACGGTCAAACACAACAACAGATCATACGTTTATCAAAAAGATGATAAAGGACAATGGTCTTCTGAAGGCAGAATGAAGGCGCAGGATGAGGCGGTAAATATAGTAACTGTGCTTTCGAATACGGATATTGTGGACTTCGCGTCGAAAAAAGATTCCACGGGTCTTGCAGACCCTGATTATGTTGTTGAGATTTTATTGGGATCGGGTACGAAAAGGGTTTACCGGTTTGGAAACCGTCAAAAAGGAAATGTGTATTTGGCTTTGAATGATACCAAAGAGATATACACGGCATCCGCTGCCTTGCTTTCCCAAATGGATACCTATTACAGCGCCATTATGACGCCGGTTGTCATCGCATCTCCAGCGGCAAAATAAGCTCGTGATAAAAATTAATTTGATGTTATAGTTCCCAGCATGTCTCCTAATGAAATAATTGATAGGCCACGGTATTTTACGGATCATCTTCAGGATTTACGAAGAGGGTTAGTCCGTTCTCTGGTTGTCGCGGCCATCGGGCTATGCGTAGCTTTTTGGAAATCTAATCTTCTTTTTGATTTTCTTTTAATGCCATTTAAAACGGTTTTGTCCAAGTTTCCGACCATTGGCAGTCAAATTCATACCCTTCAAACCTTAACGCCAGTTGAAGCTTTTATGATCAATATGAAACTGGCAGCCATCGCCGGAATTCTTTTAGCGTCTCCTTTTATTTTGCGAGAATTGTGGTCTTTCGTTTCTCCGGCTTTAAAACCCGACGAAAAAAACGCGGTCCTTATGGTTTTCTGTCTGGGTTTGTTCTTTTTTTGCGGCGGGGTAGCTTTTGGCTATTTTTTTATTGTTCCTGTTTCGCTGGAATTTTTAATGCGGTACAACTTGGACTTTAACTTTATTCCGCAATGGACTCTTCAGGGCTATTACGCGTTTGTAGTTAATTTTTTGTTGATTTTTGGCTGTGTTTTTGAATTGCCGCTAGTTTTGGCCGCATTGGTGAGTGTTGGTATCGCAACTCCTGCCTTTTTATCCCAAAAGCGCAAGCACGCCATTCTTGGAATCTTTGTTTTAGCAGCCCTGATCGCGCCCAGCGCGGATCCCATAACGCAAACGATCGTGGCGGTACCGTTGATTCTTTTGTACGAAATCGGGATTTGGCTTTCTTATTTAGCGATGCGACGCAAAAACAAGTAAGGAGTTCCTCTCGTTGACATTTGATGTCCACCCCCCGATAATTCGTTGGTAGACAAGATCAAGGATGTTATTCCTGGAGGCAGCGAATGAAATTTTTTCTCGATACGGCCAACATTAACGAAATTAAAGAAGGTCTGGCCTTGGGTTTGGTGGACGGCGTTACGACAAATCCTTCGTTGGTGGCAAAAGAAGGCGTTAATTTTCATGAAAGAATCAAAGAGATCTGCGCTGTTGTAAACGGCTCGGTTTCGGCAGAAGTCACCGCGTTGGATTTTGATGGAATGATGAAAGAAGGCCACATATTGGCCAAGCTGCATCCAAATGTTACGGTTAAGGTTCCCTTAATTCCAGAAGGAATCAAAACCTGTAAAGCTTTAAGCTCGGAAGGGATTAAAGTTAATGTAACTCTTTGTTTTTCTCCCTCCCAGGCGTTGCTCGCGGCTAAAGCCGGCGCAACCTTTATCAGTCCTTTTGTGGGACGGTTGGATGATGTTTCTCAGGATGGCATGCAGTTGATTCGTGAAATTATTCAGATTTATAAGAATTATGATTTTAAAACACAGGTTTTGGCCGCTTCTTTAAGGCATCCCATGCATGTGGTCCAGTCCGCTTTGGCAGGAGCCCATGTTGGAACTATGCCTTTCTCCGTCATTAAACAACTCTTTAACCATCCTTTGACGGATATTGGTTTGAAAAAGTTTTTGGCCGATTGGGATAAGGTAAAGGATCAAGTCTCTAAATAAGGTTTTATGAAATAGGAACAAAAAGGACGGTTTTTAACCGTCCTTTTTGTTTTTCGATAGGGCAATCATCATGGAAACGCTTTCTGTTGGTAAAGTACTTATAGCAATGGGTTTGATCATAATTCTTATAGGATTTTTTGTCATGTTCGGTGGAAAATTCGTTGAATTCGGTCGGTTACCGGGCGATATAAAGGTCGAGAAAGAAAACTTTTCCTTTTATTTCCCCCTGGTTTCTTGTTTGTTAGTGTCATTCTTTTTTTCAGTGGTTTTTTGGATTTTCTCCAAGTTTAAATGACCAAAGCTCTTCTTATTTCATTCATGATTATACTGACCGTCGGGTGTGTGCCTTTACGGTCATATGTTTCGACAGGAAACCCCGCAACGGAACCCGAGGTCGAAAAAGTTTCCCGCCCGCAAGAAGAAAAAGTAACTAATCTTATCCGGGTAGCGGTTGTGGTTTGTCATCCTTCAATTGAACTAATGGTTCCAGATCAATTTGACTTGATCGGCATTTCCTCAAGTAATTCCCAGATTATTTATAAAGATGGTAAAAAGTTTTTTCAATTTGACGTCACGATCCATGATCTGGAAAACTCCGCGGCCTTTATAAAACCACAAGGCGAGGGCGAAATCTCAGTCGACGGAAACCACTACAAGGGCGCCATTGAATTGGTTCAAGATCATAAGGGTTGTTTAACGGTTATTAATGAACTTTCTCTCGAAGAATATGTTATGGGAGTTTTGGCCGGCGAAATACCCGGCAATTGGCCTATGGAAGCCCTGAAAGCCCAGGCGATCGCCGCGAGAACTTTTGCCATTTATAAACAGGATCAGGCCAAGAAAAAAAAAGAGACATATGATATTGAAAATACGGCTTTAGCCCAAATGTATATTGGCTCCCGGTTGGTGAATCAAAATATCCGCCAGGCTGTTATGGACACAGAGGGAGAGATATTGACCTATCGCGATGAACCCATCATGGCGGTTTTTCATTCCAATTGCGGCGGGGAAACTACAGGTGCAGTCGACGTGTGGGGCCAGAATCAGCCTTATTTAAGACCGGTTTTTTGTTCTTTTGGAAATCAGGGGCCGCATTACAAATGGAACGAAACCCTTAAGGTTTCGGATATTGTTCGCAGGCTTCGCGCGGCGAACATTTCTATTTACGATATTGTTCAAATTTCATCAATTGAAAAAAATGAGGGTCATCGGGTAACTAAACTGGTACTGATGGATGCGGACGGCAGCAAAAAACGAATTAAAGGCGCGGTTTTTCGTATGGCGGTGGGACCTGATGTTATCCGGAGTACTTGTTTTGAAGCTCATCTCAAGGGAGACAGTATAGAGTTTACTGGTTTGGGTTGGGGTCATGGGGTGGGACTTTGTCAGGAGGGGGCCTATGGAATGGCCAAAGAGGGATACAGCGCTTTTGATATTCTTCGACATTATTATTATGGCGTCATATTGGACAAAATAAAAACCGAATGAAACTAGACCTTTTTGATTATCACTTACCGGCGGAATCCATCGCCCAGAAACCTTTGATGCAAAGGGATGGAGCCCGAATGTTGGTTTTAGACCGCAAAACCGGCCGTGTGGAGCACAGCCACACGAAGGACTTGGCCCATTGGCTTTTACCGAATGATTTAATGGTAGTCAATCAAAGCAAAGTTATACCGGCCCGTCTTTACGCCGTGAAGCCCGAAACCGGTGCCAGGCTTGAAGTGTTTTTATTACGCCCCGCGTTCAATGATGTTCCGAACGAATGGGAAGTCCTCATTCATCCTGCAAAGCGTATTAAAGGCGTCACGGTTCTCCAGCTTGAACCCAAAGGTGAGGTGGCTGTTTTAGAATCCGTGGGCGAAGGGCACTTTTTAGTGAGGTTTAATAAGACGGGAAACTTTAAAAAATTTCTCAATCAGTTCGGTCATATTCCTTTGCCCCCCTATATTAAACGTAAAGATGAATCAGCTGATAGGGAACGATATCAAACGGTTTTTGCTAAAAAAGACGGATCGGTTGCGGCTCCCACGGCGGGGCTTCACTTTACCCGTGCCTTATTGGCCGATCTTAAAAAACATGGTGTTCGGCAGGCTTCAACTATTTTACATGTTGGACTGGGTACTTTTTTGCCGGTGGATACGGACGAAGTGGAAGAACATGTTATGCATCCCGAAAGAGTAGAGGTATCCTCGGCGCTTTCCAAAGCAATTCAAGGCACTAGGAATCGGCATGGGCGGGTCGTGGCTATTGGAACTACGGTGGTGAGAGCCTTGGAATCTTCCGCACTGGATGCTGGATTAGTGAAACCGGGGTCTTTTGAAACTCGAATCTTTATTACTCCCGGTTACACATTTAAGACTATTGATGTGCTTTTTACTAATTTTCACCAGCCCAAATCCACGCTGCTCATGCTGGTCAGCGCTTTTGCGGGACGGGAGAGAATTCTGGCGGCTTACCAAGCAGCACTTAAAGAAGGCTATCGCTTTTTATCTTACGGCGACGCGATGTTAATTCTTTAAATTTAGGGACCGAATTTTTCGATACGGTCTGCGCCCCAGTCGGTTACGTAAATGTTTCCATCTTTGTCCACCGCAATCCCCGCGGGAGTAGAAAATTGGCCATTTCCTTTACCAAACGTTCCCCATTGCGTTACATAGATCCCTGACGAAGTAAATTCCTGGATACGGTTGTTTCCAGAATCCACTACATAAATATGCTCTTGATCGTCAGCCGCAAGCCCTTCGGGAGTATCAAACTCTCCATTGCCTTGGCCTTTCTTTCCCCATTTGGAAAGATAATTTCCGGAGGGCCCGAATTTTTCAATGCGATTGTTATTCATATCAGATACATACAAATTACCATTTGAATCAATCGCGATGCCTAACGGCGTATTAAATTGTCCGTCACCTGTTCCAAACTTTCCCGCCTGGGTTAGAAAGATTCCGTTGGAGGTAAATTCCTGAATCCGGTTGTTGCTGCAATCCACTACCCATAAATTCTCTTGAGCATTTACCGCCAAGAGTGAGGGATTAAAGAGCTGTCCCTTTCCTTTTCCGTAACCACCCCAGTTGGTCACATAGCGACCATCGGAGGTGTATTTCTTAATCCGATTATTTAATGTGTCGCTTGCATATAGGTTTCCTTTTTTGTCGACCGCTACACCTAAGGCATGGTGGAATTGTTCAACACCTTTACCTTTACTTCCCCAGTTCATCAGGTAGAATCCGTTAGAATCAAAAACATCAATGCGGTCGTTGGCATAATCCGCGATATAAACTCTTTCCTTTTTGTCTACGGCGATGCCGTAGGGATTCCATAAGTGACCCTTTTCGGGGCCTGAGCCGCCCCATTGTGAGAGAAAGGTATGGGGAAAGGAAGGAAAGGGATTTGGGTTCAATCCATTAGCATGAACGGGAATAGTTGACAGGGTTATAAAACCCAACAACCATCGTGTAATCCAATTCAAAATATTTTTCATTTAATCCCAATGAGATGAATTTGGCTCGGAAACTTGTTTGATTCAAAACTCCAACCCACTTTATACTAGGATTTCTTGGCCGCCAAGTCTCGATCCGGTTAATCCATTAAGAATATAAATAAGGATAAATCAAAATGGTTTTAGAGCAGGAAATCAGAAAAACCCTTGAAGAACTGATAGACAAATTTATTGAAGGTTCCCCTTTCTTCCGTTTCTGGAAGGTAGATCAGGTCAGCCCCGTCCCCTCTGAAAAATTTTTGATTTCGTTTGATTCTTTGGTAAAAAGTTTCCCATCGTTGATCGCGGTCGGCGCGTCACGTATGGAAGATGAAACGACCAGGACCGTTTTGGCGGTTAATTTATACCAAGAGTGCGGCGAGGGAGATGTTAGCCGGAGTCATCACGCGATCTACAGAAAATTTCTCACTACGGCGGGCATTCTTCTCAACCCCGCTTCCAAAAATTTATTCGCCGAGGAATGGCGGACGGGTTTATTTGACTATATCAACGAAACCGAAAGCACGGGGGCGGCGCTGGGAGCCCTGGCCGCCGGTGAGTTTTTAGCCCAACCCGCTTTGTCACGAATTTATGCTGTGATTAAACCTCATTACCCACAAGCTGATCAGGAATATTTCACAAAGCATCTGGTGTTAGAGGAAGATCATGTCAGGGAAATAACCGCTATCATCGCCCGTCAAACCCAAGCTGATGGTGGATGGGAAGAAGTCGTCGCTGGTTTTCTGTTCGGCCTATCCGTTTGGGAAACCTATTTTAATCACTTAACCGAATTTGTCATACCAGGTTAATGAAGCAAGAATCAGTCGAAGATGGGTAACGGACTGACACGACGGCATCCCAATTTTACGATTTCGCTGAAATGAAGCTGCATCATAGCCTTGAGATATTTTTCCTGGGCGACGGCCAGGCGTTTTCGGTGTTCTAGGGTATCACAAAACAACAAGACCAGATCCCTGCCATTGGCAATGTGGGGTGGCTCGTCGTTTTCGATATCAATCACAGCGTTCATCAATTCTTCATCAAACAATATTTTAAAAATGCTGGTTTCCAAATCGGTCATGGATGAAAGAACAATTTCTCCGGCGAATTGATTTGTCGCGGCATAANNTAATTTCGGAGGCGGTTTCGGCCTCCATTTGAATTTTTTGCATTTCAACAAGAACGTCTGGAAGTTTAAATTCGGAAATTCGTGGTTCGGAACCAAAACGAAGTAATTGTTGGGCAAAGACCTCATAATGACGTACTTCATCACGGATCTGTTTGGCCAGTCTTAACTTCAGATCAACTTGATCATCCGGCAATAGTGTGATTTCCCGGGCTTGGGAAACGGTTCCAAAATACCATTCGGACCAGGCTCGGCGTCTCATATAGGTAACTAAAGCGTCCTTGTAGACGTCTGGTTCCAAGGTAATGAATTCATATTTTCTGGAATCATAAAGATCGTCTCCAATATTTTTGGCACGGTGGTATAACGCTTGCATGAATTCGTTGGGGCTGAATTTCATGACATCTTCATCGCGCCACTTGGAGTAGGAGGGAACGCTTAAGGGCTTGTCTGTTATTGATGTTTGTGCTTTATCTGTTTTTTGCATTGTTTAATTACTCCACGTTTGAGACTGTTAAAACAAACCTTCTTCCAAGTTAATTCCATACCAGATTTCCAAGCCTATCACGCCGGTGGCTTCCATTTCACCTTTCATTGCGTCCGAACCCATAAAGAATGGAGCCTTGGTTACATCCGAAGCCTCGTGAACTACGATTGCTACCTCGGGGTTTCCCGGTAGATGATGAATGCTGTAATGGCTGTTTTTGTATTGCCGGCCAGGATGATTGTGTTTACCTCCATCTTCTTTATAAAAACAATCCAGCCAAAATTTATAATCTCGAACTTCATTTCGCGCGATTACAATGCCGCCTTTCATTTTCGGTTGATCGGTATATTGCCGCTCAGTGGTATCCAAGCCATACCAAACCATTGGGATTTGTGTGCCAGCTTTATCCAATGCGGAAAGAAACTCAGGAGACCGCACAAACTCAACCCCCTTTTTCAAATCCGAGCACTTTAAAGTCAAAATCACCGTATGGGGATCCTTTAAATCGCGGTGAAGACTGTAAGCGGAAAATCCATTCTCTTTCAGATGCTGGCACTCATCCAGAAAGGCCTGACGAAAAGCAGCGGGATATTTAGTGCTTTGGCGGATAAAAACCGTTCCCGGAGCATTAAGGCGTGAACTGTAATTTCCACAAGAAGGGATGAAAAGAAAAACAAAAAAAAAGATTAAACCTGGTAATTTCAGCATTGAAAAGTTATTTTTCATAGAAGCTCCGAATTATTTTTTAAATTTTTCGAATTGGATTTTGGCTTCAATTACCAATGGGTGATTATCCGGAAAGTAGAATTTCAAAATATCAATCGATTCACGGACATCTTTCTTGGCATTCGCTTTTTCCTGTAGGTCCCATTCCGCTCGCGCTAATTGGATTAGATCTAAAGCCACCTGAGGGTGTTTTGGTCCATAGACATCTTTTTCCGTTTGAAGTGATTTTTGCCACAGGGCTTCTGATGATTTGATATCGCCGGTTGCATAAAAAGCTTTCGCCAAACGTTTTAAATAAGGCAATGATTCATATGTGTAGACGGAGCCAACGTATCGCCGATCGATTTTAATTGCGGCGTCATAAAGTGGTTTCGCTTTTTTGTCCAATTTTTGACTATGAAAAAAATTGGCCAAGCGGTTCATTGTGTCGGCTACTTGGATATCGTCCGAATGGAAATTCTTTTGCGCTATAGCCAAAGATTTTTCCAGACAAAGCCGAACTTGTTCGTTATTTTTTCCCAATTCGTAAGCTTGAGCCTGATAATTTAACGCGTTTATCGTGAAAGAGGGATCGGCAGAGGCAGTCTTTTCAATGTTTTCCATAGCCTTTTGAAAGAGCTTTTGAGCCTGAACATAATCGCGAAGATTTAGCTCAACGTGCCCCAACAAGGACTGGCATTTGGCAAGTTTCTCGGGATCGGAATTGGCGCCATTTTCTTGGAGTTGAAGAGCTTTTTTTGCCTCCAGTTCGGCTTCATCGAAACGCCCGAGATCGATATAAAGGGCGGCCAGATTTTCTAAGGATTCTGTTTGTTGTGGATTATCAGGTCCAAAATTTTCTTCGAGTAAAGCCAGTCCCCATTTGTAGTCTTGTTCGGCTTTTCCATAATCCGCCACATATCGGTATAAAGAACCCAAACTGTTATAAAACGGTACTAGTGAAGGATGGAGGGGGCCATATTGTTCCTGAGCAATTTTTAACGCCTTCTCTTCATTTGATATTGCTTCCGTAAATTTTCCATCGTTGATGGAATTCAAAGCGATGTTTTGAGAATCATCCATAATGCTTCCGTCCATTAAGGGACCGGCGCACCAAACAGGAACTAGAATAAAGAATAAAGTATTAGTTAATGCCAGTCGTAAAATAATTTGATTCAACTTAATTGCCTCCCATCACGGGTAAGGGTGTGGGGATAGAAGGGAAAACCCTTTCGGGCAACGGTGGACAGGTAGGCCCGATTGCACCCAAGTTGACATCCCGCTCGAATTCGTCGATCCAATTGGAAGCGCTGCCGCCATCGGCTGAATAAACAGCTCGTGAAAGATGCGGGCCACCATCAAAAGTTAGATTGGCCGCGTCGGCCAAACCGCCGGAATTGCCGGCATCCGAAATAAGGTAGCAATCATCACAACCCACATCATTTTTAGAAGGATGCCCCGAATCTGTCTGGAACACCAGAAACCAGCATTCCGGAGAAAAATTGGAAACGCTCCGATTGTCAAAACCGATCGTGACCCATTGAAAGGCCGTAGAAACTTGGTCAGGGGTAAGGGCTATCGCGGTATGAATGGGGTAGGTTTTGTGGATTTGGAAGTTATTTTTCAAAATCATGTAATTCAAAGGATATTTGGGATTCCCCTTTTTTTTCACTCTGATCGCGAAAGCACTGGACAATGTGCCGCAATGAAAATGCAGGGCTTCTCCCTGAAGAACTTGGTGGGTTTTATCACTGGGATCACCGCTTCCGTAAATGGGGCGAACACCTGGATCATCGTAGGGGTTTCCTTGCAGTTGAGAACCGGCACCGTAGATGGCATAAACCGGTTCCTGATCTAAAGCTTTCCAATGGTCGTTTTCAAAGAAGAATACGTTTGTCTGAGGATCGGGGCTTCCGTCATTGGGGTGAATATGATTTAAGACGTCTGTTGAAAGAAAAGACGCACGGTTATCCGGTCCTATCTTTCCGACCGGGTGGTCTCCGCCGCGTTTGATGTCTTGCTCGACAACAAGGTGATAAACCTTTCCTTTAGTAAGAGGAACAGAATCCAGCGGAATGGCGGACCAACTTTGCGGACGAGGAATATAACTAGAAAAGGTTAGATATACACCTGATGGAATACCATCGTTGTCTTCCTGCAAACCAACAATGTAAGCAGGAGGCTTATCGGCGTCCACACAATAAACAGCCGCTGCTGTGACATTCATGTCCGCTTGGCAGGTAAATCGATAGGAAAGCTTTTTTTCAGACGAATCCAACGTTGTGGAAAGCCTTTGGTTGACGACAAACCAGTTTCCAAAGTCCGCCCATGCCAGGGAAATGGTTATTTGAGTCAGCACCAAGCAAAAAAGAACGGTTTTCATCAATCGCATGTTTTTCTCACTCGTTTCAAAATTGTCACTATTTTTATTGAAAATGTGTCTTTTCTATACCTGAACGGGGTATCTATAGCAACGGTGGATTAGCATAAACCGTGGTATTCTAATTATGCAATTTAGTTTTGGTAATTCGGCGTCGGTGCGTCGGGTCGAATTAAAAATAAATACAACTAAAATGGGTTAAAAATAGCAAGTATTGAACCAATAAAATAATTTTTTTCTTGAGCTTATTTTATCCGTTATGGGAGCTTGGAATCATGCAAAGTTTGCCATACTTGCAAAAATCGTTTTCAAACACCTTGTCATTATCCGTACAGATCAGTTCACTGACTTCTGGTAGATTTGCGATGACGTACAAAAAGAACTCTTTCTTTTTTATAATTATCAACCTGCCATTTGGCTCCATCTCGGTCTTGGCGAAGCAGCCCTGATCATTTTTTAGCATGAGAGAATGACGTGAATATTTTCATAAACAACAAAAAACGTTTTAAGCAATTTGACGGTATAAAAGGTATAGTCTTTGTTTTTTTTGTTCTCGTTTTACTCATAAGCCCAGATTTAATTCATTCCCAAACATGTCTTTATAACGATTCATCAGTTTATGTCGCGCCATTTTACGGTCCTTGTACTTTTGCGCAAACAGCTTCGGGAGATAATTGTCCTTCTCTATCCGCCCCTAGTACCAATGGCATCAACCAGTTTTACGCTTATGGTGCTTCAGGGGTTTCGGTTCTTTATTGCGGAGGAAATTCAGGCGGTGCAGGAGCCGCTGCCGCAGGAGGGGGAACTTCTTCTGGACAGAACTTAACTATCACGATTCAATGCTCGCCACCCGCTGGCGCTACGATTAAGGCAGCTTATCTGGATGTTGTTAGTTATGACGGTAGTGACGGGGGTGGTCCGCCCCCTTGTTTGAACGCTGTGGATTTTGCCGGCAGCATGACTGGTACGGGGATTTTGGCTGGGACGGGCAATCTTTGGAATTACTGGATTGATCCCAGGTATGGTCTCCAATCTAGTGATTATCCTAATCAAACCGCAATCAACGTTAGGTATAACGTTACAGCTCTTGTTTCGTTAGGCACGTTTACCTATTCACTGACGAACCCCAATCCTTGTACTAATTACGCAATTTGGGGAGCGTCGTTAGTTATTGTCTATACAGTTCCGGCTCCGGGTGTTTGTGGGGCAGTGGCTATTGATGACGGGCTTTTTTATTTTGATGATGGAGATGGAAACGTTCGGGAAGGGGTTACTCCGTTCGCTCCGACGGTTGATTGGAGTTGTGTTGACCCAAGTACAAGTTGTGGATCCAATCACTTTTCTGTATTTGGCGGTAGTCAATATGGTTTTGGACAAGGTTTAGATGTTGGCGTAGACACGCAATCGGGAACGGTTCCGTTCACAGACAATTTCTACGGTACAACGGCACCAACTGGTGCGACTGCGCCTTTATCTGATCCAGGTGCGGCTGAATGGGAATGTGTTGGTACCCAATGTGGACAGCCTTTGGAATTCGATGGGGACTTTAATGGGGTTCCTATGTCCGGAGCCAATAAGATAACTTGGGGTTTAGGATACGCTAATATCGCTTATAAACAGGAATACTGGGTAAATATGCTAGCTGGTGGTTGTAATGCCGCCTGTGTCGTACCAACCAGTACTTTTACAAATACCCCAACCAAGACGGCTACAACCACCAGCACGGCGACAGCGACCAGCACCAACACGTCTACCAGCACGGCGACAGCGACTACTACAAATACGGCGACGGCAACCAAAACAAACACTGCAACCTCAACGACCACAAATACGACGACTAGTACAACGACAAATACAGCGACGGCAACCACAACAAACACTACAACCGCCACGACCACCAATACCTCGACTGCAACCACTACGAGTACAGCGACAGCCACTACTACCAGCACCGCAACAGCGACAACCACGAGTGTCGCCACTGCCACCACAACAAGCACAGCCACGGCTCTACCGACCAGTACCGCAACCGCGACAACAACAAGTGTCGCAACTGCGACTGCGACAAACACAGCTACATCGGTGAACACAGCCACGGCCACAAATACCGTGACGGCGACCACGACGAATACCGCAACTGCAACGATTACCAATACCGCAACCGCTACGGCCACGCCGACGAATACTTACACAAATACCCCTACCAACACACCAATCAATACGAATACCCCTACCAATACATTCACTGCAACGCCCACCAATACAATTACTAACACCTTTACGAATACACCCACCAATACTTACACAAATACCCCCACCAACACACCTACGGCTACATTTACTTATACACCTACAAACACACCAACTATCACACCCACCTGGACGCCTACTTTGACACCCACACCCACGCCACCCTACAGCGTGACGATGGGAAAGAATGTTTCCAGAACATCGGCCAACGCGGGGGATTTATTGAATTATGCTATCGGGATTACGGTGACAGGTAACAGCGTGAATAATTTGGTAGTAACCGACATCTTGCCGGCGGACATAACATTTGTGTCCTATGGATCCGCGCCAGCGGGTACAAGCAAAAATGCGAATCCGCCGCCCTTGAAGTGGACACTGCCTTCGCCCTTGCCGCCCGGGGTTTATCAACTGACCTATCAAACTCAGGTTAATAGTTTTGTTTCCGGTGAGATAATCACAAACAACGCCCAACTAACTTATCCGGGATTGACAACGCCTTTGACCTCTAGCGTGAATGTACAAATCACCGGCCTCTACACGGTGAATATCAATATTTATAACTCTGCCGGCGAAGTGGTTAAAACCATTAAAGTGAAAGAATATTCTCAACCTATCAACAATATCACTCTGTCGCAGAGCAATTTAATTACTGAATTACAGGGCCCCAATAGCACTATCCTCATTTATTACAACGGAGTTTTGATTAGTACTTGGGATGGATCGGACAACAGTGGAAATCCTGTGACGAACGGTACTTATGAAATAAAGGTGGATAGTGTTTCGCCATTGGGCGTTGTGACAAGCGTGGACCAGCAAGCTATTGTCGACCGCCATATCGCCACCATAACAGCTAATGTGTATAACTCATCGGGTGAACTGGTACGGACTTTGTATTACACAACGGGTCAGGGAACAAATGCCCAAATGACCAACGTGAGTTTAAGCGCGAATGTCATGCACTTGGGTTCAACTAGCAACAGCGGCACGCCCCTTTTGCAGATTTTTGTCAATACTTCGGGAACGCCGGTTACTTTGAGCTGGGATGGCACCAATAACACGGGAACGGACGTAACGTCCGGAACCTATTCGGTTCAATTGCACTGGGATGATGGAAACGGACAAACAACCGATATCACGCGAAGCGTGGTGGTCATGACGGGTGGAGTAAGCGGTACCGTGATTGCTGAACCGAATGTGTTGGAACCAGATTCTACTCTGACTACAACGTTCAATGGTTCCGGAATTGCTAACGCGTGGATGTTAAACGCAAAAGTCTACACAATCGCGGGCGAATTAGTGCGGTCAATTCCTGGCACGCCGGGGAACGCTTCAACTCAATGGACTGCGACAGGAATGGCCAGCGGTGTTTATATTGCGGCGGTTGAAGTGCGTGATGCCAGTGGCGGTATTCTTGAACATCAGCTTTTGAAAATCTTAGTTTTACACTAATAAAAACTGTTTTTTTTTAGCCCTCCGTGATCAAAATTCTTTTGGGCTTTAGAGCTACGGATAATTCCCTTTATCGATGTTCATTGAGTATGCTCGAAATCATAGAACGACAAAGAACCACAAAAGCTTTTAAAGACGTTTATTGGGCCTTTTTGGCTGATATTTAGCCCCTTAATTCCCGTCGATTTTAATAAAAGGCCACCCTTGTTGGGTCCAAAACGGGGTATAATTTAGCTAGAACATATTTACCGAATAGCCCTTATTTGTTGGTTTTTTGGTAATAACTACGCCTTAAATCGTTTTCATACCCTCGAAACATTTTTGGTAAGTAAGTGAGTAATGAAAAAGTTTAAAAAGCTCAAAAAAATTAAAGTTTCTCCCTCCAACGAGTCCTATAAAACCGTTTTAAGATTTTTTGTCTCATTTTCATTTTTCTTTTTCCTTGTGGCATTTGCTCAAGCTCAAATTACCTATACAACTTGCCCTGCGGGTGATCCCGCGCCTGGTTATTCTCAGTTGCAACAAACCGTGGCCTATGGGGTAGGACTGGATTACACAGTCGCAGGAGGAAATTGCGGAACGCCTTTAACAGTTACTCTGCCGGCGGGGGCGGTTCCGGTGACTGCCTATGCCTATGTGGAATACAACATTGGCGGTGATTCGGGAGCGCCTAATTTTAATCCAATCAACTTTTCCGGACACACGCCTGCGGCCATCGAGGATGGAGCGCCTGTTACTTGGACGAGTTATCAAAATCTTTGGTACAACATGCAGTATGACTTGAATGGTTCCTGGTTCACGGGTGGCGGGGCTGGCGGCAGTGTTAATACATACACAATCTCTACTAGCGAAACAGGTGGCTGCGTGGGCCAATCCGTGCTGGTGCTTTACACCAATCCGGCTGAAACCAGCACCAACGCAGTTGCCATCGGGAATGGAAATAACGCATGGCACATTGAAGAAAGTAATGTCATTAATCCTGGAAATGGTGGAGCTCCGCCGGATGCGGATCTAAATTGGAGCTGCCTGGGGTTGAGTTGTGGATCTTCGAATACCAAGTTGTCGGTTATTGGCGGAAGGAATAATTGCGCTGATCCTGTAGTTGACGGGGACGAGGACTGGGTCGTGCCCTATGGTTCTGGGCCTGTGACTAATACGGGAGGCGGTTCTGATAACGGAAGCCCCGCTATTTTTGCGGGACCTCCCGGGGTACTCAATTGCGGCGGGACGGATACGCCTGGCGATCACGACCGAACCTATAACTTGGGAGCGAATTTTAATAGCGGAGCTACCAGCATTGAATGGGCGCTTTATCTCAACACACAAAACGCAAAGGCTAGTTTTTGGCAGCAGGCGTTGGTGGCCCAGTACGAATGTAATCCGGTTTCCCAATGTTCAGTGACGACTAACTTTAACCAAACCTTAAACAGCCCACCTCCCGGATGGCAGATTGGAGAAGTTCCTTTTGGTGAAGGTAACTGGACCGAAAGCGGCGGTTCTATTAAATATCAAAATGGAAGTGGAATTGCGCCAACCTATAACTTTTTATTAGAGAACACCGTTGCCACAGCACCGGGAACTATGCTCGTTTCTATGTGCGTGGGGGCGGGGAATGGAGGGCTTTTAAACGGAATTGTGTTGGGCATGAATCCCACAACCGGAAATGGTTATGGCATAAATTTTTATGACAATGGTTGTGCGAATTCCGGCAGCCAAATCAACTTTGTGTCTTATGCCTCGGGTGTGCCTACCACGATTACGACTACCAGTCTTAGCAGTTCGACCACTATTTGTGCCTGTCCCTGCTACGTTCAGGTCATCATCACCGCGTCGTGTCAGTACAAAGTTTCTTTGAGTGATAGCCCTACCGGGCCATTTACGCCTTTGGCGACTTATAACGGCAGTTGTACGGGTGGTTATATGGGCTTAATGGCCTATAACCAGCAATTTGCCACATATCAATCTTTTCAATTTAC
>PLFD01000029.1 GCA_003136635.1 candidate division FCPU426 bacterium | reverse complement strand
ACTGTTTTCTTCATCCTTGGATTGCCTCCAGATAAGGTTTCATAACATTGTCTACCCGGCAGATTTTTGAAAACCTGGTGAGTTCATCTGTTTTTTTCCATTTACTTCTCCAATAGTTTTGGAGGGCTTCCAGGACTGTATCTAGTCCCACAACATTACGATATTTAAAACAGTCCGCCAGGGTTTTCTCGCGTGAATAAACCCTGACTTTTATACCGTCTATCAGGTGTTCCTCGATTCCTTCTGAAAAGGCCTTTCCCGAAAAACGGAATGCCCTGATAGGCGGATAGTCAATTTTAAGAACCCAATCCCCTCTCCTAACCGCGATATAAATTTCATGTGGAATCTGTGTAGTCATCTCATGAAAAGCTAGAGCTGAAATCAGGCAAAGAACGCTTTTTGGGGCTTTTTGCATAACAATGGCAAAACTTGGATTTGTGAGGGGGGGAAGGTTCGAAAGCCGATAGATACCCCGGCCCATCTGTTCTAGGATTTTCGAGTTCCGCATGGCATAAAGCTTTACCGGATGGATACCTAGCCGGATAGCCTTCATGGTTGAAAGGGTTCCTCCGTTTTCCCTGAAAATACCCACTTCTTTGGTGAATTGTTTCTCAAGCTTTTTAAGCATCGATAGAATCCTATACACTTATTAACAACTGTATAGGTTACTATCATTCTATAACCCCTGCTTGTCAACACCTTCGCTTAACACGGCAAGTAGTTAGAGACATATAACGTCAAGTTTTTCAGCAAAAAAACTTGACATAAAATATCCAAACTTTGTCCATGAATCGCCTCAAATCAAGGTTTGAGCTTAATTTTCATGTAAGAAAAACAGGGTATTTTTTCTTACAAAACAACAAAATAAGAAAGAGCTGACCATACTGCGGACACTCCGTAGTATGGTCGGAATGCGTTCAACCTGTAATTTTTCGTTTCAAATCGTAAGATTTACAGTTTTTTTAAGGGACTAGGGAGTCAGCCAGGGAAGCGCTTGAGGGATGGGAAAGGCGGTCTCAGGTGTCATATAGAAGTCATATGGACCAGGGGGGTGCTCCCTTTCACAGTTATCCATTGCCTTCCACTACGAGTGGTGGTTAAGAGGTGAGGACGGACACAAGGAATTTTTGAAAATTTTCCTCGTTGAACCCTGTGCCATAACCGTGTCATTCACGACCATGATTTTGGGATTTTGACCGTCAGAATGGAAACTTGACCATCGGGCATAAAAAAGCCTTTGCCGTAAAGTTGTTACTGGCAAAGGCTTTTAAAACTGTGATGGGGACGTAAATTTTATTAAGAAATGTCGGGAAAGTCCTGAAAAAATTTCGAATTTACTTCAACAGATTTGCTGTCGGCAGAGGATGAAAAAGTCGATCGAATCACTTCGATTGGGAATTGCAAAATAATATTCCCGAGTCTGTCTGATACGCTTCCTATCTGAATGGGAACATTTTTTTCCATTTTCTCCGATAACTCGACAAGTTTTTCTGAGGCTTCAAATAGTGGGATTACTTCTTTTTTTGTTTCGTCAAAATGCTCAATTATGTATGAGCCATTAAAAAAATTATTTTTAAGGACTTTATTAAGAGCGGGACCAAAAGTTCCATCAGAAGGAACAAATTGTTTTGGGATGACTTTATTTGTTCCTTGGTGAAGTGTTGAGCCTGATAAATTCCAATTTCCATTTCTTAAGAATTTGCTATAGAAGCGAGCAAACTCTAATAATTCCTTTTTAAAATGGTAAATGCCAAATGTGAAATTTTCGTTTCCGATTTGGATATTAAACCGGTCGGATATAAATCTTGGCGACTGTCTAAATTCTGAAGTTTGAAAGGAACCAAATCTAACAAGTGTGTAAAGATTCATTGAATGGCCCGAATTATTTGCTTTGTAGAAAGTGAAGTTGTAAATTTCACATCCGTTATAATCACCGAGAATTCCTGGGTTTACCAAACGGTGAAAAATTTTAAAAACTTCTCTAGGAGTATGTTGGCTTTGTTGTATCAATTTATTGATTTAGACCCTTCTGTTTAGACCCCTAAACCTTTCCTTATACAATCAAAAGGATAATCGAAAGTAGCCGAGGCCAGGGGGAAGACTTTCCCCTAAAGAGGCGAGCCTTTCACCGGAGCCGTCTTCTTTCCCTCGCATGAAGCTTCGCATGTTCACTTCTGCTCATATTGACGAGATTGCTTTCTCTGAAGTTCTTCGGATTCCCATCTATATGATGCGTTATTTGGTTCCCATTTGGCTTGGCAACAGTTCTATGAACCAATTTCCCGCTATCATTCCAGACAGGATATCCTTTCGGATTGTAATGAAACCTTCCCATAAATTTTCTCCTTTCAACCGTGAATTACGCTTACGCGCTCAACCTTGTATGAAGAAGCCAGACATAGACCTCATTGTTCCCGATTAACAGAAATCATCAAAGGTATCCCCACCTGTCCATTCCTTCCCCTGCGCTAAACAAAATTGCTTTTCAGCCCCATCTTGGCCGAAAAAACTCCCTAAATTCGTATGAACAAACTGCCCAGCTTCAAACGTGACTTGGGCAAGAGTCCAAGGCTTCATGGCTTTTCCTGCAAAGCAACACATCACCCAAAGCGACTTTCCGTCATTAGAAACAGCGAACTGCTCGACTACCGATTTTTTAAATTCGTTTTGGCAAAAAACACCGCCCAAAGTAAGCCGTTGTGCATAGGAAGGAATTGGCGTTTCTCCTGCATCTTCCGGGCAACAAATAAATTCACAAGGCGTCCTCCATTGCCTTTGAACGGCATTCAAGGTTATCGCTGGTATTTCAGCTGACAATTCCTCAGGACTCTCTTCGAGCCCATCTTTCCGAAAGACCCATTCACCTAACGCCCCTCCGGATAGAGGCTCATCTTTTTCAACAGAATTGAGTAAGCGTTGATAGCTAGTGCTCGCCTCCTGAGGATTGACAGGTCGCATCCAGCCAAAATTACGTTTTTCGTCGTTCCGACTCTGTTCTGGGGGCGTATTCAGGAAATTTTCAATACTGCCATAGGCATACTCGATGCGCTTAACCGTAAGAGGATTTTGAAGCACATTCTCCAGCCTTGTTAGCCACCGAAGGTTTTCAGGCCGGTTGTTTCGCCTATTCGTATCAATGTGATCCACAACGTGTTGAGGCGTAGGTGGCTCTCCGTGAAATGCCGTGGCGACGATCCTGTGAACTCGGACGGATGCAAACACCATGTAACCGGTCTTGCGATTCGGTCTACCAAAAGTCCAGCGTTCGTCGTAGGCACGAGGGCGCTTGCCCACTTTGGCATGACGAAAGACGGCCCCATTGTCACGGACGGTGTACTGCTCTCCTTCGTAAATGCATTCAACCTTCCTTCGATAATCGTAAGGTCGAACGCCAATCACGAAAGGTCCTCATCGTTTGAAAAATGACTTAGGTTCTGATCGACTAGTAGCTTGCCCACTTCACCACTAAGTTTTACATCAAGCTGATTTACCAGTGTTTTTGCTAAACGCTTTGCGAACCACTTCGGGCGCTCATAGTGGGGCCCTAAGCTTGCCAGGCAAACAACCGTAGCAGCTGACCGGGGAATTTCCTTTTGGTTTGCCACAGCCCTGCCTACCGTGCGTACTGCTTCCATGATCGCTGCGGCTTTTTCAGCGTCGCTACAGTTTGAAAGATTGAGCGCAGAAATGAGGTGAGAGGCCAGCGCTCGGGTTTTTTCCAAAGCTAACTTTTCTTCTTTTAGAAAGCCGGTTGGATCTGGCGTGGTCCTGAACCTAAGTGACGAATTCGTCCCTTCGTCCACATCGTTTTTCAACTCATCAGGCATTGAAATAATGTCATGGAGAATCTGTGTGAGCTTTTGTTGCGCTCGGACAATGTCTTCGTCCGTCCAACCAGAAGGTAGCTCGATTGCCTGGTCTACGGCATATCTGATTTCTTGTGGACTCTTTTGCGGCTTATGGAACCCCATACTTAACTGTAGTTGCCTGAAAATATTTTCAGAGTCTCGCTTCAGAGCTTCTTTTTTTCGAAAACGAATTTGCTTTTCCGCATCTGTGATTGGCATGGCTCGAATCCTTGGTTACGTTACTTTTATATTAAGTAACATAACCAACTTTTCGCTAAATCGTCAATGAAAAAACAAAAAGCGGTTTGTACAAAGCTCCATGAGAAGGGGGTGTGCCGAGGTTCGGCAAAGCCAGCCGAGGTCAGGGGGAAGGTTTTCCCCGAAAAGTGACGTTTGCAAATCGCCTCACTAACTGAGCCTTTTTGTGAACGTCGTTTTAAGGTTACTCGACTATGGTGCGAAAGACAGCCAAGGCTTTCCATTCAAAAAGGTGTGTAAAAACAGGTCGCAAATACTATCATTAAACGATATAATTTGTTTCCAAAATGGTAACGAGAAATAAACCTTCCGCAAGCCAATTTATTGATGAACTGCTCGGCGATGGCCGTCATACCTTCGTGCGGGAAGAAGCCCGAAAAAAATTAAAAGTTTCCTCCTGGGCGGCTTACCTGGCCCTGCGCCGTTTGGCGAAAGCAGGGCGGGTAGTCATGCCCAAGTCCGGCTTTTACGTAATTGTAGAACCCCAATATCGTGTCGTGGGAACCCTTCCCCCCGAGTGGTTCATACATTCCTTAATGGCAGAATTGAATAAGCCCTATTATGTGGGCCTTCTCTCGGCGGCACAGCTTTATGGGGCTGCCCATCATCAACCTATGGAATTCCAAGTGGTTGTCCCAGGAAAATCGATCAGGCCCATTCATGTCGGCAATGTTCGGATTCGATTTTTCGGAAAAGGGCCCTTTGAAGCCTCGGAGATAACTGATGTTAAAACTCCAACGGGATATGAAAAGGTATCAACCCCCGAAACAACCGCTTGGGATTTGGTCCGATATGCCAAACATTCAGGGGGGCTTGAGAATGTGATCACGGTGCTTTCCGAACTATCAGAAAAGCTGGATGCAAAAAAGCTACTGGCAACCGCCAAAAAGCATGATGACGTTCTCACGACCCAGCGACTTGGGTGGCTCCTGGAATCCTTAAAAGAGAAGGATTTGGCCAAAGGGTTAGCGGATTGGGTGGGGAAGAGAAACCCGCCTATGAGGCCATTGGAGCCCGGTTCGCCTTTGGAGAGATCGAAGGAGAATGAAAGGTGGCGTTTACTAATCAACGCCAAACCGGTGCCCGAGGCATGATCCCACAGGACGCAATCAACCAATGGCGAAAAACCGCTCCTTGGCCCCAAAACATCCAGGTTGAGCAGGATTTGATCTTGAGCCGGGCCCTTGTGGAGATTTTTAGGGATGAAGGGGTTTCAAAAAGTCTGGTCCTGCGGGGCGGAACGGCTCTTCATAAGTTGTTTGTGGACAAACCTATGCGTTATTCGGAAGACATAGACCTGGTTCAGCATACCCAAGGACCTATCGGCCCCATCCTGGACGGGCTTCGCGACCGGTTAGACCCTTTCCTGGGAAAGCCCCGCCGTGAAAGGAACCCTGGGACAATAACACTTTTATATCGCATGGAATCGGAAATTTCCCCGGTGGTGCCCCTCAAATTAAAGGTGGAGATCAACAGCCGGGAGCATTTCGATGTTTTCGGGATAATTGAGAAGCGGTTTGAGGTCAAATCATCCTGGTTCAACGGGGAAGCTAAGGTAAAGACATATACCACGGAAGAGTTGTTGGGAACCAAATTAAGGGCCTTGTACCAGCGCCGAAAAGGTCGGGACCTTTTCGATCTATGGGTGGCTTTGGGGATGAAGTCCGTTCAGCCTGCCAAGATCGTGGAAACTTTCCGCCGTTATATGAAAGAGGGGAAGACTGCGGTAACCAAAAAGGAATTCAAAAAGAACCTAGAAGAGAAGATGGGCATGGACGCTTTTCATAATGACTTACGGCCATTGCTGGTTGATTCCGTGAAATATGACGCTAACAAGGCTGCGGAAGTTGTCACGGAAAAGCTTTTGAACATCCTTTAATAAGGATTTTCGTTATTAAAGGATCCCCAAGGAGCTGTATTGCACGATAACGCCTTGTCGTGCAATTAGAATTTTTATATTACAAGTTGGTCCCCTTGGGTCATCCTAATAAGAACGTATGACCATACTGCGGACATCCGAAAGTGTTAAATAAAGGCTGCATTTAACAAAGGGGCCAGGCCCCTTTGTTACTATTAAAGTCGACCCAGACTGGCGAGAGACACGTCTAAAAATTGTCAGTAAATCAACCTGGGAGGTTTTATGCGTTCAAAATGGTCACAAATCACGATGGCGAGTTTGGTGTTGGGGTTATTGTCTTACACCACCGCACCCACCCAGGCGCAATCCACGCCCCGCCGAACCTTATTAGCTCTTTCCAAAAAAGCCCATACCTTGTCCATCGTGGACCCGGTGACCTTGAAAGTTCTCGCGCAGTTGCCCGTCGGGCCAGACCCCCATGAGGTGATCGCCACCGCCGACGGTAAACGGGCTTATGTTTCCAACATGGGTATGGGAGAGATGGGTATGGGAGAGAGTTATCACGAAGTGGATGTGTTGGACTTGGTGTCCCAAAAGGCCTTATCCCCTATTGATATCGCCCCGCTGAGCGCGCCCCACGGATTGGATTTCCAGAACGGCAAAGTTTGGCTGACGGTTCAAGGTTCCAAAGCCATTGCCCGCATTGACCCCGCCACCGCCAAAGTGGATTGGATCATGGGCACAGGGCAGGATTGGACCCACATGATTTATGTCACTCCCGACGCCCAGCATATTTACGCCAGCAATGCCCATTCGGGTACCATCAGCCTGTTTGAAAAAGCCCTCTCGAAACAGTTCTTCTTCAAGGGTAAAGGCCCAGGCGGCCCAGGTCCCCATGGCCCCTCTTCCAACGGCCCCCACCCGAATGACCACCAGGGACCGCCTCAACCGCAAAAGCAATGGGAGCAAACCCTGGTCAAGGTTTCCCCTGGCAGCGAGGGTTTTGATGTTTCGCCGGATGGCCGCCAATTGTGGACCGCCAGCGGTATGAACGGCAATGTCGCCATTATTGATCTCGCTTCCAAAAAAGTCGTGGCGACCTTGAAGGGCAAAGTGGATGGAGCGAATCGTGTCAAATTTACCCCGGACGGGCATTGGGTGTTCGTTTCCAGCCTGAGTACCGGTGATCTGGTGGTGTTTGATGCCGTCGCGCGAAAAGAAATTAAACGAATCAGCCTGGGTCATGGCGCCGCAGGCATTCAAATGGACGGCCCGGACAACCGCGTCTTTATCGGCTGCAGTATGGATGATTATGTGGCGGTGGTGGACCTGACGAGTCTCGAATTAATCGGCAAGGTCGATGTGGGCGGCATGCCCGACGGTTTGGCAATCGCCGTGCGCCCCTAAGCTTTAGCGTAGGGGGAGCCCACCAGCACCTATGTCGAGCCAACAGGGCCAGACATAAGATTTGGTTGTACCCCATTGATTTATATGCAATTGGGTGGCGAGTCGCGAGGTTTCACCTGTTGTGAGGCTTCAAGCCGAACAACAAGCTTTGGTTGTACCAACGCGCCATATTTGCGTTGGTATGGGTGTACCCAATCCGGCGTCTCAGCGAAGATGAGACGCATCATAGGATTGGGTACCCCTGATTTGTGTCTAAATCAAAGGCCCCAAAACCCGTCCCACACTTTCCAGCAGGTCTCGCCAGTAACTCACCTTGAAATCCGATGTCCCAGCGGTTTGGAACTGCGCTTGGAACCATTGGTCTAAATCGGCCAGAGGCTTCCCCGATCGGACCAGCACGCCGATTTCGTAATTTAACAAAAGACTTCTCATATCAAAGTTGGCCGATCCCAAAATGGCGTAATCCCCATCCACCAAAAAAGCTTTGGCATGCAGCATTTTTTCCGCCAGCGCGATCTTGCATCCGGAATTTAACAGCTGGCGCAGATAAGTGCCCCGGGCCAGGTCCGCGAGAAAATGGTTCGAGTGGCGCGGCACCAGCAGGCGCACGTCGATGCCCCGGCGGGCCGCCAGTTCCAGCGCCCGGGTCAGTGACTCGTCCGGCACAAAATAAGGCGTGGCAATCCAGACCCGCTGTTTGGCCTGAAAAATCAGCGACAGCAGAGCGTCGTACAGAGGGTCCCACCGCACGTCCGGCCCGCTGGGGATAATTTGTAGAACCGATTCCCCACTGTTCGGGGCGGGGCTTAACCGGCCCGGATCCTTGCCGGTGGCGAATTTCCAGTCCGCGGTGAAAATGTCTTCCATGTCCTGCACGCAGGGCCCTTCCAATTGAAGGCACAGGTCGGTCCATCGGGCCGGGTCAGGTTGTGGGCCCATGTACTCCTTGGCGATATTCATGCCGCCCATAATGGCCCGCTGAGAATCCACAATGAGCAGTTTTCGGTGATTGCGCAGATTGCTTCGGCCCATGAACGGCGCGTGTAGCACCGGGTTGAAAAAAATCACCTGCCCGCCTTTTTTCTTCAGACTCTCGAAGGAAGCGTGATGGGCCATCAGAGAACCCAGCGAATCCAGCAAGATCAGCACCTGTACCCCTTCCTCCGCCTTTTTTTCCAGTAGACGGATAAGTGTGTCGGCCACCGGGTCTTCGGCGAAGATAAAAGTGGTCAAATGAATATGGCTCTTGGCGGATGAGAGAAGAGCGGCGATTTGGGCGTAGGCTTCCTCGCCCGTGACCAGCAGTTGAGCCTGGTGACCACCCTTGGCGGGAGGAATCCCCATCCCTCCCAAAAGTTTTTCCACCGCTCCCTCCCGTTGGGCAATGACCTGCGGGTTGAGCTCGTACAGGTCCTTCTTTTTTTGCCGGCGGGTTTTGTATTTACGGTCTGTCAGGAAGATGAAAAGCGGAATGGCCACATAAGGAATAATGATGACGAAAAAAAGCCACGCCAGGGTATTACCGGGAGGCCTTTTGGATCGCAGGATGAAAGAAACGAAAAGTATGGTCGGAATGCAAAACTGTCTTGAAAATGACGGAAAAGGGATTTAGGTAAGTTATTCATGCCATGAATGATATTCATTCATGGCATGAATAATAAATTAAAAATTACTTTTAAATTTATTCAATTTTTTTACTTCTTCGTGTTTATAAATAACATATTGCAAAATAAAGCCCCCTGCTCAATGGCGTCATCCAAGGCGCAATGGGTATGGGGTAGCTTATCAAACCACTCTTTGGGCATATTCTTTTTTGTGGAATCCCTGTATCCCTTTTTCAACATGGCCATAGCATAGGTCTTAATATCTAACGCCGAATGGGAAAAGGGGCTCTCCCCGGCAAACTTCATTAGATACCAATACACAAACATAAAATCATAAGAAGCCGGGTATCCCACAAAAACTGGTTTTCCCGGAAGGCCTTTCAACCAGGTCAGGTATTCACTCATGGCCTTTTCGGGAGATTTCAGATTTTGACGGCAAGCTTCCCATGCTTGTGGCTGGGTCTTCCACCAATTCATCGTCTTCGGGTCGCCAACGGCTCCCGGCAATAATTCTAAGTTGGCGGTGAATGTCCCGATCAGTGTTTTATCACTGAGATAAGCCGCCGCCCCAAAACTCAGCATAGAGTTTTGGCCAGGAATGGGACCATCCGCTTCAACATCAGTGCTTACATACACTTCATCCATTTTTTTACTTCTTTCCTAAACCCTTCCAAGGGCCTGGGGCTTTCCATTTACCATGAAATGGTTTTCCTGCTGCCAAGGATTCCGTAACGGGACCCAGGAAACGCTTTAATACTTTTACGACAGTCCCGAGGTCCTGGGGTGCGTTTGTAATCTTTATCTTTCGCAGGAAACCCTTCCAATAAGCCATTTTATTCTTGTCCTCACCAAAGGTTGGCCCCAGCGCCAATGGTTCTGCGGGAATCTCCAAGTGGCGGCTTTGAAAAGTGCTTTCAATGGCTTTCGACAACTCAGAGCCGTCGAAATCGAACCGCCTACACAGAAGCCATATATCGTAAAAATCTTTCATGCGGCTGTTTCTCATACCGCGCGTACACATGGCATTAAATTTTTCAGCGATAGAATTTTCTTGCCGATAGCCAATCAGACGGGGAGCCGGAAAATCTAAAAGCACAGGATAATCCAACTGTACCGGACCTGGTAAAACCGGGTCTCCAAACCCGACATCAATCTGCATTGGTATCCGTGATTTTTCTAGGAATCCGGTGAACTGAACTCGTACACCCTTATAGTCGGCATCTACTACAATCCGTTCGGTTTTTATTGTAGACGCTTCAAACCGAAGCCCATCCTCCACGACGGATTGAGAACAAATTTCTTTTATGACAGAAGCTATTCCATTCGGATCATTTTTTATCTTACCCAAGAGGTCGATATCCATGGTGGCTCGAGATGCTGGAACATCCCAAACCGTGAATAATAGGGCTCCCTTCAAAATGAATTTTTCAGAGTGCTTGGAACTGGAAAGGCGGTAAAGAAAACGCTCCATGGCGTAATAATGCAACAACTCGTTAAAATCCCTTTTATCGCTACATGCTTTGTTCAGCAATCTTTGCCGGACGGAGGCTGGAAGGTTCTTTACTGTTTTCTTCATCCTTGGATT
>PLFD01000048.1 GCA_003136635.1 candidate division FCPU426 bacterium | reverse complement strand
GCCGAGATGATTCGGATAACATCCATTTCCCGGTACGCGTAAACCACCACCAATAAGTTTAGTTGCTTCGAATACCCAAGCGCGATGAATCTTTGTTCGTGGTGATCACTATCTTCCAGCACCAATTGAATATCGGATTCCAAGACGGTTTGGGCCTCTTCAAATGAGATCCCATGCTTTTTTTGATTGGAATTGGCTTTCTGCGGATCCCAAATGATGAGCATAAACTAAGTATAAACTACAATGTAGTTACATTGCAATATAGTTTTATTGTCCACTCAGGGTCCCCGTCGTGGACAAGTTGTTACATTTAGAGTGAAGTGAAACAGGGCAAGAATTAAGCTGTATGGGCGTGTATACGCGGTTCCGTCTTTACCCAGCCGGCGCGCTGGGCGAGGCGAAGGTCGTAATCCGATTGAAGAGCGAGCCAGGTTTCGGGCAAAACGCCGAAATACTTCCCTAGACGCAAAGCGGTGTCAGCCGTAATCGCTCGTCCCGCGTTGACGATACCGCTGATGCGATTAGGCGGAACGATGATGTCGCGGGCCAATTGATTGATACTGATACCCATGGGTTTCATAAATTCCTCTAAAAGCACTTCCCCGGGATGGATGGGATCCAACTTTTTCGATTTTGTGTTCATGCCAATTCTCCTTTTAACCAATTATTGAAATTGTTATTGTCCCGCGATCTTCGAAATGTTTTTAAAAAATGTCACGCGTGGCATGGCAATTCTCCTCAGTGATAATCAACTATCACGACGTTTAGGGCTTCGCCCTCGTGCCAGGTAAAACAAATTCTCCACTGATCGTTGATGCGAATGCTGTGCTGGCCTTTCCGGTCGCCTTTTAATGCCTCCAACTGATTGCCCGGCGGCACCCGTAAATCCTCGAGTCTTTTCGCGGCGTTCAGGTAAAGAAGTTTCCTCCGGGCCACGCGTTCAATATTCCTAAAACGCGGAACAACGTTGTCCAGAAAAAGGGCTTCAACCTCTTTATCTCGAAAAGTTCGAATCATAAGTCATGCTATTACGAGGTGCGTAATAGGTCAAGTGAAATTGCCAACGTGTCACAAAAAGAAGAGAGCAGTAGTGCAATGTTTTGTTTCCTAATAAATTTTATCTCAAGATTAGAACTTTAAAAATTTTTGTCCCTGATTGGCGGCCCTCGATGTGAATGCGGACGTAATAAAGCCCATTCGCGGCCGGGGCCCCCGAAACATCCCTTAAATCCCACTCAAAGGTCTGGGACCCGTAAATTGATTTCGTTTGGGCGGCTATTTTCCGGAAAGCCAAAGTAAACACATCCATGGTGACAGTCGATACTTCCGGCGCCGAGACCGTAAACGTAATGGGTGAACCATTGGAGGGGTTCGGATAAGGCGCGGATATCACAACCACAGACGCGATGGTCGCCGTATTCGTGGGGGTCAAGGTCGGGGCGCTGGTTTGGGTCGCGGTCGGCGGGGGGGCGAGGGTGTTCGTCGGCGAAGCCGTCGCCGTAAGGGTTGGCGTCGGTGTGGACGAATTCGTCTCGGTGTAAGTGGCGGTCGCCGTCGCGGTATTGGTAAGGGTGTTGGTGGGCGTTGAGGTCGGTGTGTTGGTGACTGTATTGGTCGGTGTGGAAGTAGGACTGTTGGTCGGCGTAGGGGTAACCGTAAAGGTAGGGGTAATCGTCGGCGTAGTGGTAATGGTGTTAGTGGGCGTGATGGTCGGTGTGTTCGTGACTGTACTGGTCACGGTGTTGGTAGGTGAGTTGGTGGGTGTATTTGTAATGGTATTGGTGGGGGTGATCGTCGGCGAATTGGTAATGGTGTTGGTGGGCGTAATGGTCGGTGTGTTGGTGACTGTGTTGGTCGCGGTGTTGGTAGGTGAGTTGGTGGGTGTATTCGTAATGGTATTGGTGGGAGTAATCGTCGGCGTATTGGTAATGGTGTTGGTGGGCGTGAGGGTCGGCGTGTTGGTGGCCGTAGTGGTCACCGTGTTGGTAGATGAGTTAGTGGGTGTATTCGTAATGGTGTTGGTGGGCGTATTGGTGATGGTGCTGGTGAGCGTGTTGGTAGGGGTCAATGTCGGCGTATTGGTCGGGGTGGAAGTGGGGCTGTTGGTCCCCGTGGAGCTGGGCGTAGCCGTGGGAGTGGAAACAGGTGGGTTCGCCATTTTCCAAACCCCGCCGCCGAAAGTGCCGACGTACGTGGCGTTGTTGCCGAAGTTCACGTGCTGGATGGAACTGAAAGGCAGCGTGGTAACCCGGGCCCAGGTATTACCATCGTCGGCGGTCTCAAAAAAGCCCTGGTTCTCGGTTCCATAATAGACAGTGGTAGGGTTGTTCGGATTGATGCTGGGGGCGAATCCGTAGGGCGTATGGTTGGGGATTCCGTAAAGGGTCGGCACGGGAATAGTCATCAGGGTCCAACTGGTGCCGCCGTTGGTGGTGCGGTAACAGCCGCCCTGGGTTTTGGACGAATCCTGGGCCGCGATAAAGATGGTCGCGGGGTTGGATGGGTTCACGTCAAAATCCGTGGGGTAATAAAGGGGCAAGCCGCCGGTTACGTTGGTGGCGATATTCGTCCAGCTGCCCCCGCCGTTGGCGGAAACAAAAAGGCCGCCGGGGTTGGCGTAACCCGATTGGGCGGACAGAAGGCAGTAAAGGTTTCCCCCCACCATTTCCAATGAATAGACATTCTTGTTGGTGCCGATGACGGGCTGGGTGGCGCAGGCGGTCCAGTTGTTTCCGGTGGTGTCCGATTTGTAAACGCCCTGTCCCCACAGGGCCGCGTAGAAGATATTATTCACCGGGTCGTAAACGATGGAAGTGGCGGGCTTGGCGGGCAGGCCCGTGGAGGAATTGGTCCAGGTGCCGCCGTTATTGCTGCTCTTGATCACCCCGCCCACCCCCGCCTTGCCCAGGGGGTTGGAGTGATCCAGGTCGTGCAGGCTGGAAACCGCGGCGAATACCGTGCCGGAGGTCTTGTTGAAAGCCACATGGTAAAAGGTTTCCGTCCAGTTCGAGGGAAAGGAACCGTCATTGCGGCGGGCCGTATTGTGCCAGGTCGCCCCCGAGTCCGAAGAATAGCAAAAGCCGATATCCGAGGCGCAGATGTAGTTGTAATTGGCTGTGTTAGGGTCGAAGGCGTACTGGAAGACGCTGGTGACTTCCAGCCCCCGCGAGGACCAGGCCTGGCCCTGGGCGGGGGGCGGGGTTCCGGCAAAATTGGAATAGGCCTCCGTCCAGCTTACCCCGGCCGAGTCGCTCTTAAAAGTTTCCCCCAGGTCGCTGAACATCACCTAGCTGGAATTAGCCGAATTCACCCCCAGCCCGTCCACCGGCGAACCCCAGCCCGAGAAGCTCAGGTCGAAATCAATCCAGCCGTCGAAGAGATTGGCCACGGGAGAAACATCGACGAAAACCTGTGACCAGGAAGTTCCGCCGTTGGCGGTCTGCCAGACGGTGCGGTTGGAATTGTTGGTAGCGTAGGCGGTGTTGATGTCGTTGTCCGCGCCGGCCACCATGGCAAAAGTGTCGGCGCTACTCGAGAGGGTCCAGGCGGAAGCGTTGGTGGAGGTATAAAGTTTGTTGCTGTTGCCGTCGATGGCGAAAAGCCGGGTACCTCCCGCCGTGCCCGTGCTGGCCCCCGTGAAACCGAGGACGTTGGCCGGGGTGGACAATCCCGTATTGGCGGCGGTCCAGGAACTTCCCTCATTGGTCGATTTGAAAACTCCCGCGCTGGTTCCCACGTAGCAAGTGCGGTTGCCCACCGGCGAGGATTGGTCCACCATGAACCCGCTCACATAACCCGAGGTGCCAGTGGTGGCGCTAAAGCTGGTGCCGCCGTTGGTGCTCACCCAAACGCCTTTATCCGTCCCGATCAAAATAAAATTGGCGTCGCCCCGGTCAACGTAAATGAGGGTAACCCTTCCCCCCGTGTTTCCCCAGGCGGGCCAGGGAGCCGGATTGGCCCCAGGCACGACCGACCAGGTTTGTCCCCCGTCATTGCTGACCAAAAGGTTGGGAGCGTTGAGCTGGGTGTCCTGCTGGGCTCCGAACCCGTAAACGATGTTCGCGTTGGTGGGGTGGAAAGCCATGGGGCACATGACCCCGTCGTTGTAGCCGTAATCCACCTCGGTGCTGATCTGGTAGAAATCGAGCAGGTTCCAGGTGTTGCCGCCGTCGGCGCTTCTGTACCAGCCGGACATGTCACAGCCTACAAAGCGCAGGTTGGAATTGAGGGGGGAAATGGAAGGGGCGTATTCGGCTCCCCCGCCGCCCATCCCCACCGTAGTCCAGGTTTGAGCGTGAAGAAAGCTGGGGAAAAGGACGAGGAGAAAAATAGCGAAAGCCCGCATCCAAGCGCGGAAACTATGAGTTCCCTGTGTCAAAAAGACGCATTGGGGCATGGCCATCCCTTCGGTGCAAAAACTGTCGAGCTTTGATGAATTTTACCACCTATTTCCAAACTGCTATGACGCTATAACAAAAAAGCGAGCGGGACCGAGAGCCTACGCATTCCATTTTGAACCTGCTCAATTTTACCTTTCGGCCTTTATGGCCAACCGCGTGGGGGAATATTTCGAGGCTGGTGACCGGCGCCGGTAAAAAGGCACCTGAATAAGGCTCCCCACCGGTCAAAGGCAAATGGGTGCAGGGTTCTTAATCGATTGGATGTGGGCGACAAGGTGAGGGTTAAACTGATCACCCTGAACATTGAACAGAGCTGGACCGATTTCGCGAAGGTTGGCGGCTGATAACCGGACACTGGTGTCCATTGGAGCGAAGCGCGATGGTATTCAACCGATTTTAAAAAAGTCAGCTCCAATTTCAGCCTTAAAAACAAAAACCCCTTCTTCGAATTAAAGAAAGGGTTTTTGAACCAACCACTTACAGATAATTAATATTTTGTTTCTTGTGATTATCCTTTGTGCTGCTCGTGTCCGTGTTCTTGATGTTGTCCATGGCCGTGCTGTTCATGGCCATGCTGGGCGTGTTCGTGGCCTTGTTGATGTTGTTCTTGTCCGTCGCCGTGCTGCTGATGTTGTTCATGGCTGTGCTGCTCGTGCCCATGCTGTTCGTGGCTGTGCTGCTGGTGCTGTTCGTGACCATGTTCATTGTGTTTTTCATCTGACATGACTCGCTCCTTAAATTGAAATACTTTCAGACCGATTCGTTGACAGACGAACCGCTCTAATGCAAACACATTAAAAAGGAGAGATGAACCAACAGGACAACCCAGGTCAATTGTGGGTTAATAAGCGGGGTGGGCGGTTAACACGGGGGACATGGGAATGAAATCAATTCTTGGCCTGGTTTTTACAATGCGGTGGAGCATAAGACAGCGTTTATTGATTTAAAGAAGCCAATTCGACCCTAGCGGCTTGAACCAACCCGGAAGGTTTTTCGTCCACTAACGTCCAAACGATTTCCAAATCGACGCCTAGGTAATCATGGACCAAAATATTTTGAAAACCCGAAAGTCCCCTCCAATCCACTTCCGCGTGGCGTTCTTTGAGGGCCGCCGAAAGATGTTGGGGTGATTCCGTCATAATTTGTAGGTTTCGCAATACCGCGTCTTGAACGACTCCGCTTTGAAGGAATTTCTCCCGGCCGTCATGGGTATATTCTTTAATCTTGCTCGAACATTCCAAAATATGACGCAAATAAAGCTTATCGTCTTTCACAGAGGCACAGCTTCTTGAAGAACCTGGTTTTTAATGGAGGCGTGCAAAGCGCGTTCAGTGACCAAATCAACCCGGCGGCCTAATAAATCCTGCACGTCCATCAGAAAAGAACCCAAGTCAAGGTAAGTACGGCCCGGTTCGACTTCCACCAGAAAATCCACATCACTTTGGGACCCGGCTTCGCCGCGAGCTACCGAACCGAATACCCTGAGATTCTTGACGCCATGCTGGCTGGCCAAGCTTAGAATTTCATTTCTTTTTGATTTCAATACTTCATTGGCAACCATTTCGCTTCCCCGGTTCAACAAGATGAAACCATTATAGCTTGGTGTCTTCAGATTCTACCAGCAGGCGAAATAGCAGGATGTTTTGTTTGGATTTTCTGTCATCTTTTACTGCGGAATCGGCTTTCCCGCTTGAAGCTGTTGAAGGATATAAACAACCGCGTCGTTGGAGGGCCTATCAAAAGCGTCTTTGCCGACATAGATATAACGAATGATTTTCTGCGGGTCGATAATCACCATCCCCACCCGGCTGATATCTTTGCCCGCGTGCCCCTCGCGGTCCAGCATCCCATATGCCTTAATCAGCTTCAGTTCGCTGTCGCAAAGCAGGGGAAAGGGGATATGCCATTGGGCGCTAAAAGCCGCCGAATCGGTCACCGGGTCCACGCTGATGGCCGCCAGAACCGCGTGATTATCCAAAAATTTCTGGTTGCCGCTTTTTAAATCCACCAGATGGTTCATGCAGGCCGAACACCAGGCGCCCCGGTAAAAAAAGAGGATTAAATAGACATTCGCGGGAACATCGGACATTTTCATGAATTGGCCGGAAGAGTCTTGTAGGGAAAAATCCAGGGCTTTATCGCCCACTTTGAGAACCTGGCCGGGTTGAAGGTTGTTCTGTCCGCCGCAGCCGCCCAGAAAGAAGGCCAACATTATCAAGATTGAGAATCGGTTCAGTTGCTTGGTCATGCTCAAAGATTAACGCCTGCCTTTCCATTCATCAAGCTCGCCCGTCTTTTTATATCTCAACATTTTTCAAGAACGTTGACAATCGCAATCCACCTTCTCAATAATGACCCTCATGAATTTTTACCGCAAACATCTTTTAAACTTTTCCATCGTCGCCCTGCTTTCGTTTTTCACGATCACGGCGGCGGAAGACTTCCATCATCACGACGCGATGGAAAGCCAGGACAATTGCGCTTTTTGCAGTTTCATTCTCACGGCCTCTCATTCCCCTTCCACGCCGACCATGCCGCTGCTGGTGCCTTTCTTTCTGGTGTCCAGCCTGGTGTTCATCCAGGTATTTTTCGATTCTTTCGGTTCGGTCTCACCTCGTGGAAGGTCCCCCCCAACATATCCCCTGTAATGAATTGCTATTAACGGCTTTCTAAAAGCCGAATTCACAGGAGGAACTATGTCTTCACGTTTTAAATTATTTATTTTTATGTTTTCATTATTCTGCGTCCCCGTTTTCGCGGGCGCCCAAACCCGGTCGATCATTTCCAATCTGGCCAATCCGGCCATTGGCATGAGCGCCCTTTTTCTGGCGCAGGCCGCGCCCGACCTCACCTTACCTGGCTCCACCGGACCTTCCTTTCAGGAAGCAGAGATCAGCGTGATCTCCACGGTGGACCCGCTGTGGACTTTGGCGGGCAACTTTACCTTCAACGCCAGTCAGGGCGTGGCGGAGGAAGCTTACGCCATCACGGACAGCATCCCCAGCCTGCAGTTTAAGGTGGGCGAGTTCAGGGCTTTCTTTGGAAAGCACGGAACCCTGCACACCCACGCCTTCCCCTTCATTCAGGCGCCGATCATTATGTCGAACACGATCGGTGAGGAAGGTTTCAAGAACGCGGGAATGGAAGCCGCCTGGATGACGCCCCTGCCCTGGTATTGCGAGTTGACCGCGGGAGCTTACGCCCCTGTGGCCAATGACGCTTCGGGCGCGGCGGATCATCCGCTGGATTTCAATTCGTCCACTACCGGAACTTTTCCCTACCTGTTTCATTTGAAGAACCTGATCGACATGGACGATGACACCACGATGGAACTGGGAGCGTCTGATCTCACAGGAATGGGCGACGACGGCCTGCACCACGCGGTTTACGGCGCGGACTTTACGCTGCGCAACGTGCCGCTGCGCCGGTCGAACCAGGCGGGATGGATTTTGCAGAGTGAGTACATTAAAAAAGTTTCCTACGCTGACGGAACTTACAATCAGGAAACGGACGGCTGGTACGCGTCCTGGCAGAACCGCTGGGCGCAGGAATGGTGGACGGGCTTGAGGGCGGAAGAAGCGTTTAATTCCACACCCGACGTGACCGTGAATCCCACCGACACTTACCTGGCGGGCCATGTGCAGAGACTGTCGGTCAACATCGCCTGGCTGCCTTCGGAATTTTCGGAAATGAAACTGGAATATGGTATCGCCAAGAACGATTCCAACCAGGTGGACAACCGCGTGATGCTGCAATTTAATTACATCATCGGCTTTCACCCGCCGCACAATTACTAGAAAGGCAGGATTGAACCACAGAGTTACACGATGTTACACGGAGTTAAATCATCTGTTTTTTTAAAAATTTTCAGGTCTTACTCTGCGTAACTCTGTTAACTCCGTGGTGAAAAGAATTTTGATTGGCATTACTAAAAAAGGAGAAATTTATGAAAACATGGATCAAAGTAATACTCGCGGGGTTGGCGCTGATGACGGCCCATCCGGCGTTAGCGGATTTAAAAGTAGCCACTTCGCTGTCGGATTTGGCTTCGGTGGCGGAATTTGTGGGCGGCAAGCACGTGACCGCCATCAGTTTGTGCAAAGGTTACGAAGACCCGCATTTCGTACCCGCCAAGCCCAGCCTGATGAAAGCCATTCAGGACGCCGATGTGTTTGTGTCGGTGGGGTTGGAACTGGACGGAGGCTGGCTGCCGCTGGTCATACCGGGAAGCCGCAATCCCAATATTCAGCCGGGCTCGAAGGGTTTCATTGACGCGTCCGAAGGCATCGAGGTTTTGGACAAGCCGGTGGGAACGGTCAGCCGGGCTGAGGGCGACATTCATCCCCTGGGTAATCCGCATTACTATACGGACCCCAAAAATCTGGAAATTGTGGCCGACCATTTGGCCGAAGTGTTTGGGGAGCTGGACCCCACCAACGCCGATGCGTACCTGGCCAACGCCAAAGCCTTTGACGCCAAGATGAATGAGGCCATTAAGGGATGGAAGGCGCAGTTGAAACCCTATGCGGGAATGTCGCTGGTCAGCTACCATGAAAATTTTAAATACTTCACCAACGCGTTTGGCCTAAAAGTATTTGGGACGGTGGAATCCAAGCCGGGCATTCCGCCCAGCCCGAGATATTTGGAAGAAACCGCCGCCGCGATGAAAGAAGCCGGCGTCAAAGTGGTTTTGTATCAGCCCTACTATGACGAGGATACGGCCCAACAATTGGCGAAGAAAGCCGGCGCCACCGCTTACGAGATACCGAATGAGGTGGGTGGAACGCCGGAAGCGTCGGACGTGTTTAAAAAGTTCGACGTGATTGTTGATACTTTAGTGAAAGCCTTCGGAGGAAACTAATGTCTGACTTTATCGCGGTAATGGCGCTGCCCCTTTTAGCCTGCGTACTGCTGGTGCTGATTCACCCCTCGCTGGGGACGCACGTTTTGGCCCGGGGGGTTATTTTTGTGGATCTGGCCCTGGCGCAGATTGCCGCGATGGGACAAAGTGTGGCTTTTTTGCTGGGGGCCGAACCTCACGACCCCAGCGTTTATCTTTGGTCTTTTGGTTTTACCCTTCTGGGCGCGGCCCTTTTTAGTTTTCTGTGGGACCGGAACCATTCGGTCCTGCAGGAAGCTTTTATCGGCATCGCCTTTTCGCTGTCCACCGCCGCTTCCCTTTTGCTTTTGGCCAACGCGCCCCACGGGGCGGAGCATGTTCAGCAGACGTTGAACGGCGAGGCTTTGGGCTGGGTGAGCGTGAAGGACATCGTGATCATGGCTTTCTTTTACGGCATCGTGGGCGCCTTTTTATTCATCAACCGTAAAAAACTGACCCTCTGTTCGGAAGAACCCCACAAGGCGGAGCGTCAGGGCATTTCCGTGAAACTGTGGGACTTTTTGTTTTACGCCGCTTTTGGCCTGGTGGTGACCAGCTCGGTGAAAATCAGCGGAGTGCTGGCGGTTTTTTCGTTTTTGATTGTGCCGCTGGTTTGCGCCACCCTGCTGGGCCACAAAGGCCCCAAGCGTCTTTACTGGGCCTGGGGAATTGGATTGGTGGTTTCAATCGTCAGTTCGGGTCTGTCGTACAACCGCGATTGGCCCATGGGGGCGACCATTGTTTGCGTTTTTGGGCTGACAGTGGTTTTGATCTCGATTTTGACCCGGATGAAAAACGCTTGATGAGAAATCATCTTCCATAGTTATAAAAAGAGATTTCGACATCCCCGCAGCGACAGCGAAGGGGAAGCCGAAAAAAGTCTCAAAATAAAAAAAGCCGCCTCCCGGATGGGAAGCGGCTTTTTTGTGTCAAAATTTAGCGGGAAGCCTTGGCCTTTTTCTTGGCGACCGGAGCCCTGCGGCGGCGGGCCGGCGCTTTGGCGGCCTGAACATAAACCGGATTAGCGGACGCCGGAGCGGGCTGGTTGCCTTCCGGATTGGCGGCCTTTTTAAACTCGTTCAGCGAAGAACCCAAAGCCTTCGCCAGATCGGTTAATTTGTTAGGTCCAAAGAGCAAAAGCCCGATGGCGAAAATGAGCAGCAATTCTTCAAAACGACCCATGGCACAACTCCTTCAAAACTGGATAAGGCATTTTAGACACAGCCCCAAGCCAATGTAAAGCCCAACCCGGGGCTATTACCAGCCTGACTTACTTTTTTTGATAACGGCGGATCAATTCGGGAAGCTGTTGTTTGAAAGACGCTTTGGGAAGCACCTGATCGGCCCCCAGTTCACGGGCGTCCTGCATCAGATCGCCGCGGATGGAACTGCCGAAGACCACCAGAGCGATCGGACGGGTAGCCGGATTCCGTTTGAGCTTTTCAATGAAAGACGGAATATCTACCGTGGAACTGCCCACATCCAGCAAAAGAACTTTGGGCGTTTCCTGGGCCAGAGCGGCTTCCACCGCTGCCTCTTCTTTGAAAAACAAACAGCGCTCGCCTTCCCGGCCGGCGCATTCGGCGATCAATTTTTCGAAAAAAATATCCTCCACTATGGCCAGAATCAAGAAACAATTTCTTTTTTAATATCAAACAACTTCGACCATTTTTCTTCGTTCATTTCATATTGTTTGAGCAATTTTTTTAATTCTTTGCTCGGGGTTGATGTTGAATAAATTCCTTTTTCCCAACTCTTTGTTTTGACCCATCCTATTTCACGAGCGATTGAAAAGACTTCTTCATAACTTAAAGCGTACGCGATTGGGTTAGATTCTAAATTCCATATATAAACAATTAGAAGACCTTTGGTCTTTTCGTATTTTTGATCTATTGAAAAGGACTCTTCACTTGAGGCCTTTACTTGAATAACTTTAGCAAATAATTCATCGTTCTTTCTCTCATTGTAAACAACTAAGTCCACCCCACGATCACGAATAGGCCGCGCCACTTCAATCCCGGCTTTCATTAACTCAACGATCAACCAATTAACACCTTCAATCTCTACAATCTGTTTATCTTTTGAATTTATCATCAATGGGCCTCCAGCCAGCTTTTCCCCACACCCACATCCACCCTCAGGGGAACCTTTAACTTAATGGCGTTTTCCATTTCGTGAATAATCAATTTCTTGGCGTCTTCCACCTCGTCTTTGGGCGCCTCGAAAACCAACTCGTCATGCACCTGTAACAGCATGGCGGTTTCCATTTTCTTTTTGGCGAAAACCTCATGGAGCCGGATCATGGCGACTTTAATTAAATCCGCCGCCGAACCCTGGATGGGTGTGTTGACCGCCATGTGCTCCGCGTTGATGCGAAGCCCGATATTGCTGGAATGAATATCCGGCAGGAACCGCTTGCGGCCCAGGATGGTGGTGACAAAACCCTGCTGTTTCGCCAGATCCACCTGTTCGGTGGTGAACTTTTGGATACCGGGATATTTGGCGAAATAGTCCTCGATAAACTTTTTCGCCTCCGCCATGGTGACGCCGTTTTCACGGGCGAGGCGCTGGGGGCCCATGCCGTAAATGACGCCGAAGTTGATGGTCTTGGCCTGGTTACGCTGGGTTTTGGAAACTTCCTCCATCGGCGTCCCAAAGATCAGCGAGGCGGTGCGGGCATGGACGTCTTCGTCCTTTTTAAACGTGGCGATGAGATTGGGATCTTCCGTGATATGGGCCAGGACCCGCAGTTCCACCTGGGAATAGTCCGCCGAAATGAGAACATGTTTGGAGTCCGCGGGTACAAAGGCCCCGCGGATGCGCCGGCCAAATTCGGAGCGGATCGGAATATTTTGAAGATTGGGGTCGGTGGAGCTGAGCCGGCCTGTGGCCGCGATGGTTTGATTGAAAGACGTATGGATGCGTTTGTCGTTGGGATGAACCAGGTCGGGCAGGACATCCAGATAAGTGTTCTTGAGCTTGGAAAGCTGGCGGTAATCCAAAATCATGTCGGCGATGGCAATGCCCTTGAGGGATTCCAGCACGTCCACATCGGTGGCGTAGCCCGTCTTGGTTTTTTTAACCCGGGTGCCGGATTCTTTTTGAACCTGCATTTTCTCGAAAAGAATCTTGCCCAGCTGTAGCGGCGAGCCGATGTTAAATTCCTCGCCCGCTTCCTTGTATATTTTTTTCGTCAGCTTTTTCAATTCGTCTTCGGCTTCTTTGGACAATTGATTCAAAAGTTTCACGTCCACCGAAATTCCCTTGCGCTCCATATCGGCCAGAACCATGACCAGGGGCAGTTCCACTTCCTCGTACAACTTGGACAAACCCTCTTTTTTAACGCGGGGAGCGAATAGCTCGTGGATGCGGTAGGTGTAATCCGCGTCCTCGCAGGCGTACTGGGTAATGTCTTCCAGCGGCACAAAGTCCATGGTGATCTGTTTTTTACCGCTGCCGATCAGGGCTTCGGTGGGGATTTTGGTGTAGTTGAAATATTTTAGGGACATGGCGTCCAGGTTGTGCTGGCGGCTGGAGGAATCCAGCAGGTAGCTTTCCAACATGGTGTCAAAGGCGAAACCCTGGGGCTCGATGCCGTGGGTTTTGAAAACTTCCCAATCGTATTTGCTGTTCTGGCCGCCCTTTAGAATTTCGGGATTCTCGAGGAAGGGCTTCAATAACTTGATGAGCTTTTCCTTGGCCAAGTTTTGGTTGAAAGGAATGTAAACCGCGTTGTCTTTTTTCCAGGCGATGGAAACGCCGACAATTTCGACCGAAAGCGTATCAAGCCCGGTGGTTTCAGTGTCAACCGCCACCCAATCGGCCTTGGCGGCGGTTTGAAGGGCTTTTTCAATCTCCTCCACGGTCAGGAGCGCTTTGTAGTTGTTGGAGACGATGCGGACTTTATATTCGGCCGGTTCGGGCTTCTCGACTTTTTCTTTCTTCGGCGCCTTTTCCTTTTTGCCTTTCTTGGAACCTTCGGTCTGGTTTTCCAGGGTGAAGCCGGATTCACCAAACTGGGCGGCATAGTTCTCTACCCGGCCCGCGGAGCGGTTGAATTCCAGTTCGGCGAAAAGTTCTTTGAGCGCTTTCATGTCCGGTTTTCCGCAAACCAGATCTTCTGCCTTTTCCTTGATCGGTACCTCGCAATGAATCGTCACCAGTTCTTTCGAAAGGTCGGCGAGCTTTTTATTGTTCTGGAGGGTCTCTTTTAATTTGGGTTTTTGGATCTTATCCACATTCTTAAACAGGTTGTCTAGGGTTCCATATTCCTGAATGAGGACCGTGGCGGTTTTTTCCCCGATGCCCGGGACCCCCGGCACGTTATCGGACGCGTCGCCCATGAGGGACAGCACGTCGATGACCTGTTCGGGCTTGACTCCGAATTTTTCCATCACGTCTTTCTCGTCCGCCATGGACCAGTCATCCGGCCATTTGGGTTTGAACATCTTGACCGAGGGGCCGATGAGCTGCATGAAATCCTTGTCGCCGGACACGATGACGCTCTCAATTTTTTCTTTTTTCGCGCGGCCCACCATGGTGCCGATGATGTCGTCCGCCTCAAACCCCGGCTTGACCAGAATGGGAATGTTCAAAGCTTCGATCAATCGGGTGATGTAGGGAAAGGATTTGGACAGGTCATCCGGCATTTCATCGCGGTTCGCTTTGTATTCTTTGTACAGCTTGTGGCGGAAAGTCGGCTCCCGGGAGTCAAAAACCACGGCGAAATATTCCGGCTTTTGTTTTTCCAGAATCATGAGCAGGGTATTCAAAAAACCGAACATCGCCGAGGTATTCAGGCCCTGGGAGGTTGTACGGGGGTTCTTGATGAAAGCGAAGTAGGAACGGTAAGCCACGGCCGCTCCATCCAGAAGAAACATGCGGGGTTTGGACATAAATTGGGCCTTTTATAGGGGGATTAGTCTGCTGGCAGTGTAGGGCGGTTCCCGGTTGAACTAAACCCCTAACTCAATAAAAAAGCCGCCCGCTTCGAAAAGCGAACGGCTTGAAAATAACGTTGAGTGAAGTACTAGGCCGGTATTCCATACTTCTTTTTGGCTTCCGGGGACATGTTTTCGATATCTTCCACCAGCAATTTGGCTTTCAGGCCGCCCTTGCTTTTGGTCATTTCCGTGGAAAAAATCGGTTTTAGTCGGGAGCGCAAAATATCAGACACTTTGCGCGGCGCGTAAATGTAAATGTCAACGCCGTCATCCTTGTAATTGGTGAAATCATTTCGAATCACCGCTTGAGGAGCCAGACGGGATACTTCTGATTCCATTTTTTTTGCGAGAATTTCAGCAGGGGTAATAGGCACTGAACGCTCCTTAAAATATTCTTCCGGCAAGAAACATCCGGTTTCTCAGCAAGATTTAATTTAGCACAAGATACGAAGTTGTCAACGATACCCGGCTTTGCGGAATAAATTTAAAATGCGGTCCAAATCATCCAGCGAATAATACTCGAAAGAAATACTTCCCCGCTGGCGGCCGGCGGTACGGACCGAAACTTTCGTTCCCAGCCAGTGGCGCAACCCTTCTTCCAATTTCAACACATTGGCGTCTTTGGCTTTGAGGGAGCTTTTTGTTTTTTTGGTCGGGCCTTTTTGATCCTGCAGCCATTTTTCGGTTTCGCGGACCGAGAAACCGTCGCGGATAATTCTTTCGGCCCATTTACGCTGATCTAAAGGGTTGGTCAAAGCCGCCAAGACTCTGGCATGCCCGGCGGTTAATTTACCCGAAGCCACTAAATTTTTTACTTCGGGAGTCAGTTTCAGCAAACGAAGGGCGTTGGCCACCGTGGCCCGGTCTTTGCCCACCTTGATGGCGATCTGCTCCTGGGTCATATTAAATTCTTCCTGCAGACGCTGGTAGCCTTCCGCTTCTTCCAGCACGGATAAGTCGGTCCTCTGTAAATTTTCAATGAGGGCCAGTTCCAAAGCTTCCACATCGGAGGCCTGCACTTCAATGGCCGGCACTGTCAGCAACCCCAATTTTTGGGAAGCGCGGAAACGGCGCTCGCCCGCGATAATTTCCCAGCTGTCTCCCTTTTTGCGGACCATGATGGGTTGAAGAACGCCCTTTTCCTTGATCGACTGGGTCAGTTCCTGCAAATCTTCCGGCCGGAATGTTTTGCGGGGCTGGAAGGGATTGGGTTTAATTTTGGAAAGAGGAATCTGTTGAGCCGATCCTTTTTTTTCATCCAACGCCTTTTTGGGAATCAAAGCGTCCAAACCGCGGCCAAGCGCTTTTTTAGTCATGATGTATCATCTCCTTCGCCAAATTAAGATAAGCCTGGGCTCCTGTGGAGCGGATGTCGTAAAGAATAATCGGTTTCCCGTAAGAGGGCGACTCGGAAAGCTGCACATTACGGGGAATGACCGTTTGATAAACCTTTTCACCAAAAAACTTTCTAACTTCCTCAGCGACCTGGGCCGCCAGACTGGTTCTGGCGTGCATGGTCAAAAGCGCCCCTTCAATTTCCAGACTGGTATTAAAGCTTTCGCGCACCCTCTCAATGGTGTCCATGAGGGAGCTCAGACCTTCCAGGGCGTAGTACTCGGTTTGGACCGGAATCAAAACCGAATCCGCCGCCGTCAGCGCGTTCAAAGTTAAAAAACCCAGAGAAGGCGGGCAATCGATCAGAATGTAGTCAAATTGGCTTCGGACCAACTCCAAGGCGGTTTTCAACCGGGTTTCCCGCTCTTCCAGATTCACCAATTCCACCTCGGCCCCGATCAGATTGCCGTTGGAAGGCACGCAAAAAAGACTCGGCAATTCGGTCGGCTTCATGGTTTCAGTGATGCTGGCTTCACCCATCAGAACATGATAGGAGGTAATGTCACATTCGTTTTTATTGATGCCCACGCCGCTGGTGGCGTTTCCCTGGGGGTCCATATCGAGCAATAATGTTTTTTTCTCAGCCGCGGCCAGGCAAGCGGCCAGATTAACCGTGGTGGTGGTTTTACCGACGCCGCCCTTTTGATTGGTAATACAAATGATTCTGGCCATGGAACTCTATTTCTTTTTTGAGGATTTTTTAGTGGGTTTTATTTTTTTAGAAGTACCGCGGACCGCCCGAGGTTTATCGGACGTGGTTTTCGACTGTGAAAAAAAACTTAACTCGATCGGTTTCAAATAAAAGCAACCCAGTCCGACCAAGCTAAACACAACGACACCGATAAAAAAGAACAGCATGGAATAGGCCTCAGAATGATCCTGCAGATTGATTAATTTAAATAAAATGTAAAGGGCGCTGTCGCGGGTGCCCAGCCCCAATAAACTCGCGAGAGAAACGATGTTCACGACCGACAAACAAAAAGAAAGATAAAGAATACTAATGGGCAGGTTCATGGCTACGGCGATCAAGTAACCGGCGTAAAAGAAGGAAACATAAGACAGTAACGAAAGGAAAATAGGATAAAGAATGGCGGGTTTATAGAACGATTCCATTCCTTTGTGAAAATCATCGAAAAGCTTATTCGTAATGTCTTTGTGTTCTTTTTTCATCATCCGTTGAAAAACCGCTTTTAAAAGGGCTCCGCCGATCTTCTGATTAAAAGCCAGGAGGGTCACGACGAACAACAGGAAGAAAAAACCCCAAACCGCCTTAATGAGATTCGGGTCGATCGGCATAGGGTAAGACAAAATACCGATGCCGCCCAAAATCAGAAGGAGATAAAGATCGAATACCCGGTCCACTAAAGTGCTGGCCATGCTGGTGCCCGTTGAGAATTTCAAATCTTTGTTCAGGTAAAGGATTTTGGCGAAGTCGCCGGCCCGGCCCGGAGTAAAATTGCCCATCATCAGGGTCGACATATAAATAAGAAAACAGTTCCACACCGAATAATGTTTTCCCTGCATTTTGATCAAGAAACTCCAGCGAATTCCCTTGATGTAGATCATGAGCAAAAGAAAACCCACCGCCGCCAGGCAAAGCGGCAGATTAGTCGTGGACAAATAACCCCAAGTTTGAACCCAATTGGTTTTAAAGCCGATAAAAATACAAAGTACGACCGTCAAAAAGATCGTAATGACGCGTTGGAACATGAAAATGAATCCTTAGAAAGGTAACCAGCGAAAGACCCGCATTATATCCGAAACATTCTCAATCCAGCCCGGGCTTTTCGGTAAAAATCGAGGGGGGTGTGGGTAAAGGTCATATTTTTCATGACGATCTTGGGGCGCAGATAGAAGGATTTATAAGCGTATTTTAACAAGTCGATTAGTTCGGCTCTGGTCATGTGCTCTTCCCAGAGACGGGGTTTGAAATCTTCTGTCGGATTTTTCGCGAATTCAGCCCAGTAATCCTCTTCGTAACGCCCCTCTTCAAGCGCTTTGTAATAAATCGCCGTAGCGGGAAAAGGCGTCATCACGGAAAAATGAACAAAATCAGGATCCAATTCTTTCGCGAACTCAATCGTCTTTAAAGCCATCTCTTTCGTTTCGCTGGGATTGCCGATCATGAAATAAGCCAGGGTTTTCATTCCATGCTTCCTGGTGGCTTTAAAAATTTTACGAACCTGATCCAAATCAAGATCTTTTAAGAGAATTTCAAGAACTTCCGCGTTGCCCGATTCCACGCCGTAATGGATGCGATCGCATCCGGCTGACGCTAATTCGGCCAGCATTTCCTCGTCCATCCGATCGGCGCGGGCCCGGATATCAAAAGCGATATCCAGTTTCCGCTTCTTGATTTCCCCGCAAATTTCAAAAACCCTTTTGCGGTTCACGTTAAAGGTGTCGTCATAAATAAAAAATTCGTGAATCCCCAGCTTCAGGCAGGCTTCCATTTCATTCACCACCGCGGTCGCCGAGTGGCTTCGAAAACGGCGGCCCATGGTGGGGCGGTCGCAGAACAAACAGCGGTAAGGACAGCCCCGGCTGGTAAACATGGTGGTAATGGGGTTTCGTTTGGCGATAAGCGAGTAATATTTATTCACCGGCGTGAGTTCACGGGCCGGATAAGGAAGCGCGTCCAAATCTTCCACAGGCGGCGCGGGAGGGTTGTCTTTAATTTGTCCTGTGTCTGGATCCCGGTAAGCCAAACCAAAAACTTTGTCGAAAGTCATTTCCCCTTCGAGAGCGCCGAGGAGCTGGGTAAAAGCTAATTCGCCTTCGCCCTTAATAGCGAAATCCACTTCGGGCATGGCCAGGGTTTCTCTGGCGAAAATATGAACGTGCGGCCCGCCTAAAACTACTTTACATTTGGGGTTAGCTCTTTTGGCCGCTTGAGCCACCATGCGGGCATCAATGATCGTAAAAGTCAGAGCCTGAATCCCTACGACATCGGGTGAAATTTCCCGAATGCGGTCTTCCACTTCTTCCTGAGTAATTTCCTCAACCTGGCAGTCCATGACCATAATTTGATGGGAGGTTTTAGCTTTGGCATAGCCCGCGACGTAAAGAAGGCCTAGGGGCGGATTAAATCCGCGTTCTTCATCCACCACCGAAGGAATGTTGGTGGTAATCATATGTTCGGAAGGGGGGTTGATCATCAAAACTTTCATGGCTAACGGCCTCTCTTGACCAGCAAATCCGCGAGCAATCCTAAAGCGGCCACTTGAACTCCCGCGACCAAAAGGAAAAGGGTTGAACTCGGCAAATCAACACCATGGAAATAGGCGTTTAACCCACTCGCCAGTGCCACTACAAATATGATACCGCTCATGGGGATAAAAATCTTAAGTGGTTTGAAATACATCACCACCCTTAAAACCAGCGAAAAGAAGTTAATCGTGTCCTGAATGGGCCTGATTTTGGACTTTCCAATCCGGGGGGCGTAATCAATTGGCCGGTATTTAACGATATAACCATGGCATTCCAAAGCCAGCGTAATGGTGGTGGTAAAAGAAAATCCGTTGGGAAAAAGCCCTTCATAGCGGAGCGCGGCGGTTTTGCGGAAAACCCTCAGACCTGAATTGAGATCGGGTATTTTACGATCCGCCAAATAGTTCGCCCACTTCCCCAGAAGCCATTTGGGAAAGCGCCGCAAAGAAGGAATCGCCGCTCCCGGTTTGGTACGGGCGCCGACCGCCATATCGGCATTTTGAGTCATTTGGACCAGAGTCGGCAGTTCCTCCACCGGATAAGTACCGTCCCCGTCCGTAATGGCAATCAAGGGGTACAAAGCTTCTCTCATGCCGGCTTTAATGGAGGCGCCGTATCCCCGATTTTCTCCCATGGAAATAATCCGGGCGCCCGCTTTTCGAGCCTGACGGGCTGTCTTGTCTTTACTACCGTCATCGACCACTAAAACTTCATGTTTTATTTTGACCTTGGTCAAAACTCGATGGACCCGTTTTATCACATCACCAACGCCCGCTTCTTCATTAAAGGCGGGAATGATGACGGACACGGCTTCGGCGGATTTCATTTAAGATCGACTTTCATTTCAGTGTAATGAGGTTGGCCAGAACCTTCATAGTAAGCGACCCGAACCGTATAAGTGCCGGGGTTCACCCAGGGCGAAAAAGGAATGGTTCCTTTGAAGTACCAAATTCCCTTTTCCTTATTTTTTCGAAAGATCAGTTCGGGGCTTCCAAAAGTTTCAACCACGCCCACCACTTTATCCGCGTCCAGAGGAGCGTTGATTTTCGCAACAGCTGGTTGACCGCGATAAATCGGCAGCGGAGTTATTTCCAGTTCAAGACTTTCATCCCGAATACCAAAAGTAGCGCACCCCGCCAAAAGAACAAAAAATAGTAACATTGAAAAAATTCTCATGAATAATCCTTGAAGGTTTCACACAACCTGAATGGAGAAAAAAACTAGCCTATTGAAGTGAAATTCAATTCCGAGCCGGGGCATTTTGTTTCGCGGCTTCTCTTTGGGCCTGTATTTCTTTCGCTTTTTCCAAAGCTTGGTTTCGAAGTTTCTTTTCGCGCATATCGAGAGTCGCGTCATAAAAAGCGAAATTATTAGCCTTGAGCAGCATGGTCTCGACGACATAAAGACCGACTCCAAAATTAACGAAAGCGGGCAACACAATCGATAAAGCGATCAGCGTCAAAAGCCAAAGGCTGTTCATCACCTGGGGAGCTCCCAAGATCGGCTTTTGAACAAACCCCAAATAAATAACCGTACCCATTAAAATTAAAATCATCAGCAAGAAAAAACCCAGCAGCCGGAAAGTACCCCGGACTTTCTCGAAAGTTCTTTCAAGATCATCAGCAAAATCTTTGATTTTGGTGCCTGATTCGATGATCTTTTCTTTCCACTGGCCGTTCCAAAAAAGAACTTTTCGGCGGAGAATCACTCCAAAAACCAAAACCGCGAAAGTAATCGACCAGGTTAAAAAAGATAGGATAATAAAACCCAGGGAAGAGCTGATTTCTTGATTTAACATTTCTCAAATTTCTCCATTTTCATAATTCTTCCAAATCTTACGAATTGGTTAATTGAACTGTAGCATCCAGCAGTTCCAGCAAACGTTGTTTAACCTCTTTCCACTGTTCTCCGCCCTCGCCATTTTGTTTCACTTGCTGCCAGGCAATCACCAATTGGGTTAAGGTGTTATCTCCATCGGCGATAAGCGCCATCCGCACCGCCAAACGTCTGTTATATTCCTCGTTTTGAAACTCTTCTTTTATTTTCTGGACAGCCTGATCCCGAGCTTCCGGACTGGCAACCTCTTCCTGAATTTCGCGACGGATTTCGGCCTCTAGTTTTTGACGAATAGAAGACTCCAAAACCCTTAAAAGATCATTTTGATCCGAAGGCAAACTCATCAAAGGAACAGCCTGAGGTACTGGCGCCGCGCTGGATGTCGAATAAGCCACTGCCGGATTCTCCGCCGGACTGACCGCCGCCCAATCTTCCTCGGAAACTAAAGACGTTTTTATCCCGCGAACCGTTCCAAAAATGAGCGGTATAAATTCTTCTACCTTATCACTGTAAACCTTTAACCCGACTTCCATTTCCCTCAAATCATCCGGCGTATGGGCGTAAACCATCAAATTATATTTGCTAACTTCTTTGATGCGCCCGACTTTCAGATGTTCGTAGAGTTTCGGTTCACGGACCTGGAGGAGCTTGAGAAACGCTTCCCATTGGTTTTGGAGATCGATGGAGATGGGCATTGGAGCTCCGTAGTTTCCCTCGCTTGCCGTAAGAGACCCGGCAGAAGGGGCAATAAATCGCCTGCAAGCAATCCGTCGGGGCCGAATTTTCGACTGGCTTCTTCGCCCGCCAAACCATGTAAATAAACCCCTGTGGTTGCCGCCTCAAAAGCTGGAAGTCTTTGGGCCAGAAGGCCGCCGATGATTCCAGATAACACATCGCCTGTTCCGCCAGTCGCTAAACCCCGGTTTCCGGTTGGGTTCACCCGAACTTCACCCTGGGGATTGGCAATAACCGTAAAACGGCCTTTCAAGACAACGACCATATTATAGTCTTGGGCCAATTGCTTCGCAACTTTCAGTCGATTCTGTTCCACGACTGTAATGGTGGTTTTTAAAAGCCAAGCCGCTTCTCCAGGATGAGGCGTAATGATAATCGGCGCTTGAGCTGTCTTAAAATGCTCTAAATGCCCCCCCATCAGGTAGAGGGCGTCCGCATCCACCACCATAGGCATGGTCAGCTTCGTAATCAGGTCTTTCACTAATTGACCCGTTTCTCGATTCCGCCCAATTCCCGGACCCAAAACCACCGAATTTACGTTTACGGCCAGATCTAAAATACGTCCTATGGCCCTGGGAGAAAAAAAACCACCTTCGATTTCGGCAACAGGTGCTGTCATGGGTTCCGTAAGTTTAATTTCCAAAATAGTGTTCAAACTTTCCGGGCAAGCGACAGTCACTAAACCCGCTCCAATTCTTTGGGCGCCGTAAGCCGACAGTGTCGCCGCACCGGTTAATCCCCGGGCGCCGGCGATGATTAAAACCCTGCCTCTGATTCCTTTATGAGTATTCTCGTCATATTTGGGTAATGATTTTTGAATCATAGATAAATCAGACAATTCTTGGCGAATAAACGAAGCGTTTAAAAGTGCTTCAGGAAAACCAATATTGACCACTTTCAAAGTGCCAATAAAAGAAGACCCCAGAGGCGTGTAAAAACCAAACTTAGGAAGACCAAAAGTCACCGTCATTTGCGCGGGTAAAACATCGCCCATCGGCGAACCCGAATCCGCTGAAAGACCCGATGGAATATCAATCGCGATCACGGGCTTTTCCAATTTTTTAACTAATTGAAACAAGTCCCGATAAAGACCATCCACCGGACGGGAAAGCCCCGTTCCCAAAAGACCGTCCACAATCAAATCACATTCTTCCAAAGCGGCTTGAACAGCTTTTATGTTTTCGCCACTGGTCATTTTTAGAATGGGAACTTTGGCGGCTTTTGCTTTTTGATACTGCTTTTTGGCTTCAGGTGAAAGTTCGGCCTCTTCACCCACCAGAACAACTACCACACTGGCTTTTTTTTGTTTAAGCAGCTTGGCTACAACCAACCCGTCTCCACCGTTATTTCCTTTCCCGCATAAAACACCGAATACCTTTTTAGAAAGAGGCGAATAAGTTTCTTCCAATACTTTTACCACCGCCGCTCCTGCCTTTTCCATTAACCGGGTTATGGTTAATGAGTATTCTTGAACGCTTAACTCATCTATTTTCCGCATATCCTGGGGAGTGGCCAATTTCATGTTTATTTCCTCTCTTTAGGTTTAATTTGATAAACCACCGAGGCAAAAAACTGCGGTTCAAACCGGTAAGCGGTCGCGTTAACCCGATTCTGAAGGCTAAAGTTTTGCATCAGATCCGTTAAGACCGGTGTCACAACGCTGTTGTCAGCGTGAATCAGTACAGCACCGAACCGGGCGCTCATGGTTGCACTCACCGAATTAATACGCGGCGTATAAAAGCTGTGAAGCACCACATAATCACCCCCATTGGGAATAAAGGGTTTTTGTGAGTAATCGAGTAAAATAACGGGACGCTGCGCCCAATATTGGGTCTTGGGAATCTCATCCGAATAAATCACCGCGCCGGGCGGCAAAGTCTTCAAAAATTCTGCGGAACGTTTGATATCTCCAAAGGAATCACTCTGACAAATGATCGCTGCCGATGAGAAAAGAGCCGCATAAAGAATCATCGTGGTGATAAGGCCATTTTTAATCAAATGATAGGCCATAGAATTTTTAGGTTGCTCGAGACGATTCACGAAGGTTTCCAAATGAACTCCCGCCGCGACCACTAAAAGAGGCAGAAAAGGAAGCATATGCCGGTCCTGATAGGTCACAGGAACCAGTCTTGAGATAAAAAAAAGTATATAAACTTGAAGAATAACTTTTTTAAAAGCCTGCCCCACCAGATCGCTTCTCCCCACCATCTTGGCTAAACCCAGAACGGCAAACAGAAACACTAAGGGCGTAAAAACATAAATAGGCTGAGACAAATAAGCGTAAAAATGTTCAACAAAATTAAGGATGGGAAAATTATCATCGGACGCGGCTGAGTTAACCCCCATTCCTTCACGATAGGCGGAAAAGAGAAGAATGATTTTATCTTTGATGAAATAAAAAGGGACAGCCCAGGAAAAAAGAATTAAAAATTTTCGAATCCAGCCTTTTCCTCCAGAAACTTGAATTTCTAACATCAAAATCCACGGTAATAAAATGAATCCTTCGGGTCTGACACAGGCGGCGGCAACACCCGTTAAGCAAGCTTCCCACCAGGCCCCGGCTCGTTTTTCAATATAAGCCGTCGTTAATCTTTCCAGTGACCACCAAAAGAAAAGCAGAAAAGTCGTGTCCGGCATGACCTTCAATGACCATTGCCACAAGAGCGGTGAAAAAACAGCTATGAGGCAGGTCATCGCGGACATTTCCACGCCCATCCATCGGCGCGCGAAACGCCAGAGCGGAATTATAAGAAGAAGCCCCGTTAGACAAGAAATAATCCGGCCCCATAACCAGCCCTCCAAACCCAGTCCCTGGCCCAGCCACAACAAAAAGGGATAACCCGGCATAATGACAAATCGAGGGGTTGCCACAAAATCTTTAGAGAAATAAGTTAATGAAAGAATTCCATCGGTGGTTTCAGCGGTGGCAAGCGTTAATAAAGGCAGCCGTGTCAAAAGCCCAATCACCATAATGAACCAAAACCATTGTTGCTCGGTTAAATGTCTCTCTGAATGCTTCCATTCCTTAGTCATTTCGTGTCGCTTTCAAAAATGACAGTAGCTGTCGCGTCTCTTTTACTATGAGCGATGGTAAGCAGGACATTTTTTATTTGGCGCTGAGTCCGAAGTTTTTCCATGATCCCGTGTAATTTTAACGTCGGTTTGCCGCTGAGTTCGCGGGTGACCTCGATGTGGGTCCACTTCCAGCGGCCTCCGAAACCGTGGCTGAAGGCTTTTATCACCGCTTCTTTAGCCGCGAAACGTCCCGCTAAAGAAGGATAAGGATCTTTTTTTCTCAGACAATATTTGGCTTCTGAGGGCGTAAAAAGCCGGTCAATAAAACGTTGTCCGTGTTTTAAATGCGCTTTTTTGACCCGCTCGATCTCGATTAAATCCACACCCAATCCCACAATCATGTTCATGCCTTTACGTTGACTTATACCAACTGCATTTTATCGTCAAACAACCCCAAAAACACACTCGCAAATAAAAAACCAAGCCAACTAACGCTGGCTTGGTTTTAATAAATGAATCTCGATTGAAAAGATGAAAAAGGCTATTTTTTATAAGCTCTCGCTTTTTCGATAGTTTGCAATCGGGCTTTGCTTCGGGCCAAAGCATGCTTTTCTTTCACCAGGCTCACGCCTTCGGCTTTAGAGGCCAGTTTATCTTCCGCTTGTTTTTTAGAGAGCTGCGAACGTTCTATGTCTATCTTTTCCGACTTTTCGTATTCCTCAGCCAGCACAATGACCGAAGTTGGATTGACTTCCACATACCCGCCCGCGAGAAAATAAAACTCTTTTATGCCGTTTTTGGTTACTTCTAAGGTCCCCGGCTTCAAAGTTGAGATAAGCGGCATATGGTGTGCCAAAACCCCAAACTCACCGTCGCCTCCCGGAAGAATAATCGACGTTACCTCTTCCGTAATCGACGGGCTATCAGGCGCCACTAATTGAAGCTGAAAGGTTTTAGACATAGTGAAAATTTTTCCTTTTACAGTTTCTTAGCGCGTTCAAGCACTTCATCAATGCTGCCCGCCATATAGAAAGCTTGTTCCGGGATCGTGTCATAAAGACCATCTACCAAACCCTTGAAAGAGCGCAGAGTGTCGGCCAAAGTCACGTAGCGGCCGGGCGTACCCGTAAATTCTTGCGCCACGAAAAAGGGCTGCGACAGGAATTTTTGAATACGGCGGGCGCGGTTTACAATTTGTTTATCGTCATCGGACAATTCGTCCATACCCAGAATGGCGATAATGTCGCGCAATTCTTTGTAGCGCTGCAAGGTCTGCTGAACACGGCGGGCAATGGTGTAATGTTCTTCACCGATAACCAAAGGATCCAACATACGGGAAGAAGAATCCAATGGATCAACTGCCGGATAGATGCCCAATTCGGTCAAAGCGCGGTTCAAAACAGTGGTGGCGTCCAAATGAGAAAAGGACGTCGCCGGCGCCGGATCGGTCAAGTCGTCGGCTGGTACGTAAATGGCCTGAACCGAAGTGATCGAACCTTTTTGAGTAGAGGTAATCCGTTCTTGCAATTGACCCATTTCGGTGGCCAAAGTCGGCTGATAACCGACTGCCGAAGGCATACGGCCCAAGAGCGCGGACACTTCAGAACCGGCCTGAGTAAAACGAAAAATGTTATCGATAAAGAGAAGAACGTCCTGGTTTTCCTCATCACGAAAATACTCCGCGACAGTCAACCCCGACAAAGCGACTCGTTGGCGGGCTCCGGGCGGCTCGTTCATCTGTCCATAAACCAGAGCGGCTTTTTCCAAAACTTTGGATTCCTTCATTTCAAGAAGCAAGTCGTTGCCTTCACGGGTTCTTTCGCCCACACCGGCGAAAACGGAGAAGCCGCCATGCTGAGTGGCGATGTTGCGGATAAGTTCCATGATGACAACGGTTTTGCCGACGCCGGCTCCGCCAAAGAGGCCGATTTTACCGCCCTTTTGATAAGGCGCTAAAAGATCGATAACCTTAATGCCGGTTTCGAGAATTTGTTTCTTCGTGGATTGCTCAACGAGGGGAGGAGCAGAACGGTGAATGGGGTAGCGCTTTTCATACTTCACGGGGCCCAATTCATCCACCGGTTCACCTAAAACGTTCAAAACACGGCCCAAAACTCCGCGACCCACAGGAACCGAAATAGGAGCTCCCGTATCCGTAACCGTCATTCCGCGACGCAATCCATCAGTTGAACTCATGGCTACCGCGCGAATGGTGTGGTCACCCAAATGCTGGGCGACTTCGAGAGTAATCTCGATTTTTTCGCCGGGGCTTTCCAGTTTCAGGGCGTTATAGATAGAAGGAACTTCTCCCTCGGCAAATTTTACGTCCACCACGGGACCGATAACTTGTACCACTTCCCCGGTTTTGGTTTGAGTATTGGCAGCGCTCATAAATCTCCTCATTCAATTAAAAATTAAAACGACCCATCTTTATTCTAAAGCTGCGGCTCCGCCCACGATTTCAGCCAATTCCTTTGTAATCATAGCCTGTCGGGCGCGGTTAAATTCCAAAGTCAATCTCGTGATCATTTCACCGGCGTTTTTGCTGGCCGATTCCATCGCGCTGCGCTTGGCTCCCATTTCTGAAGAAAAACTTTCCAAAAGCATCCGGTGAATCTGCGTCGCCAGGTACTGAGAAACCAAAGTGTTCAAAATAGTGTCCAGATCCGGTTCAAATTCGTAATCGCCGCCGGTGACAGTCACTGTCTGCCCGTCGCCTGGCAAGTTTTCCAAACGAATCGGCAAGAGAGTATCTAAGGTAGCCACTTGTTGGATAACACTCTTAAATTCCGTAAACAATACCAGCACATTTTTGAACTTTTCTTGAATAAATAAAGTTTCAATCTCGTCGCGGACTTCTAAAACCGTTTCATAGGAAACATTCGGGAATACACCGGTCCAATCCTTGCGAACCGGCACATTGCGGCGGCGGAAAAAATCCCTGCCCTTTTTGCCAATGGTCAGCAAAACCGTATCCGGATTTTCACGCAAATAATTTTGGGCCTGACGGATAATATTCACGTTAAAGCTGCCGCATAACCCGCGGTCCGCTGTAATCACAATCAAGGCCGTTTTGCCTTCGTTACGAACCGCCAAAAGCGGATGAACCTCTTCGCCCATTTTAGAGGCGAGGTTTTTCATCACGTCCGCCATGCGAATGGCGTAAGGACGGGCGCCCAAAATACGTTCTTGAGCTTTCTTTAACCGGGCGGTCGCCACCATTTTCATGGCTTTCGTGATCTGCCCGATATTTTTCACGGTTTTGATGCGTGATTTAATTTCTTTAATCTGTGCCAATGGTCATAAACCTTATTTGTCCGCTAACGCGGGAATCAATAAAATGTCTTGGAAAATTCCTCAATACCGGTCAGCAATTGGGCCTTCAGTTCATCGGGCAAATCACCTTTTTCCTTGATACTAGCCAATACCGCCGAATATTTGGACTTCAGGAATGAAACCAACCCGGATTCAAAAGCCTTCACTTTATTCACCGGCACTGTGTCAAGAAAACCGCTATTCGCCGCAAAGATGGCCGCGACTTGATCTTCCATTTCAACGGGCGAATATTGCGGTTGTTTAAGCAATTCCACCAGACGAGCGCCGCGGTTCAACTGAGCCATAGAGGATTTATCGAGTTCAGCGCCGAATTGAGCGAAAGCCGCCAATTCGTTGTACTGCGCCATGTCGAGTTTGAGTTTACCGGCGACCTTTTTGGTCGCTTTGGTTTGAGCGTTACCACCGACGCGAGAAACAGAAATACCCACATTAATGGCGGGGCGAATACCTGAATTAAACAGGTTAGATTCCAGAAAGATCTGACCGTCTGTGATAGAAATCACATTGGTCGGAATATAAGCCGTCACGTCACCTGCCTGGGTTTCGATAATGGGAAGAGCTGTTAAAGAACCGCCGCCCAATTTGGCGTTGAGCTTACAAGCGCGTTCCAACAAGCGTGAGTGCAAATAAAAAACGTCACCCGGATAGGCTTCACGGCCTGGCGGACGGCGCAAAAGAAGGGACAATTCACGGTAAGCCACAGCCTGTTTGGACAAATCGTCATAAACCACCAAAGCATGGCCGCCGTTATAGGTAAATTCTTCAGCCACCGCACAGCCCGCGTAGGGAGCAATGTACTGCAAAGGCGCCGGATCCGCCGCCGTAGCGGAAACGATAATGGTGTACTTCAAAGCGTCATGTTCTTCGAGAGTCCGGATAATCTGCGCCACGGTTGATTGTTTTTGGCCGATGGCCACATACACGCACATCACATTCTTGCCTTTGAGGTTCAAAATCGCGTCGATAGCCACAGCGGTTTTACCCGTCTGACGGTCACCGATGATCAACTCGCGCTGGCCCCGGCCAATGGGAATCATAAGATCGATAGCTTTAATACCTGTATGCATCGGCTCTTTAACTGGCTGACGATCTACAACACCGGGCGCTTTAAATTCCAAACGACGGCTGGAAGAAGCGTTTAAAGGACCTTTTCCATCCAGGGGAATTCCCAAAGGATTGATCACGCGGCCTAATAATTCTTTGCCGGTTGGGATTTCAGCGATACGGCCAGTCAAATGAACCGGGTCGCCTTCACGGACCTTTTGCGTTTCACCCATCAAAACCGCGCCGACCGAGTCGGTTTCCAGATTAAAAGTAATACCATAGACATCATTGGGAAATTTGAGCAATTCACCGGCCATGGCGTTTTTCAAACCATAAATAACCGCCACACCATCACCGACTTTAAGAACCTCGCCCACTTGGGCCAGATTCGCGTCGGGTTTAAATTCCTCGATGCGGGATTTTAAGATTTTCGTTACTTCATCCGCTTGAATAGCCATACCAATTCCTCCAAAAAGTTTAAAACAAATTAAT
>PLFD01000034.1 GCA_003136635.1 candidate division FCPU426 bacterium | reverse complement strand
GCGTGGAAAACAACAGGATCAATGACATTGACCCCTTAGTCTCGGCCCAAAACGCCGGGTCCTTCGGGTCCAACTCTAACATCAACCTGAGCGGAAACCCGATGGGCGCAGAGAGCGCTAATGCCGATTGGAACTTACTGGTGAACCACGGGGTGATTGTGCAGGGAACCGAGCCTCAGGCGCAGTAACACCGTCAACGGTTAACCATAATGATTAAAACTAAACGCCGGTAAAATTAAAAAGGAGAAAGAAAATGAAAAAGATCTTCAAGGCAGCGATGATTATCCTAGCGATGGCGGTGAGCGGAACGGGAGCCTGGGCTTCCAATGACCATCCCCGCCTCACCCAGGCTCAAATCGACCAGTTCAAGGCCGAGCACAAGGCCCATCACCAGAAGCAAACCAAACCCAGCCGCAAGGTGTCGGGCAAGGCCGTGAGGGGAGCCAACCAGGTTTCCCCGAAACCGATGAGAGGGGAACACTAAGCATCCCACCCGCTGAGATTTCCGTAATCGGAGTCTTAAATCAAATAGGTTGAAAGGGTATCGAATCCTTGGGTTCGGTACCCTTTTTATTGGAGGAATAAGCTTCCGGGCTGGTGGAAACGAAACAAGACTGTGAAAAGTTAAAAAATAGCTCTCTTCGTGGGGACACCCACCGCGCATACTTCGTGAGACCCGGCATTGCAATCCCCGTTCGAAGGGCGTACCGTTTTGATATACAAAACCATCACACACAGGAGGCACCCAATCCCATTATTTGTCTCAGCAGTCGACGAGACCTGATTGGGTACATCCAAATCGCGTGTCTCAGCTTGTACCAAATGCTATGCATTTGGCATAAGCAAACCGTATCCATCATCTGGTGGATGATGGATAGCTATAGATTCGACACAGGGGGAATCCATGGAAAAAGTAGCCTTGGGCGGTCAGGGGTTAATGGTATCGAAGATGGGGTTGGGCTGTATGGGCATGTCCGACTTTTACGCGGGGCGTGACGATAAAGAATCGATGGCGACCATTCACCGGGCGATGGAGCTGGGAGTTATCTTTTTAGACACCGCCGACATGTACGGGCCTTTTAAAAATGAGGAACTGATCGCCGAAGCCATCGCAGGGAACCGGGATAAATTCGTCATCGCCACCAAGTTTGGCAACCAGCGCGCCGCCGACGGAAAGTATTTAGGGATTAACGGCAAGCCCGATTATGTGGCCCAATGCTGCGCCGATTCGCTGAGGCGATTAAACATAGACTATATCGATCTTTACTATCAGCATCGGGTGGATAAGAACACGCCCATTGAGGAAACCGTCGGCGCCATGGCCAATCTGGTGCAAGAAGGCCAGGTGCGCTTTTTAGGGTTGTCGGAAGCCGCTCCGGACACGATACGCCGGGCCCACGCGGTGCATCCCATTTCAGCCTTACAGACCGAGTATTCGCTTTGGTCGCGGGAACCCGAACTGGAAATTTTAAAAACCACCCGGGAGCTGGGCATTGGGTTTGTGGCTTACAGCCCGCTGGGCCGGGGCTTTTTGACAGGAAGCTTTCAATCGCCCGATGACCTGCCGGCGGATGATTGGCGAAGAATGAGTCCTCGGTTTCAGGGCGAGAATTTTAAAAAGAATCTCGANNGGTTGGAAGAAAACGTAAAGGCGCTGGATGTGGTTTTAACCCCCGAGGATTTGGCGGAGCTAGACAGGGCCTTTCCCCAGCAGATCACCGCGGGCCCCCGCTACTCGGACATGAGCACGGTGAACCGGTAAGGTTCCCAGAAGATTTTTATGTTTCAGTTACCGCTACGGTGTCGGCATAGTCCCGATTTCTTTGAATGCTTTATGGAAAATCGGGACATGCGGGCTTTTGCTCGCTTGCGGGAAATATTGGCAACCAACAAGGATTTCGCCACGCGGCTGAAAGATTTGGAGCGAAAGTTTAACGCCCACGACCATCAATTTCAGGTGGTCTTTGATGCCATAAAGCAATTGATGAAAGAACCCGAAAAGCCAAAAAGACGCATTGGGTTTTTAAAAGAATCCGAAGCGGTTTTGGTTTGACGGGTGTTATATAATAGATGTTGTTAATGACTTGAGAGGCCGCAACCGCATGGATAAAACGGCTGTCAAAATAATCAAATTAGGTGAAGAAACGCCCGAGGATAATCTTGCCTATTGGCTGAGCCGTTCAACCGAAGAACGCATTGCGGCGGTCGAAATATTACGGAGGGAATACTATGGATCCTCAGCCAGACTTCAAAGAATTGCTCACGTTATTAAACCGTCACAAAGTTGAATATATGATTGTCGGGGCTTATGCCCTGGCTTTTCATGGGGTTCCCCGCAACACGGGTGATATTGATATCTACGTCCGTCCTGTTGCTTCCAACGCGAAAAAAGTAATGGAAACTTTAAAAGATTTTGGTTTTGGTTCTCTGAACCTTTCCGATGAGGACTTTCTGAAACCAGGACAAGTGGTTCAGTTAGGCCATCCCCCTGTGCGAGTCGATATTCTTACGTCCATCTCTGGCGTGTCATGGGAGCAGGCCGATAAGGGAAAGGCCGCCGGAAAATACGACGATGTTTTGGTGCATTATTTGGGCCGACAGGAATACACAGCCAATAAGCGGGCAACGGGCCGTAAACAGGATTTGGCGGATTTGGAAGCCTTAGGCGAAAAATAAGGGGAAAATGTAAACCCTATCGCCGTATCTATCGAGGTGTGATGTGGAACCAGATGAATCCATAAATGCATCAGGCGCGCCCAAGGCTCGCACCTCGCCCGGCGGGCTCGGTACAGGGGCCATCACTCAAGAAGTCCTACTCGAACAAATCCAAAAATATTGCCGCGAGTGGGATGGGGCCCAGGCGGCGAAAAATACCCTCAACCAATGGCTGAGCGAATGGGTGGCGATGCCTTTGGAATACGCCCCCCGGCTGATCAACTCCACGCGCACCAGTTATGACCGCCTGAAGCAGGACTGCCGTCTGGACGATCTGGTCCGCTATATGTCGATTGAAATCAGGGACGCCGGCCGGCGCCTCCCGCAGGATGCCCACTATGGCCGTGTGGCCAAACACCAATATGTCGGAATTCTTCGAAGTTTTTTTAACGACGATGTTTGGAACCAAGAGGGCCGGGGCGAATGGCTGCCATTGGTGGTTTGGCTGACGGATTTGATCAGGAACCCGTAATAAAAAGTTTGTTTTGAATGTGTTCGAACGAGACACTACCTTCTCCATTGAAACGGAAGCAACCAAATCATATGACTCTTGCCAATGAATTTGCGGATTAAGCGCCGGATTTTGTACAATTATTTCCCACAAGTCTTTCATTTCGTCTTGAAGATTTAATAATAAAGGGGTAAGGCAATGCGTCCATTTTTTATTTTTCTGCTCTTGAGCACGGCGGTTTTAAATCTCAGTTGCAAATTTAACGGAGTGACGGTGAGCCAGGACCCTACGGACTTTGGCTATGTGTGGATAGGCCAGCGCGCGATGAAGAGCGTGGGTTGGAACAATGCCACCAACGGGCCGGTAACGCTGGATTTGACGCAGGCTCTTCAACCGCCGTTTGGTTATAAGCCTTTGACCGGCACCCATATACCGCTTCAGCCGGGCGGGGGTTATTGGGCGGATATTATCGCCGCGCCGTATGAAGTGGGTTTGAGCACCGAAGAATTAACGGCCAGCAATCTGGGCGGCATTAATATTCAGCCGACCACCTTACAAGTAACCGGCTTGGGGATGATGGTGAAGGGCTGTTTAACCCTGTCGGGCGGCTACATAAACGCGCTGACCACGCCCGCGCCGGGCCAGGGGGGAAGCACCGGGCCGACCGGCAGCCCCAACGCCGGGCCGATGGATTTTGGCGATATTTTAATAAACACCCACGCGGAAAAAACCATCACCCTCAACAATTCGGGTGCGGGGGCGGTTAACCTGAACATTTCATTAATCAGTGTGAGCACCCAAGCTTTTTCGGCTTCGATGTCGACCAGCGGGACGCCGCTAAAGAGCCTCAAACTGGCGGGCAACAGCTCGACGACTATCGTGCTGAGTTTTACCCCGGGTTACGCGGGACCTTTTTACTCCGTTTTGCAGATCTATGACAGCGCCAAGTTTGTCTCCTCGGCCAACGCGGCGGGCCTGGTCTTAACCGGCAAGGGCCACAAGCCCGTTGAATAGAGCGGTAAAACGAAACTTCAAAGGCTTTTCTGAAGGTTTTGTGGTTTAACTTAACAAAAAAGAATCCGAGAGTTTGATATGCCAATTTGGAGTATCAATCTTGTCTTCACCATTTGAGATTTTAAGTTGGGGCGAACCTAAACTATATTCGCTTTGACCAGTTTTATTTCAAAGCTTCTTTCGCCGCGGCCATCAAATCGTCCGGATTGACCCTGACCTTAATATCGACGTTGTAATAAACAAAGTGAATCATGCCCTTGGTATCCACCACGAAGGCCGCTGGGACGGGCAGTTCGTGGAGGGAGTTTCCTGTGGATTGATCCAGGTCAACCCCGAAACCTTTCATTTTTTCCAATGTCTCGGGATCGAGCCGGTAGGCCAGGCCGAATTGGCGGGTTAAATCCATGGTTCGGTCGGAAAGCAGAGTGTAGTTAATCCCATGTTTGTCGATGCTAACGCGCAGGCTTTCCGGTTTATCCGGCGTAATGGCCAATACCTGATAGCCCATCTTCATCAAATCGGGTTCGATTTTTACCAATTGACCCATTTGCAGATTGCAGAAAGGGCACCAGCCCCCTCGGTAAAAAATGAGGATACTTGGCTTTTGGAAAACCAGGGACTTTAGATTGATTTTTTTTCCGGCCAAAGTTTCCAACTCGCCATTGGGAATACTTTGTCCTTTTTCCAGGGGATGGACCGCCTGCGGACTATCATAAACGGGTTTATCCATTGAATCGGATGAGGCGGCTTGAACCATGACAACACCCCCTAGAAAGAATCCTAATAAAATAATTCCGCTCAGTTTTCCCATCGATTGATTACCTCGAATTTTTTTAGTGTCACGAAAGCTGGAGAGGATGAATCCAGATTTCCTGTTATTCAGTACGTTCAATGAGGTTAAAGAGTTACCTCATCTACACTCACGGGTAGACAAATGCCCTTGAGCATGACTGGTTCCAGAAGCCCTAAAATCCTTAATTAGGTATTCGCCAACAAACAGCTAACGGATTTTTTCCAGACGATAAACCTTAATTTCCAGGCCGCCGACAGCTTCCAACCGGGGGCCTTCGTTTGCCGGTTTTTCGCTATGCAACAATTCAATCTGGAAGCGGTCTTCATAGAGTTCGTGAACTTCGGGGATGCTGACACTAAAGGGCGGCCCTTCCATTTGGGTTTGGTCATAGTCATAAACCACCAGCAGGTACTTTCCGCCGATCTTCAGAGCCTTCTTTAATACCTCAGCATAGGTTTTTCGCATGGGAGCGGGCAGGGCCACCAGTGACGCGCGGTCGTAGATGAGGTCGTATTTCTCATGGGCGTTCAACTGGAAGAAGTCGCCGCAACTCAAGACGATCTGTTCGTGGTTGTAATGGGTGAAGTGGGCCTTTTGAGTTTTGACCACGGGCAAGAGGTCGTTTTCGGAGAAGAAAGCTTTCACGGCGTCTTCGTGCAGTTCAACGCCATGCACTTTGAGGCCCAGCCCCGCAAGCCACAGTAGGTCTTTGGATTTTCCACAAAGGGGAACCAGCACTTTTTGCCCCTTTTGGGGGTTCAACTGGGGGAAGTACTGGGTGAGTTTGTCATTATAGTTGGCCTGGTGAAAATTCGTCCGGCCGGTGTTCCAGGCATTGATCCAAAATTCAGCGTTCATGGTAATCCTTCAGTAGATGGGGTGAAGTTCACTTTACAGCCGCTCCACTAAAAAAATAAATAGCCCGGAACAAAACGAACAATGGAGTACCTGCATCGGCGTTATTTTTTTATAGGCACCCCAACCTCGTGTCTCGCCTTGTCGGCTTGACACAGAGGCATCCACCCTCTGGTGGATGATGGACAGCTTATGGCCTCGTCGAAGGGGCACCCAATCCCGTTATTCGTCTCAGCAGTCACTGAGACGCTGGATTGGGTACACCCAAAGCTTTCAACTCGGCTTATGGCCTCGTCGAAGGGGCACCCAATCCCGTTATTCGTCTCAGCAGTCATTGAGACGCTGGATTGGGTACACCCAAAGCTTTCAACTCGGCTTATGGCCTCGTCGAAGGGGCGTATTTTTTTAAAGTGATTTCCAGCGCGTCCGAATGGCTGTGAATAAAACCCAGGCCCTGGGCATACCAGGAAATTTGGATTTTTGCCGGATCGTTACCCACCTGGTAATTGGCCTCAATGCGGTAGGCCTGGTAAGACTTTCCATCGAGTTGAATAGTTTCTAAACCCTTGTTTTGATATCTGACGTGAAGCGGCTTGCTGAGAAAAAAGGTACGGCCCCAGCCTTGATATTCCCAGGTGTCACCTTTGGTGAGGGGAAACTTTAAAATGGGAATAGGCGGGTCAAAGGTGATCACCAGATTGGCCAATCCCAAGAGGGACCGGCTGGTTTGGACAATATTCACCACGTCGCCTTTTTTTTCAATCCAGCAGGAAAGGCGGTTTTCGGAGCTTTTTAAGTGAACGCAATCCAGATGATTGATCTTCGCGGTTTTGTCGCAAGTGACGACCGACGTTTTAATTTGATTCTTTTCTTTAAGCTCAAAAGTCCATTGTCCGCCCAGGTCGAGCGGATAATAGCCGCCTTCGTCGGGCAGGCTTTTAACAATTCCGCTTGTTTGAGCGTAACTGGACAGGCTGAGAAGCATAAGACTTAATAAAAGGCCCGACCGTCTTATCAATTTCATCACAAACCTATCTGGAGTTTACTCAAAACGCGAAAAACGGGGCCAAATTAATTGAAACCATATCTATTTCATAGCGGGATTAGTAACCGCAGTACCCTCAACCGGAAATCCCGCCGCTTCCCAATCCTCCATGCCGCCCGGATAATCTTCCGCTTCAAAACCGTTTTCCTGAAGGGCTTTGGCCGCCGTGGGGCCGGCGTGACAACCCACGTTGACGCAATGGGTGATAAAAAATTTATCCTTACCGTACACGTCTCCCACTTTTTTCACAAAAGCCTGGGGATCATTGCCTAAGGGCAAATTGTAAGAGCCGGTAATATGCATCTTCGCGAAAGCTTCATGCGGAAGAACATTCAACACGAACACATCTTTTTGTTTCATCTTGTCCAGTACTAGCGCGTTGGTCATTGACATAAGAAGTCTCCTTGATGGTTAGAGAAAAATAATTCCCAGGATGAGGCAGTGAGGAATGGGAATTTATGCGTTTTCGTGACGGATTGAAAACGCGGGAAAAACAACGGGGAACCCCGTGAGAGGTTCTTGTTAAATCTTAGCAAGTCAAATTGAGGAAAGTAATGGGATGATGAAGATTATTGGAACTGATCCCCGCGACGACGTTGCCTATCAAATTGATTGTCGATGCCCCAGAAAAAATTAAACTTGATCGTGCCAGAGCATTGCAATTCATGGGAGGCGCCGTCAATCTACAAGCCGCATCTACTTTACGAACAAAAGGAATCACATGAACCCCTCTACCAACTGGGCTGAAATAATTAATGAAGGCGAAGCCGAAAAGTTAGAAAAGTACGCCGAAGCTATTCACGCCATTCAAAAGAAAAACGCGGAGAAAAGTTCCGCGGGTGCCCAATTGCCATTTAAGGATTGGGTGAACACAAGGCTCGCATCCCGCCCTGATGGTTTGGCGCCGGGGAGGGCGCTTCACCACAAGGGTTTGCTGGGAGTCAAAGCGGAATTTACAGTGTTGGACACTTTGCCGGACTACGCGAAGGTGGGGATTTTCGCCGCGCCGAAAACTTATCAGGCTTATGTGCGTTTTTCCAACGGGGGAGCGACATCGGATGACGATCGTCGGCCGGACCAGCAGCGGGCCATTGCGGTTAAAGTACTTCAAGTGCCGGGAAAAAAGATTATCCCTGGTTTGGAAAACGCGCCGACCCAGGATTTTCTGATGATCCGCGACCCCTCTCTGCCCTTTAAGAATGCCGACGAGTTTGTGCCTTTCATTACCCTGATCTCCGCGCCGATGGGACTGTTTAGGATTTTGTTCAAGGTCGGCCTATTTCGTATGTTGGCCATTATCAAAAGGGTAAAGAGCGCACCGAAGATTCCGATGGTTTCACTGGCGACCATAAAGTATTTCAGCGCCTCGCCGATAAAATTCGGCCCTTACGCCGTCCATTACGCCTTAAAGCCCCGCTCGGTGGACGGGCCCGGCGCCCAGCCGGGACAAACGCCCAATTACCTGGGGGAGGAACTTTCGGGAAGATTAAAAAACGGAACGGTTATTTATGATTTTGGAGTCCAATTTTTCATCGATGAAAACCGCACGCCGATTGAGGACGCGTCCGTCGAATGGAAAGAAGATATGGCGACCTTTATCGCGCTGGCCCGGCTAACTCTGACCCGGCAGGACACGGATTCGGATCCGGGCCGCAATCTTTACGAGTTCATTGAAAATCTTTCCTTTGATCCCTGGCACGCGCCGGAGGAATTTCGCCCGCTGGGGAACATGATGCGCGCGCGAAGAGTGGCCTATAAAGCCAGCGTGAAGGAACGGCAGGCGCTGCCTGAACCGGATGGAACAGAGAAGTTTGAATAAGATTTAAATTAAAGCTCTCTGGATAAACCCTTATTGATTCCCAATGAGGGAGGGCTTTCATTAACTGAGCCGAAATCGGGGAATTAGCGGCGCCGATTTTTAAATTTCGTCGATCTTATCTGGGCCTGGGCGGCGCTGAAACAGGCGCCCAAAATAGTGACGCAGCCGAAAAGATAAATCAGCGTGAGAAGCGCCACCATAGTACCGAAAGTGCCATAGACCACGTTGAACCGGGCGATATTTTTCAGGTAGGCCACAAAAAGAATTTCGAGCGGAAAGAGAACCAGGGTAACGGCTAAACCGGCCAGCCACACTTCCCTGAAGGTGGTCAATCGGTAGGGCGCCAGCCGGTAAAAAAAAGTTAATCCCAGAAACAAAACAAAAAACGGACCCACATAAACCACGACCTCATAGGCCCATTTAGCGAACCCGTAGTTGTAAAACAACCAATCTTTCGCCAAGAGACCCAGAAGAGGCAGGGTGATGCCCAGCAGGATGGTTAAAACCAGAATGCCGGAGAGAATCAAGTTGGTGACGGGTAATTTCCACCATTTTTGAGAAACGGTGCCCCAGGCACTGTTAATGGACTGAATGAGTACATTGAAAAAACGGTAGGAAGACCAAAAGAACAGCGGAGGAGCGATCAGCAAAACGTGGCCCCGTTCGGACACCATGCCGTTCAAGGTTTTTAAAATATGACGATGGAGTTTATCGTCGAGGGATACGTAGTTGCCGATGAAATTGAGGGCCGCGTTAGCGGTTTTATCCTGATCCATAAAAAAAGAAGCGACGGAAACAATAATGGCCATTAAGGGAAAAATGGAAAAGAACGCGTAATAAGCGAAGGCCGCGGCCCGGTGCACTTCGCCACCTTTTATATAATTATGCAGCGTCTTGACCATTAAATTTCTGGAAGAAGAAGCTTTTTTGAGGAGTTTTTGGATGAACATCATTTCCTTCCGACAAAGGGTTCTATTGCCGGGGGTCATCCCGGGAATTTAATTCAGCAGAAATTTAAATCCCGCGATGAGCGGGAATATGATGAATGTGGTGCCGCTGGCGTAATTGACGGAGGTGTAGTCCGTCTCTAGTTTAGATTGAACAAAAAAGCTGCTGTTTTCCACCAATTCAAAATCGAGTCCAAAGCCGCCCTCGTCTAAAAAATCGTCTTCACCGGTATCGCTCAAAGAACCATCAGGGGACGAGGCCTTCACGTTGAAAGCGATACCGGCGCCGACAAAAACATAGGGCTGGATGATGCTGTTTCCAAAGCCGTACTGGACTTTAAAGACTAAAGGAGCCACATCCCAGGTGCTGTTAAAACCATTCGTGCGCCCCGAATAAGCGTTATAACCGCTTTCAATGGAGATTTCCAAATTGTTGGGAAAACGGTACCCCAGGGAAGTTTCGCCGCCCCAGCCTTCATTGACATCATTGGACAAATTGCCGAGAGTGAAACTATTGTCCAGGCAGCCTTGAAAAATCCAGCCGGTGATCGTTCTGGTTTCCTCATCAGCCCGGGCCCGCGCGACCAACACCCCATAGCCGATCAAAAACAGAATTAAAAATTTTTTAATTTTGGAACCTTTTACAATTTCTGTGTAAAGACTAACTATCATAAAAGCAAGAACTGAGCCATGAAACATCGTTTTTCACGTTCAATAAAGCCCATAAACGTTGAGGATGAGGACCGGGCGGATTTGAAAATAAATTTTGAGCTATCACTTTGATAGAGGGTAGACGACCAAATCGATAAATGGGTATGAAATTGCAGGGGGAGTTCTACCTTCGTCAGAAATTTTTTTAAAGATTCCTTTCGCTATCAGGGTTAGCGTTCACCTTTTAACCATTGCTCGTAGGTAAGCCGGGGAATGCTGATAAAAGCGTCTCGGGTGCGGACATAATTATTTAAGCTGTTCATGCGGCCAATGGCGTGAAGGTTTTGGGCGATTACGTAGGGGCCCTTGGGGTCGATAAACTGATCTTCCACATAAGCAGCCACCACCTCGCCCAAAATGATTCGAGCGGAACCGTTGGGTTTGAGGCTTTCGTAAAGACGGCATTCGAGGGCGGCGTGGGCTTGTTGAATGCGGGGTACGTTGACGACCAGCGATTTTTCCGTGGTGAAGCCCGCCATTTCCAATTCGCTGACGTCGGGCGGAAATTCGATTCCGCAAATGTTCATTTTCTGGCCGATATCCTCGGTCACCACGTTCACCACAAATTCTTTGGTGAGTTCAATATTTCGAGAAGTATCTTTGAGTTCTTCGCCTCCAGGGGTTCGCGCCTGAATGCCCAGGCCGATAATGGGCGGATTGATGCTGAGATAGTTATAAGCGCTGAAAGGGGCGGCGTTGAGTTTACCTTCGGGGCTGAGGCTGGTCACCAGGGCAATGGGGCGGGGCGCCACCAGGCCGTTGATAAGGTTATAAATCTCGCGGGTGGATGAATTTTTAAAGTCAAAATGCAAGGGAACACCTTTCGCCGGAAATGTTTTTACAAAATCGGTTGACGTAAAAAGATAGCTGATCCGAAAGTGGAATTGATACGGGTTTTATGTTTTTCGTTTTAACGGGATATTAGTCTTCATTTTCCCGAATGGCCTTTTCGGCCTCATACCAATCGTTTAAATGATCACCCGGATGGGAATAACGTTCGCGGTTTATGCCTATGTAATAAGCGGCTTCTTCAATGGATTGTATGGAATCGTCCACATCTTCCGGGATCAATTTGGGTGTTTCTGGTTCGGCTGGCACGGACTTGGTTTCGAATTTTTTGGAGTGTTTCAAAGGGTTTCCTTTATTTGATTTTAACTGAGGCGTCTTGAACACGTGACTGTAAAAGCAAGAAGCAAGCCGTATTGAGAAAGGTTTTAATCAGGATAAAGCCGATTTTTTCTTCATGAACTGGCGTGCCGAATCAAAATGAAAAATCAAAATATCATTTTGATAGAAGGGATAAGTCAAAAAATGTTTATCTGCTTTTAATCCAGAGTTTTTAGAATCCATCAGCTGGCACCTTCCTTGCTTTATGGNNAGCTTTATATAAACCCGAAACAAAGAACAAAAAACGACTGACACATGAGTCGGCCGAATTTGCGGGAGGTTAAAGTGAAAAAAATTATTTTGGCTCTTTACGTTGTTTTGTTGACGGGCATGGCCACATTCAATACGGGTTGCTACGCTGAAGTTCGCGGACCGAGATGGCATTATGACCACGATTACGATGACAGCTGGCGCGCGCATCACGCGTGGCATGAAGATCGTAATGACTGGGATCGTTAAGCTTTGATCAATAAAGAGTCTAAAGCTCTGGATTGACTGACCAGACTGGTTCCTCCCGGAACCGGTCTGGTTTTTTATTTCAGAAGATAATCCCTTTCAATTTGATTTCATGTTGTTGATCAGGTTTTATAGCAGCCCTTTGCGGGAGAATGATTCATGGCCGTATGGATGCATACTTTACTGGTGAACTATGGTTACGCCGCGATCTTCACCGTGTTGTTTTTAAACAACTTCGGACTGCCCATACCGGGAACCACACTGCTTTTGGCCGCGGGATTTCTGGTAGGAACGGGAACCCTCACCTTATGGGGAACCGCCGGCACTGCCGCTGTCGCTTGTTTTTTAGGCTCGACTTGCAGTTATGCCATTGGACGCCGCTATGGCGCGCATTTATTGGAAAATATTCATTGGCTGAAAATAACCCACAAAAGACTCCGCTATATGGAGCATTTTTTCAAACGATACGGCGCCAAAGGTGTTTTTTTCGCCCGGTTTGTATCCGTCCTTCATCCCGTCATCGGTCTTCTGTCCGGAATCGGGAAAACACCGCTGAAGCCTTTTCTTTTTTTCAACCTGACCGGTTCGGTCGGCTACGCTTTGCTTTATACCCTGGTGGGGCAGTATTTGGGGCACCGTTGGGGATTTCACAAACTGTGGCAGTACCACATGACCATTTTTGTAATTATCTTGGTGATCGTGTTAATCGTGATGAGCGTTTTTTGGAGCCACTCCATTTACACCTTTTTCGGCCATCCGATTTACAAAAGAAAAATCAAGGGATTTTGGAGTAAATGATTCGCCGCCGGAACCAAAAGCTCTCTGAAAAAAAGGCGTGGCCCCGGATATGTTCAGTTACCTATCAGACCGATACCACACGAAACGATTTGTAAAATCACCACCCAATTCACGAGGAGACGGCACATGAGCACTATCAGCATCATTGGATCAGGCGGCATGGCCGCAGCGATCGGCAGCCTTGCCGCCAAGGCCGGACACGCCGTTGAGGTAACGAGTCGTAACGTCGCCATGGCGGGAACGCTGGAGAAGGGTCCGGCTGGTAAAAATTGGCACGGGATTGAGGGCGATGGCATCCGTTTTCGCGAGATCGCCGAGGCCATTGGCAGCCGGCTGGGTCTGCCGGCCGTGAGCATTCCCGCAGACGTACTGATGCTGCCGGCATACTTTGGGTTCCTCGCGAATTTGGTTACGCTGGACCTCCCGGCGACCAACCTCATCACCCGCCAGACCCTCGGCTGGGAACCCGCTCAGCCACGCCTGCTTGCCGATTTGGACAACGGCCGCTACTTCGAAATTGAAACCGAGTCACTACCCTAAAGGAGAACATCATGGCTATCTTGAAAGAAGGAAGCCGGGCGCCTGAATTTTCACTGCCTTCTACGCCGGACCAAAAGGTTTCGCTGTCAGAGTTTCGCGGTAAAAATGTGGTGTTGGTTTTTTACCCGGCGGATTGGAGCCCGGTCTGCGGCGACCAACTAGCGCTCTATAACGAAGTGCTGCCCATGATCAAAAAGCATAATGCCGAGGTGATCGGTGTTTCAGTGGATGGCATCTGGTGCCACCTGGAATTCGGCAAGGAACGAAAGTACCGATTTCCCATCCTCTCGGATTTTGAGCCCAAGGGGGCGGTGGCCAAACTTTACGGAGCCTACCGAGACCATGAGGGCACTAGTGAAAGGGCCCTCTTCGTCATCGACGGGGAAGGGATTATCCAGTGGAGTTACCTGTCCCCGGTAGGAGTGAATCCGGGCGCGGACGGGATATTGAAAGCGTTAGGAGAAAGCATGACATCCCCCAAACTCAAAATCCCGGTTTCGATAGAAGATCATTCCCAGGGCCCGGACAATGCGCCTCTGGTGCTGGTGGAGTACGGTGATTACCAATGTCCCGACTGCGGTCTCGCTTTTCCTATGGTGAAGCGTCTTCAAAAGGCACTCGGAGACAAATTGAAATTTGTGTTCCGCAATTTTCCCCTTTCGGAAGTTCACCCCAACGCGCTCAATGCGGCCAAGGTGGCGGAAGCGGCGGCCATTCAGGGAAAATTCTGGGAGATGCATGATCTGCTTTTCGAGAAACAGGCAAACCTAGATAGGAAAAGTCTGGGCGATTACGCGGGGCAACTGGGGCTCAATGTGGAGGCCCGGAACGAGGCGGGAGGAAAAGCCTCAGTAGAAAAAAGGGTCGAAACGGACTTTGAGGGTGGTGTCCGGAGCGGGGTGAACGGAACTCCGACTTTTTTTGTGAATGGCATTCGTTATAACGGGGATTGGGAATTCGGGCCTTTTTTGAGCGCCCTCAAAGAAATGCTGGCGGAAAAGGACTAGTCATGGCCATCACCAAGGAAGAAATTCTCGAAAAGATGAAGGAAAAAGACACGGTGGTCCTCGACGTCCTGCCCAAAACAGATTACGACTTGTTGCGAATCAAGGGCTCCGACAGCATGCCCCTGGCGGGTACCCGGTCTGAAAAATTTGTCCAAGAGGTTGAGGAAAAATACGGCAGGGACAAGTTTTTCATTACCTATTGTTCAGGCTTTCCCTGCCGTCATTTCATGGAAGCCGCCTCGGCCTTGGCGCAGGCCGGGCTGAAAGCGGAGGGCTACGCGGGCGGCATTAAAGAATGGGCTGAATCCGGGTTTCCGGTGGATGGCCTCCAGGCCAAGGCGTGGTGACGATGGTGGCCGTTACACTTCGGACGATGTGTAATGGATTTTAAGCTGTCCACGACGGGGAAACCCCCGCATCGCAGCGATGGTCAGTGGTCGTGAACAGGGTAACTTGTTTTAAAGCCCATTTAAAACAATCTTTCTTAACTTGGGTCTAAAGCTATTGGCTTGGCTGGGGTTGCGGGCGAGCATGGCTCTGTTCCATTCCGATGCGGAAGTTTCGAAGAAAGTCACCGGCAGCGACCGCAAACCCGCTTCCAAATCATCCTTGCCCTGTTTTTCAGACGTGATCGTCCCGATGCTCCAAAAGTGGTTGCCCAATTGCACGCCCGCTTTATCCATAAGGCTGCCGGCCCAAAGCTTTTCCACCACGCCATCGTTGGTTAACACCAAACCTTGATAGGGATAGGGCAGACCTCCTGGTTGGGCGTCGTGGGCGAGGCGGGAATTGCGGATGAAATATTCCAGCGCCGAAACCAGATGCTGAAGGTTCGCCGTGGTAGCGCATTGAAAGGTCAGCGGGATTTTGGCTCCTTCCGCGATGGCCGAAATTTGATAAACCGTAACGGGACTATCCGTTTCGACGTCAATCTCACTCACATGGATCGCTTTCATGTCTTCCCAAAGGTAATTCACGGGACCGGAGCCGCCCGTCAAAACGCCGAAAGGGTCCGTGCTTTTGTAGGAAATCGTCAGGCCGGTCGTGTTGGCGTTCACCAAGGAAACGACTTGCTTATCCTTGCCGATCATCATGGTGTATTTATCCGGGTTGGTCAGGTCTCCTATACGGCTGACGGCAACGTCGGGGGGAATACCATGGTCCGGCGTAACCGAAAAATCCCTCACGTAACCTTTCTCCCTGATCGCCTCAATTTCAAATTGGAGTAGTTTGGGGTCTTCCACCGACGGCTGGAAGGGAATAGAGGGTTGGTACGATACGACTGGCGCTGGGTGTGAAGGTGTGTTAGAAGTTGGAAGTGAGGAGTTAGTAGTTTTAGGCTTTAACTCCGAACTGCTAACGGTTGGGGAAGCCGCGGTAATCCCGGTCGAAGAAACATCGGGAGTAACCGGCTCCTCGTGCTTTAACAGACCCCAGGGAATCTTCGACCAGGCTAGTTCTATCGGGCGCAAAACCCCATAGTGAAGAGCCTCACAGGTAAACCAGATCACCGCAACCAAAACAACTAACGTAAATATGGCCTTAATGTATTTATAGAGACCTAAAACTTTAAGAGCTTCTTCTACCTGCTTCCAGAACCAATGCAAGAGTTTGAGAAGGGGTTTAAACAACTTTAAGATGAACTTCGCCAGATGACCTAATATTTCACCGCCCTTATGGAGCCATAAGAAAGCCACTTCGCCCTTGGTGATATCTTGGCCTTTTTTGAGTTTGGATTTGATCTTTTGGATGATTTTGATATCCGCCAGCCAGTCCAGCAGAATGGTCTCGGTAAAGCTCTTTTTGGAACCCGATGTGTTTTGAGGGGTATCCGGCAGGGATGAGGAATTGAGGCTTCGAAGGTACTTTTCCAGTTTTTTCAGCGCGACAGTGCCTTTCCCTTGAGCCTCTTCCGCAATGGCTTGATTGACCAGTCCTAACAACTTATTAAGGTCTAACCTGCTGGCTTTGCCGGTTTGGTCTTCATCCGCCTTTTCTACGCCTTTGTCTTCCTTTGCGTTAGGGTCGAATTCCGAGGCGGGTTTACCGCTGATAATCCACTTCACGAGCTTTTTGATCTGTTTGGTGGTCAACCGGCGGGCCAGGGTAATGTCCAGGGCTGCATGGAGAGCCCCCGATAGGTCGGCCACCCTTTTTTTAAAGCCGGCCAGGGCCATGGCGCTATTCAAAGAGAGAATAAACGACGGATTAGCTTTTTCAGCCTGTCTGACTTTGTCAAAGGCAGTTTGGCCAAAACAGGTTTTGACGGCTATAAGATTAGTTATCTGGCTGGAGCTGAGATCGTGGACCTTTTTAAGTTCGGCCCGCCATTCTTTACGGGTTTTACCTTTCAGGTTTTCAATTTGATCAAGCCAAACCAGGGATTCAGGTATTAAATTGCCCATATCAGACCTCTGAAATTAAGAGTTATGGCCATTCGATTTCAAAATGCCAATAGGCGGCCTATAAAATACTAATAGGAAATCTGTAAATGCTAATAGGAAGTTAAATTTATGCCAATAGGAAAATTGGCTGTTTTTACCCGAAATTGGAAAATACTAATAGGATAATGTGTATATGCCAATAGGAAATAGGCCAAATGCCAATAGGTTTTCGGAAAATGCCAATAGGAATCCCGGCCTATCTATCCCCAAAATCGGTAATATTTTAAATTCAGGGCGAATTTTCTGTCAAGACGGTTTTGGGTTGTAGGTATGTTTGTATCTTTTTTATGTCATTGCGAGGAGTAGCCCCTGAGTAGGGGGCTGGTGACGAGGAAGCAACCCCAGTTTAATAGGCTTTAGCCAACATCCAAGCGGTTGGTCAAACCCGTATTTAAACTGGGGTTGCTTCATCGTTACCGTGCCGCTATTTGCGGCACACTTCTCGCAATGACATCTAAAAAAACCAAATTGGCCCACTACTGAGCAGTAAAGGGCTTCTAAAAGGCTCCATATCTCCTTCTATTCGGCCCCATTCCCGGCCATAATTTGATCCGCATCGTCTTTCTGTCGCAAACCCAAAAGGAGCCTTATGCCCAACCTCATCCCCCGCCAGCTGTTGTTTGGAAACCCGGACGTGTCCCAAATTCAAATCAGCCCCGACGGCCAGTGGATCAGCTATATCGCCCCCTCGGAGGGGGTTTTGAACGTCTGGCTGGCCCCAGCGGGCCAACTGGACCAAGCCAAGGTCATCACCCAGGACAAAAAGCGCGGCATCCGCAGCCATGATTGGACCCTCGACAGTCAAAATTTACTCTACGTCCAGGACAAGGACGGTGACGAGAACTGGCATCTCTATATTCTTCCGGTCGAAGGCGGGGAAGTTCGGGATTTGACGCCTTTCCCTAAAACCACGGTTGAAGTGCTGGGGGTTTCCTGGGATGAGCCGGGCAAGATGCTGGTCGGTTTGAACAACCGCGATGAGCGTTTCCACGACGCCCATCTTTTGGATCTCGCCACCGGCCAACTGACCGAGGTTTTCCGCAACGAAAAGGGTTACCTGGGCTTCGTGACAGACTTTGAACTGAAACTGCGCATGACGGCCCAATACAATCCCGACGGGAGCATCACTTATTTCGAAATCACCTCCGAAGGCGAAACCAAAAAGTTTCTGGAGGTTAAAGAGGAAGATGTCATGGCCACCGGGCCCAAGGGTTTTAACCAATCAGGCTCAAGCCTTTTTTTCACGGACAGCGCGGGCCGCGACACCGGGGCCCTTTACCGCTACGATTTGAAAAAAGGTTCCCGGGAATTGGTTATCGCCGACGACCGCACCGACGTGGGAGGCATTTTAACCAACTCCCTGACCGGGGAACTGGAAGCGGTGACTTTTACTGATGAGCGCAAAACCTGGAAGGTTCTCGAGCCCATGCTTCAGGGTGATTTTGATTTTCTGGCCAAGGAACTTCATGGCGATTTTGAAATTTCCAGCCGCACGAAGGATGATCAAAAATGGGTGGTTAGGGAATTTCAGGATGACGGCCCCAGTTCTTTTTATCTTTACGACCGCAAAAATCAAAAACTTCAGTTTCTCATGGTGAGCCGCAAGGCCCTGGCGGGAACGCCCCTGGCCCCGATGAAGCCGGTGGTTTTGAATTCGCGCGACGGGCTGAAGATGGTCAGCTATCTTTCCTTACCCAAAGAAGTGAAAGGCGATAAACCCGAAAAACCTTTGCCGTTGGTGCTTTTGGTTCACGGCGGGCCCTGGGCCCGGGATGGCTGGGGTTTTAATCCTTATCACCAGCTGTTGACCGACCGGGGTTACGCGGTTTTGTCCGTCAATTTCCGGGGCTCCACCGGCTTCGGGAAAAAATTCGTGAACGCGGGCAACTTCGAGTGGGGCCGCAAGATGCATGACGATCTGCTGGACGCGGTGGAATGGGCGGTTAAGGAAAAGATCGCGGACCCGGCCAAAGTCGCCATCATGGGCGGTTCCTACGGCGGCTATGCCGCCCTGGCGGGCTTAACCTTCACGCCGGACTTTTTCGCCTGCGGAGTGGATATCGTAGGCCCCAGCAACTTGAACACCCTCTTGTCCTCCATCCCGCCCTATTGGACTTCGGGGCTCCAGTTGTTTTATTCCCGCATGGGCGACCCCCGCACACCCGAGGGCAAGCAGTTACTGGAAGAACGCTCGCCCTTGAACTATGTGGAGAAGATCAAAAAACCCTTGTTGATTGCCCAGGGCGCCAACGACCCGCGGGTCAAGCAGGCCGAGTCGGACCAGATTGTGATGGCCATGAAGGACAAAGGCATTCCCGTCACCTACGCCCTTTACCCGGACGAGGGCCACGGCTTCGCCCGGCCCGAAAACAATCTGGCTTTTATGGCGGTCACCGAAGCCTTTTTGAAACGTCATTTAGGCGGCGAGGCCGAGCCGGTGGGGAAGGCCTTTGAGGGTTCGTCCATCCAGATTCTGGAGGGGAAGGACGCTGTGCCGGGGATTTGAAAAGGTTATGTTGGTGAAGAATTGAACTTTCCTTTTCCACAAAAATGATTTGGTAACGGGGTAAAATTGGGCAGGTCTAAAAGGGGATTTTCAAAGGTGATGAATGTTGACCCCTTTATTTCCGTAGATGAAGGATTTGGGTTGTCCACGACGGGGACCCATAGCGGACAACAATAAACCCAGCTGTTGGTTGCGATTTGACAAAACGTAATATATATATTACACTTGGACAAACATGGAAAAGCGCCATTTTGAAGTTAAATATTTGGAGGAAGACGGTAAAGTTTTATACAAGGAGTGGCACCGCCGCTTAAAAGACGAAACCGCCAAGGACCTGATTCGGACTGCGGTAGACCGGATGGAGGATGGGAATTTTGGGGATCATCATGATCTGCCAAAAACCGGGGGCCTTTGGGAGTTAAGGATTCATTACGGAAAAGGTTTCCGGGTTTATTACGGCTACCACAAGGGAGCCATTATCGTCGTGGTTTGTGGGGGCGAGAAAGACAATCAGGATAGTGATTCTAAGAAAGCCACCCGGCTTTGGGCGGCTTTTAAAGGGAGCTTAAAATGAAATTTGGATTGATTGACCATAAAGAATATTTATTTGAAGAACTTAAAGACCTCAAAACGCGGGTTAGATACATTAACGCCGCTTGGGAAACTGGCGACTTCAAGTACTTTTTAAAAGCATTGAAAAACGTGGCCGACGCCCTTGGGGGTATGAAAAAGCTTTCAAAGGAAACCCAGCTAGCCAGGGAATCCCTTTACACGATGCTTTCTGAAAAGGGTAATCCAACCCTTTCAAGCCTTGAAAAGGTACTTCATGCTTTTGGCGTGAAAATTGTCTTCGAACGAGAGCTTTCCCACGGAAAAAAGAGTGCCTAAGGTTTTGGAGGCATAAAACGTATTTCTGGTTGTCCACGACGGGGACCCGTATTGGACAAGTAAGAAAACCAAAAGCAAATGCTTTCGGGAGTGTCTAACGGTAATAGTTTGTAGGAGAAGGAGAGACGGTGAGGAAACTTCGTTTTAAAAATCTGAATGATGCGGTGAAAGAGCTCAAGGTTCTTAATAAAGCTAAGGATTATAAGATCGTTGGGAAATGGACTTATTATCAAATTCTCGATCATTGCTCGGCGGATATAGAAGGTTCCATATTAGGTTACAAACGTAAAGTTCCTTGGTTGTTCCGTAAGTTTTTTGGTCCTTCTGTTCTAAAAAAGATCCTGAAGAATGGGTTTATTCCCGCTCGTCAAAGGTATCCGGCTATTTTAAAAAAACGGGAAAAGGCAAATGAGAGGTCGGCCTTGAACCGTATCTTGAAAGCCATTAAGAATTTTAAGAAATATAATGGCCCCATGTTTGATGATCCTTTTTATGGCTGTATGAATAAGGAACAGTATGAAAAATTACACGCCTATCATTTGGCACATCATTTGGGATTTGTTGAACCTAACTATTGAAATCACAAATAAACCTTGTCCACGACGGGGAGCCGCATTGGACAGGGAAAAATGGTTAATGTTGGATCTACAATTACATAATTGCTTGGGTACTCAGTTACGATAAAATTTAAAATGGTCTGCCTGACATAGCTTGAGTGAGGTCAGGAGGCCTGACACCTTTGTGTTTTATGACGCTGAATCATTTGATTGTGGCCATTCGTCAAGAGAATGGAAATTGGAGGATTTACTATGAAAAAAATGATGCTTATCGCGTTCTGCTTCTTTTTTGTTTTGTTTTCAAAAACGGTTTTTTGTGATTCTGAAAAAGTCATTGCGACCCAGCCAACACCGGGGAGCCCCGATATCATTATTGAAACGAAGGGCCTTGATACGAATCAGGGTATGTGGGGTGGTCATAAACCATGGAAGTTGATCGTGAAGGTTAAAAGTTGCGAGACCAATTCCTATGAGATCCACGCTCAAACATTCGAACCTAAAAACAAAACCGCGCATTTCCATGGGCATATTGACTATAAAGACAGCTCTTCAACCTTCATGATGCCCATGATCTTAAAGGATGGAACTGGGTATTTTTTATTCGAACGTACTGCTGAGTACGAAGGTGGGGGCGATTCACGGGTGAAATTGTTTCGATATATCAAAAATGGTGATTGCTATCTGGTCAAGACCTTAGAGATCGATTTTAAAGGTTCTGCCGACGAAGTTTATTTATCGCGCGATCAAAAGCGAATGGTTTACATTTATGGGATAAATGGGGTATCTGGTAGGGTCTACAGTACGGAAACGTTGGAACCTGTGGCCACTATTTCAGGTTCTCATTTTTTAGAGAATGTTCGTAACAATCAAAGTATTTACAATTCTATCGCGGCAGCTATTTATGAAGAGGGCTAAGAGTTAAGACCTGTTCTTTTTTGAAAAGTAACAAATGGGTTAGCCTTTGTTCCGTTTAATAAGTTGGAAATGCTGAATAAGGTTGTCCACAACGAGGACCCATCGTGGACAATAAAACGAGGCATATAAATAGCAAAAAAAGAACGAGGTTAAATCTGAAATCTGGCGATATTATCCAATTCCAGAACCAGGCCGATATGTCCCAACAGTTCATGATGACCAAGGTGCAGATCGAATAGCTCATCTTTAACCGGGAGCCACAAATGGGGAAAGCTGAATTCGAAGAAAAAGAATATGAAGGCCCGCTATACAATCAACTCACCGGAAATCGAAACATCTGGTCTCCTGGCCAAGTCTTTGAGCAGCACATAGGTATTGACTATGCAATGCTTCTAGAAGAAGAGTGGATATTCAATCTGCATAGGTTCAGAAGAGTTTTGCCGGGCGCTGCTTTGTCCCGTTATCGGTGGCCAAGAAGATGGTTCCTTCGTAGGACGACCAACCGTCTGCCGACGTTCCGCTTGAACCTCTTTATTCAGGCTAAACGTTCCGAATGGAATCGCGGAGCACGCAAGCTACTTCGTGAGAATGGAATTCAAGGCCCCCATTGGCATTTCAAAATAGATGAAGACCAACAAGTCGCACTGGAAACGGTTTGGAACAAGCTTAGGAATCGAGCGCTTGTAGTCTACGCTGCTCCAGCCTTTCATACTCACCAAGACCTATACCGTCACACTCGAGGTGGTACTATTGCGGAGAACTCCACGTTCCCATCTGTGCAAGTCCTAAAGGATCATCAAGCGTGGTACTACCAACACCCCGGTGCTTCAGGCGTGGCAAATACAGAACCGGAAAAGATAGAGGAACTCCAATTGAATGACCGTATCGCTGACCTCATCGGGTCGGAGTTGAATGCAGAAAATCAAGCTTGGAGTGATAATCTTAAAGGTCTTTCGGCTGACATCGTGGCTTCTTTATCGGCAGAGAACCTTAAGGAAACTTCGCGGCGTGCCACCTTTTTTGAGGCGGTCAATGAAATCGAAAGCGTAAAAGGCGACTTTGATTATTTCGACGCATGGAAGGCTTTCTATAAGATCAATGCGTTTTGTGAAACCTTTCTGGTTGATTGGTACGTTCTTCAAGATAAGTAAATACCCCGGCTACCGCTAATGCTGTCCACGATGGGGACCCGTCGTGGACAAGACATGGTAGCAAAACTGTTCGAGTCCAACTCACGGAACTATAAATATGAACTTATTGCATGATTTTCAAAAAATTTACAGCCTGTATATTGTTTGTCCTGCATTCGTTCTTGGTTGGGTTTTGTGTTTTGTTGGTCTTTCTTACTCTGAAAAACTCAAACACTTCTTGATTGCTAATAAGTCGGAAAGGTGGAATGAGCTTCGTGAAAATGAAACTATTGTTTTCGGGAAAAAGATTTACCGTAGAAATGGAAGTAAATTTTTTGGCTATGTTTTTGGACCGGTCGATGACGAAGATCAAGAAGTGTTGCAATTAAAATTAATAATTCGTAAATATATAAAGATTGGTTTGTTTCTGTTAATTGTCCCATTTTGTGTATTTTTTCTTCTTTATGTGATTTGTTTATTTTAGTTGTCAACATTGGTTGGCGGTTGTCCACGACGGGAACCCTGAGGGGACAATAATTTTT
>PLFD01000036.1:19211-19606 GCA_003136635.1 candidate division FCPU426 bacterium | reverse complement strand
GCGGCGTCTTCATAGAGCCTTTTCATGTTGAGGGGGCGGATGGTGATACGCTCGCGCTTTTTGGTGCGTTCGGCAATTTTCACAATGCGTTCGGGTAGTTCGATTTGGGCTGAGAGATACCAGGCGTAAAGATCTTTGGCTTTGGCGTAACCGGACTTAGCCGCTAATTCATGATAATAGGGCGGGTTGTAGGTCATGGCGATGCGGGCAGGGGAATCATAACCCTCTAAAAGAAAACCGAAGTAATCGTCGTTCGAAGTAAAGCTAGAGGGACCGCGCAGCTGGGTCATTCCTTCGCTTTTAAGAAATTGCTCCGCTTTGGCAAAAAGAGCCTGGGCGACGGAAGCGTCATTAATACATTCAAACCAGCCGAAAAAACCTGTTTTTTCGCTCCA
>PLFD01000036.1:18682-19168 GCA_003136635.1 candidate division FCPU426 bacterium | reverse complement strand
GGCTTAATGGTGACAGCCATTTGTTTCTCCTGATTTTATTTTGAGCCGGCGGGGAAATAACCGGTTTATGAAACGTTGTGAAGTCTACCCGGCTTTTTTACGAGCGGGGTTAAGCTTTGGTTAAACCGTCACGCCCGATGGGATGACACCGTATTTCTTACCAACTTTTTCAAAACTTTCCAAGACGTGATCTAACTGCGAGTCGGTATGGGTAGAGGTGTAGGAGGTACGGATCAATGTCTTGTCCGGTGGAACAGCGGGGGAAACCACGGGGGTCGCGAAAACGCCCATTTCGCCCAGTTCTTTAGTCATGGAGAAGGTTTTCATGTTGTCGCCCACCATCAGAGGAATAATGGCTGAATTCGTATTAAGCGTGTTCCAGCCCATATCATTAAAAGCTTTGCGCATCTTTTTGATGATGACCCAGAGTCTTTCACGGCGTTCGGGTTCGCGTTTGATAATTTCGAGGCTTTTTAACACCGCAGC
>PLFD01000036.1:0-18667 GCA_003136635.1 candidate division FCPU426 bacterium | reverse complement strand
ACCATTAAGCGGGCATTGTATTTCTTCTTGAGTTCAACGATTTTTTTCAAATCGCAAATGTCGCCGCCCATGGAAAATACCCCGTCGGTCACAATCAGTTTGGGGCTGTCCTGGTGGTTGGCCAGAAGTCTTTCAAGGTCTTCCATGTTGTTGTGTTCGTATTTGAGTGTCTTGGCATAGGAGAGTTTTTGGCCGTCCACGATGGAGGCATGGTTTTCCCGGTCAGAAATAATGTAATCGCCCCGGGTAGCGATGGTGGACAAAGCGCCCAGATTGGCTAAAAAGCCCGTTGAATAGATAAGAGCTGATTCCATGTGAACATAGTCGGCCAATTTTTCTTCCAGTTCGACTCGGATATCCAGTGTGCCGTTTAAGAAGGGGGAACCAGTGCAGGCCGAGCCATATTTACGGACCGCGTTAATCATGGCTTCCAACACTTCGGGGTGGGTGACCAAGCCCAGGTAATTGTTGGAACCAACCATGATCATTTTTTTGCCGCCGATGGTGACCTCTGTACCCATCTGGGAGGTGTTGGGACGGAAGTAAGGATAAAGACCCGTGCTGCGAACATCGTCCGCGGCCGTCCAAATATTAGCTTTTTCAAAAATGTCCATGTTGCCTCTATGTATAAAGTTTAGACCAGTGTGTTTTTGCCCCAAGGCACACTCAAAACAGGCATAATGCCCGGGGAAATAGGTGTCAAAATGCTCTTCAGCAACCTGCTAAAGCTCGGGCATTATAGTGGACGTTACGGAGTGTTATCAAACTATTTGGCCTAAATTAAGGGAAATCGGCGCTTTACCGACTTCTTTTTATTTTTTAATGAGAGAGACGGCATGCACCGATTCATCAATCAAATAAATAACGAGGAGATCGGCGCTATACCGACCTCTTTAAATTTTTTATGAAGAAGGTTGGCATGCACCGAATGAAATTTTTATCTCCTGCCCTGGTGACGGGGGCCAGTGGTTTTGTGGGCGGCCATTTGGTGGAAGCCTTGGCCCGTCAAAATGTAAAAGTAAAATTATTGGTTCGATCCACCAGCAAATTACCTTTTAAGCCAACCACTAACATGGAAATATGTTACGGAGATGTGACTGATTTAGAATCTCTTCGCAAAGCCATGAAGGGCGTTAAGGTGGTTTATCATCTGGCGGGAATTTTAAGAGGGTCAAACTTTTCGTCCTATCGCAGCGTGAACGCCGAAGGGACCCGCAAGGTTTGCCAGGCCGCCGCTGAAAATAAAGTGAAGCGTTTGGTGTATGTCAGTTCTTTATCCGCCGCCGGACCTTCAACCGAAAAAGGCCCTATTGATGAAACTACTGTTCCCAAACCGGTTAGTTTTTATGGTCAAACCAAACTGATGGGGGAAGAAATCGCGCTTTCTTATAAAAAACACTATCCTGTGACGGTTTTAAGGCCGGGGGCGGTTTATGGCCCCCGTGAAACAGACATTTTCGAGTATTTTAAAATGGTGGCTGGCGGATTAGTGGTGATTGGCGGGGCTGATACCCAAAAGATAAGTTTTGTTTATGTGGATGATTTAGTCGATGCCATCTTATTAGCCGCTCATTCGAAAAAAGCGGAAGGTAAGAGCTATTTTGTATCCGACGGCCAAAGCTATCATTGGGGCGACATTACGGCTTATATTGGCAAAGCGTTGAATAAGTCCTATGTCACCCTAAAGCTTCCGCTGGGATTGGTGAAGATGGTGGCTTCGGCAGGGGATTTCATAGCTAATTTAACGGGTAAATCCATTCTTCCCCCGATTGTCAGCAGTGACAAAATGAAAGAGGCTCAAGTGCCTGGTTGGGCTTGCAAGAATACGAAGCTTCGTCAAGAATTGGGGTTCAAACCCAAGGTGGGTATAGAAGCTGGAATTCAAAAGACCGTCGAGGCTTATCGAACGGCTGGTTGGATAAGATAAAAAGGAATCGTCAATGAAGACTGTGATGAATAATTTAAAAGTAATACTGGTGTTAGTGGTGTTGGTGATTGCCGGCAAGGCTATGGCCCAAACTGAATTGGTCAATTCTATTTTGCCGCCGGACCATCTTTTGGAAAACATTCCGTGGCTGGGAGATGACGGAAAAATTGAAAGCAAAGGACTTTTTGCTTTTGAGGATTTTCGCGGACTAGGTCAGAAAGATGTCGTTTCCATTTATCGTCAATCAGCTCCCGTGAGCGAATTGGATAAACCCCATAACCAAACCCTGGCCATTTGTTTTTTCGACGCTTACACGCAAAAATATATTAAAGCCCTGCAAGACGAAGGCGGCCCCATTGTATGGGTGCGGCTTTTGAACGAAACGGATTTGAAGAGTCCGATTTTGGTTGTCTTAAGGGATGATTTGAAAGGGAACCAGGTCATTCGGGGTTATGCCTGCGTGAATAACCAAATCCGGCAGGTGTTGGACGCTCAATCACCCCAGGTTTTTGCCCAGTTTATCGACGGCACCGTAAACGGAACTATTTTGGTATCAGCTAAAGCGACCCCCAAGGATACCAACTCGGCAGAGCACGTTTTTATGTGGGACAAAACCAAAAACCTCTTTGCCGAAAATACGTATAAAGGTGTGGCGGGATGGGCTGGGGACTCGATTCTGCAGCCGACGCCGACTGCTGTTCCTCAAGTGGCCAAAGCTATTGCGGTCAGCCATCCTTTGCCCACGGGCTGGTGGGATGAACCCTTTGACGCCAATAAATCCTTTGCCCGGTTAAAGACAGAATTAGTGCCGCAACTGATTCAAAAAAATCAAATCGCGGTTCTGGGTCAAAAGGCTAATGCCTTCTTCAAAGAAGCCCAAAAAAACGGCGTGAAGGGTAAAGATTTTGCGGTCATGCGGTCCGGCTATTACACGGCGGTAGCTTCGACCTTGTTGGATATGAAGCGCAATAGCGATGCGGCTTATTACTTGAAGATCGCTTTATCCTGTCAGTCGGATAACGCGGATGCGTTGGCGTTAAAGGGGAAGTTGGGACAATAATTCCTAAATTCTGAAAATAAAAAAGGCCGTGAAACCTTAACGATTTCACGGCCTTTTGCGTTTAAAAATCAAAAAAATGGTGTGCATCAATCTGTGATTGAGTACTACCAATTTCTCTGTTTTGGTCGCATAAAACCTGTGGTTTTACGCGAAAGATGTAATGAAAAAATTGGTGCCCGAGGGGGGACTCGAACCCCCACGGGTTNNCCCCATACGCACCTCAAGCGTACGTGTCTGCCATTTCACCACCCGGGCTTTTTAGGGCGATGTCGCCCCTAGAAGAAGGCGTATTATACTTCTCGACTTTTGATTGTCAATCAAAGCGCTATTGGACTGTGAAAAGGTGAATCTTTGAAGAAAAGTATTGGGTCGTTATTTTTGCTATGCCTGTTTGTTTATGCCATGAAGTCTTCGGCGTTTTTTCCCTCTCTCCAAATGTTGAAAGACACCCAGTGGGATCTTTCGCTTTTTCCGGTTCTGGGGCTTAAAAAAGCTGAGGCTCTTTTGTGGCTCATTCCCATTGGTCTCGGATTCTTCGGTTGGGTCCGCTGGATTCGCTGTAGTTTATTAAGCTCTCTCGACGGACTTGTAGTTGATTTAGCGGCCTGGGCGGTCGCTCTTTGTTTCTTTTCGTTTTACTGTTTTGCCCTAGGTGTTAATGACCTTTTAACTCAATTCGTAGTTGGTTTGTTTTTTGTAATTGGATTTATCCCTGGAGTTCTTGAGCTTAATGATGTTTGGAAGTCCTATAAGGCGAAAACGAGCGGGGCGGGCTTTTGGTTTCCTTTTGGGTTGGTGGCTTTGGTTTGGGGTTTTGAGTATTTATCCCCGCCCATCATTTGGGACGCGGTTCTCGACCACTTTCGCTTTGCGGAAGAAGCCGCCAGACTTCATCAAATACCCTTTCACTGGACCAACCACACGGGCGACATGCCGAAGTTTGTTGAAACCTTACTGGCGGCCTTTTGGTGTTTGGGAGGCGAAACTCTTGCCAAGTTTCTCAGTGGTTTATCCGCTTTGCTGACAGCCTATCTGGTTTGGGTGATCGCCCAGGAAAATGGTTTTTCCAACCGGGTAGGACAGTGGGTCTATTGGAGCTGTCCGTTATTTTTGGCGCTCTTTGCCTGGGGGTACGTGGAAGGTTTTTTGGCTTTTTACGAAGTGTTGGCCTTGTATTGCCTTTGGCAATTTTATAAACAGCCCAAGGTAAAGCGTTGGGTTTATCTTTGCGCTTTCTTTTTGGGCGCGGCTTTTTCGATTAAATACACCGCGGTTTTGGCGATTGTGGCTTNNGCGATGTACTTTTGATTTATCACAACTTTAAACATAAACGATGGGGTTCCCGTTTTTTGCCAGCGGCTGTTTTATTGTTCTTGCCCATGCTGCCCTGGGTTTTACGAAACGAATTCGCCAATGGCAATCCTTTGTACCCTTTGGCGACTCAGTGGCTCGGCGGACCTCCGGGTTATAACGCTCACATGGAATCCAGTCTTTTAGAGGACACGGGTAAGCCGGCAGGTTTGTCGGTTTTGAGTTGGGTTTCGCTTTTGTGGAATAATTTTTTTACGCTAAACAACCAGGTAGGCGCCGCCTGGACACCGCTGTTGTTGATGAGTCTGCCCTGGTGGGGAAGAATTTTTAAAGACCGCTTTATGGTTTTTTTGCTGACCTTCACGGGTGTCTTTTTAACGGGATGGTTTTTCTTTTGCACCAGCTTGCGGCATGCTTCGGGTGGGGTTTTAGTGTTGGTTTTGATGGCCGCGATGGTTTGGGATAAAGCCCTAAAGGAAGACGGCCAATGGGCTAAAGCCGCATTCGGTTTGGGATGCGCTTTGTCGCTATGGCTTTGCGTTAGCGCCCAGTTAAGCACGACGGCGCCTTACGCTTCAGCGCTGGGATTGGAAGACCCGCTTAAACGGCTTGAACGAAATTATGGTTTTAATCTGGATACCTTCGCGGCTTACCGGGACATCGAAAACCAGTCGGATTCCTTTGACAAGGTGGTGGCTTTGGGAGTGTTTCAAACCTACCCGCTTCAACGAACCTCGTATGTAGATTTTTATTGGAAAAGGCCGACCTTGTTGAGCTGGGCCAGCGATTGTAAAACTGCCGAGGACCTGGTTGCGCGGTTTAAAAAAGAAGGCGCCCTCTTTGTTTTGTATCCGCGGGAAGAGGCCATTCATTCCTTTGGCCGAAATAAGAATTACCAGTTAGAGGGTATGAGTGAAAAAGAATATTTGCGGTTTTGGAGTTATTTCATGTTTCCGGTGGCCGAATACGAAAATACCTTTGTCTATCGAGTCACCCAAACACCTTCTGCCAAGCCTATGGTTTTGCACGAGGTGCCGGGCCTACAAGAATCAGGTTTTTATGAGATTCAAAAAGCGGATTTTGAAGGTGACAAGCAGAAGGCTTATCAATTGGCGGTGGATTGGACTGCCAAGTATCCGTTCATTGCGGAGGGTTGGCGGCAACGAGCTCAAGTGGAAGGATCCATTAATCCCGAAAATGCTTATCATTCGGCTTTAAAAGCCAATCAGCTAGGCTTGCAGGATGTTAGTTTGTGCCAGATTTTGAGTTTGGGATTGATGAGTCAAAACCAGCCAGTCAAAGCTAAGGTTTGGAATAATTTGGCGCTATATCGGGAGACGGTTGAGAACGCCAAGGAAGAAAGCGCGTTGGCGTTTTATCGGAATGCTGAGTGAAAACGCTTAATCGATTTTTTGAAAAAGTTAATTATTTTGAGCCGGTTAGTTTTTTCAAATAAAGGGCGCTGACTTCAGCGAGGTGCTTTCGAGCTTCCGCTGAACCGGGATTGGTTTCCAAAATCTGCTGATAAATTTCAATGGCGGCTTTCAAAAAGCCTTTTTGGGCGCAGACCCTCGCTAGTTTCAAGGGGTCGTCAATCGAATCAATATCCTTATCTTCACTCAACTCCTCAGTGAATGCCGATGAAAGAGGGTCAGAACCTTCCCAGAAATCCGAATTTTTAAAAACGATGGGATTTTCCGTTTCGGTGGCCGAGCCGTATTTCGTTTTTATTTCAGTTTTTCCAAGTCTGGCTAAAGCCTTTTCGATGACTTGGGCGTTGTTGGGGCTCAATACGAGCGCTTTTTCTAAACACTCGGTCGCATCGTTAAATAGTTTCTTTCTTTCAAGAAGCAGGGCATATCGATAAAGGGCTTCCGCAGTGCCGGGATGATCACCCAGTGTTTCGAGCGAGTCGATTAATTTTCGGTGGGTGGAGGCGTTATCCGGTTCTAATCGGATCATCAATTTCGCGTATTTAACGACCATTTCGGCGTTGTTGCCGGTTACGGCTTTTTCCAGAATAGCCGTCATATTGGGAATGGCATTATCGATCTCTTTTGCCCGGACACAGAACTCAATCCAGGCTTCCTGAACCTCGGGGCTCTCATTGTCGATTTCTAAAGCTTTTTGAAAAGTCGATCTGGCTTTTTCCAACCGTCCCAGCATATCCAGGGCTTTGCCCAAGTAAATCAACGCGCCGAGGTGATTTACTTTAAACCGAAGTAGTGTTTCAAATTCGACTACGGCTTCTTCAAACTTCTCCTGTTTAAAATAAATCAAACCGGAAATGTAACGGGCCTCCACGCTTTTGAGTTCGATCGCTTTTTGAGCCAAATCAAAGGCTTGATCGATGTAACCTTTGGCATAAGCTTCTTCCGCCAGATTCAAAAACTCTTTTTTAGCTTCGCTGGTCGCGCCTTGTTTGAGATAAGCCTGCGCCAAGTGCTGGCGGGCATCCAGGTTTTGAGGTTCAATCTCGGTAATTTTCATGAACATCTGCCGGGCTTTTTCAAATAGGTTGTTCTTAAAAAAAGCGTTTCCCAACATTTGATAAGTTTGAATCGACACCGGCATTTGATCGATTTTGTCTTCCAGAGTTTTCAACTGAGACTGAACCATGGGGTCCTGGGGGCGGAACTTTAAAATTTTGCCTATCAGTTCAATCGCCGGTTCGATTTCATCCGCTTTTAAAACCTGATCGATCTTGATATAGCCGTGAGCGTAATTGATTTGAGCTTGTGTACCCTCTGGAAGTTGGGAGGAGTCCATCGCCGTAATTAACTTGAAGATGGAGACGGCTTTGTTGGTTTCACCGCGGCTTAAAAAAATCAGGGCAGCTTTGTCGTAAGATTCGTAAGCTAATTGAAATAAACTATGTTTTAAATAGATATCACCCAAAGCATGGTGGGCGTCAACGTCGTCAGGGTCGATGGCTAGAATTTTTTTATAATCGACGATGGCCCTTTCCCAATCGCCCATTTCGGCTAACACGTAAGCCGTATTCAAAAGTTGGTTTTTTTCTTCATTAATTGAGGTTTCCATAATACCTTTTAAACTAAGGGTTTTTTTTCAATTGCGGCTAATTATACGGCCAATTTAAATTTTTATTAAACCATTACAGTGGATTTGCGGTCAAACCAAGGGACGTAAGGAAAGGTGCAGTAGTCAGAAATTCATATGAATTAAACGATTCAAAACACTTGATCTCTTAACTTATTTGGATTTGTTGAATTTTTTATGTAAATATCACGAACTTCGACAAGTCTTTTTTGAAGTTCTGCCGAATTAGGGTTTGATTCCAAAAGTTGCTGATAAATTTCAATGGCTGCTTTCAATAATCCTTGTTGGACACAGGTACTGGCTATTGCCATTTGGGTCTCAAAAGCATTTTGAGGAACCGATTTAGCCGGAATTGGGTTATGGGATTCAATAAAACCATAATTGGGTAGCCAGATTTCTGTAACAGTTGGAGGAACATCAATCGGGACAGGACTTTCCGCAACAATTGGATCTTCTATGTTCAATTTCAACGATGGAATGGAAACAATGTGCATTTTTCTTTGCTTCATCCAGATTAATGCTTTTTCCAATTCTTCGGAATGGGCCGGATTCAGTACGAGGGCTTTTTCTAAACATTGAGTCGCTTCATTGAATTGGTTTTGTTTTTCGAATATTGAAGCTAATGCACAGTAAGCGTCAGCGGCACCGTAAAGATCACCTGTGGCTTGTAACGCCGCTATTAATTTAATATGTGAAAAAACTAAACTTGGCTCTAGCTTGATCATTATTTTTGAAAACTTGGCTATTGGCTCCGCGTTTTCTTTTGTTACGGTTTTGTCTATTAAAGCTATCAGGTTGGGAATGACCGTTTCTTTATCATTGCTCTTTACGCAAAACTCAATCCAGGCTTCCTGCACTTCTGGGTTGTTTTTATCCACAGTCAGAGCTTTATGAAAAAACTCCTTGGCTTTTTCCAATTGACCCAGATGCTCAAAAGACTTGCCCAAATGAATCAAAGAACCCAAATGACTGACTTTAAATCGGAGAAGTTTTTCAAATTCGATCACAGCTTCTTTAAATTTCTTCTGTTTGAAATAAATTAAACCCGAAATATAGTGCGCTTCCACACTTTTCAGTTCCACGGCACTTCGAGAGTAATCTAACGCCTGGTCTAAATTGTTCTCTTTAAAAGCCTGCGCGGCTAGATTCAAGTATTCTTTTTTTGCTTCGCTTTCGGAACCCTGCTTGATAAAAACTTTTGCTGAGTGTAAACGAACCGCCGGGTTTTGGGGATCAATAGCCTTGATCTTTTCGATCATTTGCGTGGCTTTTTCGATCATGTTGTTTTTAAAAAAAGTATGGCACAACATTTGATAGGTTTGAATGGACGGCGGCATTTGGGTGATTTTTTTGTCTAGTTCGGACAAAAGTGATGGGGCCACCGGATCTTCCGCGCGAAATTTTAAAATTTCACCCAGGGTCTCAATTGCAATTGCAATATTTTCTTCTTTTAACGCATCCCCAACACTCACATAACCTTGGATAAAATTAAGCTGTTTTCGAACGTCATCGGGGAGTTTTGACTTGTCCAACCGGGTTATTTTTTTATAAATCTGAAGAGCTTTGCTGGTTTGATCACGACTTAAAAAGCCAGAAGCGGCTTTGCTGTAGGATTCGTAAGCGAGATGCAGAGAAAGTTTTTTAACATAAATGTCACCCAAAGTGTTGTAGCTGTTCAGATCATCCGGGTTGATAGCTAGAATTTTTTTATATTCGAGAAGGGCCTTATCCCACTGGCCGTTATGAAAAAACATGTGAGCTAACTTTACAATGTCTTTTTTGTCATCGTTAACTGACTTTTCCATAAGACCTTTTTCGTAACGCGGTTCGGTGATTTAAGGCTTTTTTATTATACGCTTGCCCCTTTTTTTCATCATTCTCACAAAAGGTCTTTAAGACTGCAGATAGGCCTGTTTTCTTGTCAAAATCCCTTGAAAACAATGTTCCAAAGGCAAATTACCACGGGGCGGCTGTTTTTTAACAGGGTTTTGCTGCAGAACCGCGACTCTACGCTAAAGACTGGTTTTATTTCTTGCCGTAAAGAAGTGGATTGGGTTTGGACGGGCACTCATCACCGATTATAAGATTTTTAATTTTTCCTTGTTGACGCAATTCGTTTAATTTGGGGATCAAGAGGTTTTTCTGGGCCATGGGTGAGATGGGGTTGATATAAATCTTGGTTCCTCCTTCAAAACCTGCCAAATTGTTAGTTCTCCATTTGATTAAAATATGCCAGGGCATTAACACTTTGGCGTCACGAGGGGTGTAATACCACTCTTCGTTGCAGGGTACTTGATTGCCGGTGGCAGCGTGACAGGCGTGAATAAGATCCGAAACACTTCTTAATTCTTCAGCAGTGTGGTCTTCGGGCCGCACTTGGCGGCTCTTGGAATAAATAACCAGGGTGGGGAATCGGTGTCCCAGTTCCGCAACGGCGATAGCGTGATCGTTTTCGGCCACGATGAGGTTTTGTGCGATCGAAAAATTAATAATGGCCTCGTTATAAATGTTAGGGTTTTGTCGGACGATTTCTAACTCGGATTCAATCGACGCGCCCCATTCATCAATCCCTACCAATTGCCGATGAAGATGTTCTAATGAAGCTCCTGCTGGTTGAAGCCAGTTTTGAAAAACGGAGACATAACGGACAAAACGATTGTTGGCGTAAATGTCATTCAAAGCGCTAATAGAAAAACGTAAATATTGATAGTGCTCTTCGGACGTAAGTTCACCAGAAGAAACCAAGTCGGTATCGAATTGTGCGCCAGATTTAAAGTGTTTGTGAACGATAATTAGTTCATGGGCGCCACCGAAAAAAGATTCAGCCAAACGAAGTTTTTCTTCCTGAGACATTTGGGTCAGTTCTTCGGATGTTTTACCAATAAGTTTGAGCTTGGTGGTAATCATTTGTAAAACATGGACTAAAGCGCGTGGATTGGCTAAGTATTTTTTTTGCCATAGAGTTTGATCAACTGATTTTTGAAATCCGTGGTTTTTTATCCAGTAATCTAGGGTGACAATTTCAAAAAAATTAGAAACTCGCCTTAAAATAGCTTGCGAGTTGTATAAGTCGTCTGGGCTCAAGTGATCCAGTATCTGATAGAAACCATCGGGGGTTTGAATAAGCCGGTTTTTTTCAGGAGGAGTTTTAAAATAATTAGCTTCGCAAAAATCGCAATAGTTTTCAGGGTTGGTAGTTTGCAAAGCTTTGGGTTGGTGAATCGCCTTGTTGAGAGGTCGATGGGCTCGATCGGGAACTGTCCAGACTTCAGTGCCGGTGAGAGGGTTGATGTGTTTCAAGGTTCCGTCGGGCAGAGTGCGATACATATTTTTGAATTCGGGCATGAAGTTCATTCGATTTATTATTGAAGTTAACGATTTTTAGTATTATATGAGCGATATTACTCACAAGTAATTTTAACTTTTAAAGTGAAATGAGTTTGTCTTGTCCGAGCTTTTATCCATCCAAAATCTTGAAGTCTCTTTAAAAAACCCTCTGAATGATAAACAAGGTAGGGTTTTAAGAGGCATTAGCCTTAAGTTGGATAAGGGTAAACGGGTGGCTTTAGTCGGAGAGTCGGGATGCGGTAAAAGTATGACCGCTCTTTCCATTTTGAGCTTGCTGCCCCAGCCGCCGATGGAAATCACAGGCGGCACCATCCGCTTTAAAGATAAAGATATTAGCCATTTAACTCAAGAAGAATGGGAAGCTATTCGGGGTAAAGATATTGGGATTGTTTTTCAGGATCCGATTACTTCGCTCAATCCGGTTTTCACTGTAGGAATTCAAATTGAGGAAACTCTTCGAAAACATTTAGGGTTGTCAAAACCTGAAGCCCGACAAAGTGCCTTAAATCTGCTGACTCAAATGGGGTTACCTGATCCTGCGCGCGTTATAGATCAATATCCCCATCAGTTATCGGGAGGGATGTGCCAAAGGGTCATGATTGCCATAGCGGTGGCTTGCGGACCGGCTTTGTTGATTGCGGACGAGCCGACGACCGCGCTGGATGTGACGGTTCAAGCTCAAATTTTGGATTTAGTTTTTAAACTAACTCAGCAAAATAAAATGGCGGTGTTGTTGATTACACATGATTTGCGAATTGTGAAAGGTCACGCTGATCGGGTAGTGATTCTTTACGCGGGTGAAGTGATGGAAGAGGGAACCCCGAACGATATTTTTGAGCATGCGCAGCATCCCTATACGGAAGGATTGTTGGCCTCAATGCCGCAATTTGATTCAAGGGGGCACGATTTGGCCAGTATTGGGGGGGTGGTTCCATCTCCGTTTGAGAGCTTGACGGGCTGTGCTTTTTCTGGGCGATGTTCAAAAGTGAAAGAAAAGTGCCGAGTGGAAAAACCTACTTTTGTTGTAAATGAAACAGGACATGGAGTGCGATGCTTTTATCCGTCCGAAAAATAGTTAAAGAGTTTCCGGTTCAAAGAGGCTTGTTGGGGACACCGACTGCTTTTCTAAAAGCGGTCAATGACGTTTCCTTTGACGTGGAAGCGGGTGAAGTGGTGGGCGTCGTGGGCGAGTCCGGTTGCGGCAAAAGCACCGTGGGCAAATGCATTGTAGGACTGCATGAGCCAACCCAAGGGCAGGTTTTATGGAATAACAAAGATTCGGTTTTGCTTAAAAAAGATGAAAAAAGAGATATTCGTCGTGAATTTCAAATGGTTTTTCAGAATCCTTTTTCGTCTCTGAATCCTCGACAAAAAATAAAAGATGTTTTATTGGAACCTTTGGAAGTTCATAGTCTTTTAAAACCCTCGGAGCGGTTGACTTTTGTGAAAGAACTGATGATTCGGGTTGGGTTGTCAGAGACAGATTTACTAAAATATCCCCATGAGTTTTCCGGTGGACAAAGACAACGGATTGGGATTGCTAGAGCTCTCGCTTGTCAGCCTAGTTTGATCGTTTTAGATGAGCCTGTTTCATCTTTAGATGTCTCCGTACAGGCCTCTATTTTGAATCTTTTGGTAAAGCTCAATCAGGATCAAAAGATCGGTTATTTGTTTATTTCCCATGATTTGCAGGTGGTGGGCTATATCAGCAACAGGGTTTTAGTGATGTATTTGGGAAAGGTAGTGGAAGAGGGGAGGGTGGAACAGGTACTTCAAAACCCGAAGCATCCTTATACACAGGTTTTGCTGAAGGCGAGTATGGGGTCATCGATGACTTTGAAGGGTGAGCCGCCAAATCCGGTAAATGTGCCCCAAGGTTGTCCTTTTTCGGCTCGTTGTCCCTATGTGGAAGATCGGTGTTTGACTGAAAAACAAGAGTTACAAGAAGTTGAAGGTCGTTGGCGGGTGGCATGTTGGAAGTGGCATGAAATATAGTCTTTTTACAGTGCTTTGGTTCTTGTGTAATAGGGGTTATAATTTGTAGGTGACCTGCTTGTCCTGCAAGATAACCCCTCACAATTGAAAAACTCCACGAGGTATCGATATGAAAGTTTTGATTGTTAATCCTCCTACTTGTACCGGCATGAAGTACATCCGTGAAGGCCGCTGCGAACAACGTTTAAATTCTTTCCAGTATGTGATGGTTCCCATTTCACTCCCCATGATTGGCGGCGCGCTTGAAGCTAAAAAGCACGATGTGAAAATATTGGATTGCATCGCGAACGACATGGATGTAGAAGGTCTCAAAAAAGCCATCGCAGAGTTTGACGCGTCATTAATCTTGTTCAATATGTCGACCGCAACTTCAGCGAGTGATGTTGAAGTGATCAACATGATGAGACCCGCATCGAAAGCTCACTTTACTGTTATTGGGAATCACGCGACTTCTTTACCTGAAGAAGTTCTAACTGCTTCCGCTTTAGATTCTGTTATTCGTCGTGAGCCGGAATTAACAGCCCAAGATTTGGTCGATGCGGTTGAACATAACAGGCCTTTAGAAAATGTTTTGGGAATTACTTTTAAATCTAATGTTGGCTCAATTGTTACTAACGAAGACCGTCCTTTTAACGAAAATCTCGATGATTTGCCCTTTGCGGCAAGGCATTTGCTGGATAATGCCAAATACACATTACCTGTTATTAATGAGCCCTATACGCTGATTATTACGAGCCGTGGTTGCCCCCATTCCTGCATCTATTGCACGGCCTATCAGTATTATGGGAAAAAATTAAGATTGCGTAGCGCAACAAATGTAGTGGATGAAATGCAGGAGTGTTTTGAAAAACACAATTTACGTAATTTTACGATGTGGTCCGATACCTTTAATCAGAGTAAAAAATTTGTGATGGATGTTTGCGCGGAAATTAAAAATCGCGGATTGGAAAAAAAGATCCGATGGATGGCGAACAGTAGAGTAGATCATGTCGACCCGGAAGTTTTAAAGGAAATGCGTTCGTCGGGATGCATCGGTGTTTCTTACGGAGTGGAATCGGGTGTTGAAGAAATTTTAAAAAATATGAAAAAAGGTGCTACTGCCGAACAAGCGCGCATCGCAGTGAAACAAACAAAAGAAGCGGGCATCGAAGTTTTGACACACATTATTTTTGGTTTGCCCGGTGAAACGATGGAAACGATTAAAGAGACTATCAAATATGTAAAAGAACTAGATCCGGATTATGCCCAGTTTTATTGCGCCATTCCTTTCCCGAAAACTGAATTGGAAGAAATGGGCAAAAAAAATGGTTGGATAACTACTGAAGATTACGCAAAATATGAGCTGAATCAGCCTATTTTGCACTTGCCCACGTTATCAGTCGAAGAATTGCAAAAAGCCAGGGATATGGCCTATCGCCAGTTTTATTTGCGGCCCAGTTATGTGTTCAAAAGGCTTAAAAAAATTAAGAGTTTCAAGGATTTGTTGATTAATTATCGTCAGGCGAGAGACTTTATCTCAAGCTGGATTTCTCCCAGTTCGACTGAAAAAACAGCCGTTTCTAAGGCTGAAAACGGTTCGGAACAAGTAATTTCGGCGGCCCGATAAAAAGTGAAGAATAATTAATTATTAGTTGACACAGTGTGGCTGATTGAGTATAAATACATCCCCCAGCCACTAAGGCTTGTGGCCAGGTTCTTTGAAGTGTTAAATCATTAGACAATCGGAAGTTCTGTAGGTTTCGATTGCGGTGCTCATCGCAGCGGTGGGTTTTGTTGTCTCTAAACACCACTGGGGTAAGCATCGGATGGATGCTTGTCTGTTTTTGGTCTTTGAAAACTAAATAGTGCATACGAAACAAGTTTGGGTGCTAGTCAAAAGTAGTTTGAGTTTGTTTTAGTAGAGCCGAAAAGCTTTCTTATGGAGAGTTTGATTCTGGCTCAGGACAAACGTTGGCGGTGCGTCTTAGACATGCAAGTCGAGCGTGAAAGCCCGCAAGGGTGAGTAAAGCGGCGAACGGGTGAGTAATACTTGGGTAACGTACCTTTTAGATTGGGATAACGCGCCGAAAGGCGTGCTAATACCAGATATGACCACGATTTCTTTTGAGATTGGGGTAAAAGATGGCGCAAGCTATCACTAGAAGATCGGCTCAAGCACCATTAGCTAGTTGGCGGGGTAATGGCCCACCAAGGCGACGATGGTTAGCCGGCCTGAGAGGGTGATCGGCCACACTGGGACTGAGATACGGCCCAGACTCCTACGGGAGGCAGCAGTTTGGAATATTCCACAATGGGCGCAAGCCTGATGGAGCGACACCGCGTGAAGGATGAAGGTCTTCGGATCGTAAACTTCTTTAGACCTAGATGAAGATTGCAAGGTAAATAATCTTGCAATTTGACAGTATAGGTAGAATAAGCCACGGCTAACTCTGTGCCAGCAGCCGCGGTAATACAGAGGTGGCAAACGTTGTCCGGATTTATTGGGTGTAAAGGGCATGTAGGTGGTCTTATAAGTCAAAGGTGAAATGGCCCGGCTCAACCAGGTCATTGCCTTTGAAACTGCAAGACTTGAGTTCGGAAGAGGAAAGCGGAATTCCCAGTGTAGCGGTGAAATGCGTAGATATTGGGAGGAACACCGGTGGCGAAGGCGGCTTTCTGGTCCGAAACTGACACTGAGATGCGAAAGCCAGGGGAGCAAACGGGATTAGATACCCCGGTAGTCCTGGCCGTAAACGATGAGTACTAGGTGTTAGAGGTATCCACTCCTCTAGTGCCGCAGCTAACGCATTAAGTACTCCACCTGGGGACTACGACCGCAAGGTTGAAACTCAAAGGAATTGACGGGGGCCCGCACAAGCAGTGGAGCATGTGGTTTAATTCGACGCAACGCGCAGAACCTTACCTGGGTTTGACATCCTTTGACCGCCTATGAAAGTAGGTTTCCTCGCAAGAGGCAAAGAGACAGGTGCTGCATGGCTGTCGTCAGCTCGTGTCGTGAGATGTTGGGTTAAGTCCCGCAACGAGCGCAACCNNCCAGGGCTACACACGTGCTACAATGGCGTATACAAAGGGTTGCGAACCCGCGAGGGGGAGCCAATCCCAAAAAGTACGCCCCAGTTCAGATTGGAGTCTGCAACTCGACTCCATGAAGCCGGAATTGCTAGTAATCGCGGATCAGAACGCCGCGGTGAATACGTTCCCGGGCCTTGTACACACCGCCCGTCAAGTCACGAAAGTCAATTGCACCAGAAGCGATTGCGCTAACCCGCAAGGGGGGCAGATTGCGAAGGTATGGTTGGTGATTGGGACTAAGTCGTAACAAGGTAGCCGTATCGGAAGGTGCGGCTGGATCACCTCCTTTCTATGGAGACCATGGTAGAGGAACCCTTTTTGAGGGAACGCTCATACCGTAACTCCAAGTGGATACTCAAACGAGTTATGCGCTATTTAGTTTTAAAAGACCAAATTCGGATTTTGTTCTTTCGAATTGAAGTTAAAACTTTTGGGTTTTGAGTGAGTAGCCCTTCGGTAACTGATTGGGCCTATAGCTCAGTTGGTTAGAGCGCACCCCTGATAAGGGTGAGGTGACTGGTTCGACTCCAGTTAGGCCCACCATTTTTTGGTGTGGGCTGGCTGTAAAAAGCGGAGGGGATGTAGCTCAGTTGGGAGAGCACCTGCTTTGCAAGCAGGGGGTCAGCGGTTCGATCCCGCTCATCTCCACCAATAAACAGATCGACCAAAGGTTGAAGGTTTCGTGAAGTTTTTGAGAGTCAAAAACTTCACGAAGCTTTGCTGTCTTTGACGGCGACTTCATTGAATCGGATTGATTCAGTCCGTTCTTCGGAACGGGGTTGTTCTTTGAAAAATGATAGAAAACTACTATTTTAAGCTGAACCGAGTGCGTATAGATTCTCAAGCGGTGGCGTTGAATCATGTGATCAAGCTACTAAGAGTGTATGGAGGATGCCTTGGCGTCAGATGGCGATGAAGGACGTGATAGCCTGCGAAAAGTTCCGTGGAGCCGGCAATAGGCATTGAAGCGGAAATGTCCGAATCGGGAAACCGTATTGGGTAAACCCCAATAATTCCCACCTGAATTAATAGGGTGGGGTAAGCCGACCGGGTGAAGTGAAACATCTCAGTAACCCGAGGAAAAGAAATCGAACAGATTCCCCCAGTAGCGGCGAGCGAAAGGGGAACAGCTCAAACCTTGTGTGTGTAAGCCTGTGAGCGTTGCATACGAGGGGTTGTAGGGCTTGCATGATCGTTTTACAGAGCGGTCGTGGAGTTACAAAGGAATTAGATAACCGAAGGGCCTGGGACGGTCCGACACAGAGGGTGAAATCCCCGTAGGTGAAATCTTCTTCTCTCCAAGCAAGTTCCTGAGTACCACGAGACACGTGAAACCTTGTGGGAATCTGGGCAGACCACTGTCCAAAGCTAAATACAAGCTGACGACCGATAGTGAAACAGTACCGTGAGGGAAAGGTGAAAAGCACCCCTAATGGGGAGTGAAACAGTACCTGAAACCATACACTTACAATCAGTTGAAGCACTATTTTGGGAGGTTTATAGCTTACGGGTTATAAACGCCTATCAGTGTAACAGCGTGCCTTTTGCATAATGATCCGGAGAGTTATTAAATGAAGCAAGGTTAAGCCCCGTATGAGGGGTGGAGCCGTAGCGAAAGCGAGTCTTAAAAGGGCGATTCAGTTTCATTTATTAGACCCGAAGCGGGACGATCTAGCCATGACCAGGGTGAAGCCTTGTTAACACGAGGTGGAGGCCCGAACCGATGTATGTTGAAAAATGCTCGGATGAGTTGTGGATAGGGGTGAAAAGCCAATCGAGTTCCGTGATAGCTGGTTCTCCTCGAAATATCTTTAGGGATAGCCTTGGGAAGTAGTTAGTGGTGGTAGAGCACTGATTGGGCTAGGGGCCTTAACAGGTTACCAAATCCTTTCAAACTCCAAATGCCATTAATGTAATCCCAGGAGTCAGTCTGTCAGCGCTAAGGTTGACGGTCGAAAGGGAATCAACCCAGCCCATCAGCTAAGGTCCCCAAGTACATGCTAAGTGGTAAAGGATGTGGAGTCGCATAAACAACCAGGATGTTGGCTTAGAAGCAGCCATCATTTAAAGAGTGCGTAACAGCTCACTGTTCGAGCGATTCTGCGCCGACAATTTAACGGGGCTCAAGCATGTCACCGAAGCTGTGGATTTGTATCTTCTTAGGAGGGTACATCTGGTAGAGGAGCGTTCTGTGTTAGGATGAAGGTCGACCGTAAGGACGGCTGGACGAAACAGAAGTGATCATTCCGGATTAAGTAGCGTAAAAGCGTGTGAAAAACATGCTCGCCGTAAATCTAAGGTTTCCTCGAGCAAGGGTAATCCGCTCAGGGTAAGTCGGTTCCTAAGTCGAGGCCGAAAGGCGTAGATAATGGATGTCAGGTTAAAATTCCTGAACCGCCAAAACACGTTATCACCAATGGAGAGACGCAGGAAGATAGGAGAACCCGGCCGATGGTCGTGCCGGGAGGGGCTCATAGATGGACTCGTAGGTAAAATCCGCGGGTCATATACATCGAGGGGTCACTCGAGCCGCAAGGCGAAGTCTTTGACTCTACGCTGCCAAGAAAATCTTCTAGGGAGTGTTAGGCGACCGTACCGCAAACCGACTCAGGTAGATGAGGAGAGAATCCTAAGGCGCTCGAGTAATGTGTTGTCAAGGAACTCGGCCAATTACTCTCGTAACTTCGGGAAAAGAGAGGCCCCTTTACGTGAAAGGCTTGCGCCTGTAGCGCGAAGGGGTCGCAGAGAAATGGCTCAGGCGACTGTTTAACAAAAACACAGCACTCTGCTAAGTCGAAAGACGATGTATAGGGTGTGACTCCTGCCCGGTGCTGGAAGGTTAAGGGGATGGGTTAGCGTAAGCGAAGCTCAGAACCGAAGCCCCAGTAAACGGC
>PLFD01000060.1:4980-31108 GCA_003136635.1 candidate division FCPU426 bacterium | reverse complement strand
AACGGCGGCCGTAACTATAACGGTCCTAAGGTAGCGAAATTCCTTGTCGGGTAAGTTCCGACCTGCACGAATGGAGTAACGATCTGGGCACTGTCTCGACAACATGCTCGGCGAAATAGTAGTTCGAGTGAAGATGCTCGATACCCGTATCTAGACGAAAAGACCCCATGAAGCTTTACTGCAAGTTGACACTGAACTTTGATTTAACATGTGTAGCATAGGTGGGAGACTTTGATGGAGGGGCGCCAGCCTTTCCGGAGTCGTTAGTGAAATACCACTCTTGTTGTGTTGAAGTTCTAACCTAGGGCCGTAATCCGGTTCAGGGACAATGTCTGCTGGACAGTTTGACTGGGGCGGTCGCCTCCNNGAGGCGCCCAAAGGTTCCCTCAGCGCGGTTGGAAATCGCGCTTACGAGTGTAAAGGCATATGGGAGCTTAACTGCGAGACAGACAAGTCGAGCAGGTGCGAAAGCAGGGCTTAGTGATCCGGCGGTACCTCGTGGGAGGGCCGTCGCTCAACGGACAAAAGCTACTCTGGGGATAACAGGCTGATCTTGCCNNTGGGTTCAGAACGTCGTGAGACAGTTCGGTCTCTATCTGGTACGGGCGTAGGACATTTGAGGGGAGCTTTCCCTAGTACGAGAGGACCGGGAAGGACGAATCTCTGGTACTCCTGTCATCCTGCCAAGGGTGGTTGCAGGGTAGCTATATTCGGACGAGATAAACGCTGAATGCATATAAGCGTGAAACTCTCCCCAAGATGAGATGTCCCGGGACACAAGTCCCCTAAAGGCTCCACGAAGACTACGTGGTTGATAGGCTGGGTGTGTAAGGCCCGCAAGGGTTTAAGCTGACCAGTACTAATCCGCCGTGAGGCTTGATCATATGTTTCAATTTCATCGCATCTTCTATCGCACTCGAGTTCAAGTTAGTGGTTTTCTATCGTTGCAATTATTTCCAGATCTGTGTAAAACAGTTCTTGTGATTGATGTTTCCCGGTGATTATAGCGGAGGGGAAACACCCGTTCCCATTTCGAACACGGCAGTTAAGCCCTCCAGCGCTGATGGTACTTCACATGTCTTGTGTGGGAGAGTAGGACGTTGCCGGGATTTAATATGAACCCAGTTCTTCAAAAGAGGAACTGGGTTTTTTATTTTCAGATGATTTTTAGGATGTGAGAGACAAAACTTTTGCTTTTTCCAAAGCGACTTGAGCGTTTTGAAGTTGACCAAATTGTGCAAAATAATAGGCTGCGATTTGGTAACATTTTTCTGCCTCAAGTTTGTTGCCGAAAAGAGCGTCACCTTCGGCGCGCGCAAACCAAGTTTGCGCCAACCAAGACGGTTCGGATATTAAATTGACCGCTTTTGAATAATACCAATCCCAGTTGGTCAAATTTCCATGAAGTTTTTCATACAGAGCTGCGTTTAAAAATGGGCTCGCACAAGCCTGTCTTAAAAGCCCCTGATTTGGACTGGGGTTTTCACATTCTATTTCTAAATATTCATCCCAAAAAGATTTAAGTGTTTTATGTAGAGATCCGGAAGTTATGGATTCTTTTGGCTGAATAACCTGAGTCAGTATTCCCGATGGCACTAATCTCATTTCTTTGAAGTTTTTTAAATATAAATCCGCGAAACCAACATTTGCAAAGGTGCAATAAATTGGATGCGATTTATAGTTGTTTTTAATTAAATCAAACAAAACTGAATTTTTAGTTTCGTTTGGAGTGCAATTAAGTAAAGTTGAATCTGTTTTTAGTATCAACGTCCGTTCGTAGGGTTTATCTATAAAAAGAGATAACAACAAATGGACATCGGGTCTTTTGTTTAAAACTGTTTTCAAATAGAGCGTTGAAAAGCAATCGTAATCAGACTCGGCGAAGTAAAGGCTGTTTTTGGGCAAAGATTTAAGAGCCGTTACACCATAACCGTAGTATAAAAACTCGTCTTTTTGGTTGTTGACGGAAAAATTTTGAGCAAAAGTGAGTAGTATTACGGAAAGAAAAAGAATTAACGAAGTGGTTTGAAGAATTTTTTTAATGTTCGGCCTTTTAAAAGAGGCGAATAGGTTGAAAAAAGTATGAATGCCAATCCCCATAAGCATTCCAAGTATCCAATTTGATGACAGAAGATGATCATCCATGTGCCAAAATTCAATTTGGGACACTTGCAAATAAAATAAATTGGTCAAAATTATGGTTAAAAGTAAAACTACAAAAAACAAGGTGAGCTTTTTATTTGTTTTATTTAGTAGAAAAACTCCAATAAGCATAAAAAAATAAGCGAAAATATAAAATTCACTGAAGAGTTGTTGTGAAATGTAAATGGATTTTTGACTTAATTCGTGCAGAAACATCGCGCTACGAGAAGACATAATTTCGGTTTTTGTATAATCACATCTGAAAATTGACCTTTTTAAACGATCCCATGTATATGGAGCGTCGAAATTCAGCACTGGATAGAGATGGGCTCTCAACGGGAGATAGAGATACACACTCAGTGTTGTGAATAATAAAGTTAGACAAGTGGCCGTTATTTTTAAAGAAGCGTGAGGGGTTAGTTTTGGAAAATGTCGAATTTGGAAAATGAAAAATAAAAAAAAAGCAGGTATCAATAAAACTTGAGAAGGCCAGTGATTGAGGCAACCAACAAAAAATAGAAACATTAAAAAATAAAATTCAAATAAACCGATCTTTTCTTTAAAAACTGCAGTTTGAAAAAATAGCAGAAGGGATAACTCTAATATAATTTGAAAAACATAAATTCCGCCTTTGGCCGCTATAGCGTTTCCCCAATATCCATTTGAAAATGCGAACGAAAGAGCGGCTGTGAAACAAGCGATATATTTTACTGAGGGAAATGTATTTACCGGAGATCTTAAAAGTTCCATATTTGACAAGAGCACCCATAGATTGATACAGAGTAAACAGGCTCCGATGGAAGCCAGCAAAGATGCCATAAAGTTATAAGTGAAGGCGGGATTGCCGACCGCAAATGCGTTGAAACATTTGCCAATCAGGTTGAAAAGGGGATATCCGGGTGGATGGGTCACACCNNGCGGGATTTAAAGTCGCCAAATAACCGCAAATGGCAATCATAAATACAGGTATGATGAGTTTTAATGGGGCTGGGGTTTTCATAATTTGTCGATTATTTTGATAGAATTCAATGGATGTAAGATTACCATTTTGGGTAAGAGATTGAGATGAAGAAATCAAAGAGTGCGAAAATAAGAAAAGTTTGGGTTATTAAACCGAAAAGTCGAATAAAAACTGATTCCAAACTAATAATTCTGGCCAAAATTCGAAAACGAGAACAAAAAGAGCAAATGGGAAATTAAGTCGCTAAATGCGTTTCGTTATGTATCAAAAACATCAAATATCGCTGACTTTTGATTGTTTTTTAGTTTGGAAATCCCTATATTTGAAAATTACGTGCACAGATTGTGCTTGTCATAGATCGATTTTTTAGGAGATACAACAATGAAGGTTGTTAACGATTTTTCATGGATGATTGGTGGTCCGCAGGGAACAGGCGTGGATTCTTCGGCCAATCTTTTTGCCCAAGCTTGCGCTTCGGCGGGTTTGTGGGTTTTTGGCAAGCGCGAGTATCACTCAAACATTAAAGGGAAACATAGCTACTTCCAAGTTCGTGTTTTTGACAAGCCGATTAACAGCCATGTGGATGATGTCCATCTTTTGGCAACTTTTGAAGATTCAACTGCCCGTCTTCACGCGCATGAAGTGGTGAAAGGTGGAGCGCTTATTTACGACCCTACCAAAATAATGTTGGATGATCTTAATTTGAGGTCGGGCGTCATAACCTTACCAATAGATTTCAATACAGTTCTTCGGCATGTGGCTGAAGTTACGGGTGAAGAGTACGGTAAGTTAGCGATTATGAAGAACGTCATCGCCGTTGCCGCTTCGATGGCTCTTTTGCGGATGGATATTTCAGAGATGGAAGAGACTTTGACTCGTTTATTCACCGGGAAGAAAGCCAAACTAGTTCCGACCAATATGGCAGCAGTTAAAAAGGCGTATGAATCCGTTGAAGCGCTACCGCCTGAAATTCATAATCAGTTTTTATACCACTTGACTCCCAATAAAAAAATGCCAAAACGTTTATTAATTAATGGCGCTAGCGCAACGGCGATGGGAAAATTAAAAGCGGGATGCCGTTATCAAACGTATTATCCAATTAGTCCTGCTACAGATGAAAGTAACTTCTTAGAAAGTCATCCGGAGTATGGGATTGCCGTTGTTCAATGTGAAGATGAAATTGCTTCAATTGATATGGCTTTGGGTGCCGCTACAACAGGAGTTAGAGCTTCCACAGCCACTTCTGGTCCTGGATTTTGTTTAATGCAGGAAGGTATGGGTTGGGGCGGTATGAACGAGGTTCCAATTGTAGTTTTTAACTATCAACGGGGCGGGCCTTCCACCGGATTACCGACTCGTCACGAACAAGGTGATTTGATGTTTTCTGCTTTTGGGGGTCATGGAGAATATCCTAAATTGGTTATCGCGCCAGCAGACATTGATGATCATTTCCATGTGGCTTTTGAGTCTTTTAATTACGCAGATAAGTTTCAAACTCCGGTTATGGTATTGAACGATAAGCTTTTAACGCATAGCCTTCAAACCATTCCTCCATTTAATGAAGGTGGACTAGTAATTGACCGTGGCCGTCTAGCCACGGCTGAAGAACTGGAAGCTGCTATTTCGGAAGGTAAGGGGTTTCCGCGGTTTAGACCGGATTCCAAAACTGTAATTTCACCCCGGCCTTATCCTGGGCAAGAGGGAAGTCCCTATTGGATGACAGGTGATGAACATGATGATTATGGACATATAACAGAGAATCCGGAAACTCGTGTCAAAATGCACGAAAAGAGATTGAGCAAATATCGTTTGATGCTTGAGCAGATTCCTGAAGAAAAGCAATTTACCTTAAAGGGTGAAGTTGATGCGGACGTAACTCTTGTTTGTTGGGGATCGACCTCAGGTGTTTTGTTGGATGCAATTGAACCTTTAAAAGCAAAAGGAATAAAAGCAAATATTCTTAATTATCGCATTTTGAATCCTTTGCCGATTGCCACCGAAAAGATTCTTAAAAAAGCGAAGAAACTTATTTTAATTGAGAGTAATTGGGGAACCCAGTTAGGGCATTTAATTCGGATGACTACCGGAGTTTTTATTTCAAACCAAATTTTGAAATATACAGGACGGCCCATGTCATTGAATGAAATTATTGATTCGGTTGAGAAAATAGTAAAAAAAGAAGTGAAATCTGAAATTGATCCACTAACAGGAATGACTATTGAAAAGGTGGTGTTGACCTATGGTCTCTAAACTTCACACGCCGTTAACGGTTGCCGCTTATAAAAGTGACGTACATAACGACTGGTGTCCAGGTTGTGGTGATTTTGGAATTTTACAAGCAATTCAGCAAGCTTTTGCGGAACTAGCTTTGCCGCCTTGGGAATCCATGGTGTTTGCGGGAATCGGTTGTTCGGGAAAAGTTTTTAACTATATGGCTTCGCATGGAGTCCATACCTTGCATGGCCGTGTTCTTCCATTTGCAGTCGGCGCCAAATTAGCGAATCCCAACCTTGAAGTGATCGCTGTGGGTGGTGACGGCGATGGTTATGGAATAGGGGCGGGACATTTTGTTCACGCCGGCCGTAGAAATGTCGATATGGCTTATATCGTCATGACAAACGAAGTTTATGGTTTGACGAAAGGTCAAGCGTCTCCAACATTAGGCCGTGGTCAGCAAACTAAGTCGTTGCCGCTTCCTAATACCAATGACGCTATTCAGCCGTTAGCTTTGGCTTTGAGCTCGGGCTATACCTGGATTGGGCGAAGCTATGCGTTTGATGGTAAACATTTAAAAGAAATGATAAAAAAAGCTATGGAGCATAAAGGAATGGCTTTGTTGGATGTTCTCCAGCCCTGTCCAACGTTTAATGATCTACACACAACCGAGTGGTTTAACAAAAAAGTTAAGGGTGAGGGAGAAAATGTAACGATTCCTCGCATCTTTAATATTAATGAACAAGGTTATGACGGAGCGGTGAAAGATCCGACAAATGCTGACGAGGTTAGCGAGAAGAGGACCAAAGCTTTTGAAATGTCTAATTTCCGCGGCGAGCGTATACCAGTCGGAGTTTTTTACGAAATTAAGCTTCCAACCTATTTTGAGCGTATGCAAGCACAGGTACCGATGCTGAAGCAATACGCGCCGGCCTTGATGCCCTACCAAGATGAAAGTCATTTGCCGACAACAGATTTATCAAAGGTTTATGCCGAGTATTTGTTTTAGTTAAATTTTTTAATAGCCCGAATTCTCAAAAGGGATTCGGGCTTTTTTATTAACTTAAAGAAGTGAGATTGCTTGCCAAAAATGGTAGCCGTTATTCCGGTTTTTAATGAAGAGAAAACTCTTGAAGACATTCTTAAACGAATTGCTTCACAAGTTGAAATGTTGGTTTGTGTTAACGACGGTTCGAAAGACAACTCTCTAAAAATCCTCAAAAATTTTGCCCATAAGCGAAAAAATTTTTTCGTGGTTAATCTGAGATCAAATTCTGGCATGGCAAACGCAATAAAAACTGGATTTTTATTTATTCTCTATCTCGAGAAATTGGGACATCTTAATGGAGATGATATTGTTGTTACGATTGATGCGGACGGCCAGCACAAACCTGAATACATACGAAAGATTGCTAAGTACCTGATTCTAAAAAAAGTTGATGTGGTTTTAACGCGAAGGGATTTTTCTGTTTACCCGAAGTACAAAATTTTCGGAAATCGATTTTTGACCTGGACAAATTCTTTGCTTTCGGGATTCAAATATTTCGATGTTGAATCGGGGTTGAGGCTTTTAAAGGTCAAAACTATTAAGCCGATATTAAAATTTTATACGGGATTAAAATATTCCTGCGCGCAAGAAATAGCGCTAATATCGGCGAGAGAGGGATTTAAAATAGACAATGATTTTGTTGTCAAGATTTCGTACTATCGTCCAGGAACAACTGTTGGGGATGGATTTATCGTTTTGTTTCTGAGTTTCTTGACTTATTTACGGTGGAGGTTTCGTTTGATCGGGATGGTTTCCTTTGACGCGGCTCTTTTTCAAACTTCCTTTAATAGCTCTCGCGGTTATTGGCCCAAAACTGGAAAGCGGAAATTTAAATGAAACTCAATTTGCCTACGGTCAACGCATTCTTAAATTGCCAAAAGGTAAGTCAAGACGTTATTAATAAAAGCTATTCATTGGTAGGTGTATTTCAAGGATTTAACTCCCCTGGTTATCCTCTGGGAGTCGAGTTTGTAACTTTTTGTCGATTAACCTACGACGAGACCGCCGAATTTCAGGTGGACATTTCTCTTCACGATTCAAACGGTATAAAACTTTCGGATAGCCTTCCTCGAAAAATTGCTTTTGGAGAAACATCCTGCAGTGATTTGGTTACGGCTTGGAGGGTTATGATTCCCGCGCCTGGAACCTATATATTTAAGATTTTTTGTAATAATTTGAATTTGGCTGACTTTAAGCTTTATTGTCGATGATTTGACCGGGTCAAATGTTTTCTTTAAATGAAATTTAGGTATAATTATCAACGCTTTTGCTAGTCTTTTTGAGACGGTGGTGGTCATAGACAGTTTTTTAATTAAGGAATGAATGTGTATTTAAAAGCAAAAAAGTTTGCTTGGGTGGGTTTATTTAGGGAGCCTTTATTTTATTTGGGGGTTATTTTGTTTTTGGGCGGGTTATTTAGATTTTATAACCTAAATTGGGACTTTAAACACTCATTTCATCCAGACGAACGCAACATTTTGGGCCAAGCAGCCGGCATTCAACCGAGTGCTGGATATCGTGTTCAATTCTTCGCTTATGGCCAGTTGCCGGTTTACCTTTATCGTTTTACCGGTGAGTTAGTTTCAACGCCCGGGTTTATTTTGTCTCTTTTCAATGGAAACGAGGGGGTTTCGCAATATTCGTACTGGGTTATTTTGGGTCTTTTGAGTTTATTTTTGGGCTATTTTTTAAGTAGGTCTCATTTTCAGTTTTATGCTTTTGGAACATCTGCGCTATTTTTGATAGCCTTAATTCTATTCAAACTTTATCCCATTTTTAATCTTTGGTTCGAGGCCTTGGATGAGGCGCCGCTGAAGCTAGCTTGTTTATTTTTTGTATTTGTTATTTCGTTTGGGATTTCACTCTATTGTTCTTATTTCTTTGAGATGGAATTTGTTGGTTTACCTCTTTATATTTCATCCTCTGTTGTTTTTTTTCTTGGAGTTATTCCATTTTTTTTACCGGACGCTTTTTCGAAGCCGATAGGGGCTTTGGCGTTCACTTTAGTGGTTCTCAGCTTATCGATTTGGTGGGCATGGATTTCCAGATGGGGAAGAACGCTATTAGGATTGCTGGCCTTATGGTCTTTTTGGGCCGCTTTGAATCATGCGGGCCGTCAATATACGGGCTACGGCGAGATCATGATTATTGGCCGCTGGTGGGCCGCGTTTTTTTCAACAGTGACAATTGGGGCTATCTATCTTTTTGTTGATAAAACTTATCGGAATCGATTGATGGCGCTTCTTGCGGCAGCCAGTTTCGCTTTCGCGGTCGTCAGTATCGAACAAGCGCACTATTGCATTACCGAATCATTCATTACACTAATGATGGTTATTGTTACCGATTTAGCATTTGAAATTTCGCAAAAAGGCGATTGGAAAAACTATTTATTGGTCGGAGCGGTTTTTGGCCTATCTATGGCAGCTAAAACTAGCAGTCTTTATTACGTTTTTATTATTTTGACTGGTCACGCTGTCTTTTTATCCAAAACACCAAAAAAAGAATGGGAAAGAATAGATAAAAAAGAAAAAGCAAACAGGGGTATATATTCAGGATTTGCTGCTGGCTTGATTATTTTACTGTTCGGTGTATTTGCGGGGGTTGGCTATAAACTGAACGGTGTAGTTCATGATTTGTTTTCACAAAACAATGTGTTGGCGAACGTAATATGGGGAATTTTGTTTGTTGCTTTTATTTTGACCGGCGGATTACTTGCGGTTTGGGCTGGATTAGAATTTAAGGTGTTACGAGCTCAAATACCGCAATGGTACAAATTAACAGCTGTGGGTGGGTTAGCGTTTTTTATTTTCTGTTTACTTTCTCCTTGGTCTCTTCTGGATTTTCAGGGCTTTATGTCTTCGCAAGGTTATGAATGGCATGTCGTTTCAATTTCAGATGCTTGCTACGTTATTCAATTCAAAGACACTCTTCGTTATATTTACCAATTGGCCAATCTTGTATCGGTCGAATTGTGGTGGCCGCTGGGGATTACGGTTCTTTTGGGGTTGGGTTTGGTTTTAATTCGTTTTGGTTATGGAATATTTAACCCGAAAAAAAGTAAATATTTATTGCCGGTTCCCTTTATCTTGAACAAAGGTTTTGTTTTCTTACTTCCGGATCTTTTAATTTTGAGTTGGTTTATACCTTATTTTGGTTTTATTGGGGCTTGGAACACGAAGTTTATTCGCTACATGGTTCCCTTGATTCCAGCTTTTTGTATTTTTGGTGCTCAGTTTTTAACCAGTTTGTTCCAATGGCTTAAAAACAAAGTTAATTTTGAACCTGTTTTGAGGTGGGTTTTAATTGCTTTAGTTGTGGGTTCGAGTCTTTTTTACTCTGTTGCTTATATGCATGTTTATCGTTTTTTACATCCGTGGATTGAGTCGTCTATATGGATATTTAAAAATATTCCGCCAGGATCTTCGATTCTTAAAGAGGCTTGGGACGATGGTTTGCCGACGGGAGTGGACAATAGTATGGATTCCCGTGTCGTGGGAGCCATGGGACCTCAAAATTACAAGCAACAAGACATTACTATTTATGAAATGCATGGATTTCCAACCGATGACACACCGATTAAGAAAAATTATTACGCAAATATTCTTCAACAAGGAGATTACATTAGTATCGCCTCAAAAAAACTGTGGTACACCTTAACGGCTTGTTCTCCTGAATTTAAACCGACTGGTTATGATGTTTATCCGGTTACTTCTCGTTATTACCGCCTTTTGTGGTCCGGGTTACTTGGGTACAAAATGGTTGGTGAATTTCATAATTTCCCGGGTTTGTTTGGGTGGGAACACCCAGATGACATGGCTGAAGAGTCTTTTTCTGTTTATGACCATCCTAGAGTTTATATTTTTAAAAAGGTTGAAACTGTTTCCCCGGATGAAATTATTAAATTATTGAGTTCGGATGATTACGTTAAAGGCATTGATCGCAGTTTAATGAGAACGATAACGCCGGAAAACGTTGACAAATTTATTTCTGAACGTCACCAATACCTTCTGGACCATGGTTTATTACAGCAGTTGGATCAAACCGCACCGATTACGACTGCCCCCCCGATCATAACGCCGGTTGTGGATTCGAAAACAGTTGAACCTTTGATTAATTCGACCCGTCATAAAAAAAGAAAGAGCAAAGCCTTGATTGCGGCGTCTGTCGCTACAATTGTACCAACCCCCGAAATTGTAATCCAAGCTCCGAAGACGGTGCCGGGTCCTCCAAGTCAGGAAACACTTCGAGTTTTAAATTCTTACGCTGAACATCCAGTCATCGAAAATGATATTTCGCAGCTACCACTAAAACCGGAAGAAAAAGCTTTGTATCAATGGAGAGCTTGGTTTACTTGGATATTGTTTCTGATGGTTTTGGGGTGGCTGGCGATGCCTTTGACGCTGAGTTTGTTTTCTTCGATGCCGGCGGGTGCATATTCTCTTAGCAAAATTCTTGGCTTTTTTATTTTTGCCTGGATGGTATGGTTTTTTGGGAGTTTTAAATTATGTCGTTTTACCCTTGGTTCTTGCTGGATGTGGTTTTTATTTCTGGTGGTTCTTTCGTCCTATGGTTACTGGCGCAATCGAAAATCTATTAAGACTCTCTATTTAAAATGGGGAAAATCATGGTTTATCCAAGAAGGGACATTTGCGCTGGCTTTTGTGTTGTTCACAATAGTACGTCTCTATAATCCGCACATCCATGATCCGGTGGGGGATGGTTACAACGGAGGTGGTGAAGCCGGTATGGATTATGGTTTCCTTGCTTCTGTCGTGAGGGGTGAGACATTCCCTCCGCAAAATATGTGGATGGCCGGACAGCCCATCGGATACACCTTTTATTATGGCCATTTGATGATGGGAGTTTTGACTAAAACATTGGGATTGGTTCCGGCCATTACCTATAACCTTTCTATCATTACGCTCTTTGCGATGATTTTTTCCGGCACTTTTGGGATCGCATTTTCTTTATCTGGAAATTTGTTAAGCGGATGGATAGCCGGAATTTTATGTGCGGTCATGGGTAATCCGGCTGGAGCCCGACAATTGTTGGAGGCTATCCACCAAAGCTTTACATCCGGTAGTTTGGGTGTTTTTGCGGAACGCTTAGTCAATTATGATTATTGGGGCCCGACTCGGGTAATTCCTTTTGGTAATAATTCTGGTTCAACGATAAACGAGTTTCCTTATTTCAGTGTTTTATTTGGCGATATGCATGCACATACCTTGGCGATGCCATTCGCAATACTTTTGATAGGTATTATTGCCGCCTTATATCTTTCCGCTTCCGCAAAGCCTTTCGACTGGAAAACGGATTGCCTACCGTTGTTAATGGCAGGTTTTCTCTTGGGTGGCATTGCCTTCTTGAATACATGGGAAGTGCCAGTGTGGTTTCTGTTTTTGGGACTTGCCCTTCTTGTTCGTAGTCTTGCTCCTTTAAATAGCATTGTTCTATTTAAGGGGTTAAGCGCCGCTTTTGCCGCTTTATTAGTGGCCCTGACTCTATTGGGTTGGTGGCTTCGGTCTGGTCTGGGGAACTGGTTAGCAACTGTTTTGAAGATGGATTTGAACTCCAATGCTTTGGGTGGAAGTACTGGTTATCTTATTCTGTTTGGCTTTTTGGGGTTTGTGATGGGTGTTGGTTGGTTATTGACTCAGAAAACAACTCGTGTCTTGGCCCAGCAGTTTTTATTCATTGGGGTCCTTCTTGGGGCCGTGTTGTTGGTAGCCGGGATTTTATGGATACCCTTTTTCGCCAACTTTACCCCTCAGCAGAACAAAGTTATGTGGGTCAAGCCGGACATTAGGACGAGCTTATTGAATTACTTCAACGTCCACGGTTTTTTTCTCATAGTTTTGTTAGTGAGTTTTGTTGGGGTTTTTTCGAAAGAGATTTTTCAGTGGATTGGTAAGGCGCAAGGAAAGAAATTGATATGGAAATGGGAAGTTTTTTTTGAGAAGGCGATCGAATCGTTTGAAGAATTTCTTTCGCCGGGAGGAGCTGTAAGGGGAATGATGGGATTAGGGGTGGCTTCCCTTTTGATTCTTTGGGGTGCTTCGTGGATTCACTGGGTAACTTCGCCGGGCTTGATGATTGTTTCGCAGGTTTTGGCGACTCTAGGCGCGGGTCTATTGGCTTTGGCCGTCTGTAAGAGGAAAAGATGGGAACTTTGGATGGGATTAGCTTCTGTTATTTTGTTATGGGCGGTTCTTTTGGTTATGAAACTGATTCCTTTGGATTACGATGCGTCATTCATACTTGATCTTGGGCTTTTTTCTTTCCTTTGGCTTTTGGCCTTTTTTCATTTGGGTTTGGCTGTCAAGGTTTTTAAAGACCGGAAGCTCTCTTTTGCTTATCTTCTTGTTTCTTTTTTCTTTTTCGTTACAGCCACACTTGAAATTTTTGTTATGAGCGAATATTTCGGTTTTGGAGATGGCATGAGGAATAACTCGATGTTCAAGTATGGCATTGTTGCCTGGACATTGGCCTCGATTGGAGTTGGAATATTTCTGCCTAAAGTATTCAAATTTTTTAAAAATCTTTTTAAGGTTGTAAAAAAAGAAACGTCTTTTTCGAGGGGCGTTATGACAACCATTTCCGGCTTTTTCCTTTTTGTTCTATTTCGATCGATTTTGGATAGCGTTTTGCCATCCCTGGCGAGCCCACTTACCTCTACAGTGAATTTGGCTATTGTGGGAGGACTTCTAACATGGAGTTTGATGGAGAAATGGTTTAGAAAGCGGGATACCCAAATACTTGTAATTAGTGTTGCGGCTTTTTTAATGATGGTGTCACTTTTGTCATTGATTCTGCAATTGGGTTTTGGAACAGGGATTCCCTTCGCACAGAGTTGGATCGAAATCATGGGAACTAGTTTTATGTTGCCAATGGTCCTGACATTGATTTTAATTGCCAGTTTTTATTTTTTATTTGAAAAAGAAAGAAACATAGGACGTAAACTGCTTTTTGGAAGTTGGTCTGCTTTATTTATAGTTCTATTAGTAATGATTTCTGTTTATCCCGTTGCAGCGACTATGCGCAAATGCCACGATTTTTTTGATGTTTTTCGCCAACGATGGGTGGGGTATGTGGAGCCACCGACTTTAAACGGACTGGAGTTCATCCAACGCGTGAATCCGGCCGATGCGGCCGCGATCAGATTCTTGAATGAGCATATTCCTGATCAACCATGCCTTATGGAGTTCGTGGGAGAAGGTTATAACTCCTGGGGTTCCCGTTTTTCCATTTTCACCGGGATTCCAGCACTCATGGGTTGGGATGGGCATGTCAACGAATGGGTGGGAGCTCGCCAAGGCGATGATATTCGTAATCGACGAAATGCGAACGAAACTATATTTGAAACAACCGACGTTTCCTTGGCCAAAAAATATTTGGATGCCTACGGTGTTAGATTGGTAATGATTGGAACAGTGGAGAGAAATGGTGTGCCGGGCCGCAAAGGCGGTTATCCACAAGCTGGACTAGATAAGTTCTCAACTTTTTTACCGTTGATTTACAAAAATCCAGAAGTTGAAATTTACTATAATCCGCCAACCACTCAGAATTAAATAAAGGGAAGGGCTATTCAATGGAATTGGTTTTACTTTGGTGGTTTATTTTGTTTGTATTTGGAATAACAGTATTTCCAATTTCTTTTATTTTACTCAAGCATTTATTTGATAAGGGATATGCCTTTAGCAAGGTTTTGTCGCTTCTTTTGATTGGGTATTTGTCTTGGCTTTTGGGTTATATATCTTTTAACGGTGTAACTATTTTATTGGCGTTTGTTTTGGTTGTGGCTTTTTCCTTCTTAATTATCTGGAAAGGTGTGGGACGTTCATTTTTTGTGTATGTAAAAAAGGAGGTTGGCTTTTTATTGTTGGAAGAAATTTTATTTTTGGTTGTTTTTTTAATTGCGGGAGCATACAAAATGCGAACCCATGACATTGTGGGGACTGAAAAGCCCATGGATTTCGCCTTTATTAACGGGATTCTTGCCTCGCCGTCTATGCCGCCCCAAGATCCATGGTTATCCGGGGGAAGTATTTCTTATTATTATTTTGGATATCTCATTGTGGCGGTAATGGCTAGAGTCTCGCGGGTTTCATCGGGAGAAGCTTTTAACTTGGCGATTGCCATGATTTGGGCATTGGCGGCCCTGGGCGCTTTTTCTTTGGTTTACGCTTTAACAAGAAGATATCGATACTCATTTTTGTCTGCGGCGGCATTAGTGGTTTTGGGAAATTTGGACTTTTTTCACAGGATTATTCAAAGTTATCAATTTGGAGATTTGCGAATACCTTATTACAACTCTCCTTCTAGTGGTGCCTCACCGGGTATTGGAGCGGCTTGGGATTTTATGATAAGCCCCCTTCAGCATGGATGGGATTACTTTCAAGCCTCTCGAATTATGGCGGTTTCCAACACGGACAAAATGATTAATGAGTTTCCATCTTTTAGTTTTTTCCTTTCTGATTTGCATCCGCACGTTATGGGAATTCCTTTTGTGCTTTTAGCCATGGCCTTATCTTTTAATGTTATAAAATCTTCAGCTTTAGGTTTGGGGGTTTTTGGCGGACAAAGATTTTGGCAAGTAACTCAAGTTTTTTTACTGGCGTTAGTTTTCGGTGGTCTTTCTTTTTTAAATAGCTGGGATTTTCCAACGTTGCTTTTACTGTTTGGTGTTTGTCTTAGTTTTCAACAGTGGTGGGCTGGACCAGAAAGTTTTAAATCTTGGATTGTGTCGATGGTTAGCATTTGTTTACCTGTTGTATTGGGCTCTCTATTTCTTTATTTCCCATTTTATTTTCGATTACAATCGCAAGCACAGGGAATTGGATTGGTGAGCGACAGAACAGACATTTATTATTTAACTATATTATTTGGTGTTTTCTTAATTGTGATAGTTCCCGTATTGATCGAAAAGTTATCAGTTAATAGTGAAAAGGTTGTTAAATCGGGAAAATTGAAAAAATCTGAAATATTAATTTGTATATTGTGTGGAAAAGATGGAACCGGTAGAAATTTTTGCGGTTATTGTGGCGGAGAATTGGTTATTTCTGATTTGTCTGAGATTGAACCGATCCCTGATAAAAATATTAAAAATTACTTATTAAAAATTGGATCTGTTTTCTCTAATCCGGCGAAACCGCTGTATTCTTGGATTGTTATTGTTTCAATTTTATGTCTTCTGATTTTATTAAATTTTTCGCCGATAAAAATGGCTACGGCGTTTTTGGCATCACTATTGATTGTTTTTGCATTCGTTTCACTGGCCACGCGAAAAGACAGTAAAGAAATGGTGTTTTCGACAGTTTTGACTATATTGGCTTTTGCTTTGGTTTTGGGATGTGAACTTTTTTATGTAAAAGATCTATTTTCTGGCGGAGATTTGTATCGCATGAATACGGTTTTTAAATTTCATTATCAAGTATGGATACTATTAAGCGTTGCGCTGGGTCCGTTTTTGAAATGGATTATGCAAAATCAGTGGCTGAATTGGTCCTTGTGGAAAAAGATTAGCTGGGGAATTATCGCTGTTATTATTTTTTGTATTTCAGCTATGTATCCATTGTTGTCATTTAATTCGAGACTCAACGGGATATCACCCGATATGGCCACAATGGATGGAGCGTCTTATTACGAAAAAACCTTTTCCGCTGATTATCAGGTTGCGGAATGGATTAAAGCCAACATTAAGCCGTCTATGGGCAAAATCCCGGTTATTTTGGAAGCTTGGGGCGGTTCTTATCATCAAGATTTTGGTAGAATTTCGACTAATACGGGATATCCGACAATTTTGGGTTGGGATTTCCATGAGGTGCAGTGGCGGGGTTCTGGCGATAAGGCAGTCATAAGGGGTCAAAATCCTGATGATACGGTGACTCATCGTCAAAATGATATTGACGCAATTTATACTTCGCCTGATTTACCATTAACCGCAAACTTGTTAAAGAAATATGGTGTTGATTATGTTTATGTAGGGGATTCGGAGCGCCAAAAGTACGCAGTGAATGTAGGAACTTTAAATAAGTTCATCCAGATGGGGACAGTAGTTTTTCAGGTAGGGAATTCAGTGCTGTATAAAATCAACTCATAAATAAACTTTGGAGGGTGGCAGATGCTTAAAATCGGTGATCGGCAGTTATCCCAAAAAGACATTTTTGTTGGAGTAATATTGATTGTGGTGGCAATTGCCGCTGTTTGGACCATGATCGGAGCTAAGCCAAAACCTGTCGTGATGCGCCCGGCAAATGTACCTGGAGGTTTGGTGCTTCAAGAAGGTGGGCAACCAGGCGCAGGTTATGGCCAATTTAACTATCCGCGCGGTATTGCGGTGGATGGTGACGGGAACATTTATGTCGCGGACAGTCGGAATCATCGAATTCAAAAAATTAGTGGAACTGATGGGAAGTTTTTAAATCAATTTGGTGGATTGTTTGATGCGGCAAAATTGGCCAACGGCGACCCGAAAAAACTAATCGGTCAAGGCCCGGGAAAATTGAATGAGCCAAATGGCGTTTCTTTCGGTGGGCCCGATGGACTGATTTATGTTGTTGACACTTGGAATAACCGCATTCAGGAGTTTACGACCGGTGGAAAATCAAAAAAAGTATTTACTTCTGATGATGGTTTTTTTGCGCCGAGAGAATTGGTTGTAGATCCGGCTGGGGATATTTATGTGGCGGATACTGGACATCACCGTATTGTCAAGTTTGACCCTTCCGGAAAACAAATACGTTCCTGGGGTGCGATTAATCCGAAAACGGGAGCTTCTGTTGCCGGTAAAAAACTGGGTGAGTTTAATGAACCCATTGGATTGGCTTTGGATAAAGATGGGAATCTTTATATTGCGGATAGATTGAATTTCCGAATTCAAGTTTTAAGTCCGGATGGACAAGTTCTCCGTTCCTGGCCGGTTAAAGGCTGGTCAAAAGAACAAATTGACATGGAGCCGCATTTGGCTTTGGATCAAATGCACGGCTTAATTTACGCTACGGATGGTCGTGGCAAGAAAGTTTATTGTTACCACTTAGATGGATCGGAAGTGTCGACTATTGAAAAAGATTCGACAGGAAATCAGCTTTTTAGTGTTCCTTTAGGTGTGAGTGTTGATGGGAGTGGAAGCCTTTACGTGGTTGATGCCGGCGCGGGTAAAGTTTTTAAAATTAAAGGTCAGTTTTAAATATAAAACTGTCGAAAGATAAAAGACACAATGAAAAAAAATAAAAAAATCAAATCACAGAAAAAGAACAAAAAAAAATCTTTCGGTAAAGGGGCCAAGATTTTTTTGATGTTTTTTCTTGTTGCTGTTTTAGTGCTGTTTATTTACCTTTTTGTTGATCAATTGCAAAAAGCGATCGCAAAAAGTAAAACCGTGTTAGTTCCAATAAACATGGTCATCGGGACTTCTCCGGAAGAGAAATTTTCAGAGCCCAAAGATGTGGCGGTTGACTCTGAAAACAATGTTTATATATCAGATTTTGGTTCTGATAAAATCAGTAAGTTTGATTCAAATGGGAAGCTGATTTTTTCCATAGGGAAAATGGGTAATCATCCAGGAGACGATAAAGGGCCATCAGAGTTTAATCAGCCGAGCGGTCTTTGGGTCAGCCAAAATGGCTTGCTTTACGTTGCAGACTCATTCAACCATCGAATACAAGTTTTTGATTCCAAAGGAAAATTTTTAAAAATGTGGTCTCACAGCTTTTTTGGCCCCAAAGGGATTGTTGGTGATAACAATGGAAAAATATATGTAGTGGATACAGGTAATCATAAGATTGTTGTTTTTGACGAAAATGGAAATTTTATCAAGGAGTTTGGTGGGCATGGAACATCAGAAGGCAAGTTTGATGAACCTATTGGGTGTGTTTTTGATTCGAAAGGTGTTCTGTATGTATCGGATTCAAATAATAACCGGATAGAAAAATTCAATCCGAATAAAAAAAGTGGCGAGGAATTTTTAAGTTCTTTTAAAGTTTCTACTTGGCATGGAAAGAATCTGGAATTTCCTTATCTGGCTATTTATAACAATAACATAGTCACTTCCAATGCAAGTTTGGGAGCCGTTTTGCGATACGATTTAGATGGGAAATTAATCGCAATTTATAAGAAACAAGATGGTTTTTCAAATGCCCAAGGAGTTGCGGTAGATTCATTGGGAGGGGTGTATGTGACAGAGGCTGGTCTGGGACATGTAGACCGCTTTGATTTGCCCCGTTGAATAGAACTTCTCCGAAATGATTTACGAAAAGTCTGGTTAAGCAAGCGGCGGGTAAGTTGGGAATGCTAGATAATTTGCCCAAAGTATTTAATTTATAGCGAGCGGACGTTTAATTTAGAAAATCTCATTTGTAAAAAGAATTTTGAAATCGGGTGTGACGTTGGAAACGTGACGCTGTATTTGATCGATCTAATTGTTTTGAGTGGTATGTGATCCAGGTTATTTAAATTTTTTTGAAGGTCGGTAGTATACCGGGAACTCCTTGAAAAGAAAAACGCGCCCAGAAGTTGGTTTGTGACGAATTCTTCAAGGTTGTTATTCCTTTGGAAAACTCTTACCAATTTTTTTGATCTTTCTGTGTTTGTTCTTAGTCAAAAAAAGAAAAGCTGAATTCAACCAGTAAGTGCAACACCTAGACGAAAGACCTGTTCCGGCGTTTTGAAGCGAAGACATTTACGAGGACGGGAGTTGAGAATCCGTTCCACGCGTCGTACGTTCGCTGGAGTTATGGTAGCAAAATCGGTTTTCTTTGGATAGAAGCGCCGCACCAAACCGTTGGTGTTTTCGACGGTGCCTTTTTCCCAACTGTGAAAAGGCAAACAGAAGAAAGAGCGAGTTCCCAAAAGGGCGTTGACTTGAAGATGTTCGATGTTCTCGGAGCCGTTATCGTAAGTGATGGTACGGCGTAGCCCCTTTGAAAAGTGGGTGAGTCGTCGATTAATCGCCGCTCGTGTTTTTGAAGCGGACTTTTGGGGAAGCCAAGCAAGTTTTACGAAACGACTTTTACGTTCGACCATCACCAAGAGGGAGGCTTGGTCTTTCTGGAAATGATCGTGTCGGCTTCCCAGTGGCCAAACTGACGCCGTGTCTGGACTATTGCGGGCCGCTGAGTGATTGGAATTCGTTCTGGGATATGGCTTTTGCGGTGCTTATGTGAATGCCATCTTTGGAGTCGTTTTCGATGGGAACGAGCCAAGAGCGGAATGAGGTTTCGAGCTTCGGAATAAATGAACTGGTAGACGGCCTCATGGGAAATGGAAAGCTTAGATTTTTCTAATCGAAGATGACCAGCAATTTGTTCAGGAGAAAGCCCTTGATGAAGTTTAAGCAGAACATGCTGTCGAATCTCTGGTTTTTTGAGGCGCGGATGGGTTCGGGAAAGCTGGTTACGTTGAGTGGATCGTAGGTGAGCTCGAGCTGGCAGGTAACGGCCAGGACGTAAAGGCGGGGCGTTGCGCTTCAACTCTCTGGAAATACTGGAAACATCACGGCCAAAACGTCGGGCAATTTCCCGAAGGGGAAGGCCTTCGGCTTTCCAAATTGAGATTTCTTCACGTTCGGCTAACGACAGATGCTTGTAGGATTGTTTCATAAAACTTAGGATAACCCTCGGATTCTGCCGGGCCTAAGTGTTGCACTTCGTTATTGAACTGGGGAAAATGATTCTTTAATTGGATTTTTAAATGAACAAAACTATCATTGTTGTGCCGACTTTCAATGAAATTGGCAACATTATTGTTATATATGAAAAGATTTTCAAAGCAGTCGAAAATTTGAACTTGCTGATTGTGGATGATAATTCACCGGATGGAACAGGTGTGGCGGCAGATGAATTGGCTAAAAGAGATAATCGTGTATTTGTTATTCACCGCGAAAAAAAACTTGGGTTGGGCTCCGCGTATATTCATGGTATGAAATATACAATTGATAAAGGATTTGATTTCGTTGTGGCAATGGATGCCGATTTATCGCATGACCCTGTAAATCTCCCCCGAATGATAGAGATGATGAAAGACTATGATTTGGTTATTGGCTCGCGATACGTAAAAGATGGCGGAATGGTTAATTGGGGAGCTGGACGTTTTTTTATTAGCCGATTAGCGAATTTCTTTTGCAAGGGTATGTTAGGTATCAAGCAAGAAGACTGTTCGGGCGGCTATAAGTGTTATCGGACCGAGCTCTTAAAAAAAATTGACATGAATAAAATATTTTCTTTTGGATATTCATTTCAAGTTGAAATTCTCTACCGCGCTTTGCGATTAAATGCAAAGGTGATCGAGATACCCATTGTGTTTGTAAATCGTCACGAAGGAAAAAGTAAGCTATCTGTAAGTGAGTTATTACAGTTTGGCCGGACGGTTTGTAAACTCCGTTGGCTTGCTTGGTTCAATCAGATATAAAATTCAATATGGATAAATAGTGAACCCGAAGACTTTTATATCTCCGAGCTCAGTTCGATTATTTACTGGTTGGGCTGTTTTTTCTCGTGTTTAGATACAGTCATGGATGTTTGGGCTTGGATTAATTGCGGATAATCAGAAGGAACGTCGGAACGACTATCTTCTGTGAAACCGTATTTTTGAGCTAAATCAGGTCTTACCCACATACGCATATTATAACTTCCCAGATCAGACCAGACTTGCCGGTAGAGAATCCAATTTTTAATATCATTCCAATCAACCATATCCGGTCTTGCTGGGTTTAATGGGATAAAATTGCTGAAAAGCCAATCAACAAATAAACTCAAATTTATATCGGAGCTCGGGTAGCCTTTTTTAAACCAAGACGGTACCCACCAGACGCGCATTTTGTATTTTCTGTTTACATATCCGGCTTTGCTCAAAATGGGATAGGCAACGGCATCGGATTCGGTTGCGGTTAAAATAATTGGGTTGTCCGCGACTGTAATTGTGGTGGGATGGTTTCGTCTGTTAAAATTTCTAAATATCCAAGCAAAAGGCCAGGAGCATTTATCTTCAATGGTCAGTGCCAGACCATCATGATAGCTTCTTTCAGAATCTGTTGCTCCTTCTGGAGAAGTGGGATTAGGCCCACCTGTTTCATCGTAAGAGATTTGTTCAACAATTTTTTCAACTTCTTTGCAATCCGGTCCTGATTGCACATAAACCAACGGTTCTACAGGATTGGCTTCGTGATAAAAACTAAGCAAAATGGCTGAATGTAGTGAATAACTTAGCAATAAACCAAATACGGCTATGGCCGCAATCCGACTTGTTTGACCAAAATAATCTAAGGGTTTTGATTCGATGATTTCCCCGACAAAATAAGCTGTCAATAAGAGTGCCGGCAATAGTGGGTGGAGAATCAGCCATGGCATCTTTTCTCCGGCCCAGGAAAAAAGAGCCAGAGTTCCCAAATACCAATAAACAATAAAAATAGGGAATAGTTTCCAAGGTGACCATTTTTTATAAAAGTCGCCATTTTTAATATTAGAAATGAAAAAAGCGCAAACTCTTGCGAGTGCCGGCATCAACCAGTAGTAACCTATTGCAATCATTGAAAACAGAAATGAAACCAACTCGTTGGCTGGCAGTTGAATCAAGTAATAATACCAAGGTTGATCGCCGCGATGGACATCGTGCTGTTCCCACCAATATTCTAAACCTCCAAAAGCACCCATATAAAGGGCATTAAACAGCCCGTGAATCCGCGACCAAAAATCAGGTTGCGAAGCCTCTACTGTAAAGAACGTTGTAAACAGCAACGTGAAAACTATGCTGCAAATTGCAATAGAACCAGTCACTGCGGGTACGACATTTTTAATCCAAAGAAAGCAAAACCAGAAAACAAGACCAAAATAAATAATGAGCATAAGAGACGAAAATGGTATCGGAACTGTAATGCCGAAATGAGGGAAAACCCCTAAAATCAACAAGGTTACAATCCACCAACCAACAAAAGCTAGGATTTCCCAACAGATTTTCTCAAGGCCAAGCCCGCAAACAATTTCCCATAAGTCGTTTTCGGCTTTGCCTTTTTTCAAGTTTTCCTGCCAACGAGTATAAAGTTGAAACATGGTGTAAAGAAAAGCCGCGCCCAAAAGCAACATAAAAACCGGCATATAAGCTGGAGATGTTTTATCAAACTGCCATGCCCATAAGAGTCCCAAAATTGTAATACCACCCGCAACTAAGACATCAATCCAAGGTAATAGTCTTATAAACAAATAAGTTCCGATAACAGCTACGGTTAAGAAAATTGATTCTTTTGTACAAAACGCGACAATGAAACCCAAGGAGGCTAGCCATAGATCAATAGGTTGGCGGGAACGGTAATAACGAAACGTAAAAACAACCATCGTGAATGTGGCGCCAAGCATGTAGGCATCTTCACGGGTAAAACGATCGAAATACATGAAACTTGGCGAGAAGACAATTAAGACTGTTGCCAATAGAGTTCCAATACGTCCTAAAAACGGGCCTAACAACATAGCTAAAATGACAGTTAAAACGCCAAATGTTGCAGCTAAATATCGTGATGTCGCATCCGATACCCCAAAAAGATAATACATTAGAGCATTGCCATGAAACTGAAACGGACCGTGCATCATGGGGTTATACTCATAATCTCCGTCTTTGAAAAGTTGGTATGAATAAAAAGCATGCATACTTTCATCATGATGGTGTGGTTTGCTGCCTAAATGGTCAAATCGCGTATACATAGTCAGAAGCAACAAAACGCCGTAAAGAATGGGTAGCCAAACAGATGAAAGGTTTATATTAATTGGAGTGGATTTTATCCCGATTGAAACACTTTGGGTGACCGGCAAAGATTCTTTGACGGTTTTGACTGTAGATTGCATTTTGCTGCTTTTTTCAACTGGAACTGCAGTGTTAAGTTTAGAACCGCATTGCTCGCAAAAATTATTTGAGGTAGGGTTTTTAGTGTTGCAATTTTCGCATACTTTTGTTTCGGCCATTCCAAACTCCTTGGTGGGTTAAAAATACAAAAAACCTAAGAAAATAAGCAAAAAGTCGATTAACTATAGCTACCGTTAAAAGTGTTTGTCAACAAAACCAATTGCTCTAAGTTACGTAAGTATAGGGTTGTTCTGAAGTTACAAAAGTATTAGGAATAAGTTATTTTTCAGGTTTAATAAATAAGATTTTGTAAAGATTGTCAGGAATATAGTTGTTAAACTTAATCCTGTCACTTTCAAAGATCGGTTTGGTAACTTTAGAATATCTGATTTTGATGTAGTTTTAAGATTTTACCAAAATTGTGAGGTTATAATCCCATTGATTGACTGACCTGCCCCCAAAGTTAGTACCAATTCCTATCTCACAGCATAGGACCAATTGGTGTAACCCATTAGCGGCATAGGCTTGGTCTTGGGTTCTAAAGTCTTGAATGAGTTTAAGCAGTTTAATAGTGGGTCTCGTAATCAAGATTGCTTTTGTAAAAATTTTGATACAAAGGAACGAAAGATTACAATAGCATCTAATAGAAGTTGCAATTTACTGCCAGAATCACTAAAATTTTTAAAAGAAATTCAAATTTAACCGTTATTAAATTAATGGCTAGGAGACGTGTTTTGAGTTTAAAACGTTTTCATTTCAATTTATTGGTTATGTTTTTTTTATTACTGGTCGTGAAGGTTCGAGCACAATCAGTAAATTATGTTGCGGAAGTATTAACGATGGGGGCAGGAGCTAGACCTTTAGCAATGGGCGGAGCTTTTGTAGGTGCGGCTAATGATGCGACTGCTGCCTTTTGGAATCCATCAGGCTTGGCGATGATAGATGATATTGAAATTACAACAATGCACGCGACTCAATCCGATTTGCAAAGCTATGATTTTGCCAACATCGCATTTAAAACGGATTTTGGAAGTTATGCTTTTAGCTATCTTCAATTGGGCGTTGATGGCATAAATGTTACAACGACATCTTCCGATATTTTAGGGACAACCCAATATGCTGATAAGGCGGAATTGATTTCTGGTGGTTGGAAAATCGGAAATCAGATCGCAATTGGTGCTTCAATTAAACTACTTCAAACCAATGCTTATACGGCATCGGCTTTTGGAATTGGTTCGGATTTTGGGATACTGTATAAACCATTTAAAGAACTTGGAATTGGATTAGTGGCAAGAGACATTACGGGTGGTTCTTATGTTTCGTGGTCCAATACGCCCACGGATCCAACACAAGTTTTGCAACCTAGCATTACGGCGGGGGTATCTTACACAAAGGAATTTGGAAAAAGTTCTTCGCAGGGAACGGCTTCAGTTCCTGGAAGTACTTTGACGGTTGATTTTGATGTCGATACACTTTACGCGGGGGAAGCGCTTAACAATTATCATTTTGGTGTTGAGTATTGGTATCGGCAATTTGTTGCGTTGCGTGGTGGTTTTGAGACCAAAGGGTTTCAATTTGATAATGACAGCTTTACGCCGTCTGCCGGTGTAGGGATTTGGGCTTATTTATTCGAGGTTGATTACGCTTATGTTAGTAATTCTATCGGTGGGATGAATTATATTTCTTTGATTACAAGGTTATAAATTAAGTCGAAACTTGTCTGTTTTTGTCATTTTCTGAATATACTTAGGCTCGGTTAAACCAATTGAGGAATTAATGAGTTTTTATCAGACCATCATAAATAGATTACTAATAACAACCAGCCTGCTGGTTGTTTCTTCCATTTCTTATGCTTCTTACGGTATTCCTGCTTCGACAGGTAGTGGATTACCTTATTCGGTTGAAACCAAAAATTTGATCAAAGACCTATTTGACAATCGTACTATTGTCGGTGGCCAAGTTATTGCCCTAAAAGATCAACCGGGAAAAGATTATAGCGGAAATTATATTGATATCGGTTCTCTGGCTGGTGTGAACATGGGAGATGTCTTCGCATTTTTTACTCCACAAGGTGAGCCTGTGGGTTTTGGGCGCATTGTGGAAGTTCAAAGATACACGTCATCTTTTTCGTTTATTGAACTTACGGTTGATCCTACGGACAACCTAATCGGCAAGAAGGTTCCGGAAGAAATCAAAATCAGATTATCTTCGGGAAAGTCTATTGATTTGCCAATGGGTCGTTTTAAGAAGAGCGTGGCTTTTGTGAAGAGAAAAAATAACTCTGTTGTACCTCCTAATATTTCGAATCAAAGTTCTATTCAACCAAATAATTCGTCATCTGAACAGTCTGTCTTACCTCCGCTGCCTGGCGATAGCACTACAACTACAGGATCAAACACGTCTACTGAATCAACAGCATCCAATGGCGGCCCATCACTACCTGAACTGCCAATGGATAATACTGGCGCAGTAAATACACCTTCACCGCTTTCTTCGGGGGGAGAATTGCCACCTTTGAATACGGGCGATAATAATTTGCCCGCATTGCCTGATTCGAATTCAAATACTTTACCGCCGTTGAATAATTCTTCAACTTTACCTGGTATCGCGCCTTCTGATAATTCATCAGCCACTCTTCCTCCCCTCTCTGAAAACAGTTCGATTAGTGGAGATACTAATTCTTCTTTGCCTCTGTTAACGGCGGGTGATACTACAATGAGTTCTTCCGGAACTGGGTTACCAGGGATGGACAACAACGGAGGATTACCGCCAGCAACTAGCTCGACATTGCCGGGAATGGACAATGGGGGATTGCCGCCAGCAGATGGAACCGCAAGTTTACCTGGAATGCCGGATACAACGATGGCCGTAGCGCCCACTGGGTTACCAGGGATGGACAACAGCGGGGGATTACCACCAGCAACTAGCTCGACATTGCC
>PLFD01000060.1:0-4965 GCA_003136635.1 candidate division FCPU426 bacterium | reverse complement strand
CCGGATACAACGATGGCCGCAGCACCCGGAACTGGTTTACCTGGAATGGACAACAGCGGAGGACTTCCGCCAATGGCTAATAATTCGCTACCAATGGTATCGGCTGATAGTTCGCTTCCGTCCGCATTACCAGCTCCAGAAGGAACATTACCGCCAGTGGATTCAACTATTCCAAACGGATTTCCACCAACAACCATGGGTTCTTTACCATCGGCAATGGACATCAACGCGGGACAAATGGCGCCGCCTGATGTTTCTGCAACTCTCCCTCCAATGATCGCGAATGCATCATCCGCACCGATTCAAAATTCTCCGGCTNNCTAGCAACTATCAGCCTTCAGATTTGGATATTCCCGCGGTACCGTCAAAAGTGAATTCGGAATATTTACAGGATATTCCAACACTTTCATCGAGTAAAAAACCAGCAGCCTAACCGTTTAAAATATTGAGTAAGTCTTCTATATCCCACTTAGCTATATAATACTTCGATTATTAAATTTCCCCGCTGAACAGCAGAAACAAGAGAAATTTTATGCCGGTTTTGGTTCGTTATTGTTTATCAGCCATATGGCCGCCGTTTGTGGTGGCAACAGGCACTTCACTTTTTGTTCTCAACCTGCTTTTTTATTTAAAAGATTTTTTGAACTACCTATTAGTATTTCACGCAGGAATTATTAATTCATTTTTATTATTACTTTATATCCAACCTGGTTTTTTAATTTTATCCTTACCAATAGGTTTTTTGGTCGCGATCATGATTGTCTATGGACGATTAAGCTCGGATCGGGAGGTAATCGCAGTTGAATCCGCAGGTTTTCCAGTTTCTGTTCTTATCTGGCCTGTAATTGCAGCAGGAATTTTATTTAGTTTTTTTTTAGTTTTCTTTTGGGATGTTACCTTACCGTGGGGAAACGTTTCTTTTTTAAAATTGAACTACAAAATTGTCAACGAAAAATCTTCCATTATTCTTCGACGACGTTCCTTTGTTAAAGATTNNATTATTCTTCGGGAACGATCTTTTGTTAAAGATTTTGACGGATACGTTTTATATGTCGGGGAAAAGGATGAAAACAACGACACTCTGAAAAATGTAACGGTTCAATTGCTGGATGACAAAGGATATCCCTATCGGGTAATTCTTGCCAAGACTGGAAAAATGATACAAAACCAAAAAAATTATCATGTCATGATGAATTTGACAGATGGTGTTATGCAACAAATTGGATCGGTTAAAAATGGAGATATGGATAATTTTTTTCAAATGGGATTTAAAACATGTTCGTTAGACCTAAGCGTACATCGATTGAAAGGTGGTCCTGGCTTTTTTGGTGATCCCAGGAATATATCGATTAAAGAATTGGCAAACCAAATAGCTGAGCAAAAGCAACAAATAAAGGACACTCATTATTATGAAGTGGAATTTTATAAAAAGTTTTCGATGCCCTTTTCTGCTTTGGCTTTTGTTTTCATAGGGATTCCGTTGGCCCTTTTAGCTCGCGCTGGTTCTTTTACCGGTCCTATTTTTGCTGTCGCTCTTGTATTTGTTTATTGGATATTCGATTTATTTGGCGAATCAGGCGCTGGAATTACTAACCCATTTTGGGGGATGTGGTTGCCGGACATTTTTTTTATAACAATAGGAGCCATTTTAATTTATTGGCTTAATCACAAACATGATTTTAATGCTTCGTTGATGGGAAAAATTAGGAATATTTTTTTGAAGAAAAAGAATTTGTGATTAAATGAATATGAAAAAAATAATTTATTTTTTATTCAGCCTAACAGTGATTATTGTTTTTCAACCATTCTCGGTTCATGCGCAATTGGCACTTTCCCTGAAATCTCAAGTCCATATTCAGGCTGATACAATTCAGTACATTAAAAATCAAAATTTAGTGATGGCAAGAGGGCAGGTTCATATCCAGCAGGGCACCGTTAATTTATATGCCGATAATATTCGATACGACACTGATTCTCAGGATGTTCAAGCAAATGGTCATGTTGTGTGGCAAGACGGGTCCCAGACTGTTGAAATGGAAAGCCTGACTTACAACATGAGAATAAAAAATGGAAAAGCATTTAATATCAAAACCACAGTCCCTCCTTGGATCACTATTGGCAGCGAAGTGGATATTGAGAAAGATAAAATAGTTATAAAAAATGCCATTGCAACGACTTGTGACTATTCTCCCGAATACCAGCATTATCATTTGGAGACGGATAAAATCACAATTTACTCGGGAGATTATTTAGTGGCGGAAAACGTCATTTTTTATATTGGAAAAGTTCCTGTTTTCTACTTTCCTTTTTTTGTAAAGGCTATACATGATGTCCGTACTCCGTTTTCGTTTTCTACGGGATCAACGGATTATTTAGGAAATTATCTTTTATTGACTAACAACTATTTGTTCAGTCCTGTGAATTATGGGGCGCTTTATACTGATTATTTCTCTAAAAAGGGCATAGGGATTGGATTTCGACATGAAATTTCATTAAATGCTTATTCAGCTTTTTCTCTTTACGGTTATGGGATTGAGGAAAAGGATACCAATCAATTTAGGTGGGAGTCTCGGCTGAGGGGTTTGTGGGCAGTTTCATCCAGTCTTCAAGGTCGAGTTGAGGCTGATATTCCGGGGGATGGGCTTTTTAGCCAATATTATTCAGTGGCTCGAAGAGATCCTTCGCTGGTGTCAACACAGAGAAAGTATGACGTTTCGATGACATTAACGCGCCAAAATTACACTTTGGGATTGCTTTTTGACCGTCAATTATTGCCCGACCCAAATGATCCTTTGGAAGTCAATTATATTGATAGCCAAATAGCTTTACCGCAAATTAATTTCAGTCTTTTTCCTCAGCCGTTTATTGATAAGAATTTTATTAAATATGATATGACGGTTAATGGTAATCACACTTATACACAAGCAAACGGATATTATGTGAGCCACCTCAATGGTGATTTTGGACTCAGTGAAAGTAAGGTTTTCTTAAAAACTCAAACTTTTTATACACGAATTGATTTTATGGAAGCTTATCAAGATGTTTCTGATGTCGGCATAACTCAAGGCGCGGGAAGCGCTGGAAATACAAGCTCCGTTAATGCGAACACTACTTGGGCTGGCCGATGGTCTGAATTTTATGCGACAAATGCGACTTATAGTTTCTCTAAAAAATTAGATAATCTTTTACCAACCGACCCAGCCGATGGAATTTCAACTAATCTTTTGTCTGCTTACATGGAGTTTACGGCCGGATCTTTGCTTCGCGCTAGAACAAGCACGAGCTACGACTTTACGGTTCAAGGAGCTCCGCAAGGCGCCAAACTTAATTATTTAAACGAACAATTTTATTTTACTCCGTTGCCACAGTTTGATTATTTGGCAATAGTTGATTATTCCGTTCAGGCAAATGCCATCAAAGATTTTAATTCGGTTTTGGATTACAAAAGCACAAAGGATCTTTGGCGCTTTAGAATATCAGGTAATTATGTGGATCCCAATGTGAGTAACACTGGTTATATTAATCAAGGTGTATCTCCTCCAGAAACGCCAACATTTGAAATTGCCGGAGAGGTTGATCTGGCATTGTTCACTAACTATAGAATTTCCGCCTTGGAAACCTATGATTGCACCAACGCGGTATTTGAATCAAGGAGTATTAGTCTTTATAGAGATTTACATGATTGGGAAGCGCAGATAGGTTATTCGAACGATCCAACAAATGGCGAACAGTTATTTTTCACACTCAATTTGAAAGCACTTCCAGGCAAACCAATCTCTGTATCAGATCAGCAATTGCAAAATTTAAACGGAATTCGTAATCAAGGATTAACTGGATCCGCGTCTCAATTCCAGTAATTTTGAATGGAGAATTTATAATATGAAAATTAATTCGATTGTTGTTCGCGGTGCCAGAGAACACAATCTTAAAAACATTGATGTTGAAATACCGAGAGATTGTTTGACCGTTATTACAGGTGTTTCTGGTTCAGGTAAATCTTCTTTAGCTTTTGATACTCTTTATGCAGAAGGACAGCGCCGCTATGTAGAGTCTTTATCCGCTTATGCTCGTCAATTTTTAGGGCTAATGGAAAAACCGGATGTGGACATGATTGAAGGTTTATCGCCCGCAGTGGCTATTCAACAAAAAAACGGAAGCCGCAATCCGAGGTCTACAGTGGGCACAACCACGGAAATTTACGATTATTTGCGTTTACTTTTTGCCCGGATTGGAACGCCGCATTGTGTTAATTGCGGAAGAGCGGTTAGCAAACAAACGTTACAACAAATTGTAGATCGAATTCTTGATTTTTCCGAAGGAACTAAAATTCACATTTTGGCACCATTGGTTTCAAGCAGAAAGGGTGAATATAGAAAGATATTTAATCAGATTAGAAAGGATGGATTTGTCAGGGTCCGAATTGACGGTGTATTACAAGAATTGGATGACGATATTGAGTTAGATAAGAACAAAAAACACGACATCGAAGTGGTTGTGGATAGATTAGTGATAAAAAAAGTCATAAAAAAAAGACTGACAGAATCCATGGAAACGGCTTTGAAATATGGAGAAGGTGTTGTAAAGGTTTTGGAGGGAACAGTAGGAAAAGGTTCGGAACATTTATTTTCAGAAAAATTTGCCTGTGTATATTGTGGTTTGAGCATCGAAGAGCCAGCTCCTAGAAGTTTTTCATTTAACAATCCCCACGGCGCTTGTCCGGCTTGTACCGGAATGGGGTTCAAAATGGAAGCGGATGAATCTTTGGTTCTGGATAGGGAAAAATCAATTTCACAAGGTGCTATAGAGCCTTATTCATCTCCGAAAGCCATTTATTATCAAAATATTTTAGAAGGTATATGTAATCACTTTAAGGTGAGCCAAGATACGTTCTTTAAAAAGCTTCCGCTAAAAGTTCAAAATGCAATTATGAATGGAACGGATGAAGAAATAGAATTTAAAATTAAA
>PLFD01000001.1 GCA_003136635.1 candidate division FCPU426 bacterium | reverse complement strand
GTCGCGATGGCGAGATTGACGCAGGCTCCCGATAAGAGACCAATTGGCACAGTCATACAAGTAGGTGTGCCCGCTCCTGTTGTACCCACCGCGCCAGCATAGGGGAAGGTTCCAATTAAGGTCCCTCCAACGTATATGGTGGTACTGTCATCGCCTGAAGCACAAATGGTTGCGGCCGCTGGAGTACATTGGCTTAGGACGTTTTTCGGTACAGCAAATATAAAAACAAAAAAACAAAGCGCCATTAACCCGAACCATTGGTTCTGGATCACGAGCAATCGACAGCTAGGATAAATTTTGTTTTTTTTATTCATAAAATATATGAAAAATCATCCTTTTCTAAAAAACTAAAATCGTTTCAAAATTAAAATAATATTCTTAGAAAATTATTTAATTCACCGCTTTTCACACCGCTTTCCGTTAATAATATAACCCACTTTTAAACAAACTATGTCCACTTTTCATTCAAAATTTGTTGAGTTATACCAATTGTCAAAATAATGACTTTTTTAGTTCAAATCTCTTAGATTATCCATGGGTTCTCAAGGCTGATTTGCACAACCAAGTGGCTCCATAATCACAAAACACCCCAAAATTGAACTCTTTGTGGTATTACACCCGCCAATATTAATGGCAAAGATTTAAATTTCAAAACGCCAAATTGAACAAAGACAGTATTTTGCCATTCGGCCTTAACTTTCTGTTATCGACTTTTGAACATCCTCAACCCCTCCAATCATGTTGCTTCCCTTGCGAAATGGGCCGTCATAACCCTCCCATCAACATCAAAGCGCTCTATCAGACAGAATTTCGAGAACAAATCGTTGTCATTTCAAAATTCAAAACATCTTTTGAAAATATTACTTTAGGATTTCAAAATATTTTTAAAACGTGTTTAAATTCCCAATGGTATCCTAACCCCTGTTTTTTCTAACTCATTTGGAGGCTTTCTTTGCGTACGGTAATCGGTGTTGATTTGGGTGGTACCAATATTCTTTCCGCCGTGGTCAATGAACAGGGAGAAATTTTAGGAAAAGACAAGCGGCCCACATTAGCTAAATTAGGCGCAACCAAAGTTATGCTTCGAATCGCGGATAGTGTTCATGCCGCCAGTAAAGAAAGCGGATTACCCTGGTCTTCTCACTTGGCGGTCGGCATCGGCTCTCCCGGTCCATTGGATCAAAACACCGGCATTGTAATTTACACACCCAATCTCAATTGGCATAACGTATCCATCGTCGAAATTCTTCGAAAAAATCTTCACAAACCCATTTTCCTCGAGAACGACGCAAACGCCGCGACACTTGGAGAAAGTTGGGTTGGCGCGGGCAAAGATGAAAAAGTTGTTTTTTGCGTAACCCTGGGAACCGGCGTAGGAGGCGGATTAGTCATCGACGGAAAAATTTATCATGGTGCCACTGGAGTCAGTAATCATCTGGGCCATGTGATTGTCGATCCGGATGGACCCAAATCCTCTTACGGAAACAAGGGTATCTTAGAACAATATGCTTCGGCCCTAGGGATTGTGCGCCTCGCGAAAGAAATCGGCCTCAAACCTCCAACGGGCCAAAAAACCACGCCAAAAACCTTTAAAGAAATGGCGTTGGACGGAAATGTGAAAGCAAAAAAAGTTTTTGAAACCGCCGGAAGAATGTTGGGCATCGGACTCACCTCAGCGATTCATTTATTAAACCCGAGCGTCATTATTTTTAGCGGTGGTGTTTCTCACGCAGGAAATATTTTGTTTAAACCCATGTACAAAGAAATTAATGCCCGGTGTTTTAAAACCCATCTCAAGGGGCTCAAATTTAGAATGGCGAAGTTGGGTGATAACATGGGTGCCGTAGGTGCGGCTCGATTGGCATGGCAGGCTTTAAATAGTTCGAAAAAATAGCGGCATTGCAAAAAATGCTTATAACAAGTGCTTTTTCAGGGTTTTAAACGGATTAATTCAACTTTATTTCCATTAAGTCATTAAATAATTTTTCGTTTCTGTTCGAATCTGATTGCCTAACCCTGACCCATGAGCATTTTGTACTCCTGTATACATTCAGGTCCGCCTACTAACTTCCCCGTTTCGTCTTCGACCACAACTCTCGGGTTATCGGCGATCTCGATCAAAACTTCCCAAGCGATCACCGACATACGCCCATGATAGGACAACGAAAAAACAGACACTTCGTTTTCTTGACCAAACATCCGGTGAAAAAACTTAATGTCGGATGGAGCCTCGATACGGAAGTCGTCTGCTTTTCCGCCGCTATTTTTAGTAAATTCCGAAGCTGGTTTTTTCAAACAAAAATCCAAAAAAACAATAAGGTGATTGTTTCCTTTTCGCTGAATACCGCGGCGATTCTTGTCCACCTCAAAAAATTCCAGCAATGGACTTTTTATCTTCGGAACAAAATAGCTCTCAAAGGTGTATTCCGCCGGAACATAAAGATTAAAAATCATCGGCATAAAAAATCTTTCGAAATTCGTATTTTCATTTTTATCTACTTGCCAGCGCAGATACCTGTTTAATTCCGCATCAAAATCTAAGCTTGGTACGCCTTTCAACTAAAACACCCTGTAAAATAAAATCTTTTTTCGGATGATTCGACTCATTCAGAGCTTTAAAAGTTTCCTTGGACATCACAATGCCAATTCCGTGAGTACGCCATTTATTTAATTTGGGTTCAGCTTTAAAAAGCTCTTCTAAAAGGCTGTTGGCGGTCTTTTCATTTATTTGCATTTGAACCTCCGAAATGAGTTAAATAGAATTATTCCAAAACCATACTTTAAAGGCGACTTTTTCAAGGGATTCTACCAGGTTATGACACGTTTCAATTTAACGGTTCACCCGAATTTCCCCTGTTGTCGGCTTGATCCATCTGATCGGAGTCAGACTTTGGGTTCTCCTGATTCTCGGCCGATGGGGAACCCCCGGTTTGACCGGATGCCGCGTCTTGCGCCACCAACTCCTCAACAATTTCCATCCGGGACTTCACTTTGGGCCTTTTCTTGCGTTTTTTAAGGGTCTTTTTTATTTCGGCCGCCGTCAAGGTGTCATTGATTACATCACCCCCAAGCTCGTTATTGCCAAAAGCTTCACGGGCCTTCACATCTGACAAACCTTTTCGTTTCAAGAATTCCGAAACCAACTTCTGGATAATTTTCATGGGAGGGTTAGAGTTTTTCTCTATGGCTTCCACAATCAGTTTTGGACCAAATTGGGGATTTTCCCTAATCATTGCCATGACGGCCTGTTGTTCAGGAAAGGACAACTCTTTGATATCGCCCCGTTTCTTGTTCTTTATGGGTTTCAATCCCTCTTTGCCTCTCTCGGTAAATATCTTTTTAAATCGGTAGTATGTATGAGTAGAAGTGTTCATTTGCCGGCAAGCTTCCGCCACCGACAAGCCTTTCTTTTCGACCAAATCCAAGAGCTTTTTCCGGAACTTAAACTCCACATTTTCGGCCTTCATCTTTTCTTTAATAGCTACGACCGTGATGTCGTCATTCTGTTCGGCCCCGCGGGTAAATTGGGCGATCGCCTGGTTAAGTTTTTCAACGAATTCTGCAGGAGTAAGATGGGCATTTTCCTTAATAACTTGGGTGAGCCGATTCTCGCCAAACTGTTCCTTTTCCGGATTCATCGCTTCCGTAATACCATCCGTATAAATTACCAGCATATCGTTTTTCTCAAGACTGACTTTTTGAAGCGACATGCTTTTTTCAAACATGTTCTCTTCTGGAAGATCGATCCCCACGGGAAATCCCTTAGGTTTCAGGAAGTAAACTTCTTTTGTCTTGCCCCTGTAGAGGATCATGGGATTATGCCCGGCACTAGAACAATTGATGGAACGGTTCCGTGAATCCAAAATGATGTAAAACATTGTCACGAACATGCCCTTCTTCATATCGCTCGTGACATGGGTGTTCACTTTTGACAGTACGTCTGAAGAGGATTTATTGCCGCGGGCTTCCAATCTCATAGCGGTACGAATCATGGTCATGACCATTGATCCTGGAACCCCTTTACCGGAAACATCAGCCACCACGATTCCCAAAGTCGTGGGATCTACCCAGAAAAAGTCGTAATAGTCGCCGCCCACTTCCTTGGCCGACCGATAGGTTGCGCCGATTTCATAACCTTCAATTTGGGGAAACTCTGCAGGAAGCAGGGTATGTTGGATTTCCTGGGCCACCTGCATTTCCTTTTGCATTCTCTCGCCTTCCAGCATTCCCTTCTGAGAATCCTGAATCTTGGTTGTCATCTCATTGAAAATAGTCGCCAATTGGCCGAATTCATCCTGACTTTCCACTTCGATTTTGGCGTTTAAATCGCCCATTGTCATGGCCTGAACCCCTTCCAAAATCTTCTGGAAAGGCCGGATGAAAATACGGGATAGTAAATAAAGTCCTAGAACGCTAAAGAGTGAAATCAGGATCATCAGCCTTAACAATTCAAATCTGGCGCTACTCTCCGCGTGATGAAGCGCGGCGTCAGTTTCTCCCACGTGAACCTCGCCCATCCACCGTCCGTGATAATAAACCGCGGACGCGTAATCCGTCAGAAGTCCATCAGGGTTATGAACTCTAAAAATTTGAATTCCGGGTATCTGGGTGGTTTGAACGCCTGGGGGTGGAGTGTACTTACCAAACATCTGGGTCAAATCCGAATGAGCTAGATATTTTCTGTCCGCAGTACTCACGAAAGTATAGCTTAAGACTTTATCCTTATCGTTCTGTATGAGTTCCTGAATCATCCGATTCAATTCCAAATCATTATTGCGAGCCATCAATTCTCCGGCTTCTGTCGAAATAGTCTGGAGAATTGTTGTGATTTGATCATGTTGTTGGTTGATAAACGAGCTTTCATGCCGCTCACTCAGGTATAAATAGACCATCGAGGTAAGGAGGAGAACCAATAGAGTAGAACGAAGTGTGAATTTCGCCGAAACCGAGTAGGAACCTTGTTTAAGTCCCAACTCCGCCGGCGGGGCCGTCAAAAGACGGCGGTAAAGAATAAGTTCGTTACGATCAGAAAAAGCCCGATATCGGACATGGGTCATGATCTTTTTAATGAGATAGATACCCAATCCGCCCTTTTTCCCGATATCAACGTAATGCTCCAAGTCGGGATTTTTAGCGCTCATGATATTGAATGATTTTCCGTAATCGACAATCTTGATTCTCAAGTCGAAATAACTAATTCCCATCTCCAGGACGATCTTGCCCCCATCTTTATCCTTATAGGCGTGACGGATAATATTGCTGCAGGCCTCGTCGACAGCCAATTTAATGGTAGAGGTTTCCTTGGATAAACAGCCGGCCGCGTCGCAAACCCGCTGAACAAAATCTTTAATGGTTAAGAGCTCAATTTCTTTAGCTTCTACTTCCAAATGGTAACGGCGCCGTTTGGGCTCGTAAGGAAGGTTAGAAAGAACTCGATAAAGTAATGGGTATAAGTTCATGGCTTTTTCTTTGACTCCCGTTTCACAGAGGAAGAGTTTTCAGGAACGAAATCCCGAAGACGGTCGCTGGCTTCCTCAATATTACGCCTCACCAAAAAATTTTTAGGATTCTGACTCAACACTTGCTCCCATATTTCAATGGCCTTTTTATATTTGCCAGCTAAATAGTAATTCACTCCCTTGGCATAAAGCACAGTTAAATCCTTGGGCAGTGTCGCCAGGGGCAGATAGTAGCTTTGGGCGTCATGTAAGAGGAAATCCACATCGCGGTATTTGGAATTAATTTCGTAGACCATTTTCAGATGCTGAACCGCCAGGGCGTAATCTCCTCGGATGTAAGCCTCCGTTCCCATCGTATAATTCGACTCTAGCAAGGTCTTTTTATCCACTTGCTTTAAAAGCGCCTTTGGCGCCGTATTATCCGGATCCAAGCTGAGCGCTTTCGCGATCAACGGCACCGCGTCCCCATAATCGCCCCGGTCCAAATCCGATTGCGCAATCTTCAACTGCTGCTGCACTAGAATTTTGCGTTGTTGTTCCACATCCAGGATGCCCTGAGCAGCTTCCTTGTCGTCAGGGAATTCACGCAATACGTTTTTCCACGCTTTAATGGCGGCGTCAAAATCCTGGTCTTTGGTGTAAAAACGGGCCACCCATTTCAACAAAAAGTTTTTCTGAGTCTGAAGCGGATCCACAAAATGGTCGAAGCGGTATGTCAAAGAAAATTGGCTTAAGTCGCCTAAATCCTGCTGGTCGTAGGCGTAATCAAATTCAAAATCAAAAAAACTTAATCCCGCGCCGACTGTGGCTCCGTTCCCGTTAAAACCTGCCCGAACAAAAACCGTCCGATTCCATCCATATTGCAGGCCCCCTTTGAAAAGATTCTGGCCGCCATCCGGAAGTTCTCCTTCTGCGGTCAACCAAAGGTCGCTTTGGGACCTTGGAAACTGGTAATAGTACGAAAAAGAGGGGCGGTAAACCCGTGCCGGAGAATCCGCGACCTGATAAAGCTCGGTCTGTGGGGCGATCACGTTGGTTTCTGAAAAACCCAGTGCGATATTATCGATTCCTATTTTATTAAAATCCGAATGTTTTTTTGAAAAGTGAAAAAGCAGACCCAAATCCATTCCCCCGCCGCTCCCCTGATAAGAACCCAATTGTTCGAAAACATATTTCACATTCGCCCCGAAATCCAAATCAGGCAGCAGGCTAAAACCGTAGCCTAAGAGCCCCTCGTATTCTTCTGAGGAAAATGTGGATATGGCCTGGATATTGTTAGTGGTTTGAAGAATATTCGAGACTCCCAGCCGGGTAATGGACAATCCAAAACCACTTGTCGTTCCGATTGGATTGATATAGCCGATCGAATCATAAATAGTGTCGAGGAACAAGGGCGCGTGGAAAGTTAAAATTTCATGATCCTGAACAGTTGCCAAAACTGCCGGATTCTCGTAAAAAGCCTCACCGTATCCCGAAATGGCTCCGACCGCTCCGCCCATACCCAGGGCCATGGCAGACCCGCCCAATTCAAAGGGAGATTCCGTTCCCCCAGTACCGACTGTCTGTGCCCCGGCGGGAAAAGTTCCCATGATGATGAACGCTAGAACAATCCAGCTCAATCGCCAGTATGAGAGGGTAGCTAAAGGTTTGTAAAGTTGGTGCATTATTTAGCCACCGCGATTTTCAAGGTATAGGTACCACCCGCGTTTAATTCACCGAAATAAATACCGCTCAACACCATGACTCCAGCGTCATTTTTTCCGTCCCACGACAATTGTTGAAGCCCCGTTTGAGGACCGTTGCTTTGGAAGGTTTTAACCCGTTTTCCCAGAATGTCATAAATCACCAAAGAATAGGCTGTAGGATTGCCCAAATTAAACTCAATCGTCGTGCTTCCCGTTTCGGGGTGGAAGGGATTGGGGTAGTTCCCGTAAGTGTTGGCCACATCGGATGTCTCAAACAACATCAGATTGGAATTCATCGGGAACCCCGTCGAATCACCGAAGGAAGTGGATACCACGGTAGTTCCACTGGTCAAATCGTTGGCGGCGATACCATTTTGTCCCAGGGCCAAGAAGATTGTCTTAGCTGTCGCCGCCGGCTCAATATTAGCCAGAAGGGTCAGCGGCAAGGACGAGCCAGTCAGTACCGAAATAGGAGTCGAAAAAGTCGCGGTCGTCGAAATCGAGTTGGCCGTGTTTAAAGTAACGGGTTGAGAAAGAACACCCGCCGGTCCTTCCAGTACCAAACTCTGGAAAGCTGAACCCAAAGCCACTGCCGCTCCCGACTGGTCCGCGGCATTCAACGCCAAGCTGTCGACCAGAATAGTATGGGTTCCGGATTGAACGGAGAGGTTGAAGGTAAGTACTTCTACCCCAGTTTGACCCAGAACCACTGTGGAAAGATTCGGCGAACCATGGATAACATTCAACTGCGTGCTGTTCGTACCGGGTAATACCTGAAGACTGTCGCTGATACCAGTAAACCCGGTGGACACGTCTTTCGCCGTCAGGGTTTGGCTTGAGGCTGTAATGAATATATCCGAATGATTAACCGTACCAGCCGCCAGCGTCGCACCGGTTTGCACAGTTCCATCCGTCACCGTGAAAGTCAGGCCGTTGGCGACCGTATTGACCAGATTAAAATATTTATCTACGGCGTTCACTGTAGCACTCACCGCGTTGCCTGAACCGACAGAATTCGGGGATCCTATCCGTCCCAAAAGGTCCGAATTGGGTTTTCCGGGATCCGAAACCTGGTTCGGCATAAGAACCTGAAGTTTTGAATAGGCGCCCGGTGAGACGGCGATTGCCTGGGAAATCGAAGAGGTGGTGATAGCCGCCAGAGCCGTCACGATCAAGTTTTCATTTTCCGCCTTGTAGCCCGTGTAATAAACAATTTGGCTGGAATTCCCCGCAGGAAGAACACAAGAAGTAATCGTGGCACCTCCCGGAGAAAGCGAAAAATTGTAATCGCCTGTTGTGCTCGATGACAAATCAAGAGTGACCGCCATTCCGAACGTGGCTGGTCCACCGCTTGTATTTTGAACTTGAATCGTTAAAGGGCCTGTCGTTACTCCCGCGCTAAACGAGGGAAGGGGTGCCAAAATAGCCAAATGATCAGCGGGCAATGGCGTAGCCGTCGGTGTGTTGGTTACCGTATTCGTCGGAGTATTCGTAGGTGTGTTCGTTGGTGTATTGGTAGTGGTATTCGTCGGGGTATTGGTAAGGGTGTTCGTGGGTGTATTCGTCGGTGTGTTAGTCGGTGTATTGGTGGATGTGTTAGTCGGAGTATTAGTAGGTGTGTTGGTAGGGGTGTTGGTTGGTGTAAAGGTTGGTGTGTTCGTAGGAGTATTAGTCGGCGTATTGGTTGGTGTGTTNNGGTATTCGTCGGCGTATTGGTCGGTGTGTTCGTAGTTGTGTTTGTCGATGTGTTGGTGGGCGTGTCGGTTGGCGTGTTAGTCGGTGTATTGGTCGGGGTATTCGTGAGCGTATTGGTGGGTGTATTTGTAGAGGTATTCGTCGGTGTGCTGGTAGGCGTATTGGTTGGTGTATTAGTCGGGGTGTTTGTTGGTGTATTGGTAGGCGTATTGGTAGGGGTATCTGTTGGTGTATTGGTTGTCGTATTCGTGGTGGTATTGGTTGGTGTATCCGTCGGCGTATTGGTTGGTGTGTTCGTCGGCGTGTTCGTTGGTGTATTGGTAGGCGTATTCGTCGGCGTAAAGGTCGGCGTGGGCGTTCCTTGAATCGAAATCAGTCCTTGTGTCAGTGGCAACAGTCCTCCTGTTACCTGCACCGGCTGGCCTGTGGTCGTCCCCACTCCATTCACCGTGGTCAAACTCGCTCCATAAGTTCCCAAAGCAGCCGTGTTCGTGAAACTGTAGGTCACCAGATAATATTGCGACACTCCTGCACTCAATGTCTGTAACGCTGGTCCCCCAAACATCGTCACCGTTCCCGACGCCGGCATTGTCTCTGTCGATAACAACGTGTCTCCTGTCGTAACTCCGCTTCCATTGTCCAGCCACAACTTCACCGAAAACACTCCCGAAGAACTTCCGCTTCCCGCCAAACTCAGCACCATCGAATTCAACTGTTCCGATTCCCCCGATGTATTGTCCAGATTGAACAGCAGCACTGGCACATTCCTCGCTCCCGACAACTGATTTGAGGACGGCACCGGCGTCGATGTTCCTATGGACAGCAATATCGCCGGCATGGTGGGCGTAAAAGTCGGGGGATTAGTTGGGGTATTCGTCGGCGTATTGGTCGGTGTGTTC
>PLFD01000055.1 GCA_003136635.1 candidate division FCPU426 bacterium | reverse complement strand
CGGAATGCCGAAGCGGTCGCGCAGGGGGCCGGTGAGCAGGCCCGAGCGCGTGGTCGCGCCCACAACCGTAAAGCGAGGTACATCCAAGCGGATGGAGCGCGCTGCCGGTCCTTTGCCGATCATGATGTCCAGTTCAAAATCTTCCATAGCGGGATAAAGTATTTCTTCCACAATGCGGGGCAGCCGGTGAATTTCATCGATAAAAAGAACGTCGTAAGGCTGTAAGTTAGTTAACAACGCCGCCAAATCCCCCGCCCGCTCAATCACCGGCCCCGAAGTGGTTTTAATGTTAACGCCCATCTCTTTGGCCATAATGACGGCCAGGGTGGTTTTGCCCAATCCCGGCGGGCCCGAAAACAAAACATGTTCGAGAGCTTCTTTACGTTTTTGAGCGGCGGCTAAGGCAATGGAAAGAGAATCTTTGAGGGCAGTTTGACCGACATATTCCAATAAATGCTGGGGCCGTAAGGTAGGTTCTTCATCCTCGCCCGACTTTTGAGGATTAACCACTCTTTCTTCGTCTAACGAAGTTTCGCTTAGGGAGTTTTTTTTGTTTTCAGATCGAGGCATGTGGTTATTTTACAGACAAACGGGAGGATGTCCATTTTGTTAATTGCGGCAAACCTTTCAAGCTGGCACCGACAAACACGGATGATGTTTTGTAAGCACTACAAATTTCAGTCGTGTACGGCCACGAAGATTTAACGCCTTTCTTCGTCAACCGATTCATTATAGTTATCCCAAGGTTTGAGAATCTTTTCGATCGGACTAACAACTTGAGGATATTTGCTTTTTAATTGAACATATAAATAAATAGAACCTATAAATATCGAAAAACCCACGAGAGCGCCGGCGACATAAGCCAAAAAAACATTACTTAATTTTCGATTGATTATTATTTCTACACTTATACCAATACCCAAAACGATGACAATTAAAAGAAATCCCGGAATCATTACTAATAAATCATGAGGAAGATAGATAACAGATTTAAGCACACTATTTCCGCAATTAAATAAATGAACACCAACCCATAAAAAAAACAACATGTCTAAATATGTATAAACAATTCCAAGACCGAAAGTTTTTGCATAAAATAAAAGCTTATTCGATCCATCTTTTTCCCTCGACGCAACTTCAACTTCATAGATAAAGTAAACGAAAATTAATACGGCAAAACAGCCCGGAATATATAACAAATCTTTGATCCAACCACTGAAAAGAAATGACCAAGCAAGCAATCCAATGCAAAAAGAATAAATAAATAACACACCTAAATAAAGTCGGGTCAATAAAAGCGCCTCACTTTTTCGAGTTTTTCGTTTAATGCTAACCTAAATTTAATAATTTTAATGAGCTGGTCGTCCAGAATCACTGTTCTATGTATTTTATAGACCGATCCGGGTCATAAAGATTGGAATGTTCAATTTTAATTTTAGGCCATTTTTTCAAAACAAACTCTGCATAAACTTCAAACGATCTACTCGACATTCTAGGATCAAACAAAAGTTCTTGTATAACTTTACACGAATCAATTTTTACAGGAAGAACATTAGAGTCATGTCCTGTTTGGATTAAAAACCGAATTTCCCGTTCATCAATAAATTCGGCTCGTTTATAGAAAAGAAGGTTGTTGACAGCTTGGGAAGGCGCTTTTCGGAATCTATTTAATGCGTTGTCAAACTCCCTCAAGTTTTCATATTTGACGGGCTTAACATCTATGTCATAATTTTTTTTGGCGTTGTTTAAGAGGTCCAATTTAGATAGTTTTATCCTCACACCATCCTTATTGGGTGTGTAGTACCTCCACTGATAATCTTTTTCCTGGTTTTTTGTACAGCAAAGAAAAAATCTTAAATCGGTATAATCACTATATTTCATTGGTCGTAAAGGTGGATGGAGCCCATTGTTTACAAGCTCAATATATTGTTTTACAAAATAACCTTCTAAGGGGTCTTCCCACATTACATGACGAATGAAGGATATTTCATTGCTTTCTATGATTTCCAAAAGGCGATGAACCGGAATAAATCTATAAACAAATTTAGGGGTTCTTGTTTTCAAATTAATCAAACTTCCTTTGTAGGGTGTAACAAAAGTCTTTCCGATTTAGATGTCCTATATTAGACGAGATTACCGTCTCATTGAGAGGGCATAAAGCCCGAACGGGAGACAGTCAGAGAAGTGTATTGAAAAATTGTTAGAACGAAGTATTTCCGCAGCCCCCGGTAACTTCAATGAACACATCTACACCCCACTTTGGCGCCTCGTCCCACGAAGCTAACTATGTCGGGACGGTTGGGCCAAGAAGCAGTTTTTTGCCCCTTAGCGGGGCAAGAATGACTCCATAGTCGGGGTGAGAGTTTGGGAACTGGGTAAATTTTCGGAATATCCCAAAACCGTGGTCTACAAACCTTTGGCCTGGGGTTTTGTCCCGCCACGGGACAAAATGACCCGGTTTGGTTATGCCGACAGCATAAGGAATGGGGCCATTCTTCAGCAGCTAAAGAATCAGGCCGGATTCCGGCTTTTAAATACCCAATTACCTTCCAATTTTTATTTAGTCTTAATAGAAATTCGGAAGAAGACCCCGGATACCCCAAATACGCTTATTTTAATTGTCGGAATTTCCGATAATTAAGGGCTTGAGCTTTGATCCAGGGACAATATCTACCAAATTCCCCTATTACAATTATTCGGAATCCGAACAATTCCCTTTGGGTTCGAGGTTTACGTTGCCCTGAGTCGGGGCAAAGGTTGCCAATTTAAGGCTATCCGGACCAAAAGTCCTCGAACTTCGAGGACTTCGGCTAAGGTTGAGGCCGGAAGTGGTCGAATTTCGACCACTTGCCCATGGCCGGCTATTTACAGTAAATAGAAATTGGAAGAATACCCCAGATACCCCAAATTCCCTTATTTTAATTAGTAGCATTGCTACTAATTAAACCCCCGACTCGGGGTTGACCCTGCCCCGAGTCGGGCCAAATTTGTCCCAAGAGGGTTAATAGTGTCCGGCGGCCGGACACCTTGGCTTTTGAGGGGGTGTCCTTGTCCATTAAATGGACAACTCGGACACCTCTTAACTGGCTTTGACCGGTAAATCTGTAGGTGGGTTAAAGGCACATTTAGGCTGGGATTGCTTCGTCGATAACAACCGACTAGCCCCATTTCTTCATAAAATTATTAAAGGAAATGGGATACTCCCACATTCCATTAACAACTAATGAAAATGTGGGGATCGGCGGTTTCTCCTCGCAATGACAGCCAAAACCATTACCGGCATATCAGCGGCGACGGGCGGCGGCCTTTTCGGGGATGCCAGGTTTGGAAAGGTAGACGGTTTCACATTCGGGCAGGGCATTGAGGAAAACCCTTCCCCAGCGTTCGGTGGTAACCCGGGGGTCCAACAGGGTTACGGTGCCCACATCGGTGGCGCTACGAATCAGACGGCCAAATCCCTGCTTCAGCCGTAGAACCGCCTCGGGTAGGCTTTCCACCTGAAACGGTTCCAGCCCCTGTTCTTTTAAACGGGCGTGGCGGGCTTCCACCAAGGGCCCTTCGGGCACCTGGAAGGGCAACTTGGTAATGATCAGGTTGGAAAGGGCTTCCCCCGGCACATCTACCCCTTCCCAAAAACTATTGACCCCGAATAAAACCGAATTGATATCCTCACGGAAAACTTTTAAAAGTTTGGTCCGGTCCCAGCCGTCTTCACCCTGAACCAAAAGAGTGATTTTCATATCGTCCAAAGTGGGTCGTACCGCCTCGGACACCTGACGCATCATTTTATTGCTGGTGAAAAGAACGAAGGCTTTACCGTGCGAATGCTTGAGGGAGGCTTTGGTGTATTCGATCACTTCACGAATATATTTTTCTTCCTCGCGCCGGGGATGCGGCATGGAGCGGGGCAAAAAAAGCGTGACCTGTTTTTTAAAATTAAAGGGTGAACCCACCGCTAAAGTTTTCACCCGATCCGCTTCGTCCGACCCATCCAGCCCTAAAGCGTGTTTAAAATATCCAAAATCATTTCCCACCGACAAGGTTGCGCTGGTAAAGATAACTGATTTCACCGAGGACAACAGATGCTCGCGAATAAGACTGGAAGCATCCAAAGGAATGGCTTTTATTGAAGCGGCCTTCACTTCGCCTCGTCTCAAAGCATTAGCGTCCGGTTCCACCACATAACAGGATTCCTCGCCCCAGGCCCGGTCTAAAATATGGGACAAGGTGCTTACCAAAGCCCGGCACTCTTCACGGGTGCCACGGGCCTCCAGACCCATTTCTTCAGATGTCGCTGATCGTTCGGCCAGTTCCAGCAGTGCCTGTATTTTTCTCAAGGGCTGGGCGATTTTTTCAATGTCCGGCGTTTCTGCTGGTAAAAGATAGGCCCGGTTCACCGCGCTGCTTTTCATGGCGGATAACCCGATCTCCGTAAAAAAATCCTCCGCCGCCTCTTTAAACTCCATGACGGCTTCCCCGGCGCCCGCAACCGGCATTAAGGTAAAAAGACCTTTGCGGCCGCCGACCGCTTTTTCATCTGTATATAAAAGTTTTCTAACCAAACCCATGCATTCGGAAAGCGTAACCGAAGTACCCAGATGCTCGGTGGCCAGCGCGGGCAAATGGTGCGCCTCGTCCACAATCAAAACATCGTAATGGGGCAAAACCCCCGGGGCTTCGTCCATCTTGAGCGCCAAATCCGCCAAAAGAAGCGCGTGGTTGACCAAAATTAAATGTGCCCCGCCCGCCCGGCGCCGGGTGGAATGAAAAAAGCAGGTGTCGTAGGTGGCGCACTTGGAGCCCAGACAATGGTAGGGGTCACTTTTAATTTCTCCCCAAACTTCGGAACGAACCGGAAAAGGAAGGGCAGCCAAAGTCCCTTCAGCGGAGTTGAGGGACCATTCTTGAATTTTAACCAGATCAACTTCGCCGCCCTCAATATCCATTTGCTGGTTGTTTTCCAAAGCCATCTTCAGACGCCGCCGGGACAAATAATTACCCCGGCCCTTCATTAAAATGGCGGAAGCCGTACCCAACCCTTCGCCGCTAACCGCCTTTAAGACCAACGGCAAGTCCTTTTGAAATAACTGTTCTTGAAGATTCAGGGTGTGGGTGGAAACCACCACTGGCCCGCCGTTTTTGAGGGCATGTTCAATGGCCGGAAGCAGATAGGCGAAACTTTTTCCCACGCCTGTTCCCGCTTCCACCATCAAGAAACCACCCTTTTCAAGGGTTTCTTCAATGGCGGTCGCCATTAAATTTTGTTGGGGGCGGTTTTCGAGAACGGTATCTTTAACTACCGACAAAAGCTTTTGAGAAACATTCATAAATATTCCAAAAAGAAGACCATCAATAAGGCCGATTTAATCGGCGGCGGATTTGCGCCCGCCTTCTTTGCCGCATTGCTGATCGGCCATGCCGGCGCATCCAAACCCTGCGACGGCCCATACGAATATCCCGAATACGTTGAATCCGTTTACCCAAAATTCTCGAACGAAAATTACGCCATTCATGGAACCGGTTTATTTCATCCGCCCTAAGCTGACGCAAACCCTGGTATCGGTTGCCTTCAAAGGACGCCGCGCTGCCTTCGGTAACAAAATGGGACTCCCCGCCGCTGATTACCTCTACTTTTCCCTCATGTGTCGCTGTTTGCATATTTCCATTAACGTTGGACACTTCAAAGGCCGTTCCGCGGACACCGCAGACCACGCCATTGGCCTCTATCTCAAAACTCGAATGACTATCCAACAGATTCTTTTTCACATCGGATAAAATCACACCGGCCAGAAGCACTAAATGGCTCAAAAACCCGTTAGTCGTATTCGGTTCAATCTGACCTACTTTTAAATCACTATTGGCCGATAAATGAACCTGGGTATCGGACTGCATGGTTAACGTCGCTTCGCTATTATCACCGGTTCGAATTTCGTCACCCGATTCCAAAACCTGACCCTCTTGGGCTGCGTCCCATGTTTGAGCGTTTTCTTCTAAAACCTGGACATTGTTACCCTTCATATCCTCGATAACATACTCAACTGGATCGGCCGCTGGGTTGTCCGTTGTTTGGGTATAAACCGTTGAAAAATTTATTCCGAAAAATCCTAATAAAAATAAAAAAAATAAAGGGATGGTCAGGCTTTTTCTCATTTGAACCTCCAGATAATGATTAATCGAATTTATTATACGCTATTTAACCAGCTTAAAAGAATCGGCGGTCAACCCTCATTTCGGATAAGGGTGATTTTTCAACGTCGCTCCCGCACGATAAAGCTGTTCCAATAACAAAACTCTGGCCAACTCATGGGAAAAAGTCATTGGCGACAAACTGATACTTTTGAGCTTGAATTTTATTAATTCTTCGGGAGGCCCGTTCGCGCCCCAACCTAAAAAATAAATATCTCTGGAGGACTGGGTTACCCATTTAATAAAAGTTGAAGAATCCATACGCTCGCCGTGGGCGTCCAGGGACATCAAAATTCCTTTATCTTTTTTGGACTCAACAAATTTCACCATATCTTTGGATTTTTCAGGCAGGGTTACCGTTGTGACCGGCCACCAGCGTTCCAGCTGGCGTAAATACTCATGGGACATTTGTAAAAGACGTTTATCCTTAAAAGAACCGACGAAAGCACAGTAGATCATTTGAGTTTCATAAGCAGCGCTTGCAGAACATCGGGGGAACCCTGCAGCCAGTTTTTCATAAAGTTTTTCACGCTCGCGTTATCAGGCCCTTCAAACCGGCAGGAAACCACAGGCTCTGTAACCGATTTTCGGACAATCCCCCAGCATTCTCCCAAAACAGCCCGGACTCCATCCACTTTGTAAATAGTCGCGCCCAATTCATTGGCCCTGTGCTCCAGAGAAGAATAAAACTTCAAAATATCGCTCTCTGACATTTGAACCTTGATGTCGTGCGTCGAAACGCGATTGGGGAATTTTTCAAAATACTGTCCCAGACTCATTTCTTTATTCTTCAGTATTTCCATTACCCGAAGACAGGCGTAAAGAGCATCGCCCGGAAAATCGCCCGGAAGAAAAAAGTGGCCGCTGGACTCGCCGCCCAATAACGCTTTTTCCTTTTGCATACGGTCAAAAATAAAGGAATGACCCGCTTTTTCTAGAATCGGAAATCCGCCTTGTTTTCGGACGGTTTGATCCACCACATCCGAACACTTCGCGTCATAAACCACTTTCTGTCGTTTGCCCGAAACTATCCATTTTTCCGAGAAAAGAGTAAGGATGATGTCGTTGGGTACTTCACGTCCTTTTTCATCTACAAAACTGATCCGGTCCGCGTCTCCATCAAACGCCACACCCATTCGGGCTTTGGTTTTACGGACTTTTTCGCTCAAAGCCGCCAAGGTGGCCGGATGGGAACTATCCGCCCCCCTGCCGGGATAATCCCCGTCCGGTTCGCCGTTCATGATGACCAAATCACAACCCAACGCGCTGAGAATATCGGGAGTCGTTAAAGCCGCGGCCCCATTCCCCACATCGACTACCATTTTAAAACCCGGAAAGCTTTGAGAGATGGCGTTGATGATAGTGTTTCTATAATCCCGGTAAAATTCCTTCGTCACCAAAATTCCGGCGCCTTTACGGAAATCCTGGCGTACCAAAACTTTATACAATTCCGATATCCAGCCGACCGGCGCCGGCAACCCCCAGCGGAAAAACTTGAACCCGTTATATTCGGGCGGATTGTGGGAAGCAGTCACCATGATTCCCACAGACGCTTTTTCGTAGCGAGCGGCATAAGCCAGAAGCGGAGTGGAAACAATACCGGCGTCCACGATTTTAAGACCGGTTCGATATAAACCTTCCAACAGCGCCTTTTTCAAAGGTTTACTGGAATGGCGGATGTCACACCCCACTACCACTTTAATATTGCGGTGGGATTCCTCTTTGACCAAAGTACCCACTGTCAAACCGATCAAATGAGCCTGTTCGGGACCCAGTGGTTTGGGATAGATGCCGCGGATATCGCAGGCTTTTAAGATGTCAGACGAAATGAGACTCACCGGATCCTAACTTATGACACTGGAAATTGAGTAGCCGCGTCGCCTACTAAACTAATGGGTCCGGTATGAGTCAAACGGCTTTGAAGATCCGCCCATATTTCTCCGCCCATGTCGGTCCATCGGCGGCAAAAACTAAAATCCTCGCTGAGATAAATACCGGTCGCTGGATCAATCATGCAATTAAAAAGCGCGAATCGCCAGGGGCTGTCTTTAAGCGTATCGTTCGCCCGGTTTTCACGGCTGTATTTTAATTCCGGGTAGTGTTCAACCATTTTTACGATCACTTCCCTTTTCATCATCAAAAAACCGGTGCCGGCAAAGCGGACTTTGGCGAAACCGTTTTTTAAGGCCGCTTCTTTCAACGGCACAAACTCCATCACATAAGAAAGCGCCGCTTTATCGAGATTTTCCACACCGGACTGGGCCGCGATCCGCACCTTTTCCCAGTCAATCCGTTTGGTGGGATATATCGCCGCGACCATATCGCTGTCAAAATTCAATAACCGAAAAACCTGTTCCGGTTCAAACCCAATGTCCGCGTCAATAAACAAGAGGTGGGTCGCTTCCGGGTTTTCCATGAATTGAGCCACAATATTTTGCCGGGCCCGGGGAATCAAAGCGTCCCCGCCCAGCATTAGAACCGTCAGATCAATTTTTTTTTGCTGCCCCAAAACATGCTGAAGTTTTAATAAAGAAGAGGCGAAAAGGTTGGTGACCTGGCCCCCAAAGCAGGGAGTTCCAATAACAATATGAATTCTAGGTTCGGACATAGCGACCCTTCACAACCGGGTTGGATTTTCGTAGTTAGTTTATCCGAACTAAAAGACAGTAGCAATCAACCGAGAAGCGGAAGTCCTTAATTTCAAACGATGTTATTTTTGAGATCATTAAAGAATTCAGCATTCCAACCAGAAACAATTCCGATCCAATAAGCAGAATCGACATTTTAAATTTATCGTTGAAAAACTAAACCTGCAAAAGGGGAAGAAAGTGGTGCCGAGGGGCAGAATTGAACTGCCGACACGCGGATTTTCANNAACCAGTGACACGCGGATTTTCAGTCCGCTGCTCTACCAACTGAGCTACCTCGGCGGGAGGTAACCAACGAAAACAAAGCCCAACAGGCCATGAAGATTAACAAGCCGTATGACCCTTGTCAATTAATTAAGAATTAGAAAAGATGCAGATCGTTAAACTTCGCGTTGAGAGCGAAATATAAAGTGTCTTCCAATGTTGTGTCAAAATTGGCCGGATCATAGGCAAGGTCCAGCGAAAAATCATCCCCGTCAAAATCCCGGGTCAACGAACATCCCAGGGTATAGTCCTGAAATACATTTTGAGTCGATACACCAAGTCCTTCCCATTTGTAACCGGCACGAATAGCGAACAAGCCGGGGAAAAGCCAAAACTCCGCGCCGAAGCCCATTTTAATATCCTGATCCGATGGCTTAAAAACTTCGATACCGCCGTTTAATTCCTTTCCACCGTCAAATACCTGATGGTCGCCGATACCAAAACGGATAAACATGGGCAGAGGGTCCGGTTGGGTTTGTGTTGCCTGGTCAAAGGTCATTCCCGTTCCCACATTCAAAACAGAAAGTCCCGCTTTTAAACCATAGGGCAACTTGTCTAAAACAACACCCAAATCACCCGCAATGGCGGTTCCCGTATAGCCCGCCAAATCGCTTTGAACATATTTAAGTGTCGCCCCCGCTCTCAGGTTGTCTGTCAGTTTAAACGCGTAACTTAAGCTTAGTAAAAGATCATCAGCGTTGACCGGAAGATTGCCGTTGCCGTTATCGATGGGCGGTTGATGTCTGAACGTCACATTAAGAGCTAAAGCGTTGCCATTGGTTACAGTCGCGAAAGTCATGTATTCGTACCCAATGCCCGCCAAACTGTCCAAATGCATGAGAACTAGTTGCGAAGCCCGAATATAAGACAGTCCTGCCGGGTTATAACTGACCGAATAAACATCATTGCCCATGGCCGTGTAAACTCCGCCCATGGCCGCCGGAATGGCGCCCTGATTGATTTTTAAAAAATCCGCGGTCGTCGTTCCCACCGTTTGGGCATGAAGGCAGGAAAAACCGCCCCAAAAGAAAAGGCAAAAAAAGATAAGTGTGTTTTTAGTCCTGAGAACTGGAACCATTTTAGACAACCCTAAAATCAAAATTTAGTCGTCAGCGAGATGTGATTTTCATCGCCAAAGACGTCTTCCGGGGTATAGGCATAATCAACAAATAAAACCAACCCGGTAAAATCAAAACCATAACCCGCTCCAACGGCTAACCCAATGCCGCTCAAATCGGTATTTCCTATAAAGCTATATCCAGCCCGTAAAGTCAGCCGGTTTCCAATCCATTTCAAATCATATTCCGTTCCGATGTTGACCGCCAGCGTGTCCTGAATTTCCAAAGGAAATGAGGCGTCTAACGTCAACGCGACATCATCCTGTTTGGTAATTAAGCCGTATTGTCGAAAAGAAATTCCGGTATTTAAGGCTAAGGGAAGGTTAAAACCCGAGGCCGAGTCACTGATATTTTTGATGTCGGCACCCACACGAACACCCTCGTCACCGGGGGCAAAAAGAACTCCAATGTCCATCGCCCAAAGCGAAGAAGAAACTGTGTCAATTTGCTGTTGAATGTCTTTGATTGTAAACCCCGCCTGAAAATCCGAACCCAAAGTGTGCGCGTAGGTTAGGGTAAACAGATTATCGCCCGCGGAAAATGTTCCGGTAGTCATACCAGCGCTGCTTGTTTGTTCCAACGACCCGGATTGAAGCATATTCACGCTGACCGCAAAGGTTCCGCCAAAACCGTGAAATACCGGATCAAGCGGATAAGCAAAAGATAAAGTCTCGTAAGACAAACCCTGGTAAAGGGCAATGTAAGTCAAATTGGCTTCGTTGGTCAAAACACTCGCAATGCCGGCTGGGTTGTAATAAATCGAGCCTACATCATCCCCTAAAGCGGTATAAGCCCCGCCGACGCCTATCGCCCTGGTGTAAGGGGTTATCTGCAAGAAATCAAAAGCGTTTAACCCGCCGTTTACCGTTTGAGCGGTTACAGATTGGGCCAAACCCAATCCCGTCAGAATTAGAAGGGTAATAAAAATTTTATAGATAAAACGCATGGTTAGGGTCCAGCTGTCGATTTAGAAATGGCAAACTTCCCAAAAGTATTAACCCCCGGCGCGTTAACCACATAAAAATATAATCCAGAGGCCACCGCAGCGGCATTTCCGTTCGTTCCATCCCAGGCGATGTAACCATATCCGGCTTGAATATTCCCCGCAGGCATCACAGACCCCTGTGGAAACGTCCGAACCAGTGATAATGAAATCGTATAAATCTTAAGCGTCGCGCTTAAGGGTAACCCGCTAAACACCATGCATCTTCCAGTCGGACAGGTTCCATTGATAGTGGCTCCAGAGGCAGTAAAGTCTATCGGGTTTGGATAAACCTCAACCTGAGCGGGTCCTGGCGTTGGTGTAATTGTTACCGTAGGGGTATTGGTAATAAACGGCGTAAACGTAATAGTCGCTGTGGGAGTGTTGGTTGGGGTATTGGTTGGAGTATTCGTAGGGGCACCAGGTGTGGTTGGTGTTGGGGTAGGAGTATTGGTAATAGTAGACGTCGGGGTATTTGTAGGCGAATTCGTCGGAGTGTTGGTCGGTCCGCCCGGAGTATTGGTAGGAGTATTCGTAGGTGTATTTGTGGCAGTAAAGCAAGAAACAATAGCATCGCCACGCAAGTTATCAAATAAAACATACCCCGTAAGTGATGTCATACTGGCGTTGGTATCCGTAGTAATAATTTGAACTTGCGTAATGTTACCCAATGAACTTGTATTCAAAAATATTGTTTGCCACGTGTTGGCGTTGGTTGATGTTTGAGACGTCGGAGCTGAAGACAAACAAGTGGGTATAATGTCTTGGCTTCCAGCAGAAGCGACAGCCGTGGTGGTTCCGTCAGTCGCGGATATCGAAAATGCCCTTCCCACAGTTCTTGTATAAACATCGATTTTTATAAAATTTTGCGTCCCACCTGTTCCAGGACTTGGGTCCGTATAGGTAACTGTAACCGCGCAAGAACCCGCATAAGAACTGCTCGTATCAACAATAGCATTTTGAGCGCTTTCACCAGGGTACGGGTCGGACAATGTGCCATTCAATGAAAGTGCATAAATACCTGAAGCGCAAGACCCTACCGTTCCACTGTTCCAGCTAGATAAACTACCAGCACCGGTAGATGTAAAATGTTGTTGCGGATCATTGGAAAGAGCCAGCGCTTTTGTCGGTAAATAAACGGATAAAAGAAACAAACCCAGGAAAACCGGTAATCGATTTAAAATGGTCTTATTGATAAATTTCATTGAAGGGCCGATTTCCTTTAAAAACAGTTGAAAATAAAAGTTAAATTATTAAATAAACCAAGATTCTTTATACATTATGACGGCTCACGCTGATCCGCACAACCTTTTAGCTGGGTTGTTTGCCCTCATAAAGTCCGGGATAACAACGGGATTTAAACTTTACAATTTCATCGACTACTTGGGGAACGCTTTCTTTGACCATCATTTTTTTTCCATTTTCCAGGGTCAAAATGGTTTCGGGCGAGCTTTCCAAAAACATGATCAAATCAGCGTTTACAAAAACCGCCTGCCCATCAAGCCTGGTAACCGGTATCATTTTCGCCTCGTCTGTCGTTATTTATGCGCCTTTTTATTTTAACACAGCCAAATTGCAAAGGAATAAAACAAAAACGGCGCTCCCCTTTCGGAAAACGCCGTTTTTTGTTTTATAAATACCGCCCTCAATCGAGGGCGGTATTATCGACTTAACTATTATTGACCTAATTGAACCAAAGTCTGCAGGTTCTGGCTTTCGACCGTAACCACACGGGCGTTCACCTGGAACCCACGTTGAGCGATGATCATATTGGTCAGTTCAACCGTCAAGTCAACGTTTGAGCCTTCCAAAGATCCACCCTGAATGGTACCAACTCCGTTTTGTCCGGCCAAACCAATGGTTTCCGCGCCCGAGTTGATGGAAGTTGAGTAATAGTTATCACCCACTTTGTTCAATCCGCCCTCGTTTTCTACGGTCGCCATCGCCAACTGGCCCAGCGCAATGGTCTGTCCATTGCTAAAAGTTCCCTGAATTTTACCGGTTGCGTCAAAAGCTAAAGAGCTTAAGGTTCCATCCGCATAGCCATCTTGAGTAACTGTGGCATGGCTATCCGGAACGTAGGTGTTAACCCCGTTGATGGTCTGATAGGTTCCTTCTGCGTCACCCGTCAAGCCGTTACGTTCGCCCACGCCCAAAAGGCCGGCAGTTCCAAAATTCAAAGAAATTTGGGTAATTTCCGCGCCAATGCTCGGTATAGGAGATACGGGAACAGTTGGAGCAGCGATAGTTCCAGGATTCAGCGGTGGCAAATAAATATCCGGGATACCTTGCACACCCACACCACCCACGCTTGTAACACCGCCTGTTGAAGCTAAGGAACCATCGGTATTGAAGGTAATCAAATCACCCCAATATTGGTTACCAGCCACGCCACGGTTGTACCCAACTGGACCAGGGCCAATTTCACCTTCGATAATGCCCGTACCACCGACTAAAGTATTTGTGCTAACAGCCGCTCCGCCTGTGGTGTCAAAAGCATACCAGGCGTAAGCGGTTTGGCTGGGACCAGCTGCCGCGTTGATACCAGCTCCGCCGATATCATTAACCTGATACATTTGAACCGTAACTGTTCGAGCATTTCCGTTGGAATCATAAACGGTTTCTTGGCTGGTCAAGGCCGGTGTTACTGGGGGTTGTTGTTCCCAAGCATAGGTCCCAACATCGCCAGCTTTTACCGCTGCCAAATCAACCGCGCCAGTTACCGCAATCTGACCATTGCTCAAGTTGGCCGCTTGTATTAAGACACCAGCCGGAACAGCTGGAGGTCCCACAACTCCTGCCTTAAGCGACCCCGCCGTAAAATCAGCCGCGTTAAGCGTGATTCCGGCAAGACCTAAAGGCAACACGGGATCTTGGTTTACCGCCGGTCCCTCAAACTGTTGCTCAACTCCACCTGTCGCGCCATTCACCTGCTGAGCCGCGTCCAAATTACCAACAAAGGTCATTTTTGTCGTGGCAGCGGGAGGAATGGTAATATTGGGGTTAATGTTGATGTTGGAAATAGCTGAAGTATCCAAGTCGTTCAACACATAAGCCGACTTTGTAATAACCAATGCCGCCGGATTAGTGGCACCCGCAGCCGATTCAATAGTGGTTGTCGTTTGTTGAATCGCGGCGGTATAGCCCTGAATCAGGCCGCCGTTAGCGTCCACCAAATTTCCCGCGCCATCAAATTGCAAATTACCCGCGCGGGTTAAATAGGTGTTGCTGCCGGTTTTAGAAATCAAAAACCCATTACCGCTGATCGCCACATCGGTGCTGACGCCGGTCGATTGAATGGTACCTTCCGTCCAATTGGCCGTAATGGCTTGAACGCGGGTACCCGTACCCACCTGAGTCGGATCCACGCCGCCAAACCCGTTGCTGGCATTGTCTCCGTTACCGGTGGAAAGCGTTTGGCTTAAGCTATCCGAAAAGCTAACCATGCTGGATTTATAAGCCGTTGTGTTGCTGTTTGAAATGTTATTCCCGATAACGTCCAACCAGGTGCTGTTGGATTCCATACCGGAAATCGCGCTATACATGTCTCTAAGACCCATTGTCTTTCTCCTTGAGTTTTAAGACGGGCAATCAACCCGTCTGTTTGTTTCGGGCTTCCTCCAGGAGGTCCAGCCCGAATAGCTGTTTGCTGCTTTACAACTTTTAAACAATCACCGCGCTATCAATGTTAGTGAAGACATTTTCTTTCATACTGCCTTCATCTAAAGCGGTGATCACTGTTCTGTTTGGCACACTCACAATGAAAGCCTGCTTATCCATCACCAGCAGAGACTGCCTTGCCCCTTTCGAAGCCGCTTTACTGACCGCTTGATTCATGCGGTTTAGGTCGTCTGCTGAAAGATTGATATTTCTTAAACTCAACCTTTCCTGCGCGTGAGCCGAAAACTTTAATGACTGCGTTTTGTCTACCGCCGTTTGAAGCACGGTATCAAAAGGTACTGCTTCTGCCGCCTTACTAGCCTGCTGTTGAATCGACTGCAATTGACCTTGATTCTGAACCGCATCTAACGGCTTAAGAGACCCATCATTAAAACCGACTTGCTGAATCACCTCGTCTTCACCACCTCTCCACGCTCAATTTACAGAGCGTTTGATATCAAAATTTTAGCGGAAACTTAGCTAACATTTTGGATATCAGTCATTGCGTAGTTCTGACCATTAATCTGAACGGCCGGACCATTNNACCGAATTGTCCAAAACCGAAGTCATGTTCGTGTTCAATTGGGTTATCTGTTCCAAAGAAGAGAACGAAGCCAATTGAGAAACAAACTGTGTCGGATCCGCCGGACTTAGAGGATCCTGATTTTGTAACTGAGTTATCAGCAACTGTAAAAAAGCCTGTTCCGAAACCAACTGACTGCTGGAGGAACCGGTTGCCGCTGACAAAGCAGAACCAATCTGCGAATTCGATGCACCAACACCGTTAATCGCCATTAAAATCACCGCCCTTTCTAATACCTTCTGGATTACCTAACGACATACCCTATAAAAACTTGAGCCAATTTTAGCTTAAAACGTTTTATCAAGGTGTCTTAGTTTTGCAGGATCTTTGCTATTGACCACATGAGCGTTTTGACTGTTTTTGGAGGAGAAAAGGCTCTAAAAAGCTTACTTATGGAAGTTATACGAGGAAATTCAATGAACTGGAACCTGCCGTAACTAAAAGACTTGAATTATCACTATTTTGGACTATTTCGGGGGTGTTTGAAGGGGTCCAGGCCGATTCACGGTAAGAATTGCCCTCTTGCTGATATTGGAAATACTGATTCAAAAGGTTAGCTCCTCCACCCTGAACCTGAACCTGCATTTGGTCTATTTGAAGGCCCGCCTGGCTTAAAGCCGCTTTCAAATCAACCATATGCTGTTGTAGAACTTCGCGAACATCCGGATTGCTAACCATAATCCGCGCCGAAATGGCTTGATCCACCAAGGCAACTTGGACCGTAACACGACCCAGACTTTCAGGAACCAATTGGAAGCTTAAACGGTTAACCATCTTGGCATCGGCCGTTTGCGAGGCAACTTGCTGCGTAATTTGATTTAAAATTTGAGAGCTATCAACGCTGCCGTTTGGATTACTGTTGGCAACCGTATTAACTGTGTTTTGAAAGGCATTACCAGTCTTGTCCGTGGTCGCTGTCACTCCCGCGTTTACTGCGGCAGCCAAATTTTGCAAGTTAGCGGAATCCGACAAGGTGTTTTTGGAGAAATTTCCCGTCGAGTTTAAATTGGCCGAAGTTTCTGAAGCGTTTGAGGTTTGAGAGACCGCCTGAGACGTAACTGGTTGAACAGACGAAGCCGCAGAAACAGAGGAAACAGCAGAAACAGCGGGAGCGTTATTATTGTTATTAGTATTCGATAGAACCAAGACCGGCACCGAAGCCTTAGCCGTTTCACCCGCAACCGTCGCGGCTGGTACATTTTGCGCCGTCATAGAAGCCGGGTTTGTTACTGGCTGAGTAACCACTGGAGATGTAGATGCTACAGTCACCGGAGCGCCGGAAGCGCTGCTTGAAGACGGATTAACCACGACCGTCGACTGGTTCGCTGTCACAATCTGTTGAACCACTGGAGCGGACGATATTACAGAAGTTGATGGATTAACTGTGGTTGGAGAGCTATTCACAGTGTTCAAAGCCGTTGTTCCTACGGACGCATTTACCAAATTAGTAACAGTCGTATTTGCACCAGTTTGAACAAACAAGTTTTGAGTCGAATCGTTAATAATGTTGGTTGTTTGTTGAGTAGTCGGTGAAGTTGGCTGAACCAATTGGTTTTGAACATTATTGCCCGTTAAGTTGCTGGCTTGCTGTGTGTTTTGATTATTCAATACGACATCAGCGGCAACATTAACAGTTTGCGTTACGGGCTCAAGTTTTAAAGCTGGAGAAGTTGCCTGAACTGTCGCAGCCTGATTCAAAGTCCTATTTTCCGCCTGAGTTTCACTCGGATACTGGTTTATATTATTTATGTAATTGATGACATTAGGGTCAATCGCCTGTCCTGAAACAACCGCGCTATTAAACCGGGCAACAATTCCATTAAGCGCTTGTAAATGACCGTTTGAAAAAACGTCTTGCGGCTGAGATAAAGCTTCTTCGCTGTTGGGATTAGCGACGGATTGACTTTGGTTATTCTGTCCCGCCGTAACAGTGTCAACAGCTTGAGCGCTTTGTGTATTTACCGTCGGTGTTACGGATTGAGAAGGCACATTTTGAGCTACATTATTGCCAACCGGGATATTGGGTTGAACCGTTTGGTTTAGAGCTGCATTAGCCTCCGATAAAGCCGTTGGACCTTTAGCATTTGCCGTCTGTAAAGCGGTCAGCGGTTGATTAGTTTCAGATTGCGTTGGGATATTTTGAGTCTCATTAGTAACCGCTGGCAATTGCGGCGCTTGTGGATTCGTTACCGGCAAAGGGAGTTCTGACCCAGAAGTAGACTGTATCGGCGCTTTTGGAATCTGAACACTTGCTGTGAAAGCGGCAGTCTGAACCTGATTGTTATTTTGAATCTGTGGATTTTGAACCGTCAATTGAATATATTGACCGCCCAACGAATCATTCAATAACCTCGTTTGATTAGCAGCTGAATTATTTTGACCGTCATTTGAAATCAAAGCCGAGTTTGCCGATGCGCTCTCGCTTATAGAAGTTACGGAAACAGATTGAATACCTAAAGCGTTTTGCGTTTGGGAAAACTGATTTAAAGCTTGTTCGAAGTTGTTATTCGCCACGTTATTTTTGTTTTGAGTCAAATAATTGCTCAAAACCGCCTGCCCCGCTCCAGACTGAGTCAAAATCTGAACCAAGTTTTGAAAGTTTTTAGCCAATTCAGGCGAATTGATCGAAGCACTCGAGGATTGAACCTGAATATTGGTCGGGGTCCCGGACGGAGTAACATTCAATTGTTGAAGAAGCTGGGTTAACTTTTGAGTGGTTGCGTCCGTCAAGTTTGTCGATTGAGGCGCATTGGTTAACAAACTCTGCGGCATTTGGTTGAGATTGGATACTTGTAAATTCAAAGTTTGAACATCTATCGAAAGACTTTCACTCTGAGTGTTTCCACTCTGATTTCCTGTAAAGTTAAATTGTAAAAGAGATGAATTTTGCGAGCCGCTCAGCAAAGAATTTTGATTGTTCCGAGTGTCCGGCGAATTCGTAAAAGTGACTTGTTGATTTTGAATCATCGACTGCATCATTTGAAGCAAAAGAGCGTTTTGTTGTTCCGGCGTTAAGCTTAAAGCATTTTGTCCGTTATTCTGATTTTTGAGATCGGCAATTTGAATGACTAATTGTTGCGCTTGTGAAGCATTTATCGTTCCCCCACTAGCTGAAATTATCAGATTTTGAGCTTGGGTTTGGTTTGAGTTTTGAGCTTGAGAGGCCAAATTAACTAATTTTGAAAGAGCCATCGCCAGAGATGCCGTAGCGTTCTCAATATTTGATAATGTGGCTTGATTTAAATTATTTGATTGAACCTTTTCGCTAACTTGAACTTCGGTGACCGTAATTTGATTGTCGGAATCTACAGTGGACCCGGAGTTTTGCGTATTAGTATTAGTGGCACCGTTATTTCCCGTATTGGATGTCACGTTAGCCGTAGAGGCATTTTGTGAATTTAACCGCGACAACACATCGCTAAAAGAACCAACCGAAGGGTTCGCCCCTTGAGTCGAAGAACCCTGGTTCCCCCCAAGCAGCGAATGCTGTTCGGTCGGCTGAACCATTGAATTAAGAATATCGCTAATGCTTTTCACTTAACTTTCCTTAACCCTTCGTTTCCTGCTGAAAAATACCGCTTGAACTGGTTGTGCTGGATATACCCACTAAAGCATCAAGCATTTGGTCGATAATTTGCATCACTTCCAGCATGGCGTTGTAAGTAATCATGGATTGATAAGCCTGTTGTTCAATAGTCGCGATCGGTACGCCTGGAGTGCCGGAACCGGTAGATACTCCCGCCAGGTTGTCCTGCTCTGTATTAAGCTGGGTCAGGGAATCCGAAGAACTCGTATAGGCTGCTTGAAGTGTTGTATTTTGACTCGCCGCATTTGTCGAAACATTAGAAACCATGCCCGAGAGCGCAAGATTACCATTTAAACCAGTAAAAGCTGTAAAATTACCAGAATTGTCAACAATTTGAATTGGCGAAGGAGAAAAGATTTCAAAAGATTGTTCGTTATTTAGATATAAATAATTTAAAGGGGCCGGCAACGAACTCAAAATAGTATTAAGTGACTGCGTATTATTCCAGTTAATGGTTGTGGTCGTTGGAACACCAGCATTTACATAAGAAATAGTGAAAGAACCCGACGTACTAGGCGTCACCAAATAAGCTTCCGTGTTTGGCCCATATGGATACGACGGAAGTGCGGCCACCGTTGTGGAGTTTAACGGAGTTATTACATTAATAGCTAATTTAGGATCTGGTGCAGAAATATTATTCAAATTAAAAGAACTAACCAAAACATTTTGAAGGTCGGCCCAAGAAAAGTCGTCTCCACTCGTTCCGACAAAATTAATTGGATTGGCGGAATAAAAATCGAACTCACCTGCCGCGGAATTAAAAACGGCATAAACACCAGGAACTTTAGTGTTAATTTCATTCAAAATATCATTAATTGAATTGTTATCGGTATATGTGATCGAGACTCCATTCAATGTAAAAGAAGAATTGGCGATAAAACTCAGAGTTTGAGAAGAAATGGATTTAGTGGGATCTATTGGATTTCCAATCGAAGTTTCACTTGCCATGTAATTATTGGCCAACAAACTCGGGATATTACTTAAATAACCGGCTAATGTTCCTGATGGCAGCGGAGTTGCATTCGGAATGCTTGCCGGATTCGACGTTGCTTGAATTTCAGTCGCAAGAGTTGTTGGTGCGCTTACCAAAGCACCGTTAACCGCAATATTCGAGGCGCCCGTACCCGTAAAAAAATCGATTCCGGTTACGCCAGGAACGGAGCCGTTGGCGACATAGCCAGCCGAATAGATACCATTGGTAATATTGATAACGGAAGAAGCCGCTTGATCAACTTGAACTTTATAATATTGCAATAAAACGTTTCGACTATAAATCTCTCCACCTAAATTACCACCTGTGATTAACGAAGTAATATCGTATGGACTCTTTAAACCCACATTGGTTTCATTGGAATAAGTTCCGCCCGGAACCTGCAAGGTAATATCAACCAATTGAGGATTATTAACATTTTCCGCTGTCGTTTGTAACGCAGAAACAGTTGTTCCGTTGAGTAAAGCAACGTCGCTCAACCAAAGATTGGCCGTACCATCCGCACCATAATTAACCTGAAAGTTAACGAGACGAGAAAGCTTATCTAAAGCATAATCTCTGGCATCTAAAAGGCTATTTTGAGTTGACCCGTTTGTTTGAAGAAGTTGACCATTAATCGAAGCCAATTGTTGTAACAAACCATTTATTTGACCAACCGTCTGATTTATTTGGTTGTTCGTCGACAATTGGAGACTTTGTAACTGATTAAATTCAGAACTTGCCGCGTTAGCGAACGCAACACCCGCATTGACTACATTTTGTTGATCCGAAGCAAAGTTAGCGTTTGTTGGCGAAGCAGGTGAGGCTGCCGAGGCTAAAGCGCCCCATTGTGCGGCAAACGATGACAAAGTAGAGTTCAGCGTCGTCGGACCATTCAAGATGGAACTAATTTGATTCATAATTCCAGTTGAATTTGAATTTGACAATACTTCGTTATACCCAACTACCGTACTCTCTTGTTGAATTTGGTTGTCTAAAAAAGAACTACGCAGGCGAGTAATGGATTCCGCCGAAGCGCCAGTGCCAACCGACAAAAGACCATTAGCGCCCGTAAAAGTAATCGAAGGGTTGCTCTCCGAATTAACCTGCTCCAGGCTGTTCATGAGATAGCCTTGAGAATCAACCGAGGGCTGAGCAATATTATTCGCGTTTATTTCTTGTTCCAGTTGTTGAAGAATTAACCCGCTGGTAATGGTATTAAGCGGTTGAAAGCTATTGATCATATTCTCCCCTTTTTATACGACACGGTTAACGAAGGAAGGTTGTTTATTTTCCCCCGCAGCCGATATCGAAAAGGATTTTTTCTTGCCGCCCTCTCGGATGGCTTTCAGTGTGAATTTTGAAAACTTCATCGCGTTATCCAAAAGCTTCGCCGACACATCATTAACCAAAGCCAATTCTTTTGCGGATCGGACAAGTTCGGCAAAAGCTTTATTGAATTCTTCAGCAATTTCAGCGGGAACTTTTTTAGCCGCGCCATTTAAATCCAGTTTTTTCACACCCATCAATTTTGCCAGCTTAATTAAAATGTCGTTTCTGTGGCCCTGAATTGGAGTCAAAGCAAACACTTGTTTTTCTTGCAATCTAATGTTTTCCGGCAAAGAACTTACATTTCCCGCTATCAATAATTCTTTTTGATCGCGGGCTAAAAGGGCTAATCGCCGATAATGAACCGTTTCCTCTTTCATACTTTCAATTAGCAAAAAGTAAAGTTCGTTCACTCAATTATCCTCGGGTATCAATTACGTTAGATTGAACTAAACTTGCCGCCAATTTGTTGGTATCAACCGTTAATTTTCCGGCCTGCTCTTGCTGCATCAATTGTTCAACTCTGGCCAAATTAGCCTGACCCACTTGAAGCGATTCACGTTGTAGCGCTTGAAAAACTTCAGCAAAAGAACTTAAAGACACCGTTGATATCGGTTCTTTCTGCTGGTTGGATTGCTCTGTTTTTCCCGCCGCACTCGTCCCATAAGACTGAAGAACTGCCGGAATATTTTGAAAACTATCGATACGCATAATCGACTCCTTTGGTTTCTTGGCTTTCCTAACGGGTTTTAATGAAAAAACTTTAGGCTAATCGGAGAAACCACCCCTCTAATGGAGATAAACAGGTAAAAATAAGGGTTTTTAAAGGAATTAGGTAAAAGGGGTTGTTTAGGGGACTTTTAATGTTTTTTAGGCTTTTTACTGGCCCCGAGAGGGTTGGAATGTGCTGAATGGCTCGTTTTGGATTGAGTATTTCCAGCAGAACCCGATTTGGGGTTCTTTTGCATATCTTTACGCATATCGGTGGCTAATTGTATACGGCATTTATCACAGAATTTTCCGCTTAATCTCCCGCCAAATATGGGTCCGCCACACTTCTCACAATTACGACCCGTGTCGTTTTTGACAGTCCTTAACCGGTTTTCACGGACAAACCGATGAATGTCCTTAAGATCTATCCCTGTCGCGTCAGAAATTTGTTGCGAGGTAGACGTGGGGTGAGAGGCAAAATATTCAGAAATTTTTCGGTAATTTTCTTCAGATTGTTTCAAACAAGCGGGACAAAATTCATTATTTCTTAAAGAGCGGGTAAACATCCGGCCGCAATTGGAACAATTGACGAGGTTCATGAGAATGTTTTTAAATGAGATTCTGTCGCTTTTTTCAGGCTCTGATAAACCATATTACCCAGCCCGATACCACCCGAAGCCGCGAGTTGTTTAGACATTTCTTCATCTTTCATACTCTCGAAGAACTCAGTTGCCTGGCTATTGCCAAACAAATTAGATTTTTCAACTGAATTACGCATTTCCTTGAACATCATTTGAATGAAAATAGATTCGAAGTTTTGTGCGACCTGTTTCAATTCAGCTTCCGAGTGAGTTTTGGTTCCACTTAGAGAGTTCATTGCCCGAGCAGCGTTTAACGACATCATTGGAGAAGATGCGGCAGAAACTGCACCCACAGCCTGACCCAAGGCTTGAGAAGCAATTCCCGGTTGAATTTCCATCGCGTTTTGAATAGACGGCATAGAGGTGTTCGCTGAAGAAATTGATGGCAGAGATAAAGAAGGAATCTGATTAATCGGATTTGTCATCAAAACTAAACCTCGAATTAAGCCAAAAATTAATTTTTAGCTCTTTCTTAAATAATTTCCAATTCGGCATGTAATGCGCCTTCCGCTTTGACGGCCTGAAGGATCGAGATTAAGTCTCTTGGTGTTCCGCCTACCGCGTTAACCGCTTCCACCAAATCCATCAAACTTGCGCCTTCGGGTAAAAGAACTAAATTTCCTTTTTTTCCTTCGTCAGTTGTCATTATGGTAGTGGAATGCGTTAACTCGTCTTTTCCGAAAACCGCGTCTCTCGTCACTTGCGTTGTATCTCGAACTACCAAGCGCAAATTACCATGAGCGACAGCGACTGCGTCAATACGGACATCTTGTCCCAAAACTACCGTTCCAGTGCGTTCATTAACCACAACCCGATTTGACGGCGAATCAGTCATTACTGTTGTATCTTCAACCGCGGCGACAAAATCGACTACATTGTCTCTGTAGTTATTCGGAATCTTCACGTCTATTTGTCCACCATCAACTGCCTTGGCGACCTGATCCCCAAATTGCTGATTTACAGCCTGCATAACAATAGAAGCCTGTCCAAAATCAGGATGTTCTAGCAATATTGAAATAGTGTCATTATCCACATAAGAAGACGGAACTTCTCTTTCCACTAAAGCTCCATCCGGCACCCGAGCCGTAGTGGTGTTATTTACCTGAACTAAGGGTATTTCGTCCGTTCCTTCGGAATAACCTCCTACAGCCAATGCCCCTTGTGCAACAGCGTAAACTTGCCCATCCGGGCCCTGAAGCGGCGTCATTAAAAGCTCACCGCCTTGAAGGCTTCTAGCGTCTCCAATGGATGAAACAGTTACATCAATTTTATCTCCAGATTTCAACAAAGGCGGTAAGTTAGCCGTTACCATTACGGCCGCTACGTTTTGAGTTCTGATTTCGTCTGGAGTGATCTTTACCCCAAATTGCATTAACATATTCGTAATACTTTGTAAGGTAGACAATACTCGCTGAGTATCTCCCGACCGTTGTAGACCCGAAACCAAACCATAACCAATTAATTGGTTTTCTCGAACACCCTTAACCGTGGCGATGCTCTTAAGACGTACCTGTGCGCTCTGAACAGAAGCCGTCATTAAAGTCATTGTTAAAAGCACAAAAGATGAAACGATTCTATTTTTCATTCAGCCAACTCCCGACGTATTTAGAATAAACCCAGCCAACTTAAAACTCTTGTTAAAAGACCGGGATTGGCCGTCTCTGACGCGGGACCCGAGCCCGTCATTTTGATCCTAGCATTTGCGATTCGCAAAGATGAAATAGTATTTTCGCTGCTAATATCATCCGGACGAATTTCGCCCGTTACTTCAACTGTTTGCTTGTCTTCATTCACTACAATGTAATGTGTTCCTTCGACCAAATAATTACCGCTAGGTAATACGGATACGATTTTAGCGGTCATCTCTCCTGTAATAGTTGTGCTGCCACTGGACATACCTTGTCCTTGGTGCGATGAACTTGCGCCCAAGCCAATATTATTAGTTGTGTTCAAAACATTTTGTCCAAACCCAAGACCTCCAACGCTAGAACCGGCGCCAATGCCAACACTACCCGCCTTTTGATATTGACTGCCTGCCGCTTCAGTCGCGTTGGTATTTTCTTGAATTAACACGGTAATAACATCACCTATACGTCTAGCGCGTTTTTCCGTGTAAATGGAACTGGACCCTTCGACTGGATAAAGAGAATCCGCCAGAACTCTCGGTACATGCGTCCAAGAAACCGCAAAAAGAAAAATAAACATAAAAATCATTTTCATTCATTTACCCTCATGAACTTTAAGGCGAATTTTGATCGACTAAAACCGTTTTCTCATCCAACACTTTTCCTTTTAACACTTTATGGGAATCGGTGTTTTCAACTCGAATACTATCTCCCGCTTTACCATCCTCAACTGCCCTAGCATCAACCCGAAGTTCAACATTACCGTACCGAACCACCGCCTGAACAATACTACCGTGAACAATAACCGGAGGATCAAAAATATCCGAATATCTCAAAATAGTTCCGGGAACCAACGGAACCGCCGCGGTACGACCCGTTACATAGTTTAACTGACTTAGGCTTCCGAGCAAAATCTTTGATGAGGGAGTGCGGACGATTGCCACATTTTCGGGGCCAAATTCATCTCCCTTTTCAAGCCTTCGGGTGGTTACCACAACTGGGTGAAATATCTCAATATCAACGTGTAGCGGCAGAACCTTTTGTAATCGGCCATTTACTTCTAATTCAGCGGTTAAAATAACCTGACCTTCATATTTACCTGAGAAAGTTGGTCTGAAATTAGACTTAATATCACCCGCTGGAAGTATTATTTCTTTATCTTGTCCGGCCAATTTGACATCTACATTGGCAGATTCTTCTTGAACTTGTTTTAAAATAAATTTTTTAATCTCCGGCAGTAGCGTTGACGGATAAAACTCCTGGCTTTGAGTAAGAACCTTTGAAGAATCCGCGCCATCAAAATCAAAATCCGTTAGTAAAAAACCTTCGCGACGCAAACAGATTTTAATGTACTGCTGAGTAATCGTCGCCGTATCTCCGGCCGGCGCGGCTTTCGCCACAATCAAGCGGCGTACTCTCTCCGAATTGCCGCTTCCCGATCCAATTAAATCAGCTACCTCACCAATACTGATGTTCGGACCAACAACTGTCGCTGTATCAGTTAGACGAATAATAAGCGGACTAGCTACGGCATAACCGTTCACAAAACTAAAAAAAAAGGCCAATATTAGTTTAATGAAAAATTTCATGCCGCTATCAAGCTATCAGGGAAATTGCTTCATGTTGTCAATATCTTGCAGCATGGTGTCTGCCGTCGAAACTACTTTAGAATTCAATTCGTAGCCACGTTGAGCAACGATCAAATTAACCATTTCACTTACGGTATCAACGTTTGACGCTTCCAAAGAGCCTTGTTGAATACTCGAGAAACCCGTAGAAGAAGGTGTTCCCACAATAGGATCACCGGAAGCTGCTGTTTGTTCATACAAGTTGTTGCCGATAGCGCTTAATCCGGCCGGATTTACAAAACGTGCTAACTCAACTTGCCCAATTTGAGTTTGTGTTGTGCTTCCCGCAATGGTTGCCAAAATTTGACCGGTAGAGGTGATCGAAATCGCCGTAGCATCCGTCGGGATTTGTACCGGTGGATCCATAAAATATCCATTGGCCGTCACAATATTACCGTTACCATCCTGAGTAAAAGAACCATCTCTCGAATAAGCAATTTGTCCGTTTGGCTGGGTTATCTGAAAAAAGCTTTCCGGTCCCGTAATTAACATATCCAAAGGATTGTTTGTATTAGTAACACTACCCTCAGTAAATATCCTTTGAGTAGAAACGGGTTTAACACCCTCGCCAATTTGAATACCAGCTGGTGTATTAGTTTCAGGAGAAGTAGGCGTACCAGAAGGCTTCAAATTAATATAAAGCAAGTCTTGAAAATCAACTCGCTGAGATTTAAACCCGGTCGTGCTTACGTTAGCAAGATTGTTCGCTATCGTATCAATATTCAGCTGTTGGGCAGCCATACCAGTGGCCGCCGTGTACAACGACTGCAGCATAAAAGCCTCCTCAGTTATGCGGTCAACATCCCCGCAAGTTCTTCACCGCTTCTGTCATTCAGCGATGAACAACGGCCCCCGCAACGCAGTCCGGCCGTCCAAAACATTAAAAACTAAACCTTCAACGTCCCAATCTCCGACGCAGCCTCACTCATGACATGATCATAAGTTGAAACAATCCTTGAGTTCAACTCATATGATCGATAGTTGTCGATCATATTGACCATCTCCATCATTGAATTTACGTTAGATTGCTCCAAAAATCCCTGTTGAACTTGAATATCATCAGGTGCTTTGTCAATTTTTGCTTGAGCCGAAGCCTCAAATAAAGAATGTCCCACCTTAGTCAACTGGCCCATATCCAGCGGTTTTACTATTAACAGTTGATCTAAGGGTTTGCTATCAACAGAAATATTACCTTCGTTATCAACTGCCATTTGTGAACCATCTATGTAGATTTCACCATTGTGACCCATAACAGGAAGTCCGTCTTTAGTGACCAACCTTCCATTTGCATCAAGATTAAAACTACCATCCCGGGTCAAAAAAGTTTTTCCATTGGGAGCCATAACTGTAAAAAAATTTGATCCATTGATTGCCAAATCTAAAGGATTTTGTGTTTGAAGATGAGAACCTTGAGAAAAATCCGTGGTGATAGCCTGAGTTGCTACGCCACCTCCCATAAGTCCTATGTTTGTCCGCAAATCAGCCGTTCCATCTAATGTCTTAACTTGTTGATCTTGCAAACGAGCAATGAGATAAGTTGGAAAAGCCAAATCAACCGAACGATTCTGCTTAAAACCAACCGTACTTACGTTAGCCAAGTTGTTAGCAATCACATCTTGTTGAGATAACGTGGCGTTCATTCCCGCAGCGGCAATATATAAACCACTTGGCATTGATATCTCCTTACTTTGCGGCCGGTAAAGCCGGTAAACCTGAATCCGCTGGCTGCGCGGCTGGTTGTGTATTTCCTGACTGCTGAGCCGCAACGGCACCCGATTGAGGATTAACCGCTAAACCTTGCTGAACAACCGAGCTATAGGGTAAAGCGACAAATGAAACTTCACGGGAGGGAGCACTTTCCGAATTATCTAACCCTACCTGTGTAAAGTAGAAGAAATATTTCTGGCCGACTTTTAATTTTCTAACCAGATAAGTCGGCACATTTTCGATCGGTTGTGCGTTTATTTTGTCAAATCGTCCTCCAGAAACCTCAGAAATATAAATGTTGTAACCTTTTAAACCCTTTTTCGCTGGATCTCCAAAGCTCGTCAACTGTACCTGGCGAGCAATATCAATTACTCCCTCATTTTGGAGATCGCTTTGTACCACTATTGGCGCAGCCGGTGCAGCTGTGGTTCCAGCCAAAACCTCTTTCGAGTATTGGCTCTCAATGGGTGGAATCGTATTAGTAATTGACGCAACGACAAAATAATAATGAGTGTTTTTTTCCAGGCCGCGCATTTGAAAATAATTTGCACGAATAGGCCGGGAATTGATTTTTACGTAACCCGTTCCAGACGTTTTAGTAAAGTAAACATTATAGCCAGCCAACGACAATGACGGAGAACCACTCCACTTGAGAGTAATCAAATCTCCATCAACGTAAGCCACAACATCTTCCGGAATAAAACTTTTCACTTTTCCTAAAAACGAATCACCAAAACGCCAATTGGCTGAAATTCGATGGGAAGAACCAAGATATTGCGGATGTCCAATATAAGCATAATCAATTCCCCACGTATTGGACCGGTAACTAATTCCAGCTGTAAAAGTTCCCGGCAAAGTTTCTAAATCAGTGTAACCCGTTCTTAATCCAACATGATCCTCAAAAAACCAACCCTCAATTCCCGTATGAAGAAGTAAATGATTGACACTTAAATTCGGATCGTTAAAGTTTTCAAACTCACATGCCGCCACCAAATCATCAGTAAATTCATAACTAAGGCCTCCACGAACATCGAGAGGTATCAACTGCGGCGAACCTTCCTGCCAATTAATGGTCGTATCCAAATCCTGAGCAAATAAACCGATATTAAGCTGTTTCCCGTAACGATAATTTAAAATGGGTATGTGCCACAAAAAACCCATATCCAAACCAAAGCCGCTAGCCTGCAAACTCGGTACCGTGGACGAATCAACTTCTAAAAGTTTTGCGTTTATGCCAAATGAAATTGATTTATCAATAGCCAAAGGGGTTGCAAAGGAAAGAATATATTGACGATCATTTTCGCTTCCATTGGAGTATAAAAGTTGATTTGTACTAATGGCCCACGCCATTTGATCACCAAAGGGTTGTACATAGGTACCCTCAAATTGATCCTGTTCGCCATTTAACAGAACAGCTCCCATTCCGGAAATTTCGGGACGTAAAACCTGAATCAATCCAGCCGGATTGTTCCAAACAGCGTCTCCCGAATCCGCAATTGAAGTAAAAGCCCCGCCCATTCCTATAGGACGTGCACCTACTCCAGAAATACCACCCTTGTCAAAAGCCGCTTGCGCTTTGGAATAAAAAACGCAAAAAACCGCAAGAGTTAATATTCGAAATCTATTCGCCATTCGGCCCTACCTTTTGTCCATTAATTCGCACATCTGACAATTGCAACAAAGCCGTTTCATTTATCCTACCTGAAGCATAGTTAGCCGCTGCAGGAGACGGAGTAACCAGCGCAAGCTCGTTTTTCCCATAATATACACGAGTATTGATTTCTTTAACACTTGTTCCAACTGAATTAACAGTCGTTTTTATTACCTGAATCGCCTCTTGGTACAAGTAAGGTAAATAAGACAAATTCGATCGATAATTGACGATAACCGTTGTGTCTCCCATAGCGTTTTTGTCAAAATGGGCGTTTAAAACTTGATCTGGAGTTAAATTATTGAAACTCATAATGGGCAAGCTTCCGGCATCCGGAGCAGTTGTATTTCCCGATGAATCGACCGGAGCTGTTGCAGAAACCGGTGTTGTCGTCGCACTCTTCGGCTCTTCAACCCCTAATAAATTATTTAGATTTTGTTGCGCCAATTGCGTCAATTTCTGTCGTTCCTCAGCCAAAAGAGCCGATTGTTGCTGTCTCATTAACAATAATTTGGCTGGATCCCTCGAACCTTCCTGTCCCAATATTTCAACCGTTTGAACCGGAGTTGAGCCAATATGATTCAGATTATCCTGTACCTGAAAAGCCCAAGTATAGAGACCCGGCTGTAACGGTTCGTATAAGTCGTTTTCTCCCCCCCAGTTAATTTTGGACGGCGGATCTCCAACCCCTCTTAATCCTCGAACTAAATTGTTGTTTTGATCATAAATTAAGACCGTCCAGTGATTAATGGTGGTGTCTTCCGAAGTGTCTAAATAAAATGTGGTCTTTTCTCCCTGAGAAGGCGAAAAAGTAGCAGGCCGAACAAAAGCAGACACTTTAGGTGGCGGTATTTCTTCTCCGCCGCCAAAACCATAAGTAATCCCCAAATAAAAGTCCTCAAAATTTAATTCACTCGTGCTTGAAGTAGCAATATCAGTCCCAACCGCCTGACTTGCGGCTGGATTTACCGGTTGTAAATAAGCTATATCCGCTTCAAGATCACCGTTCAACGGCCTCAGGCTCAACCCCAAAGAAATAGTTCCCGGATTATTCAACTGACTTGAATAACCACCACGTATACCCACCACATCATTAAAAAACCAAAATTCCGTTCCAAAACGAATAATTTTATTATTCGAACTATCAAAACGTGTATCCGAAATTTGATCGAAATCTAAATCAGTTATATTCCGTATTTTAAACAAGTAGTCATTTTTATAAGCCAGCCCCAACGTAATTTGTGGCGGTATTGGCGTTTCAAATCCAGCTCCAACATTTAAACTAACTGGTTCTCCACTGGTTGTAGGAGAAACAATTAAACCATTTGTGTATTGAACTTGACTCACTAAATTTTGAAGTGACAAACCAATCCTAAACTCTTCCGAATATTTAGTGATGGGTATCCGGTACAAAATTCCTAAATCGACACCGTAACCCACAACTCCAATCCCCGGACCCGCCAATTCGCTGTTAATACTCGGATCATCTTGCGAGAAATATTCAATGTAACTCGAATCATTGGTAACCCGTTTTACATTAATACCGACTGAAAAGTTATTAATTCCGGCAAAACGCGCGGCGTATGACAAAACAATTTCGCTTTCTTGAAACGTTGGATTTAAAAGATAACTTCCATCCGCCTCTTGAAGAGAAGTCAAGACCGCGTTTCCCGAAAAATAATTAATTTGAGGATGGTATGGTCTGAAATATGACAAGCCTAATGTATTGTCTTTTGCGAGCGGAATAATAAGCTGAAAGGACTCGACCCAAGGAAACCCAAAATTATCTGAAAAACCCGTAGTTACCGGCGCATTAGGGTTTATATTATTTTGAAAATAAACTGGCGCACTCGAAATTGAAATCTCATAAGAAGATATTTGAGATAGCCCAGCAGGATTCCAATAAGCCGCAGAAGCATCATCCGCAATGGCCGTAAAGGCCCCGCCCATACCAATCGCCCTTGGCCCGATTCCAAACGTATTAGGTTGAGCAAAAATTAAATTTGAATTCTGAGCAAAACTCAATGACGGCAACAACAATAAAAAACATAAAACAAAAGTCATAGACGACACAATTATGTTAATCAAAAAACGATTTTTTGAAGTTGTTAATTTCATTTACTTTTAAAACCTCTTAAAGAGAATTGATTATTAACTTACTACTTTTTTATCGTTTCGTCCGCTCGATAAACCGAAACAAGTATCTCCGCAACCACTTGGTAAAGCTCTGCCGGAATTTGCTGATTGACATTTAATTGATCTAATGTTTCAACTAAAACTTTGTCTTCAACAACCGGAATCCCATTTTCCCTCGCCATTTCGATAAGACGTTCGGCAATAACCCCACTTCCTTTTGCAACCAGCTTAGGTGCTGCCATAGCGGCTTTATCATAATTGATAGCTATTGCCGTTTTTCGAGTTAATTTTCGTTTCGGTTTTAAAGGGCTCAAATCTTATCCTTGGATATTCAACCGAAAACCAAATGGTACCTTAAATGGCTTTTTCAAGATTACAGTAGGCGCCAACAAAGAAAAACCTTTTTTCTTAAGGGAACCTTCAAAATCACGAATCATTTGATTTATGTTTTTTTCACTGCCCCCATCATTTTCAGCGTAAACCTGAACCAGAATTTGGGTCCCTTTCAAATAAACACTCCATTGAATTTGTCCATAAGTCGACGTTTTAACCGCGAAAACTAAATAAACGATTGTGTCTCTTTTAGATAAAACCCCTTCTTTTTCGCGTTCTACATACAACTCGATTTTAGCTTCCGGGGTTTTGTTACCCATTTTAAAAGGAAAAAGCACAGATAGACGGTTCCCGTTTTTTCTAGCGAAGTTTAACCCATCTCCTGAATCCTTTTGTTCAAAAACTGGTAAAGATGAAACCTGCACCTTCATTCCCTTGCTTATGGATGCAGATCCTTTTGCCGTTAATTTTGTACCATCTTGAAGGGACACCAAGTATAGCTTATGCCCCAATACCTTCTCGACAATTGCCTCACTATTCACTAAAAACTCTTTAGAATATTCTTTACCCATCCACGAAACTTTAGGTGCGTTCTCACCAAAAACATAAAAAACTTTTTCCATTAGAAATCCTTTAAGCGGCACAGCATGCGTAAACTAATTTGGCGCCGTAAAACGATTTTCTCTCAGATTCAAGATAAGACTTATCTCCGCCTTGGTAAGTTTTGTCGCCTTGACTACTTCGCTTATCCCGCTATTACTATCCACCATCTTATAAACTTGTTTAATAATCCCAGAGGAAAAACCTGTTGAGTAGTTGGGTTTCGCAATGATTTTTTTTTGCTTTTTTTCAAAGCCTGAAATTCTCTTATCAAGAACCTTCTTTTTTGAGATCAATTTCAGATTTTCGTTAGTCGATAAAGCTGCGATTTTAGTTTTCAGATCGGCTTTTTCAATAGTTTCTTTTTTCGACAACTCGAATTTTAAGTTTATTTTTCTTTCAAATGTCTTAATGTCATCATTAAAAACTTCAGTTTTTCCCTCAAATTCGGCGATTTTCTTTTGAATATCGGCCGATACATCCTCTCCCAATTGCTTCATCGTGGATAAAAGTTTTTCCAAATTTTCTTTCATTTCCTGGACTTGTATATTTTTAACAATATCAAATTCTTCTTTCTTTCTTTGTTGTAGATTGACAGAAAAGTGAAATAAAAACAAAATGCCAAATAATAAAACAGCATCAAAAAGAATTTGCAATATCAAAAAAATATCCATTAAATTTATCCCCAAAATTAAACTCTGTTAGATCAGTCAAAAACTAACCCTTCAACGGACCCACTTTAATTTCTCCGTCAACCTCTGTCAAAGTACAGAACTTCAGCTCTTCAGAAATTTGACGCATGACTTTATTAATGATGATTTTGACACCAGAATAAATTACACCCGAACAAACAACACGGCAGTGGCGTTTTTCCGCCATAGATTCTTGTTCTTTCCTTTGAAATTCTGCTTTTTTTTCAGTCAACATTTTTGAATCCGCAACCAGCTTGAACTGCGCTCTGGTTAACTTCGTAAGAAGTTCTTTTTTGTCAGCCGGCAAATTCCCGCCTAGTTTTGTGTGGAGTTCTTTTAAAAACAACATGCCCTTTTTGGTCTTGTCCAAATTTTCCGCGATAGATTTAAGTTCTCCATCTATTTTTTGCAGTTCTTCACGAATACCGACAACTTCACCAACAATAATTTCAGTGTTTGTCGCAAAATTCGAGCCAATTAAACCAGCGCTAACTTCCTGACCGGCAATAATTTGGCCACCAACAATAACGCCTCTCTGACCCGCCACAGCCACCTTGCCATCACAGGTTACTTTTGAATGCATGATCGCCTGACCAATACTTAAATTACCACCCACCTCAACAATGGCATTACGGACATACTTAATACTCGCGTCACCCTTACAAACTATTTTTGCTTTATCATTACCACTTACACCCCCAACAACTGTAATTTTCCCCCCCGCTGTCAATTCCGCCCCTTCTACTACACCGCTGATAATAATGTCCTCGCCCGCGTGAATTTTAAATCCGTCTTTGACATCACCCTTAACTACTACGGTTCCAATAAAATCAATATTGCCCGTTGAGAAGTTAACGTCTCCCGCGATCTCATATAGAGCCATTACTGAAATTTTTTGATCTTTAACAATAACCTGACCGTCCGTGTCAGCAATATATTCAAAGGGGTTTTCAGGAGAAACAATGACACCTTTATTGGGGATCAGCTCAATGTCTTTTCCATCCTGCGGAGGTGTTTCTTTACCCGTTACAGTTTTCCCAGCAATACCTTTAACAACAGGTATTTTTCTAGCAATCACCATTCCCTTAGTTACATTATCAATTTTGTGTCCTGCTCGATAATCGACACGTCCATCCTCAGTTTGATTGGGCGTCGTGTCTTGATTTTTTGCCAAGGTCTCTTTGTATACATAAACTATTTGCGCATCTTGCCCACTAATCATCGGGATACCAAAAGCGATTTCCATCTCAACCAATTCACTCATGTCTTTGGTGGCTGCAATTTTCGCGAGCTTAGCCGCCAACTCTGTCATTTTGTTTTCGTCAATTCCAAAAACAACTTTTCTCCTTACTAAAACTTTTCGAACATCATCAATGGTTGTGAATTGATTCGCTTCACTCGAAGGGGGCAAAACCGTAATCTTTGCGCTCATTTCATCCGGCGAAATTTCAACAAAAACATGTTCATCAACATTGGCAACTTTGATCGGTTTTCCATTAGGTTGAGATACTGCTTTAACAATTGTTTCTGCACTCACAGGTTCAATACCATACTTATCCAACTCTGTCTTAACCGCGTCTGCCGAAATCGGTCTTCCCTTCCCCGATGGCGGAAAAACCGTTAAATAAATTCCATCGTGCTCCGTAGCGATGGTCGTGTATCCGTTAACGTCTTGTGATTCCGCCATTTTTCCCCCTTCGATCAACTATATCTTGAAGCTTAAAAATCGAAACATGATGTATTTGACAAACACGAGACTCACTAATTTTCAATATTTTACCAATTTCACGAAAAGTTAAACTTTCAACATAGTAAAGATTTAAAACTTTTTGCCCAACCAAATCCATTTGTTTCAAAGATTCGGCAACAATCTCAATTTTCTCTTGTTTCTCTACTTTATCAAGTGCATTTTCCGCTTTAATATCAACTAAACAATCTGCCCAAGACCCATTTCCTTCACCCTCACGCTTTTCAACATCTAATGAAAGTAAATTCAGCATATTTATTTCAGCAATCCAGTCATAAAGCTCGTCAAGTTCAATCCCAAGAAACTTCGCAATTTCCTCTTCGCGTGGAACTCTCCCAATTTCAGCAGTTAATTTCGCTTCAGCTTCCTGAATATCTCTAGCATTTTTTCGAAGATTTCTCCTCGCAAAATCCAAAGTGCGAAGCTCATCAATCATCTGTCCACGGATACGATATCTGGCATAAACTTCAAAAGCCCTACCAGGGTCTTTCTTCTTATCCTTAGGTACGACAAAATGATCTATTGCTTGCAAAAGTCCAATTGCACCAGAAGAACCGATGTCATCTTTCTTTTCCCAATAAACTCTTAATGGTAACCGAGCCAAAAGCCTTCTGCTTTCAGCCTCCACTAGATAATAATAGGCTTTAGTTAAATCTTCTCTTAATACTGAATCCGTTTTCCCTTTAAGAAATTTAGCCCAAATCGCATTTAGTTTTGCATCGGGCATGACTTATTCCGTCACTTATCCGGAGAAAGTTCAGGAAATACAAAGTCAACAGACTGGCCTTTTTCACTTTCTTCAGCTGCCATGACAGATTCCGAACTATCCGTTTCAGCGGATTGAGTTTGTATTTTTTCCACTGGCGAAACAAAAGAGGTTGATACGACCTTCGAAAAATAAAGAACAAAAAGCCAAGTCACAAAACCTCCCATAAAAAAACCAAAAATACTGGAAAGTATAAAATAAAGAACAAGATCGTCCATTCCAATTCCATAAAAAGATCCAAATACAGAAACAATAAAAAAACTGACCGCCGATCCAACCGAACCGCCCATCAATAAAACGTAACCCTTCCCCACGGGTTTCTCGCGCGTGACTTCAAAAAACTGTTTTCCCTTATTATTCTTGGCCATAAAAACTCCTACTATTTATTCTTTCGAACAACTTTTCGCAAATGATTGAAAATATACTTCATCATTAAATCTTGATCTTCTTTGTCAACTTCAAGAAAACTTATTTTCTCAATCCTACGAGAAATGCCATCTATCACCTTTTCTTCTCCACCGATCACTTTTCCAACTGCATACAATTTTACAGATTCCGATAATTCCAGTTCCATATCCAATTTAGTTCCAGTAGGAATAGGCGTACTAACGCTTAATTTGACACCGCCAACAGATAGATTGATCGTTTTGCCTACATTAAAATTGGATTGAAAAACAGGGTTTCCAGTGTATCGACGGTATTTAGCCGAGAGTACCGCATCTAAACGAACAAAACGTCTCTTTTGAATTTTTTTCGGATCAACTGTCATACCGTACTCCCAAATATCTGTGTTACTCTTTTGAAAAAGCTGGCTAAATTTCCATTATTTTTTTGAGATTTACCCAATAGAATCGCCTCGGCCAATCGATTTATACTGATCGCTGCCGGGCTATTGGGCGCGGAAAGCATAACCGGTTTTTGTTCTTTTACAGCTCGAATCATCGCTTGATCCCTTAGTACAAAACCCAAATAGTCAATTTCAAGATTTAAAAATCGCCGGGCCAAAATAGTCAATTTTCTCCCCGCTTCATCCGCTTCAGCCTGATTAGATACCATGTTCACAATGACGCTGATAACCGGATTCTTTTTTTCTCTATAAAGAATTTTAATCATACCATAAGCATCCATCAGCGAAGTTGGTTCAGCCGTCGTGACTATCACTACCTCTTCCGCCGCCAAAACAAAAGCCAACACATTGCGGTGCAGTCCAGCGCCAGTATCTATCAATATTAAGTCTGATTGACTTTGAAGCGCAAACAAGGCATTTAAAAATTTGTTTCGTTGTTCGTCGTTCAAATCAGCCAATTCACGAACACCACCCGATCCTGAAGCAACCAGCCTTATTCCATTGGGACCGTCTGTAATAATTTCAGCCAGTGTTTTCTGTCCAGTTAAAACATGCGCCAAATTAAAATGGGGTACAATTCCCAGCATAACATCCACATTTGCCAAGCCCATATCGGCGTCAAAAAGAAGAACTTTTTTGCCCCTGCTCGCCATCGCTAAAGCAAAATTAACTGAAATATTCGTTTTTCCTACACCGCCTTTACCACTGGTAACCGCAATAACCCGACAGTTTGCGTGAGGCTCAATCGGTTTTTCTGCTCCCAATTGAGCATTTAACCGTTCTACTAATTGTCTTAAATTTTCAGCTTGATCTTGCAAAATTATTTATCCCAGTAACGATTTTGTTATTTTCTCTGACAAGGAACGAACTTCAGGTACTTCCAGATCATCCGGAACGTTTTGCCCCGCAGAGTAATAAGCCAGAGGAATTTGAAAATTGTTCATCAAATTAATAAAAGCACCATAAAAACGCGTCTCATCCAATTTTGTGAATATCATCCTATTAATCGGAACCGCAGCACCAAATCGTTCTATAATACGAATCATGTCAAAGTATTTAGTCGTGGCCGATAAAACCAAATGGATCTCATCGGGCTGGCTTTTGGCGATAAAATTTTTGAGTTCTTTTAATTGGTCATCACTGGATGGACTTCTTCCAGCCGTATCGACCAACACCACATCCATATTTTTATACTTATTTAAAATCGCAATCATATCCTCAGCCGAATCGGCAACTTCAACAGGTATTCCCATAATTCGTCCATAAGTTTTTAACTGTTCTGTTGCGGCTATCCGATAAGTATCCGCTGTCACCATCGCGACTCTTTTTTGCTCCATTAAACTAAACCGAGCGGCCAGTTTCGCTATCGTGGTCGTTTTCCCAACCCCCGTCGGTCCAACAAAAGCGATTACTTTTTGAAACTTTGAGGCCGGAGCAGATTGAACAACCTTTATGGAAGAAGAAACAAATCTATTAAGCCACTCAAAAACTTCTTCGTTTTTATCCGGATCGACTTTCTCAGAAATCATTCCTTTAATAATTTTTTGAATTAAAAAATCTTCAACTTCTTGTCTGAACAACTTTTTTTTTAGCCGAGCAAAACCCTCGGATAATAAAGCCACAGAATCAACAGGATTGAGACCGCGAGAAGTTTGGAAAGCGCTGGAAGTCTTCATTTCATTTAATTCCCTTTGAAGCGTCTTCGCCCTTACTCGTGCCGAATCAAGCGAGCCAGAAAAAGAAGATGTGTTCAGCAGATTTGAACCCTCTAAACTTCTACCAACTAAAACTTCTCTCTCGGGGGAGGAAGCCGACTCGCGCGAAGACCCTTTTCGCTTTGCCATGTCATCCAACAAATTCAAATCAATTCCCGCAGTTATTTCTGCCATTGGTGTTCCAAAAAAACCTAAAACACCGCCTTTTCTAAAAGTTTTCGTATAAAGGATGATTGCTTCCGGCCCCAGATCTTTTTTGACCTTAACCAAAGCCTCTTGAATTGTCGGCGCTTCATAGCGCTTGATTCTCATGATTGGATACTTTCAATTGTTGCAACGGATTGAATCTCAGTTCGAGGTAAAAGTTCACTAAATGAAAGCACAGTCAAATGTGGAATAAACCTTTCAACCATTTTTTTGAAGTAGGGTCGGACCATTGGCGAACACAAAACTAATGGCTGTCTACCCTGACTGGCCATTTTTTCAATACCCATAGAAAGACTTCGAAACATCTGTTGAATAAGTCTAGGGTCAATTGCTCCACCCGTTCCAGTTTCCGTGGATTGAATTGAATCAGTAATTACTTTTTCAAATTTAGGATCAAGTGTCAAAGCGTAAACTTTGCCATCAGCTGATTGATGAAGTTTTGTTATTGAGCGAGATAATGATTTTCTGGCATATTCTGTTAACGTTTGTGTGTCTTTGGTTTCACGAACATGATCCGCCACCGCTTCTAAAATACCCTCAAGATCACGAATTGGAAGATGCTCTTTCAGAAGGTTTTGAAGAATTTTTTGAAGATCCCCTATCGAAAGTTGCGACGGAATTAATTCATCGACAACGGCAGGTGTTTCTTTTTTAACAGTTTCAAGCAGTTTGGATACACTTTGCCGAGTTAAAAATTCATGTGCTTGATTACGAATAATTTCGGTCAAATGAGTCGCTATCACGGTTGATGCGTCCACAACCGAATAACCCGCTTGTTCAGCCATATTTTTTTCTTCATCTGTTATCCAATAAGCTGTCAAATTGAAAGTTGGTTCTTTTGTTTCAATTCCCTGAATTTTCGGCATGTTTGGCCCAGTCGACATGGCCAAAAGGTGTCCAGGCATAATTTTCCATCTGGCAAATTCAACACCTTTAATTTTTATAACATACTCAGCTGGTTGTAACTGCATATTGTCACGAATACGGATGGGTGGTACCACTAACCCCAAATCGCTGGCCATCTGGCGGCGTATACCCGTAATCCGTTCTAATAAATCTCCTCCCTGTGCCTCGTCGACCAACGGAATCAAGCTGTAACCAATCTCAACCTCGAGATGATCAACTTGTAGAAGTGACGAAACATTCTCAGGTTCTTTTTTCTTTTCGGGAGTAGCCGCTTTCTTGGCAACCTCCGCTTCATCCGCTTCTTTCTTAACAGCATTTCCCACAAAATAAGCCAAAGTTCCTGTCAAACCCGAAATAAAAATAAATGCTAAATGTGGCATTCCCGGAAAAAGAGAAAAAACAAAAAGCACACCCGAAGCAACCCATAAAGCCCTCGGTTGCGCAATTAATTGATTAACCAAATCCGTTCCAAGGTTGCTTTCAGAAGCGGCACGGGTAACTACAATACCCGTTGCCGTTGATAACAGTAGCGCTGGAATTTGAGTAGCCAAACCATCGCCGATGCTTAAAAGGGTATATCGTTGAAGAACTTCTTGCCACGGAAGATCATTTTTTAAAATGCCGATCGCAAACCCTCCCAAAACATTGACAATCACAATAATGATGGCTGCGATAGCGTCACCTCTAACAAATTTGCCCGCGCCATCCATGGCTCCATAAAAATCAGCTTCACGCTCAACTTCTTTTCGTCGTTTCCGGGCTTGATCATCTGTTATAAGTCCAGAATTTAAATCAGCATCAATCGCCATTTGTTTTCCAGGCATAGCATCCAACGTAAAGCGGGCGGCGACTTCCGCTACACGCTGAGCGCCGCTGGTAATAACCACAAATTGAACAATGACAAGAATAAGAAATATAACAATTCCAACATAATAACTGCCGCCAACCACAACGCTTCCGATGGCCTCGATCACCTTGCCAGCTACCGCTGTACCTTCATTTCCGTGAAGCAAAATTAGACGAGTCGCCGATATACTCAAAGCAAGACGAAAAAGGGTTGTGATAAGAAGTAGTGTGGGAAAAATAGAAAAATGAAGAGGTTCTAAAGTGTACATCGTGATCAAAACAACAACTAAAGCCAAAGTAATATTAAATGAAATCAAGATATCCAGAATAATTGCCGGCAGTGGAATTACCAACATCACCACGATCATGGCAACGGCAAAAGCCACGATAAAATGGCTATTTTTTTGAATTGTTTTTAAGACCGCTGCTTCTGCCATAGGGGATTAAATCAGCCTTTCTTCACGATTTTTCGAACCCACATTGTAGTCCGATTCATTCCTAGTGGACACACACTTTTACTCAAAAAAACACTATTTAGGCCTTTAAATTAAGCTTATGAAGTACTCGCTCCAGACTTCTTTCTATTCATACGATAAACGAAAGCTAAAACCTCGGCTACGGCTTCAAAAAGATCAGGGGAAATCGGCGCACCAACCGGACATTGTTTTAGTAACGTCCGAGCTAGAGGCGGATTCTCAACTATAGGAACATTATGCTTACGGGCCACCTCTTTAATTTTTTCAGCAATAACCCTTTCACCTTTAGCTAATACCACCGGACTTTGCATTCCATCTTTATATTCCAACGCCACCGCTACGTGTGTGGGATTTGTAATAACAACCGTCGCCTTTGGAATAGATTCAAACATTCTCCTTCGAGCCATTTCCCGTTGAATTTGTCGAATTCGGGCTTTGATCATCGGATCGCCTTCAGCTTGGCGAAACTCATCTTTTATTTCTTGTTTACTCATTTTTAAACTTTCACCATGCTCCCAGCGTTGATATAAAAAATCCAGCGCCGCAATAACAAGCAAAGCAATAATAATCCGCGTTAAAATATTTGATGTCAGTTCTCCAACAAACTTGATTGCTTCCGCGCCCTGCATATCCATTGCGGGAATTAGCTGAGGCAATGCCGATTTCACTCCCTCATAACCCAACCAAGCAATCACGGTTAACTTCAACATTGATTTCACAAATTCAATCAGTGAGCGTCTAGAGAAGAGACGTTGAAATCCTGCGATAGGGCTAATTTTACTCAATTTGGGAGTCAAAGGCTGAATTGTGAATAAAACCCCAACTTGCATATAGTTCACAATAAGTCCCACTATCAACATCATCATTAAAATTGGCGCGACCATTTTAAAAATTTCCATCATGTAAAAAATTGTATAGGAATAAACATTTTCCATGCCAAAATCGGCTGACAAATTCTCATAAGTAAAAACTGTCAATTTACCCATGGAATTCAAAAGATAAGGACCCACATAACGAATCGTAATTAGCGCAGTTAAAAGAATAATCGCTGAATTAAGCTCAACCGACCGGGCAATCTGCCCTCTTTCGCGAGCTTCTTGTTTCCGTTTCGGCGTTGCCTGTTCAGTTTTAGATGGATCGGCCACAGATTAACCTCTTCGAGATATCTAACGCATTGCCTGAATTAAAACCACAATATCACGATACATACCATCGATGATTCCCTGCATCACATAAACAAAAAAGGACATAGAAGTGGCCGCAATTAATAATCCAACGCCCAAATTAAGCGGCATCCCCACAATAAATACATTCATTTGAGGCACCGTCCGGGCCACAACACCCAATGCCATGTTGGTAATAAAAAGAGCTCCAATAATCGGCGCGCCCACTCTAAAAGCAACAAAAAACATTTGAGAAAAGAGACCCATCATTTTAGTTCCCAACGCTGGCGTGAAATGCGCCTGACCCAAATGAACTACGGAAAAACTATCAACCAAAGCTTTAATTAACATATGGTGACCATTTACCGAAAGAAAAACCAAAATACCAACCATATAATAAAACTGTCCCATCACTGAAACTTGAGTATTAGTCATGGGATCAATCACATTCGCCAATCCCAACCCCATCTGTGTATCTGCTATTTGTCCAGCCATTTGAACACCTGATAAAATCATCGTGGATCCCATGCCAATTGATAATCCCACTAAAACTTCGCGAATAACCGCAAGCCCCAAACCCAACCCCGGTGCAGGAAGAGTATTCGGATCAAAATCAACCACCGGGAAAATTAAAAAAGTAACCAAAAGTATCCAGGCAGCCTTTACCATCACATTAATATTTTTACTGGAAAAAACTGGAGCCGTCAAAAAAAGACCCGCCATCCTCACCAGAATTAGGACAAACGCAATAACTTCAGAGGAATCAAATTGAAAAGGATTGGTGGGCATAAACGCCTCACTTCACATAATTGGGTAAATTAATCCACAAATCCGAAGTGAAATTAATCAAAATAAGCATCATCCATTTTCCGAAAATGAGGATCGCGATAAAGATGGCTATAATTTTAGGAATAAAAGTAAGTGTCATTTCTTGGATCTGAGTAACCGCCTGAAAAATAGAGACGGCCACACCGACCGCTAGTCCCAATCCCAGAATCGGAGCGGAAACTAATAGCGTGATCCAAAGAGCACGACTCGCTAAATCGGCTACAAACTCAACTGTCATTTAAATTCCAATCATTGAAAACTCAAGGCAATTGATCGAACAATTAAGTTCCAACCATCTACCATAATGAAAAGCAAAATTTTAAACGGCAAAGAAATCAAAACCGGCGGAAGCATCATCATTCCCATCGACATTAGAACCGAAGCGGTCACCATATCAATGATTAAAAAGGGTATAAAAATAATAAAACCCATTTCAAAGGCTTTTTTCAACTCGCTGATGACGAAGGAAGGAATTAATACCCAAGTTGAAATGTCTGCAGGAGTGCGCGGACGGCTTGATTTGGAAAGAGCCACAAACAACGCCAAATCTTTTTCATTCACTTGTTTAAACATAAATTTCCGAATGGGGTCTTCGGCTTTTTTAAAAGCTTCAGTAGTTCCAATTTTTCCAGCCATATAAGGCGTGAACGCGTCTTTATCAATCTGCTCAAAAGTCGGCTGCATTGTAAAAAAAGTGAGGAATAACGCCAAACCTACTAAGATTTGATTAGGGGGAACTTGTTGAGTCCCAAGCCCTTGTCGTAAAAAAGATAAAATAATAATAATTCGAGTAAAAGACGTCATCATGATCAAAATAGCCGGCGCCAAGGATAAAACAGTCAAAACCAATAGTATTTGGATGCTAAGCGCTACATCTTGAGGATTTTTTGCCTGTTCTACCCCCAAACGGATAATCGGAAAGGGAATATCGGCGGCCACTGATCCAATGGCTGAGATGGAAAATAAAAATATCGAAATTGCGGTAACCGAAAATAATCTTTTTTTCATGCCCGATCTTCCGGAAATTGGTTTTCATCTTTTCGCTTACGGCCAGTTCGTTTTAACTTTTCAACATAGCCACTAACAGACGCACTGCTTTCCGCAATCATTTGTTGCGTTTCCGCGTCGGTTTTTTCAGTTACCTCCCGGTGTATAAGTCTTTCCAAAACATTTGGAAACCCAGTTTGGGTTGACTGGCGAATAGTTTCCATCTCAGCAGGATCGGTAATAACATCCAGCCGCGTAATTTCATCGTTGCCTACCCCTAACACTAAAATACGATTTCCCACTTCAACTAAATGAATCGCTTTTCGTGGAGCCAAATAAGTTGAAGTCAAAACTTTGATGGGTTTTGTTTCGTCCGCACTATTGGTTACTCCCCGCTTTTCCAAAATCATTTTCAAGCACCAAACAGTAATAAAAATAAATCCAATAATTAAACCTAAATTTAAAATGATGTGGAAAAAAGTTGAGAAAACACCAGGAAATGAATTATCTATGGCTTCAGGTAATGCCAATGGCTGCCCAGGTTTCTCTGTTACTGTGTTAATACCCGCTGAGCTTTGTTGATAAATTGTACTAGCGGCAGTAACATCGGCAAACGTAGAAGAAATATTCACAAAACAAAAAACACAAACTCCCAAATACAAAATCACTAAACAACTCAGACGCCTTAGAAGATTGCGAGTGAAAGTATACTCATTGTTCATGAGGCTTAAGCCCTTCTTTTTGGGCCTGTTAACCTTGTACCGCGGTCAAACGTACATCTGGATCGAGAATTTCCGTAATACGGACACCGAAATTTTCGTCAATGACCACAACCTCACCTTTAGCAATCAATTTTTCGTTAACTAAAATATCCACTGCTTCACCAGAAAGTTTATCCAGCTCAACGACCGAACCAGGAGCCAAAGCCAAAATCTCTTTCACTGTACGAGTTGTACGGCCCAATTCAACCGTAAGCTTCAGAGGGACATCCAACAAGAGACTTATGTTTCCACCATGTGATTCGTTATCCATTTGAGACATACCAACACCTCCCGCGTACTTTTGAGTATTTATTGTAAAAATACATTTTTTCAACATCACCGATTGAAGAATTACCCACATGGACAATTCAACATGCACTACAAAAAAACTACTAGTTTCTAAAAACCCCATTGCTACTCGATCTCAAAACTTTCAATTTAACCATATCAGCAATGGCTCTAAAAAAAGATTTCAAGCGTTTTTCGTAACAATGCGTGTAATTTGCATTGCCTTTTTCTTTGAAGAAACGCCAGGACGCCCCATCAATTTTACCAATCCTTCAATCAAAACTTCAATTTCGTTATTGGGACTGGAATTCAAACGAACCACATCCCCGACAGAAAGTTTCAACATATCTCGAACCGTAATTTGAGTCTGCCCAACCTTAGCTACGAAAGGAACCACTGTTTCTTTCATGACTTTGGTCAAACTATCAACCGTTTCAGGCGTTGATTCTTTTTTACCAACCGTAAACCACTTTTGGGCCGACAAATCAGTGATGATTGGTTCCAAAACAACATAAGGGATACACATCGACATTTTTCCAGTCACATCATTAACCTTAACTTCAAACTCAATGGCCGCCGAAATTTCACTGGGTGCCACCACTTGAACGAATTGGGCGGTTGTTTCGTAACCTGTAATCTTGGGCTGAAAATGACCGACTTTAAGCCAAGCTTCTTGAAGATTTTCCAAACCTCTATTGATAATTTTTTCAATAATCGATTGTTCAATTAACGTAAGTTCTCGGGACGCCGGTGGCGCTTTTCCTGGACCTCCTAATATACGATCCACCAAAGTCAAAACCAATTCAGGATTAATCTCTAAGATCATCGAACCTTCTAAAGGTTCCATCTTAAAAGTAAAAATACAATCAGGACGCGGAAGCGACATAGTGTATTCATAAAACGGAAGTTGTGTAACAGATACAACTTTAATTTCTGCCACTGTTCTTAGATAAGCCGCAATAGAAGCCGTAAAACTGCGAGAGAAAATTTCATGAAGCATCTCCAAGGTCTTCATATGATCCTTGGAAAAACGATTGGGTCGGTTAAAGTCGTATTTTTTAATCTTACGGCCCTTTTCATCCACAATCGAACCAACTTCAGGAGCTGTCGTGATTTTCGATGACGAGGCTTCATCATGCATACTACTCGCCACGGGAGCGACATCTCCTCCAACATCACCCATGTCCAATTCCGAAAGTAGAGCGCTTACCTCATTGTCTGATAGTAAATCATCCATTTTTGCCCCTCCTTTCTTTTTCTAAAATCAAAATCACTGAATTGCGAACTGAGTGAGATAAATATTAGTGACAGCTCCATATTTGAGTATCTGATTAATTTTTAATTGCAATTCTCGGCGGAACCGTTCTTTACCTTCCGATGTAGAAAGTTCTGCCGACTTACGGTCATTCAATAAAGTGTTAATCAGATCCTTAATTTGAGGATCACGTTCTTTAATTTCGCCATCTAATTGAATGTTAACCTTACTATATTCCAATTCAATCTGTGCTCGAACATAACGCGAAACTTCTTCATCCGCCAAATTAACAATGAACGTTCCCATGTCATAAATTTTCCCTGGTTCGGGTTTTTGTTCAATAACCTTGGTTTCTTTAGGTTCTGTTTTGGATGCCCAAAGAGCATACATACCGACCCCTAAGCCGATGATTCCTAATAGGCTTACAAGACACAGAATCAGCACCGTATTCAATAATCCTTTTGCACCCTTATCATTTTGCTCTGCCATTACATCCTCCTAAAAATTAATCTAACTTCAGAATGATTATGTCGACCCGACGATTAATCCGTCGGTTCGCTTCACTGATATTGGGCACCAAAGGTTGGTACTCCGCATAACCTGCCGCAGAAAAACGGCTCGGATCCATCCCCTCATTCGTCACAAAATACTTTACCACGGACGTCGCCCTTAAGGCAGAAAGCTCCCAATTGCTGGGCACTTTCGCCGACTGAATCGCCAAATCATCTGTATGACCTTCCACCGCGATTTGCTTATCCGGATGGTGTTGCAACACTTCAGCAATATTGTTTAAAACACCTTTCATTTCCGGCTTCAATCTCGTATCCCCTAAATCAAAAAGAACCTTATCCGTTAAAAGACTTATCACTAAACCACGGGCTTCTTTTCGAATCGAAACCTTATTGGCCCCAATCTGAAACTGTAACTTTTGTCTTAATTCACCTTCAATATTTTTACCCTTTTCAGATGGGGCTGTTGGTTTTTTTGGACCTCCGGGGCCGCCTTCTTCCGGTTCTCCAGGAATAATTTTGTAATGATCCCCGTTGTTAGCTCCTTGTGCCGTCAAAAGAGCCGGACTACCCTCAATCGGACCGAAAACACGTCTAAACTGCGCCATGATTGCAATTTTTTGCACTGGATTACTCGACGCCATAGCAAAAAGAATAACAAAAAGGGCCAGTAAGAGCGTAATCAAGTCAGCATAGGTCAAGAGCCAGCGCATTCCGCCGCCGGATTCCATCTCCATGCTCTCGCCTCCGCCCTTTTTACGTTTTGGCATTCAAATCTCCTAATAAATCTCTATCAATCTTTAGATTTACTATTCTTCTTTCGCCCCACTTTGGGCTTTTTGAGCTTCCATCAACACCTTTACCTTGGGAGGCAAGAAAGCTTTTAGTTTTTCTTCAACAATACGAGGATTGTCACCCGCAGAAATAGCTAATATTCCTTCCAACATCACTTCTCTCATGAGAACTTCTTGCTGGCTATTAGCTTTGAGTTTAAAAGAAATCGGCAAGAAAAATAAGTTAGCAAACGAAATACCATAAAAGGTAGCGATAAAGGCCGTTGCGATAGCACCAACGAGAATATTAGCGTCCGCGGCGCCTTCACCGAATGCACCCAGAGCATGGACAAGACCCAAGACAGTACCGATGATACCTAGCGTTGGCGCAAAACCGCCAAACGTCCCAAACAAACCTTCACCTGTTTTATGACGCGATTCCAAAAAGGCGATGTCCGTTTCCATGATATTACGAATCATTTCACCGTCCGTGCCATCAACAACCAATTGCAATCCTTTTTTCAAAAATGGGTCCGTAGTCGATTCCGCTTCACTTTCCAAACCCAAAAGACCTTCACGACGAGCCTTAGTGGCAAAGTTAACCAATTGCGTCACGATAGTGGCCGCGTCTAATTCCTGACGTTTAAAAGCTTTTTTCAAAACTGGAATAACTTCTTTAACCGTATCAAAGGAAAAGCTCATCATTGTAGCGCCAGCAGTTCCAAAAGCGATAATCATGAAAGCCGGAAGCTGAAATAAACGCCCAACATTAAGGCCGTCCATGACCGCACCACCAAACACGCCGAAAATACCTAGGACCAAACCAACGACTGTTGCTATATCCACGATAAACCTCCCTCATTTTCCATCAGGTTAAAAACCTGAAGGCATCAAGCAAAATTCTAATTTTTCACATCAACTCAACAAAGCCGACCTTTTCGCCCTCTCTCGCCTCACAAACGCGATAGAGGAAACTTCATCCAAAAACTTCTGTTCATCATTTTGAACTTCCAGAGAATGAGCACTCTTTTTTTTATCTTTCAAATTATCCAAAAGTCGCCGCTGCCGACTGACTTTCACGACTTCTCTGCGCCGCCGTTCTACTTCAAGCATCCAATCGCTTTGCCGTTCCCGAAATTCATTTTCTTTTTTCGACAACACTTCTTTGTAATCGCAATATGTCATAACTTGCTCGGCGGTAAAAAAACCATCTTTTTCAAGTTCACCGTAAGCATTTAAAAACTCAACCTGCTTCTCAAGATGTTCGTTCAAAACACGCTCAACTTCCAAAAGATGCATTTTAGCCACGGCCAATTCGCGAACCTTTACTTCTTCTACCTGTTTTCGCAGGTTTAAAACTTGCTCTAGTCGAAATTGAAACCGTTTCGCCATAACCACCTAACCCAAAAAAAACTTCATTTTTTCCATCGTATCAACCCAAGGCGCCAAATCCCCCCGGGATTGCTTCAAAAAACCTTGTATTGCGTCCATCTTCATCACAGCCTGATCGACTTTCGGATTACTCCCCTTTACATAAGCCCCAATAGCGATTAAATCCTCAACACTTTTATAAGTCGCCAACATGGACCGGATATTACCGGCCTCCTGAAGTTGTTCCGGCTTCACAATATCCCGCATCACTCGAGAAACACTATTCAAAACATCAATGGCGGGATAATGATTCTGCGCTGCCAAATCCCTCGACAAAACCACATGCCCATCCAAAATAGAGCGACATGCGTCAGCAACCGGTTCATTCATATCATCCGCTTCCACCAAAATGGTGTAAATACCAGTAATACTTCCTTTGTGAGACGCTGTCCCTGCCCTTTCTAAAATTTTAGGCAACAGGGCAAAAACCGAAGGTGTGTACCCTTTTGTTGTGGGCGGTTCACCAATCGCCAAGCCCACTTCCCTTTGCGCCATCGCAAAACGGGTGACGGAATCCATCATCAACATTACCCGCTTACCTTGATCACGAAAATACTCCGCAACCGTCGTCGCCACTAAGGCTGCTTGGATACGGATGAGAGAAGGTTGATCCGAAGTAGCCACTACCACCACGCTACGAGTCAGCCCTTTCTCCCCTAAATCCCTCTCTAAAAAGTCTCGAACTTCCCTGCCGCGTTCACCCACCAAAGCGATCACGTTAATGTCCGCCTCGGTATTACAAGCAATCATCCCCAGCAAGGTACTTTTTCCTACACCCGACCCAGAAAATATTCCAAGTCGCTGCCCTTCACCTAAAGTCAACAATGCGTCAATGGCCCGAACACCCGTCGCTACAGGCGACGAAATCCTTCGCCTTTCCATCGCAGGAGGAGGATCGCGATGAATAAAGTAACTTTGACTTAAAGAACCCAACGGGCCTTTTCCATCTAAGGGCATCCCCATACCATCAATAACCCTGCCCAAAAGAGCATCACCTACAAGAATTTTAAAAGACTCTCCCGTTTTAACAACTTCACTGCCAGGCCCTAAACCCCGCATATCACCCAAGGGCATCAATAACACACGATTTTGTCTAAAACCCACTACCTCGGCCAAAATTGGTATTCCGCTACCGTTTATAGGTGTAATCCAACAAGCTTCGCCTACTGACGCAGAAGGTCCCGTCGACTCAATCACTAGACCTACAATTTGTTCTACCCTGCCGTTAACTCTAGTTAAATCGGCTTTTTCCAGACTCTTCTTCAAGTTATCTAACGGGGGAATGATATCGTTCAACAGCGGATTCATATTTTCCCCTTAATTATTAGACACTATTTCTTCATTTCAGATGTCAAAGACTCTTTTACTTGATCAACCACCGTGTTCAACCGGACATCAACTGTGCCGCCTTCTGTATCAAGCAAGCACCCACCTCGCTCAATGCGAGCATCCGCAATTAGTTCCATTTCCCCTGCGCCCACTGTCAATTGAAGTTCGTTTCTGTGAGCTTCAATTTCATTTATATCATCTGGGTTCAAATGAAGTTTCAAATGAACTCGATCTTGGGCTTTCAATAGCGCTTCATGAACAAGATTAGCCACCAGCTTGCCCTTTTTCGCTTGTTTGTTAAGACACTTTTTAAGCGCTTCGCCTACCAATTCCACCAACAAAGGCTGTAAATCACCAACCAAAGTCTTACGTTCTGCTGTCAAACTGTCCATAAGTCCATTAAAGTTTTTTATCAACTCGGAATAAGAATTTTTTCCATCAGCCACACCTTGACTAAATCCCTCTGGCTTACCCTGATCAAAACCTTCTTTATATCCCTGTACCCTGGCCGTTTCACGAATGACGCTGGATTCATTTTCAGCCTCTTCGCGAGCAACACTTAAAATCTTATCCGCTTCCCACCGCGATTTTTCCACCACTTCATAAGCACTTTTCCTGGCATTTTGCTCTATTGTTCTAGCCTTTTCTTCTGCATCCGCAATCACATCGGGTAAAACACCTATAGTTGATAGGCCCTCAACTCCACTAGCGTCAGAATTTTCCGGTAAAAAATCGGGCTTAAATTCATCCACACCAAGGGTTGGCCAAGAGTTGACTAATCCAATAGTTTTGGAACGCTGGGCCATTTTTTTTATGGTTTCTTGCCACGGTCCATTATCAATCAAGTAACCTTGATCCTGATATTCATAATCTTTACTTGAAAGAACTTCATGCCCCATTAATTTACATACTCCCTATTTTAATCGAATTAAACCATGGCTCCTTCATCGCCGCCCCGAGCCACTACAATTTCGCCCTGTTCCTCAAGCTGTCGAACCACATTGATAATTTTCTGCTGGGCTTCTTCCGCATTCTTCAAACGAACAGGACCCATAACTTCCATATCCTCCATAATCATCGCTCTGGCACGGTTGGACATATTTTTAAGTAAATGCTCTTTCACTTCTTCTTTTGCTCCCTTCAAAGCCAAAGCCAGATCTTTTGCATCAACTTCTCGTAATATTTGTTGGACTGTTCGGTTATCCAACACAATAAGGTCATCAAAGACAAACATGAGGCGCTTGACTTCCTCCGCCAAAGTAGGATTGGACTCTTCCAATTTTTCCATAATAGCTTTTTCGGTAGAACGGTCGGCGCGATTGAGAACTTCCGCCAAAGAACGCACACCACCAGCAGCTGTAAATTCTTGAGTAAAGATGGCTGAAATACGGCGTTCTAGCACCCGTTCAATTTCCATCACTACGTCCGGCGCAGCTCTATCCAAAATGGCAATACGAGTCGCTACATCAACCTGAACTTCTAAAGGAAGAGCACCCAAAATAGTCGCTGCGTTCTCCGGGTTCAAGTGAGCTAAAATTAAGGCAATAGTTTGTGGATGTTCAGATTGAATAAAGTTAAGTAATTGCTGCGGATCAGTTCTTTTGATGTAATCAAAAGGGGTCATCTGCAAGGATCCTTGCAGACGGTTAATGATTTCCATGGCCTTATTGGCCCCTAAAGCCTTCTCTAGTAATTCATGAGCGTACTCAACACCACCCTGAGAAATGTATTCTTGAGCTACCGAAATATCCAGCGCTTCTCGCATGACCGCATCTTTTTCCTCAGGGGAAATCTTGCGAAGATTGGCAATTTGAAGAGTGACCTGCTCAACCGAGTCCTCTTTTAAATGCTGATAAACCTTGGACGCCAACTCCGGCCCCAAAGAAATGAGGAGAGCTGCCGCTTTTTGTTCACCGGTTAAAGCTGTTTTTTTTGGTTCACTCATAACGAACTACTCCTCAGAAAGCCATTTCTTAATAATTTGTGCAATGTTTTCAGGATTCTTGTTTGCCATTTCCATCACTTCCTTACGAACCATTTCACGCTTTCTAGCGTTCATAGTTGCTTCAGCCCTGCTTATATCTTCGGTGGTCATGTCATTTGATATGAGATCTTCAACTTGAGGCATAGGCGGTTCTTCAATATCATCTATTTCTTCTACAAACTGCTTTTCACGTTTGGGTTTCAAAATCGAACGCAAGAACAAGAGAATCGCAAAAGCCATCAAAACCAACAATCCTATTTTTCCAAGCGTCATATAAAGATTTTGTTGAGTCTCCATTTGTGTCTCCTTCAGGCTTGCCAACGCTTGAGTATTATCAAATGGCATATTTTGAACCTCCACCTGATCTCCTCTGTTTATATCTAACCCCGCCGCCGCTATCACAGCCGCCTTAATCGCTTCGACCTGTTGCGGTTGAAGATTGTCGACAAAAATACCCACCGAAACTCTTTTAGGAGAACCCGGCGCGACAACATCATGTTTAACCGTTCTATTGATTTCATAATTAGTCGTATTTTCTTCTTTAGAATATTGTGAGTTGGTGCCGGTCGCTACAGAAGCTTGATAACCCGGAATATTAGTGTCCGTTCCCGGAACACCGCCCACAATCGTGTTCGGCATCGATCCATCGCCCACAAATTGTTCTTTCTTCGTTTGCGCGGAACGCACAATTCCCTGTCCATCGACTACAGGTTCAAAAGTTTCAGAATCATTTTCAGTTTTATCAAAGTTAAGTTCAGCCGAAACCGACACCGCAAAACGATTGTTTCCACCCAAAACCTTGTTCAACATATCGGTTATTTTGTGTTCCAAATCCTTTTCATAACTTTGCTGAACTTCCATATCATGTAAGGTCAACTTAGCCTGCTGGGTTAACGTATCCGTATCAACTGCGTCCGGATTATTTTCCTGTTGTTCTTCAGCGATAAAACCAGAAAGTATGTTGCCGCGATTATCAACCACATTAACATCTTCAGGCTTTAACCCTTCTACGCTGGCAGCCACCAAATGAACAATTCCGCGAACCTGATCTCTTTTTAAAGAAGCGTCCGTTTTTAACTCCAAAACCACAGAAGCTGTTGTTGGCTTTTCTTTTTCCGTAAAAAGCTCCGGCTCAGGAATAACAATATTTACCCGGGCACTCTCTATTTCTTGTAAACTGCCAATAGTCCTCTGAAGTTCGCCTTCCAAAGCCCGTTTATAATTAACCTTTTGAGTAAAGTCGGTTGAACCCCATTTTGGTTCATCAAATATTTCATAGCCGACACCGTTGCCCTTGGGCAATCCTTGGCCCGCCAAAGTCAAACGAGTGTCATAAACCTTTTCCGAGGGAACCATAATCATGATCAAGTTGTCCTTGCTGGACACCTTGTAAGGTATATTTTCCTTTTTTAATTCGGCCGCAACATCCCCGGCATCTTTTTGATCCAAGCGAGAATAAAGAACCTCATATTGATTATGGGAAGTTCCAATGATTAGTGCCAGTAAACCCGCGAGAATAACAGCGGGGATAGCAACAATAAGAATTTTTTGGGTAGAATTAAATCGTTCCCATGTTTCTTTAAACTGTTGGATGATTTGTTGGAAAAATTCGTTCAAAATGTCCTCATCAAGAGAGATTCAAGATATAAAGCTAAACCTGCATTTGAATAACTGACTGATATGCGTCCATTACTTTGTTACGAACTTGAATGGCATACTGCAAAGTCATTTCTGCTTTTTCCATGGAAATAATCACATCGTGCAGATTATCGGCCCCACCAGTAGCTAAATTTTGAATAGATGCACTGGCATCAGTTTGACTGGTATTCAAATCCGAAATCGCTTTAGTCAATAAATCTTTAAAATTAACTGCAGAAACCTCAGACGTGCTTTGCGCGTTATTAGATATCGAAATAGGCGCTATTGGCTGAATCGGATTTTGTGTTAAGGAAATCGGCATTTGTATCGGTTGAATTTCCATACTTTAATTGCCCTTCAATCGTTATTAATTGCTTATTTTAAAAATTTACTTCCCAATTGACAACGCTTCGATTGCCATAGACTTTGTGGAGTTAAAAGCGGTGATATTGGCTTCGTATGCACGACTTGCCGAAATCAAATCAACCATTTCATTAACCGCATTCACATTGGGATAAGCCACATACCCCTCCGCATTGGCGTCCGGGTGGCCTGGGTCATAAACCATTCTCACCGGTGACGAATCCTTCTGAATGCCCGTAACTCTCACGCCAGCCGGTAATCCATCCGGAGTCATTGTTGGGATAAAGGATGAAAAAGCTGGAGTTGCATCAAAACGGGGAGAAAAAACCACTCGTTGACGAATATAGGGCCCGCCTTCAACAGTCCGAGTTGTATTAGCATTTGCGATGTTATTAGAAATGACATCCATTCGAAGACGTTCAGCTGTTAACGCTGAAGCCGAAATGGCAAAAGGAGCAAACACACCCGAAAGAGCACCCATTAATTACGCCTTCCCTTCGGTAATGGCGTGTCGCAGGTTCGCAATATAGCGCCCCGTTACATCCGCCAAACTGTTATAAAGTAAATTGTTTTCAGCCATCAACCCCGACTCCATTTCCATATCAACATTGTTGCCGTCGTTGCGGCCAATCGTGTCATTAACTGTACGAATATCAGGCTGAAAATTGTTCAAAGATAAGGCTTTTGGAGAAAGAGGCATGTGCATTGGATTTGTCCGCCACAAAGGCGAATCTGGAGTTTCATTGATGGCCATACTTAACTTATCTTGGAACGATACAACCGAACGCTTGAAATTAGGAGTATCAATATTTGCAAGGTTGTTGGCAATAACCTCATGTTGAATAGAGAGCGCATCAAGACTCTTCTGCAAAATGGTCATGGGGTCAACCGACGAAGAAATTGGATTAATCATTTTTTCTCCTCAATCCATTTTGAATTCATGTCAGAAACTGCTTCAACGACCCAACAACTCGACTTGCGGACAGAACTCCAAACTAACGAAAATACTTTCTCGAATTTGTGTTCGAAGGGAAAAAGTTTTGTCATTATGACAAAGCTTTCACCCCTGTCAAGGATTTAGCTGACAGAAAACCCTTGTTTAAAGCCGTTTCCAGCACTACTTTTTTACTTCAAAAAACTGGACCAGTTATATTTTCCCAATCTCTAAAAGCGCTTTGATTCCTTTTAAATTAATTCCTTGATCAGAAAAACTTACTATTTTTTTGCATAACAGAAAATCATTCTCGTCATAAATCCTTGTACGATTTCCGCCAATACGCGAAACTTTCAAAAGACCAAGGCGCTCCCAATTGCGAAGCGTTTGTTCATGCACACCCAGTTTGTCTGCGACTTCTTTTATCGTTAATATCATTTGACACTTTTAAGACAGTTGATAACGCATTGGAACCTGACTGACAACGACATTGTAGGCATGAGTGCTTTTTTGGAAAGAAAGAAGAACTAAAATCGCTTTAACTCCTTGTTTTTTAACAAAAAAACACAACATCTAGTGGTTTCTTAAAAAACGATACAACATATCGACCAATTAAGAAAATTGATCAAAAACACATGATTTATGACAAAAAAATAAGCCGCTCCTGGATACCCAAGAGCGACTTAAAACTAAAACAATAAAAAAATTATAGACGGCCCTGACGACGCAACAAGGCTCTCATCTTCTTACGATGTTTTTTCCGTTTGTGAGTTTTAATCTTTGCACGATGACGCTTTTTACCACAAGGCATTCAAAATCCTCCATTAAATAAACAGCTTTTTTGCGGGCATCAGTGTAACAGGAAATCTCTTTTTCGCAACATTATTACTTTATTTTCATGCACTTTGCTGTAGCTTCAGCTACCACCGTTCCATCTTCAAGACGGGCTTCGGCCGCCACAAAATGGAGCTGGTGTTTCTTCTCTAAGGGCCATGCGAAAAGTAAAACCCGGGCATCGGTGGGACAAGGAGCCTTGAGTCGAACCTGATACTCTACAGTTACAGCTTTAATACCCTTAAACCAATAGCAATTCACCATTATCTCATCTAAAAGCATGCCCAAAATGCCGCCGTGAACCACATGGCTAAAACCTTGATATTCTTTTGGAACAATCACTTCCGAGAGCAGCTTTTCACCTTCAAAATGGAACTTCATTTTAAAACCTATTGGATTTTGATCACCACAGCACAAGCAATAATGATCGTCTGCAAAGGTTTCATCGCTAGAAACCTCCGAACTCACATCGACTCTTTTTTAGCCACAGCCAAAGCTTGTCCCAGCGACTTTTGATAAGGGCTCCTGCAAATACCCGTTTCCAGAATAATCGCCGTAATCAGCTTTCCCGGGGTCACATCAAAAGCGGGGTTATAAACAGGATAACTTTCTTTTGTGATGGCTATACCTTGTGGATGAGTGACTTCTTTTGGGTTTCTTTGTTCAATCTCAATTTCGTCGCCATTTTTCTTAGTCAAATCCAACGTTGTCGTTGGAGCTGAAACATAAAATGGAATCCCGTGTGCCTTGGCCATTACCGCCAAAGCATAGGTTCCAATTTTATTAGCCGTATCCCCATTAGCCACAATCCGGTCCGCACCCACAATAATAGCGTCTACCTTTCTTTGCTTCATCAAAGAAGCGGCCATATTGTCCGTAATTAAGTGAAAGTCTATTCCAGCGTGCGCCACTTCGTAAGCCGTTAAACGAGCACCCTGTAAATAAGGTCGGGTTTCATCCACCCAAACATGCAACTTTTTATTTTTTCGCGCAGCATGCGTAATCGCCGCCAACGCCGTTCCATCTCCCCCCGTGGCCAAAGCACCTGTGTTGCAATGGGTCAGAACATTCTTGGCGCTCGCTAAAAGTTTGGCTCCGTGCTCTCCCAGGCGGTTACACAAAGCTTCGTCTTCCAAGTGAATATCAATCGCTTCCTTTTCCAATGCCTGTTTTTGTTCTGCTATAGGCAACACAGAAACGACTTTGAGACATTCTTCCATTCGATCCAAAGCCCAAAACAAGTTGACAGCTGTTGGTCTAGTTCGGCGCAGCCTGACAATAGCTTTTCCAACATGTTTTTCAAACACCGCTGTGTTCTTACTTTTAGAACGAACAGCTCCCAAAGCCACACCATAAGCTGCCGTAATACCAATGGCAGGCGCCCCGCGAACTGTCATTTCTTCAATCGCTTTGGCAACTTTCTCTACCGTATCGCATTTCACCCATTTTTCACGAAAGGGCAAATCCCTTTGTTCCAAAAGATAAACAATTCCCCTCGTCCAGCGAATAGGCCGTAATTTCTTGACTGCCATTATTTTTTCTCCAAAGCGATGGCCACTTCTTTCATCAAAACAGTCAGTTTCGGCTCGGCTTCTTGAGCATGTTGAATAATCTTTTTAATATCCGCTGGTTCTAAGGTATCGGCCACACACTTATCCGTAATAACTGAAATGCCCAAAACTTTAAGCCCGGCATGCACACCCACCACTACCTCAGGAACAGTTGACATTCCCACCACATCCGCAAAGGTGGAGAGCCAGCGGTATTCGGCCCGCGTTTCCAAATTAGGGCCTGTCACCGCTACATAAACACCTTTACGAACCGGAATGCGTTTTTCCCAAGCAATCTTCTCGGTTAAAGCCATAAGTTCTTTTGAATAGGGCTCGCACATATCAGGCCACCGAGGACCGAGGCGATCATCATTGATTCCGATCAGCGGATTGTCGCCCATTAAATTCACGTGATCCTCAATGATCATTAAATCACCAGGGTTATAGGTTCTGTTCATACCGCCACAAGCGTTTGACACAAGCAAATAATCAATACCCAGCGCCTTCATCACCCGAACAGGAAACGTCACCTGCTGCATCGTGTATCCTTCATAACGGTGAAAGCGGCCCTTCATGGCCACAACCGATGTATTCCCTAATTTCCCAAAAACCAGCTCGCCTGCGTGAGATTCAACCGTAGAAAGAGGAAAATGCGGTATTTTTCCGTAAGGGATAACGGTTTGATCTGTAATTTCATGAGCCAGAGCACCGAGACCCGTTCCTAAAATAATACCCACCTTAGGTTTGGACGGAGTGCTTTTACGAATCTCTTTCAGAGCTTCCTGAATCTGATCAAATAACTCAGCCATAAATTTCCCCTTTTAATTTTTCAGTTTACTTAAAGCTTCTAACGTCTTTCATCAAACTCGCAAAGAATAGCTAAAAAGAATCAACCAAGGTACACCCAAATAACCTATGCCCCACAACAGAAGCGCGGTAAATAAACCTCGCGAGTTAAACAAACCTAAACGAACCGAAAAGAAACGATCACTCCATCCCAGCAAGGGATAAGTTAAATAAAAAAATAATTTGCGAATCCCATTCAATGACGCACCCGGTATGAAATAAAAAAACCATTCCAAAATTAAAAGCAAAGTCATCAAGTCTAATAAAACAGTAAGAAAATACGCAAAGCCAGAAAGTAAGAATGCCATGGGTTACCCGTTCAGCTTTTGCAATTCCGCACTCCGTTGAGCTGCGGCAGACATCGCCTTTTCAACTATCGCTTTAAACCCCAATTCGGTCATTTTATCGAGGGCCGCTTGAGTGGTTCCTCCCGATGAAGTGACTTGGATTCGAAGTTCTGCGGGGCTTTTCCCCGTCTCCTGAACCATTCGGGCCGCTCCATATACGGTTTGAGCTACCAACGCTAAAGCAACCTTTTCATCCAAGCCGCCTTTTACCCCCGCTTCTATCATCGCTTCGATCATATGAAAAACATAAGCGGGCCCGCTTCCCGACACCGCAGTCACCCAGTCCATTTGATCTTCACGAACCGGAATGGATTTTCCAACCGCCGCGAAGAGTTTTAACACCAGTTTGACATGCGCCGGTTTCGCTCGCTTACCCCCAGCTACCGCCGCCATACCCGCACTTAACAAAGACGGCGTATTCGGCATGACACGCACGACGGGACAGCCCTGAGGTAGTAATTTTTCAATCTGTTCCGTGGAAACACCAGCCGCTATCGAAACTACCAATGCATTTTTAGAAATAAACCCGCCAACTTGACTCAAAACATCCTTTAATTTTTGAGGTTTGACGGCCAAAATTATCAGTCGGGCTCCTTTTAAAGCTAAGTCCGTGCTGGTGGTGACTTTAATCTTTAATTGAGAAGTGGTTTGTTTAACTTTTGAGGCATCTGATCGAACCCCAATGATTTTCGAAGCTGGTATAAGCTTTGAGGAAATCCAGCCATTGACCAAAGCGCCGCCCATTTTCCCAATGCCCAAAACGACTGTTTTTTGTTGAAAGGCCATCTCAATTCCCCTTTTAAAGCCGCTTCATTTTAATGGGCCATGACCCTATTCAAAAGCTTTTTAAGCTCTGGCGCCGAAGATGGCGCTTCCCACTCGAACCAAAGTCGAGCCTTCCTCAATTGCCATTTCAAAATCCCCGCTCATGCCCATCGATAGAATCGAAAAGGAATCGCCGAGCGATTTTTTCGACCCGATTTGTTCAAATAGTTCTTTGAGTTTTTTAAAAGCATCTCTTTGTTTGCTAATGTTCTCGGTTAAAGGCCCCACAGTCATCAGACCTTTTAACTTCAAATGTGGCAACCTTGAAAGAGTTTGAGCGGCCAAAAGGGTTTGTGCGGGATCCACTCCCGACTTGCTTGGCTCTCCCGATGTATTAACCTCTAAGAGTACATCCTGAGTGAGGTCGCCTTGACGTTTCGAAACCGCCTGAGCCAACTCCGGCGAATCGATGGAGTGAATCAAGACAAACCGCCCCAGTGTTTTATTAATCTTATTGGTTTGCAACTGTCCAATCATGTGCCAACGGACATCCCAGGGCAATAAAGGTATCTTTTCCAAAGCTTCCTGCATGCGGTTTTCTCCAAAATCTTTTAGTCCCGCGTCATAAGCTTTTTGGATATTGTCAGAAGAAACCGTTTTAGAAACCGCTAAGAGAAGAATATCCGAAGGGTTTCGGCCAACCCGCGCGGCCGAATCCTGAATTCGTTTTTGAATATCATGAATTTGATTTTGAATATCCATCAGAAACGCCTTTCCGCGAATGGAATGCGTCCAGAGAAAAGCTGAAGACAGTACTTACTTCGGGGCTTTCGGCTTCGCCAGATTATTCCACTCAACCAGAATCGGGCTTGCCACAAAGATAGAAGAATAGGTTCCCACCACAACGCCTAAAAGAAGGGTAAAAGCGAAATCCTTCAAAGCATCTCCGCCGATAACACACAGGGGTAAAAGGGTTAAGAAAACCGTACCGCTGGTGTTAATCGTCCGGCTCAAAGTCTCGTTCACGCTCAAATTCACCAAACTGGCAAAGGTATGATCTTTAACTAAGAATTTAAGATTTTCGCGAATACGGTCAAACGTAACCACCGTATCGTTCAAAGAATACCCAGCTAGCGTCAGAAGGGCTGTTACTTGTAAAAGGTTAAATTCCCGACCCGTTAAGATAATGATTCCCAAAATAACCAGAATATCGTGAACGGTCGTAATAATCGCGGCCACCGCGAATTTGAAATCAAAACGAAAAGCGATATAAACCAAAATACCCAGCATCGAAAGTAGAAAAGCTTTTAACGCGTCATCCCGTAGTTTTTGTGAAACCGCCGGCCCAACTTCGTCGCTGCCATCCAGGGTAAAATGAGCATCTGGAAAACTCTTATTAAAAAAATCCAAAACATCCTGGCCGATGCTTCCCACTTCTTTGCTCTCATCATGCTTGAGCTTAATGATCAATTTAAAACCGCTGTTGTCGTCCTCTTTTACCTGTTGAATAACTGCATCTCCATATCCTTGATCCTTCAAGGATTGGCGGACTTTATCAATTTCAACACTGCTCGAAGCCGACATGCGAAGCAACACACCAGCCCCAAAGTCCGTGCCCAAATTAGCTTTTCCCTGATACAAAAGAACAATGGCATAAACACCCGCCAAACAGCCCAAAGTGGACAAGGTTAGGAAAAACCGGCGCGGCGCCATGAAATTAATTTTGGGTTCATTAAACCATTGAAACATGATGCTGCCTTTCTAGATGCTCAGTCCTTGGTATTCTTTGCGGGCGTCAAAAATCATCTTGGTAATCACGACAGCGGTAAACAAACTCAACGCCACACCGAGGCTTAAAGTCACAGCAAAACCCTTGATGGGACCCGTGCCAAATTGAAACAAAACCGCGGCCGAAATAAGCGTCGTCACGTGTGTATCGATAATCGCAACCAGAGCCCTGTTATAACCGGCTTGAATAGCCGATCGAACGGTTTTGCCCAGTTTTAATTCCTCACGAATGCGTTCAAAGATCAGAACGTTGGAGTCCACGGACAAACCTAGTGTCAAAATAATGCCCGCAATGCCAGGCAGAGTAATGGTCGCTTTCAAATAAGCCAGCGCTCCGACTAGATAAACCATATTCACCAGCAGACCTACATTGGCGATGACGCCCGAAACCCGGTAATAAATACCCATAAAAATCAGAACTAAAATCAACCCGTAAACTGCGGCCAAAGTGCCTTTTTTAACCGAGTCCGCGCCCAAGCTCGGTCCCACTTGAAACTGACCAACAACTTTTAACGGAGCAGGTAAAGCTCCCGCTTTTAAGACCAGCGCCAGATCGGCCGCTTCCGTATCTGAAAAACTACCCGTGATCACGCCATGCCCACCCGGAATACGGCTTTGGATTTCAGGAGCGGAGTAAACTCGATCATCCAAAATGATGGCCAATTGTCGGTGAAGATTTTCTCCCGTAATGATTCCAAATTCTTTCCCGCCTTCAGAATTAAGCGTAAATGCGATTTCGGATCGACCCAAAGAATCAGTTTCCACATGAGCATCCACTAAAGCTTCACCGGTCAAGAGTACTTTTTCACAAAGGTATTGCTGATTATCTTTACCAGGAAAATAGGTAATGTCGGCTGGCAGTTTTTTAACGTCAATTTTGCCGTCTTTATCCATGTAATCCGACGGATGAAGAGTTGAAACAAATCGGAATTCTAATTGAGCGGTGGAAAGAATAATGTCCCTGGCGTGCTTCACATCGGTCAATCCGGGTAATTGGATTACAATTCCGTCAATGCCTTCGCGTTCCAAAACCGGTTCGCTGACACCCAAAGCGTCAATACGATTGCGCAAAATTTCCATGGCTCGATCAGCCGCATCTGAAATTTCTTGTTCGCTCTTACCCTGCATCTTGTCCCGGTCAACTACCAGATTCATATGCAGACCACCCTGGATATCCAACCCCAGCTTTAAACTAGTCGCCTTATGCTCCTTGCGGTCTGAATCAGACGGCAAAATGCCCATAATCGAAACGCCAATGAGTACAATAACAATGAGAGCCATCCACTTTTGGAAAGTCACTGAAAGCCTTTCTTTATTAAAAAGGTTGGTCTTGCTGGTTTTCCCCAAAAAGCTTGGAAAACTAGGCTAAAAGCGGTGGCAGTATAGGTAAAACCGGGAAAACCTGTCAATGAATTCCTACCGGGAAGCAATAACCTCACCACTTAAGGATTTAAGGGACAGGTTTTAACCAGTTTTTCAAAACTTGTTTCAACTTGGATTTAAGGTCGTTGGGTTTAAACATACCTTCCCATCGTTCCACCACTTGACCATTTTCAATTACCAAAATCGTTGGGATTGATTCAATAGCATAGCCTTTAACCCGTTGTTCATTCGCGTTATCCGAGACGTCTACTTTATAAAAAGCCATTTTGTTTTTGAATGCATGGGATGCTTCTTCAACGACCGGACTATAAACCTGACAGGGCGCACACCAGGAGGCCCAAAAATCGAGAACCACCGGAATTTTCGAGGAGTCGACTTGAGTTTGAAATTGATTACCTGAAACAAATGGAAGACTGTCAGGAGCGGGAGTCACGCTTGCCGCAAAAACGCCGTGACCTGCCAAACCCCAAACAACAAAGAACAGAAAAGAAAAAAATCGAAAAACACTAACGGTCAAAATTAACCAAGAACCTCTTGAATTTCAGTAACCAGTTTCGTTTTCGGATGGGCTCCGATCAATTGCTTGACCACCTGGCCATTTTTGAAAAAGAGCAGGGTCGGAATGCTGCGGATGTTAAAATTTCCAGCCACTTGCTGATTTTGATCCACGTCGACCTTGGCGATTTTAATTTTGCCTTCGTATTCTTTGGCCAACTCGTCCAAGACCGGAGCCACCATTTTGCAGGGTCCGCACCATTCGGCCCAAAAATCCACCAAAACGGGGATTTTAGAATCCAAAACGTCCTTTTGAAAATCCGAATCCGATGTGTGTGTCGCGGCGCCCATAATGTCCTCCCTAGACTAGTTTATTCTCATAATGTGAGATGAATCAAAGTGTAGGTATCGAACCCAATCGTGTCAAGGTGCGACGATCCGGCTCAACTCAAATAGGTTCAGAACACATCCGGAGCCGATTTGGCAATAAACCGATAACCGGCTTCTACCAATTCGATTGTTTTAAGACCATCTTCACCTGAAACCATCGGGGTTTTGTTTTTACGAATGCTATCCAGAAAATTCTCATAGATGGTGGGAGAAAAACTGTCTTTATCCAGGTCGGGAAACTCCCTCCCCGGTTTATTTCGAAGTTCCACCGTAATGGGTTCACCCTTCCCCAGGTTGATCGACAATACACCCTTAGTTCCGTAAAAATAAAAGCGGTTGTGATAAGCGTTATCGGCCCATCCCACGTTGATCATTCCAATCGCGCCTTTTTTAAAACGTAGCAAGCAAGAAGCATGAACGTCCATTTGCACTGGTGCCATGTCGGATTTCAGTTTTACTTTTCTGCCGCCCGCCGCCACCGCTCCCATCAGAACCGCCTCGTCATTCAACAGAAAACTCAAGGTATTGAAAACGTGAGGGCCCAGATCCATCAAAGCCCCACCGCCTGATTTTTTTTTATCAAAAAACCAATTGGCTTTTTCACTCCAGGCTTGCGGACCCCGATGAGTTAAAGAACTTTTCGCTGCGAAAATATCACCAATAATGCCTTGGCGCAGTAATTTTTCAGAAGTTCGAATAGCGGGATCAAACCTCATATTCTGATGCACCATTAAAATCCGCTTGTATTTTTTAGCGGCTTGAATCATTGCCTTAGCTTCTACGCTGTTGATAGCCATCGGCTTTTCCACCAGGACATGTTTTCCTTCTTTAAGCGCTTTAATGGCAATCGAGGAATGGGTGAAATTGGGCGTACAAATCGAAACCGCGTCGATGTCTTTTGATTCCAGCAAACGGTCGCAATTGTTATAGATATGCGGAATGCCGAATTCTTTCGCTACCGCTTTCGCGTGCTGTTCCCGCAGAGAATGAACAGCCGTCACCTGACAGCCAGCCGCTTGCAAGTATCCGGGTAAGTGGGCTTTAACAGCGATTTGTCCTAATCCAATCACGCCAACTCGAATAACCGGGAGAGATTTCATGGGCGAATTATATCCTAAAGTGCTTTATTCCAACGGCTGTTCAGTGGTCGTTTCTTCTTCCAGACTAGAAGGCAAGCCTTCAACTTTTTTCAACTTTTGCTCAATCGTTCGGGTCTTTTTAGAAGCGTCTTCCATAGTATTAGTAGCTTCCTGCAGCTTTTTCCGTGTTTTTTCAAGAATATCCGTGAATTGTCCAAATTCTTTTTTCACTACTCCCAACAGATTCCAAACTTCGCTGGAACGTTTTTCAATTGTCAGTGTTCGGAAGCCGATTTGAAGACTATTTAAAATGGCCGCGAGAGTCGTAGGACCAGTCAAGACAATCCGGTTTTCCCTTTGCATTTGATCCAAGAGTCCCGGTTGCCTTAAAACCTCCGCGTATAAACCTTCAGTCGGTAAAAACAAAATGGCAAAATCCGTAGTATGAGGGGGGTCCAAATACTTTTCCTTAATGCTTTTAGCTTCAGCTTTCACCCGTTGAACCAGACTTTTAGAAGCCTCTTCCACCCCAGCCACATCACCCTTTTCAAAAGCGTCGGTTAGTCTCTGATAGTCTTCCTGGGGAAACTTAGCGTCGATAGGAAGCCAAACCGGCTGACCCAACTCACCCTCGCGACCCGGTAATTTAACCGCAAATTCCACCCGGTCTTTGCTTCCTTGTTTGGTTGCCACGTTCTTTTCAAACTGCTCCACCGTCAAGATTTGCTGAAGCAGGCTCTCCAACTGAACCTCACCCCAGGTACCTCTGGTTTTTACGTTGGTTAAAGTCCGCTGCAAAGCACCTACATTGGCGGCCAGCGACTGCATTTCCCCTAATCCTTGATGAACCTGTTCCAGTCTTTCACTTACCTGCCGAAAAGAATCGCTTAAACGTTTTTCCAAAGTGGCCTGTAATTTTTCATCCACCACCAACCTCATCTGATCTAATTTCTGGCCATTGTCTTCCTGCAGATTTCGCAATTGTTTTTCAAGCGTTTGCCGGACCAATTCAAGCTTTTGCTCATTCAGTTGGGTAAGGGTTAAAAGCTGGCGTTGAATTTCCTCCCGGGCAGCCCTTTCGCTGGCGCTGGTTTCCTCGCGATTTCGGCCCATTTCATCTTTCAAAACTTTTTCTAAACGCTCCTGATCTTTCGCCAAATTTCCCAAACTAGCAAGAACTTCGCTAATCCTTCCATTGGGTTTGCGCAAAGTTAAAATAATCAGAACGATCAACAGTAAAAGACTAAAGAAAATTAAGACTATTTCCATTTGGAATCGCTTTTTAATAATTTGGACAATCTGAGTGCTGCCCAATCCTTATAGTACCTTTTAAGACGTGGTGCAACGATGCCCACCGCCAATTGGCCGTTTTTCCCTTTATTTCGTCTTCCGTTCCCCTAATAATGCTCGGGTTAACAAGGAGCCTCATTTAAATGCCTTCGATAGATCCCTTTTCTAAATATAAACCCATATCCCTCTCTCGTAAAAGAAGGACAAAACTTCCTTCTGTTCGAACCATTTTACTTATCATCATTATTTTTTGCGGTTTGGTGACCTCTAAAACTATTTTGATGAATCAATATGATTATTTAATGGGTCTTAAATATTGGCGCACAGGCGATTTAGAGCTTGCCCGAATGGAATTTAATAAGGTTCTCACCCGTACTCCAGGCGATGCCAAAGCGGTTGATGGACTCGGCTTGATCGAAATGAAGGCCGATAACCTAGATAAAGCCAAAAGCCTTTATGACCAAGCCATCCAAATGGGATTGGGCTTTAGCCGTAAATTTGACCATCTCAAGACCGGACAGGCTTTTATCGACAAAGGCCAATATCCCCAAGCGGAATTAGAACTTCAACATGCTTTAGAAATACAGCCCAATAATGCCGATATTTACGCGGCTTTAGGCACCACCGAACGGGCTTTAGACCAAACCTCACAGGCCATAAAGTATTACGAAACCGCTCTTCACCTTGATCCCAAAAATAAAATGGCCCAAACCCAGTTGGACGAAGCTCATTCCGAAAGAGACCGTGGTTCTGTTTATTACATTTATGACCGTAACGGAGTACCTTTGGCTTTGGAGTGGACTAAAAACGGAAATAGAGGCTATCCCATGGGCAAAGAATTTGCCCATTTGATTGGCTATGTGGATCAAAACACCACCAACAACCGCGGTAGCACTGGTCTTGAATCCGTTTATCAAAAGGACTTCCCCGGTAATAAGCTTTATCTAACCGTGGACAGCCGCATTCAACTGGTTATTTCAAAAGCCTTAGGCTGGGAAAAAGGAGCGATTGTAGTTCTCGATCCTCACACAGGCGAAATTTTGGGTTCTGTTTCACAACCCACATATACGCCAGAAAAAGTTCACGAACAATGGTGGAGTTATATTGATAACAAAAATACCCCTTTAAAAAATCGGGCTTTTGAAGGCCTATACGAACCAGGTTCAATTGTTAAAATTGTAACTTCTTCCGCCGCCATCGAAAAAAATCTAAACATGTCCTCCGTTTTCCCTCTTTATTGCAAGGGTTACACCTATATCGACAATAAAATCTTTTACGACAACGAAAAACATAAAGAAATTCGGAGTTTAGAAGAAGCTTTTGACACTTCCTGTAACGTGTCCTACGCCCGCCTCGGTATTGCGATAGGTGAAGATACCCTTTTTGAATATGACAATCGCTTTGGCTTTAATTCCGTCCCTAAAACCATCAACATTCCCGTGGCTCAGGGAAATTCTCCAAAACTGGGACTCACCAACTATGAGCTCGCGGAAAGCGCTACGGGCTTAGGCGATACTTTCAGGCTAACTCCGTTAAACGCCGCTCTCATCGTTTCTGCCATCGCGAATGATGGCGTTATTATGTCTCCTTACTTGGTTCAAAAACTAACCAACATCGAAGGAACGGTTTTGGAAGAAAATAAACCAGTTGTTTATAAGAATGCCATTAATCGCCAGACTGCCCAATTCCTAACCACCATGATGGTCAATGATGTAGAACGGGGCATCGGTGTCAAAGCCCGGGTTAAAGGCATAAAAGTAGCCGGTAAAACAGGTACTTCGGGAAGCCGCAACCCCAATTTTCACGCCTGGTTTATCTGCTTTTTCCCCGCCGAAAATCCTCAAATCGCTATGGCCATCCTGGCCGAAAACGGCGGTACAGGTAAAGACGTGGCGGCCCCCATTGCCAAAAAGGTCATCGAGGGTATGATGGAATTTATGCATTTCTCGTCGGATAACGAGAAAAAGTAGTTCCGGGGGAAAATCATGGTTTGGTTTGAATTCGCGGTGTCCGCCCTCATGGGAGCGATTGGCAGCTACCTTCTTTACCGCGGGAAAAAGATTGCAGAACCAAAACTAATGCTTTGGGGTGCGGTTCTGATTGTTCTCTCTTACTTTCTTTTTTCTGGTGGTAGTAAAGATGATGACGCTTCGAAAGCCGCCATCAAAATGTTTGCGCCGCAACAAAGCACCGATCAACAACCTTAAAGTTTTGAACTCCTTTAAAATCTTATTCACCAACTTCAAATCAACCCTGGCTCAAATAAAAAATTTATTTTGCAGGAATCCAATCTCAATAGACCGATTTCTCAGCCTTGATATCCACGCAAAAAAGATATTTCTTTTGAAGCGTGTCAGTAAAAAGCGTCGAGATGGTCACACCCAGATTTCCTGAAGCCATCGATAAGTAAGGTTCGGTGATATAACTTTTTTCAACCCCATCTTCGATCAGCATATAGTAATAGTCTTTCATCGAATGGTCGGTTCCTTTGGGAGCGGGACGGAACATTAGTTTGTTGTTGTGCAGGTCTTCGTTTTTGCTGAAATAGGTTTTGGTTTCCTGAATTCCCTTTTCGTCGATAATGTAAAAACACTCAATAAAGGGTAACCGTGCGGCGGCCTGGAACAGTTTTAAGTCGAAAGCCGAAGCAGACGTTTGCGAAAGGTCTGTGAGAAGTTCTTCAATCATAGAATTATATTTTGTGTAATTGACCCGTTTGATCCTGATTTTTTTACCCACACCTGTTCTAAAAGTAGCAGCCAGATCGGTTATTTTATCTGTATAAGATTCCTGGAGGCTCTGGCTTGGTTCTTGGGGTTTAGAAAAATAATCTCCCTGAAGCATGTCCGCTCCCAATTGAAGAACCGTCAGGGCCTCCTCTTTCGTTTCAACGCCCTCGGCGATGATCATCGTCCCCAGAGTACGGCATAGGAACACGAGCGATTTTAAAATTTGCTGTTTGTAAAAATTGTCCTGAATTCCCTCTATTAGAGAACGGTCAACCTTCATGATGTCCGGCTTTAACAGAACGATGTGGTTAAGATTGAAGTGGCCCGTACCCACATCCTCCAGCGCGATCAAAAACCCATAGTCTCGGTAGGTATCCACGAATTTTTGAAGCTCGTCGACGTTGTCCACTTTTGATTCGATGATTTCAATACAGATGTTCCAGGGGTTCAGCCCCATGTTTTTTACTGTTTGAATTAAATGCCCCGAGCCTTCGACTTCTTCACCCAGGATAGACCCGTCGAAACTCAGAGTCAGCATAGTGTCTGGATAAGCTTCTTGAATAGGTTTAAATTGTTCCAGGACTTTTTTCCGACGCAACCTATCCAGCGCCAAGCTCAGGCCTCCTTGGGAAGCCGCTAAAGAGAGTTCCTCTGCCGGAATCACCGCTTTATTATCCGGATAAACTCCGTGGGCCAAGCCTTCAAACCCGATTAACCCTTTTCGCTTGAGAGAAATAATAGGTTGATAGAGCGCCGTAACGGATTCGCCCTCAATAATTTTTCGGATATTTAATTTCGATTGCGTTGTTTTGAACATCGTCGTACCTCGATCGTGGTTTAACCTTGCGTCATAAACGAGCAAGTAACATGCCATTCATGAATCAATAACTATGCAACAATTACAAAGGAATAGGTTTTCAGTTGGACACAATAATGTCGTTTAGACGAATTTTCGTAGCCGCTTTTAAGGACGATCCGAACTTCAAAAATTCAAACGTAGCCGATTTTGTTATTTTTTTTCTTAGTCTCGGAATCTTTTTCAAGTTCGGGAGGAACTGTGGCATTTGACGATATAGGCGACTCCGTCGCCTTCGCGGGTGATTCGATCACCTTCAAAGTAGGCGGACTGGCTGCGTGCGGAATTTCGTTCGTCTTCAAAATTTCTTTAACAGCGCCGATTTTTTGAAGAACATAAGGATCATCGGGATTCGATTCCAATATTTTATGGTACAGCTTCAATGCTTCTTCATAACGTCCCTGACTGTGGAACTGATCCGCCTCGGTCAAAGCAATCATCGCGCCAAGAACCTCAGTTTTCTTGTTCATGACTTCGTGGATTTTCTTTTTCGCTTCTTCCCTGGCTCTCTTTTTTTCATCTTCTCGATATTTTTTCTGCAGCTCTTCCTGAATTCTTCGTTCAATTTCTTCGCGGACATTCTTTTCTGCGGCCTCGCGAACTTCCCTTTCCACGCTTTCCCTGATTCTCTTTTCCGCCTCTTCATGGGCTTTCTTTTCCATCTTTTCTTTAACCTTCGCTTCAACTTCCGCACGGACTTTACGTTCCATCTCTAACCGTTCGTGATTTTCCACAGTTTCCCTAGCTTTTTTCTCCTCGTGTTCGCGGGTTTTCTTTTCAACCGCTTCACGGATTTTATTTTGTATCTCACCGAGGGATTTCTTGTCCGCTTCTTCGCGGGCTCGCCTTTCGATGTCTTCGCGGACTTTACGTTCCATCTCTTCATGAAACTTTTTATCCTCTTCTTGTTCACGAATTTTATTTTCCGCTTCTTCGCGGGCTTTCTTCTCTGATTCCTGACGAGTTTTAATTTCCGTTTCTTCTCTATCTTCTTTTTCAATTTCAGCGCGAACTTTTCTTTCAACTTCTTCGCGGATCTTCTTTTCCATCGCTTCACGGATTTTCTTCTCCTCATCCTCATAAATTTTATACTCCGTGGCTTCATGGACCTTTTTCTCTTCATCGCGAGATTTCTTCTCTGCCTCTTCTTGTGCCCGTTTCTCCAATTCTACTTTCACTTTTTTATCCGCCTCTTCACGAGCTTTAGCTTCTAATTCACGCAAATCCTTTTCAGAAGTTTCAGGTTGTTTTTTTGCACCGTCCAGAATGACTTGAGGCTCCTGGGCCGAAGCTGTGGGATGAGACCCTAAATTGGGTCGTGTCAATTCAGAACGGACAGCGGCGTGCAACGAATCGTTATCCTTGGTTGTCAAAATCTCGGCAGGAAGAATCGTCTCAGTTTTAAAAGCACCGGTTAAATCCGTACCGGTGTTTGCGTAAGCAGCATATACTCGGTTCAATTTTTCTTTGACGTCTGAATAATTCGGGTTTCCCTCGATTAATTGCTGATAAATCTCAATGGCTGCGTCCAAAAGACCTTGTTTAACATAGTGATCCGCCACATCTAACTGAGCTTTAAGTGCCTCCTGTGGGCTTACAGATGGAACATGAGCTTTGGGCAATTCGAAAGCGGTCGTCTTCAAAACAACTTGTTTGTTTTTTTCCTGACTCTCTGAAATCGTTCGAGAAGCCGTTGTTGTCTCAGAAATCCACTCCTCTTCAGGAGCCGCCGCCAAAGCATCCGCATGGGTCGGATTTAATTCGAGCGTTTTACGGATATATTTCGCCGCGTCTTGGGTTCTGTTTTGCTTACCGTGTGTCAAAGCCAAATGATAATAAACATCCGCAGCACCTAGAGAATCGTTATTTTTTTGCAACGCCTCAGCTAGCTTCGATTTAGATGCCAATAAATTTTCGTCTACTGAAACCAGAATTCGTGCCCATTTCACCGCGCCTTCTTTATTACTCTCCACCGCAGCTTTATCAATTAATTGGTTTAACGCTTGAATCGCCTCATTTTTGAGGTTCTTCTTGACGCAATACTCGGCCCAGGCCTCCAAAGCGAACAGATTATCATTTTCAATTCTTAGGGCTTTTTGAAAGGTTTCAGCCGCCTTGGGTGATTGATTTATTGCGGCGTAGATTTTTCCTAAAAAAACCAAAGCGGCCACATGATTGAGTTTAAACCGAAGCAACAGCTCAAACTCCTCTTTAGCTTCAGCCCATTTTTCACGTTCAAATAAAACCACACCCACCAGATAATGCGCCTCAATACTTTTTAACTCAACCGCCATCTTCGCGTACTCGTAAGCGCCATCCAGATCCTTTTGGGCCAGCGCTTGTTCCGCCACGTTTAAATATTCTTTTTTTGCCTCGTTTTCAAACCCTTGTTTAATATAGGTTTGAGCCAAATTGGAGCGCGCAGAGATGTTTTCCGGATCTATGGTTAAAACTTTTTTAAACATTTCCTGGGCTTTTTTAAACAAACGATTTTTAAGAAAGGACTCTCCCAAACCAGAATATCGTTCCACCGCACTTTGTTTTCGACCCAGTTTTTCTTCCAATTCCGCCAGTTTCAAAGCCGACACCATATCTTCCGGGTCTGATTTCAAAATTTCGGTGAAAACTTCTACCGCCTCTTGAATTTTATTTTCCTCCAGAGCCTCCTCAGCCTTAAGAGAAAGCTGAATAAGTCTGTGTTTTTGCTGGGCCGCGGGACCCAGAAGATGACCATCCAATCGTGCAATTTTTTTATTCATCACAATGATTTTGTCGGTTGGACCCCGATTGTTTAAATCGTCGATGACTTTAATATAAGCCTCGTAAGCTTTAGCCGGATCATTTTTTTTAACATGTAGGTCGCCCAACATATTGTGAATATTCATATCGTCAGGATCTAAATTTAATATTTTTTCGTATTCGGCGATCGCCTTATCCCACTGCCCTCCCTGAAAGTAAAGATGGGCCGATTTAACACTATTATTTTTATCGTCTTCGTTGAAATTAGCCATTTCGCCCTTCCCTCCTTTCATTGACAGTTTTATCGTATCTTTTAAATCTTCTTTAATTCTTTACAAACTTTCTTTGAGACCTTTAAACAAATTTCCTTTTGGATCTCTTTGGATTCTTTTTTTCCGCTTCTAAACGTGCCTTCTTCGCGGCTTCCAGTTTAAATCCGGGAACTCCCTCCTTCGATGAACTCTTCGTTTCACTAAAACTTTCATCGTGAATTGAATGCGGTTTTTCCTGATTCATGAAATGAGTGATGACAATTTGGGGCTGCGGAGACAATTCAGAATCATCAGTTAAATTCGTATCTGCTTTGGAATAAGCAACATAAACTCGATTCAATTTCTCTTTAACAATCAAATCATGAGGATTCCCTTCTGCTAATTTTTGCAGTATATCAATCGCCTCGTTTAACTGGCCTTCAAAAATATACTGATCCGCTAAACTGATTTGCGCCAAACGAATCTCGCGCGGATTGACTTCAGGAAGTTTCGCGATCAGAGGTTCAGAATCCATCGTCTCTGAAACCGGTTTTTCCACCTGGAATCGAACAGGACTGGATTGCGTTTGAACCGCAGCTGAAGTTTCTTCAGAAAGTCGCATTTTTCCCGGATCTAACGCCAATGCCTTGGCGTGTAAAGGCTTCAGTTCCAACGTTTTACGGCGGTATTTTTCAGCTTCCTCACTATTCTTCTCTTTAGAATAAATTGAAACCAAATTGAAATAAGTCTCTCCCGCCGCGTCTAAATCGCCATTTTTTTCCAAAATTTGAGCCAGTTTTAGTTGAGAGGGCGCTGAATTCTCATCCACCGCGACCAGAAGCCGGGCCCATTCCAAGGTTCGCATATCCTGATCTTCCGAAAGGGATTTTTCGATCAAGAGATTGTAAGTTTTTATCGCCTCATCGTTATTCTTTGTCTTAACGCAATATTCCGCCCAAACCTCCAAAGCCATCATGTTTTCTTTATCCATTTTCAAAGCTTTTTGGAAAGCTTGGACCGCTTTGGCTGGCTGGTCAAGGGCGTCAAAAATCTTGCCCAAATAAACTTGCGCCCCCACATGACCTGGTCTAAACCTCAGAAAATCATCAAATTTTATTTTTGAATCAAGCCATTTTTTGCGTTCAAATAAAACAATTCCCAAAACATAATAAGCGTCCAGACTTTTCAGATCGATGGCTTTTAGGGCATATTCAAAAGCACTGTCTAGATCATTTCTTCCCAAAGCGATTTCGGCTAAATGACAGTATTCGTTTTTGGCGTCAAACTCAGAATCGAGTTTCAGGTGAATTTCAGCCAAATGGCGGTGAGCTTCCATACTTTCAGGTTCAAGACTTACTATTTTTTTAAATATTTCCATGGCTTTTTTGTGCGACTTGTTCTTGAGAAAGGCCTCGCCAAAACGTGTGTATTGTTGGACAGCGTCGGAATTTCTGCCGAGAATTTCAAACAATTGGGCCAGTTTTAAAACAACCGTAAAATCGAACGGATCGAGTTTTAAAACCTTATTTAAGTACTGGATCGCCTCATCCGATTTATTTACCGACAAAGCCTCGTCAGCGTCCAATTGAAGCTGAATAATGGTTTGTTTGTTTTTACCTTCCTCGCCGAGCTGCTCCCGGTCCAGACTCGCTATTTTTTTAAACAATTCGGCGGTTTTATAGTTTTGACCGTGGTTGATTAAATCAGTTAGAACTTTGTTATAGGCCTTAAAGGCTTGCGAATGATCCGCTTTTTTGACATAAACGTCTCCCAAAAAGTTGTAAATCTCGGTGTGATCTGGATTGGATTTTAAAAGTTTGAGGCATTCTTCAATGGCCTTATCCCACAAACCTTTTTGAAAATAGCTGTCCGCCAGTTTCAGAATATTTTTTTCGTCTTCATTGTGAGAAAGATTCATAATTCACCAATTAACGTAATAGCGTTTTTTTCGTTTTATTCCTAACCACGTTTTTCACTTCATCCTTATTAAACACTTAACCGGTTAAAGTCTTTATCATTCAACCATTTCGTCACGTTGGCTTCACTACTTTGGAAAAGGGCTCGCTTTCACTTTGTTTGAGAATAGTTATTCCAAAAGATTGCCCCGTACCACACTCAAAAAGAATTTGATTAACACCCTTGCCTCCGGGAAAACTCAAAGTATAGTCCCAGCCGTCAATGACGGCCGGCAGGGACAATTGACAAGGTTGTGGCAGAAAAGCTCTGAGGTTGCCCGCGACGATATTGATCAGTTCTCCCAAAGCGTCCATGATTTCCTCATCGCGTATCTCATCCAAAGGCATACCAAACATCTTAGAGGCGAAAAGTTTAGATAAATGCTGGGTACAATCCAAAATGATCGATCCCTCCCAATTACCCATAATCTGGATGAAACTCGCGACTCTTTTTTGATCCTTTTCCGCGTCCCCGTTTTTAATCGTTTTAATTTCAAGACCCATGACAGTGTTCCAGACGTCCTTTGTCACAATAACAATTTGATCCTCCGTAATCTGCATAACGCCCTCCTTCTTTAAATAAACCATCCTAACCGTTTAAGAATGCTTCACCACTTTAGTAAAAGGCGCGCTTTCTCCTTGCTTGAGAAGCGTCACCCCAAAAAATTGAAACCCACACTCAAAGACAACTTGACTGACTTCATGACTGCCTGGAAAACGAAGCATGTAATCCCATCCACCAACCGTCGCCGGCAATGAAATGTAGCAAGGTTGGGGAAGATGAGCCTTCAGATTACCCGCGATAATATTGACCAATTCTCCTAAAGCGTCCCAAATTTCCTCATCACTCACTTCCTCTTTGGGCATGTTAAAAATCAGCGAGGCTAACAATCGTGAAAATTCTTTGTCACAATCCAAAATAACGGTACCGTCCCAGGACCCCATAATCTGTATGAAGCTCGCAATAAGTTCCTTTTCGCCCGAACCTACATCCTCATCCGCCACCTTAATCTCAAGCCCCATCACTCTTTTCCAAACATCTTCCGTGACTTTGACAATTTGTTCTTCAAGAAATTCCATAGAGTTTCCTTTTCAAACGCGGTTCGGCCGGTAACAACTGGATTGTTTCCAGGAGACGATTTCAAATTGATCTGCCAAATTGATTGTGCTTTCGACACCACCCAGAAAAAGATATCCATCCGAATTCATCAATTCCGCCGCCTGATTTAAAACTCGTTTTTTGGTTTTAACATCAAAATAAATCATGACATTCCTCATTAAGATAAGATCCATGACAGGTAAGGCTGGCCAAGAGCTACCTAAATTCACCGAAAGAAACTCAATGGATTTTCTAAAATTTTCATGGATTTCCCACTCCAACCCCACCTTCTCAAAATATTTCACCAGATAAGCGGCGGGCAAACCCCGGTTCACTTCCAATTGGGAGTAAATCCCCCGTTTCGCCTTTTCCAACATCCGCAGAGAGAGGTCGCTAGCGATGACCTTTAGTTTCCAACCTTCCAAAATGGGAAAATACTCTTTTATGAGCATCAAAAAACTATAGATTTCCTGACCTCCGGAACAAGCCGCACACCAGATATTTAAAGTTCGTTCCGCCGATCGTTTGGAAATGAGATCGGGTAATACGAACTCCCGAATGGATTCAAAAGGCTTCACGTCCCTGAAGAATGAGGTTTCGTTCGTCAACATGGCTTCCACCACTTCTTGACGAAGCTTATTGGAGGATTTTTTCCTCAGCGCCTCGACCAATTCACCTAAAGAATTCATTTCTCTTTCCTGGACTATCGAAAGAAGCCGCGCCTCCACCAGATATTCCTTCCCCGCTTCCAATACCACCGAGGAATAGTCAAACATCATTTGACGCACGTAGTCGAAATCAACAGATAAGAGAGGGGAACTGGTTCCATTAATCATGAGTTGCTCCAAATGGGACTGCGCTGGACAATTGACTTTTTTTGACCCGATTCACGATTTCTTCACCCAAATTATCCAGTTTCACAATCTGATCAGCCAACCCCGCATTGACGACTGCCTGCGGCATAGACCAAACCACGCTGCTTTCCTTATCCTGAACGATAACCTGTCCACCCAATTCGTAGATGCATTCGCTGCCCCGGAGCCCGTCCCGACCCATTCCAGTCATCACCACTCCTAGACAATGACCTTGATAAATTTCGGCCGCCGATCGGAAGGTTGTATCCACAGAGGGTCTGCAGAAATTTTCAGGCGTGTCCTGGTTCAATTTCAAACTGATTCCATCAGGAGCTTTCTTCAGAGTCAGATGAAAATCCCCGGGAGCCAGCCAGGCACACCCAGGCTTCAAAAACTCTCCACCCTTGGCTTCTTTCACTTCGATGGCGCACAAACTATCCAGCCTCTCCGCGAAGGTTTTGGTAAAAAGAGGCGGCATATGCTGAACCAGCAGAACTGGAACCGGAAAATCCCGTGGAATCTTCTGTAGCACAACTGCCAGTGCGTTGGGGCCTCCCGTCGAAACTCCGATGGCCACTACATCTATACGGCCAGATTTTCTTACCAATGTTTTTTTTTCGGGGGCAGAAACACTGATCGGACTTTTTTCAAGGGTGGATTGCTTAATCAATGGCTGAAACTGTTTAATCTTGGGCAGAAGATTTTCCCGAACCGACTCTATGGCCGCGTCCAGACTATCCGCGTTAGAAGGTTTGGTCACATAATCGGTGGCCCCTAAAAGCAACGCGTCAATAGTGGCAGCCGCGCCTTTAGCTGTGTGGGCGCTGAACATGATTACCGGCAGACGGGGATAAATTTTTCGGATTTCCCTGAGAGTCTGTAGTCCGTCCATCTCAGCCATTTCAACATCCAGGATAATCACGTCCGGATTCAGCTGGGGGATGCGGGCGAGGGCGATTTTTCCCCCGGGTGCCGAACCCACCACCTCCAACGCCGGATCGATCGACAGGATATTGTGTAGAAGACGCCGGATAACTACCGCGTCGTCCACAATGAGAACGCGGATCCTAGCCATATCAACTCCTAACCATACCGAGCAACTCGAGCTTGGCCAGCATGACATCACGAGTAAAAGGCTTCATGACATATTCGTTGGCTCCCGCGCTTAAAGCGTCGGTCACACGGGATTTCTCGGTTTCCGATGTGCACATAATGACGCAAATATCGTTGTTGAGTGGATTGGACCGAATATAGGTAATCAGTTCTAAGCCGTTCATATTGGGAAGATTCCAATCAACTAAAGCCAAATCTACCTGGCCCGTGCCGTCGAAATACTTCATAGCTTCCGCACCGTCTTTGGCCTCAATGATCTCAAAACCGATTTCGGTCAGGATTTTTCCGATAATCAGCCGCATCGCCCTCGAATCATCCACTATCAGTGCCTTCATTTTTAAACCTCCTTTTTTGAAAATCTCCTTAAAGTTAAATCCAACCACGCCTCTCATTAAAGTTAAGCAAGGGATATGCCAAGAGTTTCATTGAATTTTGAAAAAATCGGGGCGTTTTTGAAGGAAAAAACAGGAAATCGCGCCTAAACATTGGTTGTTTCGTACAGTTTTGGAACGAACCTTCTCTATTGTGAAACTTTATTATGTTTTTGCCACTTCCAGATTTAACAACTGTTCGACATCAAGAATCAACAGGAGCCTGTCTTTCAGTTTGCAAACATGGTGAATCATGGCGCGCGTCTCCCCGTTCAAATTTTCCGGCGGATTTTCAAACCAATCCTCCGAGACGTCCATGACATCACTGATCTCATCGACCAGAAGACTAAGAGGGCCATCTTCGGCCCGAATCACCACATTCATTGGAAAACGTCCGGCTTTAAGCGGAGGAAAGCCCAAACGCCGTCTCAGGTCAAGCGTTGTCACAATTTGACCACGCAAATTAATAAGTCCCCGAATCACCGGATGTGCCAGAGGCACGTCTGTCATTTCTTGATATCGGATGACTTCCTGGACACGAGATATTTCGATCCCAAAAAAATATTGATCCACAATAAAGGTGCAAAACTTTTGTTCCTGACTCATCCATTGCTCCTTCATGCCACCGCGGAATCAAAAAATCCTGGCGGCGCCAGCTTAAGAATCCAATCCACGTCCAGAATTTCCGTGACATTACCTTGAATAACAGTAGTCCCCAGCACGCCCTCGCGCCGAATAACGTCTTTAATTTCCACTATTACTTCCACTACGTCATAAACACGGTCGACCACAAAACCGATACTGCGACCATTTTTTGTGTAAACCGCCGCGTAGATCAACGCTTTGTTTTCATACACACTGGGTTCCACAATCTGGCGGGGTTTCTTGCGGCGTTCGGGCAAAACAGATCCAATGTGGATCAAAGGCATGATCTTTCCCCTGTACTGAATCACGTCGTGATCCCCCGCCTTTTCCACCAGAGAACCGTCCAGTTTTTCAATTCGTTCCAATTGTTTCATCGGGACAGCCATATGGTCCGTGTATCCCGCTTTCACCAACAGAAGCATTTGTTTATCTCTTGTGTCAATTTCTATAACCGGCGCTTTTTCGATTTTGGCTTGCTCCAAATTAGCCGAAATGAGATGAGCCTTTTTGACCAAGCCCATCACATTCAAAATGAGAGCAACGCTTCCATCCCCCAGAATGGTCGCGCCCGCGAAAGCGTCCACATGACGGAGTATCTGATGGAGTGGTTTAACCACTATTTCCTGCGTATCATTCACCTCATCCACCACCAAACCAAACTGATGATCGCCGGCTTTCAACACCACTATATTTAAGCTGTTATGAACGGTATCAAGGCTATTGGAAACCTCCAGTTCTTGATTCAAGAAAATCAGTGGAAGAAGATGGCCGCGCAATTGATAAATGGGCGCGCCGTGAACAAGCTGTATCTCGGTTTGAACTTTCACCCCCTCCAACCGCACCAGTTCCAATAGATTAATCTGAGGAATCGCATAGCGGTTATTTTGGGAACTCACCATCAAGGCCGGTATAATCGCCAAAGTCAGAGGTATTTTGATCTTAAGTGTGGTTCCCAGTCCCGGTTTACTTTGAATATCAATCACGCCGTTAATGCTCTCAATATTGAACTTCACCACATCCATGCCGACCCCGCGGCCTGAAATATGGGTGACTTTTTCCGCCGTTGAGAATCCCGGCAAAAAAATCAGATTGAGCAAATCCCGTTCACTCATTTGTCTTGCGACTTCCGGACTAATAAGACCCTTGGATAAAGCCTTATCACGGATTTTTTCGGGGGAAATTCCACCTCCGTCATCCGTAATTTCAATGTGAACTTGACCGCCTTCGTGATAAGCCTTGAGACTTAATAAACCCTCTTCATTTTTACCGGCCTCACGCCTTTTTTCGGGACTTTCAATACCGTGATCGACTGAATTTCGAACGATGTGGGTCAGGGGATCTTTGATGGCCTCAATGACTGTCTTGTCCAGCTCGGTTTCCTTCCCCTCCATTTCCAAGCGGATTTTTTTGCCACAGGCCGCTTCCAAATCGCGAACCACTCGGGGAAATTTTCCCCACACATTTCCAATGGGCTGCATACGGGTTTTCATAATGCCCTCTTGCAGTTCGGAAGTGATCCAGCTTAAGCGTTGAGGCGCGCTGCCCAAACCAGCGCCTTCCTGCGCGGTACTAAATTGAAGAATCTGATTACGGGCCAGAACCAGCTCGCCTACCAGATTCATCAACCGATCCAAAAGACTTACATCCACACGAATCGCGGTTTCGGAGACGCCCGCAGATTCCCCTGTCCGATTTGCCGTTTCGGAAGCTTCTTCTAGGGCAGGTACCACCGTGGTTTTCACCGAGTCATTGACTTCCGATAAAAGGGTGAGTGTTGAAATGAGACGGTCGTAGTTGCCCTTTTCGTCTTTTCCAGTTTTTTCAATTTCAACCAGCATCTTTCGTAGCGCGTCTACCAGGGCCAGCAAAGCGTTAGTGCGGCTCTCGTTCATAGCTAATTGACCATCGCGTAATTTTCCTAAAATATTTTCGCCTGCATGAGCAACTGATTCGAGTTTTTGAAACCCCAAAAACCCACAAGTTCCTTTAATAGTATGAACCACGCGGAAAATGGAGGATAAAAGCTCTTTATCCTTTGGATTTTTTTCTAGGGCGACAAAATCCCTGTCTAACTTATCGAGATTTTCCGTAGACTCGATCAAGAACTCTTTAATTATTTCATCCATTCCATCCATAGCTGTCCCCCGAGTCGCGATTTCAGTATTTAAACTGGGCGACCAATTTTTGAAGTCCAACCGCCAAATTCGAAAGTTCAGCGGAGGCTTTTTGACTGTCGCTCGCGCCGCTGGCTGTATTTCGAGCCGTTTGCGCCACACCCGTAATATTTTCCGCGATATCAGTACTTCCTTTGGCGGCTTCAGTCACATTTCGACCAATCTCATTGGTGGTCGCGCTCTGTTCTTCCACCGCGCTGGCGATACTGGCCTGAAATTCATTGATCTGCTTGATAATGCCGCTGATCTCCGAAATGGCCGACACCGCCGCTTTGGTATCACCCTGTATGGTCTCGATTTTCAAGCTGATATCTTCAGTAGCCTTGGCCGTTTCTTTGGCCAACTCTTTAACTTCATTAGCCACTACCGCGAACCCTTTACCCGCTTCTCCCGCTCGGGCGGCCTCAATAGTGGCGTTTAAAGCCAATAGATTCGTTTGCTGGGCAATCGACGTAATCACTTTAACCACATTACCAATCTCAGCACTGCTGTCACCCAGCTTACTCACCGTAACATTCGTTATTTCAATCGACTGGACCGCGTGCTCCGCCACGAGAGCCGCTTCCGCGGCGTTTTTGGCAATTTCTTTAATGCTGGCATTCAGTTGTTCGGCGGCGGCGGCCACCATCCGAATATTCGTGCTTACCTGTTCGGCCGCGGCCGAAACCACATTGGATTGACTTGAATTTTTTTCTGCGTTTTGGCTCATTTCATGGCCAATTGTGCTCAGTTCTTCAGAAGCGGAGGCCAAGGTCTGGGTATTCTGAGCGACTTGGATAAGGCCCTTGTCTAAGTTGTCCACCGCCAAATTAATCGATTCTTTGATTTTAGCGTGATCGCCCGCATAGTCGCCTTTGACCCGAACCGTCAGGTCACGTTTCGCCACTTGCTCCAGCACTAAAGCGGCTTCGTTAATGGGACCAATCACTGCGTCGAGAGTTTCATTGAAACCTTGAATAACTTTACGATAATCACCTTTGTGACTATTGGCATTAGCCCGTCGGGACAAATCGCCGTCCAAAGCCGCTTGACACAACAAGTTGGCATCCGCGATCAGCGCCTTCAAGTTCGCGATCGTTCCTTGGAGCGCGGGTGATATCTCATCCCGGCTGTCTTTGGCCGCGATTTGCGAAGAAAGATCGCCCTCGGAGATTTTCTTCATGGTTCCAATAACGACATTCTGCAACTCATCGGCGAACCGGTCCATATTCTGGGCCAACACACCCACTTCATCTTTCGCATGAATATTAAGCCGGTTTTTCAAATGGCCCAGGCTCATCTCTTGGATCATCTTGACGCACCGATCAAGCGGAACAGTGATGGACCTGGAGAGAAAAAATCCCATCATCAATGACAAAGCGATCGCTATCAAGGCCGCGATCAGGTTCAAAGTGGTCGCGCGCGAAAACATAGCGCTTGAGTCCTTATAACTTTGTTCCGCGAGTTTGTCGTTAACAACGTTAAGCTGAGAAAAAGCTTCATCAATCGCGTCGCATGTCTTTGAAATTTTTCCACCATGAACTAAAAGTGTCGTGACCTTTTGAATTTTACCGGCGTTGACCAATGCCATACTGTCATCAATATCTTTTCGATAGAGTTTCATTTGGTCGTCGAGATTCTTTAGGTTATTTTGTTCCTCATTTGTAAGCTTTTTATGGCGAAAAACTTCCATATCCGCGTCAATGGTTTCCAATTCGTCCTTGATTTGGTTTTTGGACCATTCCCTGTCTTGCGGGACAAGAACATATTTATACAAATTACCTCGGACAAAATAAAAAAGGGTATAGGCGTTATTTAAACTGGCGAGAGGTTTCAAGTGTTCTTGATACATTGCGTTACTGTTGTCATTCAAAGTCTTCATGCCCGCAAAGGACATGACTGCCATGACTGCCAGAATGGCCAAAACAATTAAATAACCCCCGATTAACTTGATGCTAATTTTGATATTTTCAAACATGGTTCATCTCCTGATGGGGCGTAGTTCAAACATTTGGGATTCCAGAAAAACGACCTCAAAACTCTAATTTGAAGATTTTCATTGAGGTTAATTACAAAATGCTTCTTTGAGTAATTAAAGCAAGGGATGTGCCAAGAGTTTTTGTTGAATTTAAAGGGAAATCAGAGCTTTTGAAAAAGAAGTCGACAAACTAGGTCCAGATGTTGGTCATTTCATACAGTTTTGGAATGAATCTTCCCTGAGAGCAAAACTACGACTAAGGATCGGATTAATTCAAATTAATAGTGTTACGTGCCTTCATAGCGTACAGCACCTGCCAGACTTGAGCGTAATCCGCTGGCTTGCCGGTTTTTTCCAAATAAGTTTCCAAACACTGCTGTGCGACTTCATAACGGCCCAGGGAATAGGAAAAAAGTCCTTTATCCCTCAGACTGTTCCAATCGTTCGATTTTAAAAGGAGCATCCATTCCGTTTCCCAAAGAGCACGATCTGTCAGCCCCTGGGAAGCGTGAATGACTTTTAAGTTGTTTAGAGTGCGGTGCAAGATGCCTCGAATGCCGGCAGACTGAAGATGAAAGGCTGGCTCCAACTTTTGCTCACTACCCAGATTATGATTGAGCCGTTCCTGAATATCCTTAAGGGTCAGAATCTTCCCTGCGTTAAATACATCAATATATAAGTTTTGGGATGAATCTTGAGTTGACTCCCTCCATTCCACCAGAAAATGTCCTGGAAAATTAATTCCATGGAGTTTACATCCCGACGCCCAGCCCAAAACCAGATAAAGCGTGGCTAGCGAAATGGGTATGCCTTCTTTTCGGTCTAACACGTCTGAAATATAGCTGTTGCGGGGATCAAAATAATCTTTGTCATTGCCGTGAAACCCCATCTCTTTAAAGAAAAACTGGTTCAATGCGTTGATTTTTTCAATCTTGGATGTGGTTGAAGAAAGGCGTTCAATCGCCTGCTGCGTCATGCTTTGGACAAGATTTTTATACTTTTCCTGATTCAGCCTTGGATATTGTTGACGGGCGATAAGAAGAACCCCATCGAACAAATCCCATTTAATGTCCAAACGGCCGATATAGTTTTTAAAATCTAAATTGGTTTGATCGAATGATTCCAAAGAAAGCACTCAGGCAATTTCTAGTTTTTTAGGATAAACCGTTAAATTACGATGGCCTTTATCGGTTACCACCAAAAGGTCTTCAATGCGGACCGCCCCCACACCCGGGTAATAAAGTCCCGGCTCAACCGTAACAACTTCACCTTTTTTAAGAATGTGGTCGGATGAATTCACCCGCGGCGCCTCATGTACATCCAGACCCAATCCATGTCCTGTACCGTGGAAAAAACCGACCGCTACCCCGTTGCGGCGCTCGGTTTTATAGCCGTAACTTTCCATATCTTGCTGAATCGCTTGATGAACCAACCGCCCATTCATTCCTGGTGCCACCATCGCGATACCCTTTTCCTGGGCTCGTTGAACCGCTTCATACTGGGCTTTCAGGGCAGGCGATGCCTTCCCCTTCACGAAAGTGCGGGTAATATCAGCATAATAAAAGGTATCTCCCGAACGGGGAAACACGTCCACAATCAGGGATTGATGAGCCCAAACCGTGCCGGTACCCTCGTTATGCGGATCCGTGCCCAGGTCTCCGCTGGCCACAATGGTATGACTGCCAATACAGTTATTTTCCATCATGGAAACGTTGATTACCTTTTTCAGTAATTCAGAGGTGACTACTTGTCCTTGATAGACAATTTTCTTACCGACAATTTTTGATTTTTTTAGCAGATTTTCGGCTTTGTGAATGGCTGCCTCGGTATGTCGGAGCGAATCCGTAATCATTTTTACTTCTTCATCGGATTTATAAACCCGTTCTTGAAAAAATGGGTCTGCTTTACTTTCAATCTCGATACCCCGCAGGCGCAAGGCATCGGCCAATCCCAAATTAAAATTGTAAGGTACTTGGATTTTATGAACCCCCTTGCTCTTTAAAAAGAAGGCTGTCACATCCGCTACGCCGGGCTTTTCAATACCGGACTTTTGGGTTTTTACCTGAATATCGGAATAAGAAACAATCTCATCCACCTTGGCTTGCTTTTGCGAACGGCCAAGCTCCAGGTCGCTCATTAAGATGATTTTTTTGCCTTTAATTTGAAAAAAGGGAAAGGGGTCCGGCACGACAAATTTCACGGCGTAATAAAGGTTGGAATCGTATTCGCTGGCCGCGTACATCATCAGGTCTGGCGAAGCCGCTTTAGTTTTGGAAGTCATTCTTATTCCCTTATCTTTTAATTAGAAGTAGTAATGCGCGCCCAGTTCGCCATAAACATCAAACTGAGTTCCCGAAGTGTAAAACCAAAGAGTCGGTGCTATTTGAATAAAAATATCGACCGGCACATTGGCTTGATCAAACATATAAGAAATACCGGCCACACCTCTCGCCCCAATCGTAACCGTGCCTTGCAAAGATAAGTCACCGCCAAAACCCAAATAAAGCGGCATTAATCCATGTTGTGGATGCGCAATCCCGTAATCATGAAAAAGGTAATCCAATTGCAAAAGTGTGTTTCCTTCACCCAGTTTGATGGCTGGTTGAAAAGCCATGTCGTGATTCACCCATATTTTTCCCGAAGCGCCCCAGGCCCCGGGATCACCCAACTCCAAACCCAAACCAAAATTACCGCCGCCTAAAATGGGCGAACTGTCTCCGGCTTTGACAGAAGAAGGCATCAGCATCAAAAGAACCGCCGCCAGCGCGAATCCTAAATCCAGTTTTAGATTTTTCATCATGACCTCCCCTTATAAAATAAAACAGCCATTAACTAATCCGTTAAAGACAAACCCAAACAATGCCGGCGTAGTATTTCCAGCGCCGCTTGACTTGCCTTCAACTGCACCACTTCTCTGTCGCCAGTAAACTGAAATTTAAAAGTATGCGTAGTTTGATCGTCCGACAGGCCAATATAAACCAAACCTACTGGTTTTTCCTCAGTCCCGCCGGTGGGTCCCGCAATTCCGGTAGTGGATATCGCCACCGACGCGGCGCTTTGAGTTCTGGCATTTACGGCCAAAACTTCCGCCACCTCAGCGCTGACCGCGCCTTTATTTTTAATCATTTTGGGGTCAACTTTAAGCATGTCGCTTTTGGACTCGTTGCTGTAAACCACATAACCCCTCAAAAAATAGGTGGAAGAACCTGAAACTTGAGTAATGCGGCGGCTGATAAGCCCTCCCGTGCAGGATTCGGCTGTCGCTAAAGTCATATGTCGGGTCGTCAGCATTTGTCCCACAATGCTCTCTAACTCATCTTTGTCCAAGCCGTAAATATTATTGGGCAGCCTTGTCAGCAAAATTTTGCCCAACGCGTCGATCAACTTATCCGTTTCTTCCCCATTGGTCGCCTTAGCGGTCAGCCGAATATCTACTCCTTCGGGATGAGCCAAAACCCCGATAGTCGGATTTTTGGAGCTTTCAAAAATATCCGCTATTTTTTCATTAAGTCTCGATTCAGACATACCCGTAGTCCGATAAACCCGGGATTTAATAATGCTTGTCGCTGGTTCCAATCCCTTTAAAAAAGGCTTCACTGTTTGCTCAAACATGGCTTTCATTTCAGACGGCACACCCGGAAGTGTTACCAAATAGGTTTTGTCGATCTTTAAAATAAATCCGGGAGCTGTTCCCACTGGATTGGGGATCAGGGTGGCGCCCTGCGGAATAAAGGCCTGATTTAAATTGGATTGGGGAAAAAGTTTGCCGCTTCTAAAAAATTTGGCTTCCATGGCCTTGGCGAGATTTTCGTAATAGACCAGCGTCTTTTGGCCGACCTTGGCCGCCACTTTACGGGTCAGGTCATCGACTGTCGGCCCCAGGCCTCCTGTCGTAATAACAACCTGGCTTCTTTCACAGGCGCCTTTCATGGCCGCTTCCATCCGTTTTTCGTTGTCGCCGACTTGTTGAAAACCATAAACATCCACGCCCAGCAGTGCCAGTTGTTGGGCCAGCCACGCCGAATTGGTATCCACGTTTTGGCCCAATAAAAGTTCTGTCCCAATCGCCACAATTTCGGCGTTCATCGTTATCCCTTTATTTCAAAACATTATTAACAACATAAACGCCTACTTGAATCCAAACATTCGCGTAAACTCCCGCCAGAAGATCATCCGTCATAATGCCCCAACCCGCCGGAAGTTTTTCCAGACGGTGTATGGGATAGGGTTTCCAAATATCAAAAAGTCTGAAAAGAACAACCGCCATCACCGCGTAATACCATTGGCCCGGTATGTTAAACATGGCCACACCAACTCCCAACACTTCATCAATGACCGCGCTGGAAGGGTCTTTTTCTCCAATTTGCTTTTCGTACTGGCCCGAGGTATAGACGCCCACAAAATAAACTGCAATCAAAATGAGACCAAATTGCCAAAGAGGTTTTTCAATCAAAAACCAAAAGAAGGGCGCCGCCGCCAAAGACGCCCAAGTTCCGGGCGCCATGGGTAATTTCCCAATACCAAAAAAAGTCGCGATTAAAAAATTGATCTGTTTCATCTTTATCCTGTAATCACATTCCGATTTCGAACAAAATAATCGACACCCGACCAGACCGACATACAAGTCGCGTAAAACATCAACCAGTAGGGTCCGTAATCAATAAACCCGTTCAGCCACGGCCCCCATAATCCTAAGTTATTAATCATGACATCCCAATTAACCTGATAGGCGGCAGCGGTTGCTCTGGCGCAAAGAATGGCCAAAATTACTGAAATTGCCACAATTTGGGAAATAGTTTTATGCTTTCCACCCCGGCTTGCCGCGATGACGACTCCCCGGCTTTCCGCTATCTGGCGTAAACCCGTAATGAGAAACTCACGAGCGGCGATAATAACCACCATCCAGGTAGGCACCAGATTGAGTTGAATGAAAGAAACAAATACCGAAAGGATCAGAATCTTGTCCGCTAGCGGATCCATCAAAGCGCCGAAACTTGTCTTGAGATTGTATTTGCGGGCTAGATATCCATCCAAATAATCGCTAATCGCTCCCCAGGCAAACAATAGGCCCGCCGTCCACTTGGCCCAAAGTTCCGGTCTGAAAATACAAATGAGATAAAGCGGTGTAACAACTATTCGGGAAAGAGTAACGATGTTGGCGCTGTTCCAGCGGGACGCCTTTTGAGTTTTCGGTCCCATTTTTACAACCCTTGCGAAACAGCTTTACCAACCAAATCCTGTTGAAACCCGTGGGTTATTTCAACCTTCACCCATTGCCCCACTTGAGGGTTTTGAAGACCTTCTATCAATACAACACCATCCACTTCGGGCGCCTGGTATTTGGTTCTGCCCTGCACTTCCCCGTTTTCGACCGTTTCAACTACCGCGGTTAAAGTTTCCCCTACCCAGCGTTGATGCGATTTTTCAGCGACAGATTCCTGTACCCGGTAGGCTTCGGCTAAACGGGCTTGTTTTACTTTTTCAGGAACCTGATTTTCCATCAAACCAGCCGGCGTGTTTTCTTCCTGCGAATAGGCAAAAAACCCCACATAATCCATCTGGGACGTTTTCAAGAAATCCAAAAGTTCATTAAAGTCTTCATCGGTCTCTCCGGGAAAACCCACAATGAAAGTTGAACGAATAGACGCGTTTGGAATCTTGTTCCTAATCCGAGAGATCAGCTTATCCAACAAAGCCCTGTCGCCAATACGCTGCATGGATTTCAAAATACGATTGCTGGCATGCTGTAGCGGCACGTCGAAATAGGGTGTAATTCGGGGATACTTGGCCATCACATCCAGCATTTCATCTGTTACTCGGCTTGGGTATAAGTAATGCAACCGAACCCACTCAATGCCCTCTACTTGGGCCAAACGGTCCAGCAATTGGGCAATCTGAGGACGGCCATAACGATCCGACCCGTACCAAGTACTATCCTGCGCCACCAGGCAAAGTTCCTTCACCCCTTGGGCGGCTAAATTTTTGGCTTCTTGTTCAATGTCCTCGATGGAACGGCTTCGATAGTGTCCCCGAATTTTGGGGATGATGCAGAAGGTACAGGGCAAGTCGCAGCCCTCGGAAATTTTCACATAAGCGAAATGACCGGGGGTGGATAAAAGCCGGGGCGATGAGGCGTCGTAAACATACGTGGCTTCGTTTAAAGAATTCGGCAGCATCGGCTTGAGGTCTTCTTCGTGATGGTGTTCGCCGGTCTGCCAGGGAAGTTTGGGTGAGGCAACACCTTTAATTTGCTGAGCCACATTTTCAACGTCGTTCAAGCCAAAGAGAATGTCGATTTCAGGCAATTCTTTTTTCAGATCATCACCATAACGGTGGGCCAAACAACCACCCACCACCAGCGATTTTAAATTGCCGCTTTTGCGAAGCTTTGCCACATCAAGAATGGTATCAATGGATTCTTTTTTAGAGGCCTCGATAAAACCGCAGGTGTTCACAATAACCACTTCGGCTTCCGCCGGGTCTTTGACCAATATGTAGTGGTCTTTAGCCAGTTTGCCCAGCATTACCTCGGAATCGACGGTATTTTTCGGGCAACCCAAGCTAATCACGGCGACAGTTTTGGCTGATTTATTGATAGTTTTGAGGCTCATAAGTGCGGGTACTCTAACATAACCATCTCTTGGTTGAAACCAGGGGCAAACAAAAGGTTTTTAGAAGTGAATCGCTATAAGAAAAGGTAACTTTTCAACCAAATGGCGTTTTGGGAAGCTGATCAGGCGGCATTTTCCGAATGTCTTCCACCGGATCAAAAGTGGTCGTCACCTTTATCGCTTTGCATTCTTCACAGCGCCAAACCTGGGTTCTTTCCCCTTCCTGATCTTTCCAGGAAGTGGTCAAAAGCATCCGGGCGTCGTGGTCAGCGTGTTTGCAAATTTCAAAAAGAGCCATAGTCGTTAATCCTTCGTCGCGCGATGAATGCTCAGGGAAATGACCTCAATAAGCCGCATCAGGTTTTTGCGGGTGATCGCCAAAGGCGGCATCAACACAATCACATTACCCAGGGGCCGGATAAGAACTCCCAATTTTTTGGCTTCGGCGCAAACTCTATATCCCATCTTTTCACCATACCCATAGGGAATATCATGCGTTTTATCTTTGACCAATTCAATGCCCCCCATCATGCCCCGCAGACGAACATCAGCCACATGCGGATGGGCGACAATAGGTTCTAAAAACTCTTGCAGCATCTGACTGCTTTTTTCAATGTTGGCCAGAAACTCTTCTTTTTCCATCAACTCTAAATTGGCTAAAGCCGCCGCGCAGGCAAGCTGATTACCCGTAAAGGTGTGTCCATGATAAAAAGTTCGAGTGGATTCAAAAGCCCCCAGAAAGGCTTTATAAACTTTTTCCGTCGTTAGGGTCGCGGCTAAAGGTAAATAGCCCCCTGTCAGGTTTTTTGCCAGACAAAGAATATCAGGCCTAACTCCCTCTTGTTCACAGGCAAACAGTGTTCCCGTACGGCCAAAACCCGTCGCCACCTCATCCAGAATTAAAAGAACCTCATACTTGTCGCATAACCGGCGGATCGCTTTTAAGTAACCCCAGGGATGGGCCAGCATACCTCCAGCCCCTTCCATAAGCGGTTCCATGTGAACCGCCGCAAGTCGAGAACCATACTTTTTAAAAACCGCTTCTGCTTCTTTTACGCAATCTTTCAGCCATTGAGTATTGGATACTTTCCGGCTGGAATAATCATGCGGACTTTTTACTTTAAGCGTCTTAAATAACATGGGTCCAAAAATTTGGTGAAAAAGATCCACGCCACCCAGACTGACCGAACCAATGGTGTCGCCGTGATAGCCTTCCCGCACGGTCAAAAACAAATTCTTCTTGGGTTTTGCGGGTTTTTTCTGTTGCCAATATTGAAAAGCCATCTTGGCCGCGATTTCATTGGCTTCCGAACCCGAGTCCGAATAAAAGACCCGGGTCAATCCCTTGGGAGCCAATTTAACCAGCTTTTCAGCCAGTAAAATGGCGGGTTCGTTGGAAGCGCCCAACAGTGTCGAATGGGCTATTTTCTTGAGCTGTTTTTGAATGGCTCTGTCGATTTCGGGCACTTGATGTCCGTGAACGTTGCACCAGAGAGAAGAAACTCCATCCAGGTATTTTTTACCCTTCGCGTCGTAAAGAAAAGTGCCTTTGCCCTTGGTAATGATCGTAATATCTTTATCCGCTATCCATTCTTGCTGCTGGGTGAAGGGATGCCAAAGATATTTTTTGTCTTTTTGAGAGAGTTTTTGGTAATTCACTTTTCGCGCTTAATCGCTTTAATTACTGTAATAACTTTTTTTGTCTTCTTTTTTCTCGGTTGACCGGATCCAATCGATCAACTTTTCCTGCCATGGTTTTATTTTTTCTACCACAGGCGTTGTCCTGCTCAGGTCTTCCGGTTTTGTCGGATCATCCAAAATAACCAGTGAATCCATGATTTGCTTATAGTTCCCCATGTTGGCTTTCATGTGAATTTCCAAATCGCTCACCGCGATAAAAGCCCCCACTTGTCCGCGATGCGCCACCCGGAATAGATAAATGAATTTTTGACCGTTAATAGTTCTTTCATAAAGCGCGTCCTCACCTATCCATTCGTGTCCGGTTACGGCTTTAAACGGTTCTTTCACACGGCATTCCACAAAATCCAGCATGACCATGGCTTTAAACGCCTTTTCGTCGAAGGTGGTTCCGGGATCTATATAACCCGAAACGGCCACCAACCCCGTTTTATCGGGTGGAGTAATATTAAAAACATGGCCGTCCAAAGAATGTTCCCAAGTGGGCGGATAATCGATTGTAAAAAGCTTGTCCAAACTGTGATAGGTAACCCAATCGATATTTTCTTTTTTACCGCAGGAACTGAGGCAAACAGATAACACAAGAATCAAACCGATTCCAAATGCGTTTCGCTTTCTAATGGGCATCTATTTCTCCAATTTCAAAAATAAAAAGCAAACGATAAATCCGCGTCGAAACCCGTGTAATCCAGCACCGCGTAGCGATAACTCGTGGCGTTTATATTTGAAACGGGAGTGACATTAATCGTCCCGGCGGTGGTAGAAGTCGAATTATCAATCACAATGGCATAGGGTCCTGAATTGGTTGAATTGTTAACCGAGGTCGTTGTCATTTGATTAAACGCGACAATTCGTCCCCGCGCTGAAAGGGTGAGTCCGAAAGAATTTCCAACCGCTAAAGTATCTCCAAAGCCGAATGTCCATCCAAAAGCGCTGTCTGTAAAAGTACCATTTTCATTAGTTGGCGAAAGAGTCGGGTCCACACCCACAAAACCAACCGTCGCCTGATAATAACCGCCGCCTACGGTGAAATAAGCTCTCGAGCCTTTGCCAGCCGGAAGATAGGCGTAATAGTTCAGCGAAACGTTGAATAAACTCGGTTGAAAAGACTCGCTTTGAGGGGCAAGAACCGTAGTACCCGAGCTGTCAACCAGCGTTTGTGTTTCGTTATTGTTATAGCTAATGCCCTGGGTCCAGACATTTTCAAAACTAATGGAAAAACCATTTCCTTGATCCAAATCCACACCAAATTCACCCCCGGCGCGAAACCCATTGCTACCCGTACTGGTAGTCGTAGCTGTTGTGGAATTGGGATTGGAGTCCAATAGCGTCTGCTGAGCGTTAACTCCGTTGTTAAAATCACTCAAAAGGGCAAAGTCATAGCCGGCAGAAAAACGAATCCACGTACTTTTATCGATCGCGAATTTGACTTCCGGTTTTGACTTAACAGTTGATGGTTCTGAATTCGTATTGCTGTAGTCAATCACCGGTGTGGCTTGCATCTGGGAAAACATAGTTATTGTAGTTCCATCACTCGCGCCTGCGGCGTCCTGCGGCTTAAAAGTTTTAATAAAATCGGTCAACTTGGGATTACTGGGATTCAAAGCCAAAGACTTTTGATAGGCCATCATCGCGTCGGTTTGACGTCCCAAATAATAGTAACAATCACCCAGACCCTGATAACCACCGGCATTATTAGGGTCCAATACCAACCCCGCTTCATAACTGTAAGCCGCGCCTTGATAATCTTTAGCGCTATAGAGTTGAGCGGCCGCCGCTAAATACTCAGCCGCAGTTTTGGGAGCGGCAAAAGCCACTCCCGTTGTTAAAAGAATTAAAAATAGGGCGATACTCCAACGCTTCATTCCAATTTCCCCTTTAGACTAGCTATTCAATGACTGCCGTTCTTCTTCAGGCAGCTTATAAATGGAATAGGGACCATATTTTTGATCCCTTATCTCAAAATGTTCGCACCCTTTATTAACGCACATATATAAAAAATCAACTTCGTTTTTGATCTTCGCGTGTGAATAATTCAAAATCGCCAAATCGCCTGTTTTGCAATAACTACACTTATGCTGTTTTGTTATTTGATATTTCGTCAAGGGACAGCTCTCTCTTTAGCATTAAACACGATCAAATCAATTCCAGATGAGTAAGTTACCCCATTTGCGTACTTGGACCGAGCTGCCACACAGTTACCGTATTATTTGGGCCACAGGCCCATAAAATGGAAAAACTGTGTACACGGCTAAAGGCCGGATGGCCTTGGCAGCCGGTAATGACTTCTTTCTAAATGATAGGCAACCCCAGCTTTGCCACATCCTTTGCCAACAAGTCTAAATCTTTTCGGTAACGGGGGTTGTACTTTAAAGGCCCATAAACTGGAACTTTTAAAAGCTTTTTCAGAGCCTTTACATTGGTTTGTTCCGCAATACCCTTTCCGGTATAACCATTTACCAAGACACCTATTACCTTAATCTTGCGCTTTTGAAGAGCCTCTAGCGTCAATAGCGTGTGGTTAATGGTTCCTAAACCTGCACGAACCACAACCAATACCGGCAATTTCCATTTAATCATCCAGTCTGTCACAAAAAAGTCTTGAGTGATCGGTACCTGTATACCACCCACTCCCTCGACAACCAAAAAATCGCAAGATGTTTTGGCTTTTTGATAAGCCTTTTCGATTTTGGCCAGATCAACTTTTCCCTCTTTCCAGGATGCTACCCATGGTGCCAAAGGTTGCTGGTAATGAAAAGGAACAATTCCGCGATAAGCCGAATGGGGCAACCGGGCGGCCGTTTGAAGTAACTTGCCGTCTTCACTGACTGTTCCGCCAGAGGCAATGGGTTTAAACACTCCCACTGAAATACCACGGTTCAATAGAAACCGGGCTAACCCCGTTGAAACGAGAGTTTTTCCCACGCCTGTGTCGGTAGCTGTAATAAACAAACCTAAATTTTTAAGTTTTTTCAAATCATTGCCTCTAACAAGGAATTGGTGTCATCCAAGTCAATTCCAGGTTGGAGGCCATTACCCTTAAAGGTTGGTAATTTAATTTTTACCGTCGGCCTTAAGGTTTCCCGTAAAGCCTCTTCAACCACCTCGGAAATGGATCGGTGGGTGTTATCGGCCAACTGAGTGGCTAAACGGTACAGTTGATCATTAATTCGTATTGTTATTTTCATGATTAAAACCCGTTATTAAAATTAACCTGATTAATACTACTCATTATAACTGCGAAAGAAGGGAGATATCCCTATCTATTCGGGGAAGGGTTTTAAACTAATTATTTATCAGAGTCGTATTAATGTTTAAACCAAAATTTTGGTTTTGCCTTTCTTGTGCCGATTTACCATAAAACAAATTATGGAAATCGGTACTATACCGACCTCATTAACAGGTTGTTGAAAATAGTTTTTCAACACCCTGTTAAAAGCTTTATTGAAGGTCGGCATGGTGAACTTGGTGCCCTTGGTGGTTAAAGATGTTTTGTTATAGCTTCTTAAACGCATCCAAAAGCTTAACAATATCCTCATCCGTATGAGCCGCCGATACGGAAAGCCGTAAACGGGCTGTGCCTTTGGGGACTGTGGGCGGACGAATGGCAACGATAAGGATGCCCTCTTCTAAAAGCCTTTTTGACATACGCAGGGCTTCTTCATTTTCGCCAACCATTACAGGCAATATCGGCCCGGCCCCTCTGGGTATGTCATAACCCAGCGCCTTTAAACCAACGCGAATCTTTTTGGCATTATCCCAAAGCTTATCCACCCGGCTGGTTTCCTGTTCCATCACTTCCAAAGCCCCCAGCGAAGCCCCGCAAACTGACGGCGGCAATCCCGTGGTGTAAATAAACGTACGGGCTTTGTTTAAAAGATATTCGATAAACAATTGGGAACCGCAAACGAACCCGCCCATGCTTCCTATTGCCTTGCTGTAAGTACCCACCACGACCGCTGGAAAATGCTTTAAGGGAAAGTGGTGGATGATCCCCTGTCCCGTCGGACCCAAAACACCCGTACCATGGGCGTCATCCACCATGACCAACGCGTCATATTCATGGGCCAATTCCATTAGCTTTAATAAAGGCACCAGATCGCCATCCATACTGAACAATCCATCTGTCACCACTAACCGTCTGCGGTATTTGGCCGTCTTTTCTAACTGTGCTTTAAGGTCTTCAAGGTTCAGATGTTCATAAACCATAAACTTGGCTTTGGACATACGACAAGCGTCAATCAAGCTGGCGTGATTGAGACGATCACAAAGAATAACGTCTTTCTCATCAACCAGGGCTGAAACCGCCGCCAGATTGGCCATATAGCCCGTTGGAAAAGCCAAACAGGCCTCAGATCCTTTAAAAGCCGCTGTCTTTTCTTCCAATTGTTGATGAATGGGCAAATGACCCGAAACGAGACGGGAGGCCTGAGCACTGGCGCCATAGCGAAACAGCGCTTTTTGAGATCGTTCTAAAACATGCGGATGATCGGCCAGCCCCAGGTAATTATTGGTGCAAAAAAGAATACAGTCCTTATTTTCAACCGAAGCCCGCATACCGCCCAATAGGTCTACTGTACGAAGACGGCGCCTTAAACCCTGGGCCTCCATTTCGTGAAGTTCTTCATGAATATCGTCCGTCCAACTCATATAACCCCGATCAGTATTAAAATTTAATCTGTAAGCAAAACTCTGGGTTCTATTCAACTAGGTATTATCACCCCTCAAAATACCTAGTTGGCCGGGATAGTACCTAATTAAAACCCTATATTTTTCGCCATTTTCCTTTGGAGCCCATTTGCACCACCCGGATTCGCCCCTCCTTCTTGAGCTTCTGAAGAATTTTTCGAATCCGGTACCGTACCCATACTGTTCCCAACAATTCCATTTGATACCGCCCGGCTTTTCCGTCGATTTTAACCCTATGCTATAAATTACGTTTTGGTTTTAGGTTTGATTTCTTTTTTGTTTTTGTCTGAAACTTCGGAATAGCCCGGCGCATGAATTCGTCAAAGAGAGGCACCGTGAAAGCCAAATCCCCATGGGACGGGCTGTAAATCATCCCTTTTTTAATAAGGCTTGCCCGCATAGGGCCTAACGTATTGATTTTTTCACCGAGGGCATCCGCAATATCACCCGTCCGGTACGGACCCGGGCCAATATCGGCCATCGCGCGGAGAAAATCCTTTTCCCGCGGCCTAAGGCGGTCAAAACGCACACGGAAAAAATTTTTATCCAGGCGGTCCGCGACGACTTGCGTGGTTTCCTTGATGTCCTTAAGAATTATGGGCGAGGACTCGGCATGATTCCACGCTTGGTAGCCCCACTCCTGGATGAAATAGGGATAGCCTTTCGTCAATTCGCAGATTTCACCCAAAGCATCACGCTTAAATTCCACTCCCTCGGCTTTCACCGGATCCTGGAGCGCCTTGGCGGCATCTTTTGCCGACAAGGGTCCGATATCGGGAAAACTGAAGAGCCTTTCGGCGTAAGACTTCGATTCCCCAGCCAATCCAGGCAGGATCGGCAACCCGGCCCCGATCAAGACCAGAGGGAGCCGGCGTTGCTGCATCCGGTGCATGGCCATAATCAGCGCGCTCAGTTCGGATGAATTGAAATATTGGATTTCATCAACCAGTACCGCGATCGCCGTTGACCGGTCTTCTGCCGCTTCCGCAACCGCCGCGAAAAGATTGGGCAAGTCGGCCTCCAAATCACCGCTGTCGGCGGACCCTTTTTCCGGTTCTATGTCGATACCCACCTCATAATCGCCATAGGTTAACTTCAACGTTCCAATAAAACTTCGTAATACGCCAATACCATGCCGGACTTTCTCACTCACGCCCTTGATCCGGTCCAAGTCATATAGCAAACGGCGAAGATGCGGCACCAAGAGCGCCGCGAGGGGTTTGTCCTCATGCGCCTCGATCTGAATGGTACGATAACCTTGATCCGCGGCTATCCGTTCAATTTCGTTCAATAGGACCGTCTTGCCTACCCCGCGAAGACCCGTCAGGAGGATGCTCTTTTCTGACCGTTTTTCTTTCACACGGCCCAGGAGCACCCTTGCGCTTTCCAAAATGCCGTCACGACCGGCAAGCTCCGGAGGCGGTGATCCCGCGCCCGGCGAGAACGGGTTTTTGATTTTGTCCATTTTGGTTTTCCGTTAATATTTATTTCGTGAAAATTTATACACAATTATACACATCTATACACGGTTATACATAAATAACAGTATAAATTGATATACTTGAAAAAGGCTCAATATCAACCTGGTCAGGCTTTGCCTTCAATGCAAAATTGTCTTGGATGATCGTTCTAAAACATGAGGGTGATCGGCCAGCCCCAGGTAATTATTGGTGCAAAAAAGAATACAGTCCTTATTTTCAACTGAAGCTCTCATGCCGCCTAAAAGATCTACCGCGCGAAGACGGCGCCTTAAGCCTTGGGCGTCCATTTCGTGAAGTTCTTCGTGAATATCGTCCGTCCAGCTCATAGAACTCCGATCAGTATTAAAATGTAACTTGTAAGCCAGGCCCCTATTTCCGGGCGCGGGGATTGAGGGGTCTGGCCTAAAGTGTTGAATGTTGGCCTGGAACCTTTGTGTTCGGCCAAAACCGTCTCCGCGGACTTCCTGGTGACCGGCGATTTGGATCTTCTTTCCATCACGAAAGAAAAGCTGAAGACAGTTGGTTTGGAACGCCTGTCCATTGTTACGCCTAGGGTATTTTTAGAACGGGCGAAGAAATGAAAACTGAAATGTTCTAAAGCCAAAAGGAACCAGGCACCCTTTATTTTTTAAAGTGTTGAGTGTTGGCCGGAACCTTTATGTTTTACATTCAACTCTAACTCTAATATTTACGATTTCCTCAATTTCATAGTAAACAATCACAATTCTCGCTTTCATATATTCAGAGTTGTAATAAAGCTTCCCCTTTGTTGCCATTTCCAATCTACCTTTCGGGTTATTATAACCTTACAGGCAAACCAGTTTTCGAGGGCGGGTCAGAACAGTCTATGTGGATCAAGGCCAACGGCACTAACTCAACAGAAATCGAAGACAATGTCATTGAACGCGTACTTGGCATGTATCCTGAAGAAAAATTGATAGATCGTCCCATTTTCAGCGAGGCATTCGCTAACGGTCATATTGATTTTATGGATCTACAGGCAGAAAGCGAAAAGATCCTAATCCCTTGGCAGATGTTCCTTCTAAACCGTACCAATCTTGATAATCAAATAGCTCAAATCGATAAGCAACGTAAATATAAAGTCTCTTCCAAATTAATTGCTAAGCGAAAAGGAACCGGTAACGTAACTTCAAAACGTATTATTGATCGGTTAATTCGCCAACAAAACTTTCTAACGAGTTCAGTTACTTTTTCAAACAACTCTTTCTGCGGATCATTGCAAGGCATGCAGACTAGCCAAGCAGTTAATCATATACTCACCCACTTTAAAATCGATCGTTCGACGTTGTGGAGTTTTACCAGCAAGGGACGGGCTTTGAAATATTTCATCGCACAGACAGAAGATAAAAACATAAACGTCTCCAGGGGTGTCCTGACAAATAAATTGCTGCCAGCTTGGCAGGTTGTACAAAACGACGTTTATAAAAGCACAAGTGGTTTCGTGATTAGAGATGACCAAGTGCCTTTTGTTTTCCTTCCAAGTGAAGTGAATCCGGACGAAGTTGAAAGTAGACAGATATATACATTGATTTATCTAATTGCAATTATCGGGCTTGAACAATACGACTATTTTCTTGATAAAAATTTTAAAGCAAAGATTTTGAAAGCAAAGGGTATATCAGCAAAGTTACATTCAATTACAACGGAACTTCTCATTCCAACAACCGAAGTTGAACCTCTTCGTGAGCAGAGTATCACCTCTAATATGAGAGACGATCTTTCAAATAAATTTAAAGTGTCCCCATTGGCGCTGGTCACTACCCTTCGGATGAGAGGAATCATTTCAAAGCAAGAATACGATGCATTAAAACCACCAGTATATGTTCCCAAGAAGACTAAGACACACATGAATTCTCCACGAGTTTCAACGTCGGTAGAAAAATTTTGTGGCCGAATAACATTTCAAGCCATCAATATTGGAATTCGAAGTGGATCGCTGTCGAGTGTTCAGGCACAACATTTGATATGGGGAGCATCCAATAAAAAAGGATATCGCAAATATCGTAACGAGCTTGGCATATGAACTTAATTGATACAAACGGAGTTCATTACGTTTTCACCAAGAATTTTGCTCTACAAAATAACTATTACTTGGCACCTGATGTTGAAGAGGAAGTTGAAATGACACAAATAATACACGGAAAAGGTCTTCCAGCTCGCATTTCAAAAATTATCAAATCCGGCAATTTCGACGAGGCAATCTATCTAAAACACTACAGCGATATCCTAAACAAGTATGGTGGCCGCTCATTTTATAACATGACTGGATTTGGTGACGTTTCTATTCTTGCCGCAACGCTTATGCTCATCGAAGTATCTGTCAAACAAAAACTAACACAACTATTTCCAAATTTTGAACAAGTAACGATTTACACGGACGATAACGGCTTAATTAAAAAAATTAAAAAAGAACTGGCTGGAAAAAACATTTTGCTCCGCCCCAGTACTGATATCTCTTAATGCAGAACAAATAAACCTTGCCCTTTGCTTCTTGCGGGTTTACAGATCTTACCTTTCATTGAGCGCGAAATGTCCGAATCCCTAAACTGAATTCCCCTCCAAATTGATCAACGAGAATAATCTCACCTTTTAGGGGTTTCCTCTCAATTTCGTGGCCCATTTTGATATCAACATCAATGTGTAAATTGTAGGTGCGGCCTTCTGAAAGCGTCATTCTATCCATAGGAATATCGTCGTTCTCTCTAAACTCCCCGTAATTTTCATAATAGCCAGTTCCAATGTTTTGGGTGGGTTTGAAAATCACCTTGATAAACCTCGGCTGATTCTCCCACCAACCACTTATTGTTATATGAAATCTTCCTCTTATTTGGACAAACACTCTTTTCCCTATTTCACCGGCAAATAAATAAAACCAAAAGCTTTGTTGAATATCGGTAACATCTTGTTCGCAATGTACCGTTGGACTTGGCCTGACCATAACCTTCAATTGTTCGTTAATGAAAGAAAGGAGTTTTAATAAGGGGCTTTTAAATATTTTCAAGACCCCTGCGCCAATCAGAGCAACAACCACTACCACAATTTGAGGGTAAGTCTTTAAACATGCTTCAACCCCATCAATAGTCAATTGTTTCCTCCATTAATATTTTTAAGTTGTGCGGACATTAAAATAAATATCTTTTTCTTCTTCTGCCAACACCGTTCTTTGCAAGTGCTTTAATCCAACTGATTCATTTTTTAAATATTCAATCCAATACTTAGGATAAAAATATTTACAAACAAACCTCCCAAAATGACCCACACTTAACGGGCCAAATACTGGAATTCTTGTATGAGAAAAATTCAAATGAAAGTGACTTATTGAATGTATTTTGATTCTTGTTTTTTCAATGCTGTAGTCAAACCTAATTGC